>JAICYJ010000045.1 GCA_025934255.1 Thermoleophilia bacterium | reverse complement strand
TCTCTGCGATCGGCAGCCGCAGCCGGACGGTGGTGCCCCGGCCGGGAGCGCTGATGATGGCAAGCGTGCCGTCGACGATGCGGGCCCGCTCGAGCGCGGAGCGCAGGCCGAAGTGCAGGCCGGCGTCGCCGCGGCTGAGCGCTTGCTCGGGCGAGAACCCGATGCTTGTTGGCGTTGATCACGGCCTCGCGCACGATCCGGTAGGCGAGCGACTCGAACTCGCCCGGCAGCCGGCCGAACTCGCCCTCGACGGTGGCCTGGAAGCCCCTTCGGCGGCCAGCTGGGCGCCCAGGGAGCGGGTGGCGGCGCGCGCAGCAGCGTTCCCACCAGCCGGCGGCTCGCCCTGGACCGTGACCAGGGTCGTCTGCTCGGTCAGCCAGCGCTGCTCGCCGGTCGTGAGGTGGTGGATGCGGTACTCGACGTGCGCTCCACGGTCGGCGGCGTGCTGGTTTCGGACGTGGTCGATCACCCCCTCCAGGTCTTCCTCGGCGATCGCGTCGCGCCACGCACCTCGCCGAACGCCTGCTCGGAGCGGCCGAACACCTCGACCACCTGCGGCGAGACGTACGTGCAGCGGCCGGCCGGCCCCCCACAGGTAGGTGACGCCCGGCAGCTTCTCGACGAGCCCGCGATACAGGCCTGCGGCCCGCCGCAGGGACGCGTCGACGTTCTGCGGATGCATCGGTGCTAATCGGCTGGTCGATGGGCCCCCATGCCGGAAGCGGCGATCGTACGGTACCCGGGCCGGTCGTGCTGCTGGTCGGGCGAGGCGACTAGCTCACACTCGCCATTCCTGCCACTTCCGGTCGAGGTCGACCGGCAGCGCCTGCAGATGGCCGAGGTTGACGAGCCGGAAGCCCATGGCCAGGTCGGAGACGGCGAACAGCGGCGCCAGGGCGACCGGGTCGGGGCCACGGCGATCGACCTCGCCTGCGACCAGCTGCGCGGGCATCAGCAGCTCGGCGGCGAAGCGGTTGGCCTCGCGCTCGCGCAGGCGCTCGGGGCTGTCCGGGTCGGGGCGCAGGTCGGCGGCCCGGCAGAACACGCCGTCCGAGATCTCGCCGACGTGCAACAGGTAGTGGCCGACCTCGTGGGCGATCGAGAAGCGGCGCCGCTCCCAGGGCTCGTGCTCGCTGACCCAGACCTCCTTGCGAGCCGGCAGCAGCATGCCGGACAGCGCGACGCCGTCGGGCGCTCCCGGGATGGCGGCCAGGTCGTCGGAGGTGCGGATGCGAAGGCAGCAGAGGCTCTCGCAGAGCTGCTCGACGTCGACCGGAGGCGGGTGCAGGTGGTAGGCGGCCGTGAAGCGGTCGAGCGCCTCGCGGGCGGCCGCCAGCTCATCCATCGCCGCCGCCGGTGAAGAGGTCGTCGACGCGCGGGTCGGCGTCGGGCTCGAGCGCGCCCAGGCTCATCAGACTCTCGTCCGAATGGCGGGCGGAGCGGGCGAAGCTGAGTCCGCTTGAGGGCGGCGGCTGCGCGGTCAGGCCGCGGGAGGACTCGAGCAGCGCCCGCGGCACGCCCAGCACGGCGGCCAGGGCGGAGACGACGGCCGGGCGCACGCGCGCGGGCGAGAGCAGGCCGGCCTCGAGCTCGTGCACGTAGTCGCCCACCTGCCGCTCGGAGCCGCGCACGCCCAGCGCCTCGCACAGCCGGCTGACGAGGGCGGCGCGGGTGGTGTGCGTGCGCTCACGCAGCGCCGGCAGCAGCTCCGGCCAGGGCCGGGGCGGCTCCAGCTCGGGGCGGGCGGTCATCTGCTCCAGCTGGTCTTCGGTCACGTCGGCGGGATGGGTGGCGGCGTAGGCGGCGATCATGCCGGCCAGGACGTCGGCCTGATCGCCGGCCTCGTGCACGAGTGCGGCCGCATCCGGCTGCCGGCCGGACGCGCGCTGGTCGAGGTACTGCTCGAACAGCTCGAGGGCGCGATCGCTCATGGCTGCGCCTCCCGCATCCCGGCCAGCGCCCGGTGCAGGATCACGTCGATGTTGCCCGCGGTCGTCTCCAGCATCGCCGCCACCTCGGCGCTGGATCGCCCTTCGATGATGCGCTGCCATACGACGTCTCGCTGCCGGTCGCCTAGCGGCGCCAGCAGGTCGGCCACGGCCGCGGAGACGGCGATCTCGTCGAGCGCTGGGTCGTCGGACGCGTCATCCCAGTCGGCCAGCGACGATTCCGTCGACGGCCGGTTGGCGTGGAAGTCGGCCCGGCAGAAGACGGCCATGCGCAGCAGCAGGCCAACCGGGTTGGTGATCTCGTCGCCGGAGTAGGCCTTGCGCGAAAAGCGCAGCCACACGTCCGACTCGACGTCGTCGACGGCCCCGGGCGGCACCTTGGCGGCGATGACGGAGCGCACCAGGTCGCGGTGGCGCAGGACGACCAGACCGACGCAGCGCTTGGCCGTCTCGCGGCCGGGGTCGCCCTCCGACAGCGCGGTGCTCGCGAGGCGGACCAGCGCCAGGTCGCCGAGCGGCGTGAGCTGGTCGAACCGGTGAGGGTGCTGCGGCACGGCTCTATCTTACGAGCGAGTCGGATGGATGCTCGAACCATTGCCGTTGCACGTCAGCCGGCCGCGGCGGGTTCTTACGCGCGACCCCCGGCCGTTGCCGGCTCGACCTAGCAGCGACCGTCGGCGACTCGAACCTCGATACGGGTGGACCACGACACCGTCCCGCGAAGACCTGTCAACGTGATGCCGTACAGTCCGGGCTGGGCATCCAGCGTGTGAAGTGTAAATCCTCTGTCGCCTGACCCCGCACGCGATGCATGTCTGTCGTACCTGACGTTGACGACGTTCGCGGGCACAGGCTCACCGGTGCAGGCGTTGCTTGCGAGATACGTCAGGATCACCGGCTGATCGGCGTCACTCTGAATCCGTAGATTGCCGGAGACCGAGTCCGTGCTATTCATGCTCACCACCGTCGGTGCAACTGTCATACGTAACGGACAGATAACGACGTTGCAGATGTAACTGCTCCGCGCGTTAGCTTTCCATCCGAATACCGACCCCGCTGCGCTCAGTCCGCCCAGCGCCCATGCACCGGCCAACACAACAGCACACGTCACAACGAGCGCAACGCCGATGGCGGTATGCGAGCTACGCAGCTTGTTAGCTATCGATGGCATCATCTCAGCCCACGCTAGGCAGTTTGGGATTTTATTCGTACACTGGTGAGGTTGTGATGGTATCGCAATCCACTCGGGTGTTCACCACCGCCATTGCCGTCTCGGTCTTCTGGATCGGGTGGGTGAACGGCAGCTTCGCGGCAACCGCGTGGGGATGGATTGCCCTGCTGTGCTCGTGCGCCATCGGCCTCGCGGTGCTCGCGGGCGAGCTGCGGGCCCCGCGGGTGCTCCTGGCGTGGGGCCTGGCGCTGAGTGCGTTCGTCGTCTGGACGGGTGTGTCGCTGCTATGGACCTCCGACGTCACGACCGGAGTGCAGGATGTTCAGCGGAGCCTCGTGTACGTCGCGGTGGCAGGGCTGGCCGTGACCTTCGCCGATGCCGCGACACCGGCCGGTATTCGCAATGGGGTATTGATCGGCTCGTGCGCGCTCTGCCTTTATGGCGTCGCGGCGCACCTCCTGCCCGATGTGTTCGGTGTTGCGTCGCAGGCGAGCGCGCCGGGCCGCTCGTTTTCACCGCTCGGGTACTGGAACGCCCAGGGAATGCTGGCGGTGCTCGCCATGATCCTCGCAATGGGAGTCGTGAGCACGGACGGATCCGCATTCTGGCGCGCCCTTGCCGCCGGTGTCGTACCGGTGCTCGCCGTCCAGACCGCTCTCACGCTCTCCCGGGGCGCCGAACTGGCGCTCGTGGTCGGCGTCGCGGTCTGGCTTGCCATCGACCCGAGACGTGTGCAGACCACCGTCTGGCTGGTGGTGCTTGGAATCGGCGGCGGAATCGCCGCGTGGCAGGCGAACCGGACGACTGCGATGGTGGGTGACGGGTACAGCCTCCAGGCCGCCTCCGCCGGGCACCGACTGGCGGGCGAGGTGCTGGTGATCTGCGTCGTCACCGGGTGCTGCGTGTACGCGCTCGCGCGGTTCGGACGATTGGTCCCGGTTCCACCTTGGATCAGGGTTGCGTACGTGGGAATGCTCTGTGCCGGCGTCCTGCTCGCATGCGCTGCGACGGTCCAGCGGTACGGCGACCCGGCGCGGTGGCCGCGGTCGGCCTATACCACGCTGACCGCTGCACCCACCATCAAGCAGGACGATCCCAGCAGGCTGTCGACGTTCTCGCTGACCAACCGCAACCTGCTCTGGTCGGTCGCCTGGCGAGAGGGCGTCGCGCATCCGCTGCAGGGCACCGGCGCGGGGAGCTTCGATGAGTACTGGTATCAGCACCGCACGGCGATCCTGGACAGCAACTCGCCTCACAGCCTCTATCTCCAGACCTTCGCCGAAGCCGGGCTGGTCGGGCTGCTGTTGCTCGGGATCACGCTGTTAACGCCGCTGCTCGTGGGCATACGGGCGCGCTCCTCCAGCGCGCTGGTACCGTCATTGGTCGGGGCGGTGGCGGCATTCCTGCTGCACGCGGGAACCGACTGGGACCTGCTGGTGCCGGGCCTGACCGTACCCTTCTTGCTCTGCTGCGCGGCGCTGCTCGTGTCGCGAGCCGACGCACCCCGCGTGGTGCTGGCCTCGTCCAGACGGCTCCTGCTGGTGGCGGCGGCAGGGGCGCTGGCGCTCGTCGCCGGACTCGGGCTCGTGGGCAACCAGCAGCTGCTGGACAGCTACAGCGCGGCCAACCGAGGAGACTTCCGGTCAGCCGAGCAGCACGCGTCCGACGCGGCTCGCTGGCAGCCGTGGTCATTCCTGCCGTGGATGCAGATGGGAAACGCAAGATGGGCGCTCGGTGACGTACATGGCGCTCGCAGCGCCTACCAAACCGCAGCCTCCAAGGAGCCGGGTCGCATGGAGCCCGAACTGGCGCTGGCCGAGACCAACTCCGGCACCGCGCAGCAACGCGCGGTGCGGCGCGTGAAGCTGCTAAATCCGATCGGCCCCGAGCTGTCCATGTTGTGCACCATCACCTCACGAAGCTGCCCGTGAGCGCGACCGATCCGCCCGGGGGCAGAACGTTGACGAGGCGGCTAAGGACACGTATCACTGGTGTGCATCGCACGCTTGGCTCCCTATACGTGGCGGGCGGTGTTCACGGCTGTCCTGAGCGGCTGCCGCGGCATGCGCCGGGACGCAAAGGGGAGTCCCCACCGGCGCATGCAACACTCCGCTGACCGCAACACGATCGACGGATTCGTCACGGGCAACCGTAGGTCGCGCTACATCCGGGACCGATCGATGCCCAATCGCTCTTCAGCCACGTCAGATTGCTGATCTCGTTCTGGACGCGCGACGTGTAACCGTCGCCCGCCGCGCTGTGCCAATCACCGGCGTACCAGAGACCGACACAGCCCCAGATGTCGCCGGCCGCGTAGGTTCCTCCGAGCCAGTGCTCCCACCCTTCGTAGCATCCTCGCAGCTGGCTGCCCAGGTAGTCGACCGCAAACGCGGTCGAGTCGCGGTTGAACGGGAACGTCCCGTTCTGGTTGTCGGGCATGACTCCCCAGGACGGGGCTTCCCAATCCATGACGCCGGCGATCGAGAACGTCTCCGGACATATCCCGGTCCCGTAGTCCTTCTGATAGTCGTAGCCGCCACTCTTTGCGAGACCGTCGCAATACGTGACCGTTGCCTGACTTGGCGAGGTGATCATGTCGCCGCTGCCCCAGTCGTTCACCGGCCGCCCGCTCGGATACGTGAGGTACTGGTACCACGTCGACTCGCGCACCGCGATCCCCCGCAGCAGATTGTCCGGCAAGCCCCACTTGCAGGCGGCCCACTGGAAGATCTCATCGGTGGTCCCGGAGAACTGACCGTCAACGCGGGGCAGCAGCCACGTATCCCACTTGGAGTCGTAGTTACCGTCGACAGCCAGGGGGCGTGCTGCAAACGCGGCGCTGACCTTCGCCGGGTCGACCACCGTGTGGTTGGCCGCGTAGTTTGCCGGCCGCGGCTCCCATGTGGAGCGGTGAACCATCGACGCGCATTGCGCGTCGTCTGGCAGCGCCGACCAGGAGCCGGCAGGCTGAAGACTGAAGTAGCCGCCGCCCGGAGGTGGAGCGGAGCTGATCGCGCTCCCGACCACGACCGAAATCGACTGGCTGCTGGTCTGGCCGGCGGTATCGGTCGCGGTCACGGTCAGCTGATGGGCGCCGTCGGCACCGGTGGTGTCCCACGGGTACGTCCACGTTCCCGCGGTGCTCACCGCGATCGGAGCGCCGCCGTCGATCCGAAGCGCGACAGAGCTCACACCGACGTCGTCACCCGACGTGCCGGACACCACGATCGGCCCGTTCACGGCGGCTCCGTCGCTCGGAGACAGGATGGATACGGAGGGAGGTGTGTCGGACGCCGTCTGATAGGCCGCGTGCAGCCACAGCGCGGTGTAGAACAGCTCTCCCTTTCCACTCGTGTTCGTGAACTTCACCGTGGTGCGCAGGTTCGACGCGTCGGCCACAGAGACACCGCCGAAGTCGTCGGAGAAGTTCGTGTACGCCTCGGTCAGGGCGTGTGGAGCGCCGCTCCCAAGCAACGTCGAGCCGTCGTACAGCCGCACTCGCACGGTGCCCCTCGCCAGGGGCGTGCGGGCGGCGCGAAGGTTCACGACCACATCGGAGACCGTGCCGGCCGGCGCTCCGGAATAGCTGGTCGTATGCTCGGCGCCCTTGAATCGCAGCCGCGTCCGAACCAGCGTGGCGCTGTCGTCAGCCTCCGAGAACGAGGTACCGTCATCGACCTGGGCCCACAGGCTCCCGCCCTTCACGGCGGAGCCATCCACGACCGCGACCACGTTTCTGGCGGCCACATCGCCGCTCGGCGTCAGATCGACATCGGCGCTCGGCTGCGCGGAGCCTGCAGCTGCCGCGACGGGTGCCGACAGCGGAGAAACGAGCACGAGCGCCAGAACCAGCGGCGAGATGATCAATCGCTTCATGTCGGGTGACCTCCCACAAGCGAGGAACAACTGCCCACCAGCGATCCGGGCGCCGATGTGCAAACAGACAGGCGCATCGACGGCCGCTCGGTACGCAGCCGACGCACGTCTTGCTCATACACGGCCGGCTGTCGCCGGCCTCTATAGACCCCTCAGGTAATCGACACGGTGCTATTCACGCCGATTAACATCGGATCATCGGCAAATGCCGTCGATACCTTTAGCCGCGCGCGCGCCGATTCAGGAAGGCGCGCTGACGGTCAGACCGTCGTCGACCGCGTGGGCCCCGTCCCGATCCAGCAGGAATTGGTGGTAGACGTCGTATGCACGCCGTCGTGCCGACTCGTACCGCGGTTCCTGCCAATGCGCGCGAAGCGCATCCTTCTCCGAGCTTCTGCCGGTGGACGGCACCCACGCCCGCTGCGCCTCCTCCGAGATGCTCTCGGTCTCGCTGAGGGCCTTCTTCGCTTGCTCGAGCGTAACCGTTCCGGACTCGAACCCGAGCAGATGCGGCGACAACTTCGGACGCTCCTTGATCAGCTCGACGCACCGCGCGACGTTCTCGTCGGTGTGATCGAACTCCGCGTAGGACGTCCCGAACCGCTCGTTCACCCGCCGGATCACGTGTCCGAACGCGGTCGTCGTCTGCTCGAAGTCGGCGACGACGTAGCTCGACCGGTAGCGCTCGAGCTTGTCGTAAAACCTGGTGTACGAGAAGAGCGCGTCGCGGATACTGACGCCGGGCTCCCGGATCACCTGCGAGAGCACCACGCCGGCCGGGTCGCGTATCAGCACCAGCGTCGGTATCTCCGCCCTCGCCGCTGCTATCAGCTGCGCCGGCGCATGGAGGTGGTGGGCGATTCGCACCGGCCGTGGCTGCGCCAACTGGAATGCGTAGACAGCGAACGTGCTCGCGCACCGCGTGTAGCCGTCGATCACGAACTCGGTCTCGTCGCTGATGACCTCGGGGCTGGGTCCCGGATACTTGCGGCGGGCGAACGGAAGGTAGATGGCCGGGCGCTCGGAAACCACCGTCCTCAGCACGTGGTGGAACCGGTCCCGCAGCGTTGTCTCGATCATCGTTCAGCTCCGATCGTCCGAATCACGTGCTGGCCGCCGGCGGGTTCGACGAGGCTGTCCACCAGCGAGATGTAGCGAGGTTCCTGCATATCCCAGGAGAGCCGCCGCCGGATGATCTCTCGCCCGATCTCGCCCATCGCCCGGCGCTCGCGTGGTTCGTCCAACAACCGCGCGATCTCCTGCGCCATCTCGACGGCATCGCCGGGCGTCACATATCGCGCCGCGGACCCGGCCATTGCGCGGGTCTCCTCCAGGTCGAAGGCGACGAAGGGAACGCCGTGTGCCATGTACTCGAGGCCCTTGACGGGCGTCACCTCGGGCTGCAGGTTCGAATCGAGCGCCAGGTCCGCGGTCCCGAGGTAGTCAAAGCAGCGACCTTCATCCAGCCACCCGGTGAACCGCACCTGATCTCCCAGGCCCAGGTCGGCCGCCTGCTTCCGGGCAGCGTCCAGCGACTCGCCCGAGCCGATGAAGACGAACAGCGTGTCCTTCCTGCCCCGCTCGTGGATGCAGTGGGCCGCGGCCGATATCGCGAGCTCCATGTGATCCTGCGGGCCCATCACCCCGAGCCAGCAGACGAGATGCTCGAATCCTGCGCGAAGCTCCGGCACCGGCGGATGGCCCTCGATCGACGCCAGCGTCGGCCCGTTGCCGATCACCGTCACCTTCTCGACGTCCAGCTTCCCGCGCATCACCACCGTCCGTGCCAGGGAGTCGTTCACGCAAAGCACACCGTCGGCCACGCGGTGAGATGCCCGTTCCATGGCCCGCAGCAGCCTCGGGATCGCGCCGGTCGTCTTTCCGAACCGATCCGCATACACCTCGGGAGAGAGGTCTCTCTGGTCGACCACGAACCGAGCGCGCAGCAACCGTGCCGGGACCGCGAGCAGGAAGTAGATGTCGGGCGGATGCCCGGTCTGGACGAGATCAACCCGGCCGTGACGCCGGGCGCGAACCATCAGCGCGGTCGCGGCAATCAGGGAGTAGCAGTACTCGAGCGCGAATCCGAACAGCCCCGAGCGTTCCGGGGGCGCCTTGTACTCATAGATGCGCAGTCCCGGGCTGCCGTATCTGTGATTGTCGGGGTCCCGCCGCGAGATGACTCCGACGCGGTATCCGCTCCGCAGCAGGCTCTCGACCTGCTTTCGGGCGCGATGGTCGCGCGCGTACGGCACGTTCTCGATGATCACGAGGATCCGGCGGGTTGTCATCGTGACCTCCCGTTCGGGACCATCGACGCCCCGGCCGCGGTGATGCCGAGCAGCGCGAAGATGAGGTCGCCCGACCCGCGATAGGTGATGTGTGGGTCGATGATCATCAGCACCGACACCACGGAGAGGGCCGTGACCACCGCCAGGCCGGCGGCTCCGGCCTCATCGCGGTGGAGCCGGAGCACTCGAGAGCCCTCGCGCACCCCCGCCCAGACGAAGTAGAAAAAGCTGAACAGCAGCGGCAGACCGCCCGCCCAGAGCAGCCACGTGTAGCCGCTCTCGATCCAGACGTATCCGGTGGCCAGCCGCTGCGACACCACGCGGGCGGCCGGCCGGATGCCGAGAATCCAGCTGTTGCCCGAGAACAGCTCCGGCCAGAAGTAGTTCTCGAGATTGTGCAGCCGGCCCTCCCAGCTGGTGGGCAGGCCACTGGGCGACTGGAACCCCTGCAGGCGCCGCTCGATCACCGGCCGTAGCGCGACCGCGGCCGTGACCACCGGCACCATCGACCACACCAGGAACGAGAACCGCCGTGTCAGGATCGCGATCACGATGACGGCGATCGCAAGGCCGATCACGCCCGAGAACTCTCCGGCGGCGAACACGCCGATCACGAAGAAGAACGCCATCAGGCACAGGAGCACGCGGTGGCGCGATCCGGTGGTGATCAGGCCGGCCGCGACGGCGATGTTGAAGATCAGCAGGTCCGCCACGGCGATCGGCAGGCCCAGCGTGGCGCCCGCCCGGCCGCTCCCGGTCACGGCGTCGACGTTGCCGTAGGGCGCATAGTAGGTGGTGAGAACGTGAGCCACGGTGCCCACCCCGAACGACTGCAGCATCGCCAGCGACGCCACGATCGCGGCAGATCCCAAGGACAGCCACAGACAGACGCGGACGTGCCTGATCGTGTGTACCGACGACCGGAAGACCGCGAAGATCAGATAGTACTTCCAGATCATGAGCGAGTACAGGATGTCGTCGTGCTCGATCACGTGAGCCCGGATTGCCATCCACAACAGCGGCACGATGGAGCTCGTAATACACATCGCCGTTATCGCGATGTCGATGTGCGACGGTCTGAACCTGAGATCCTGCGTTCGTACGTGAAGGGCGAAACGCAACACCAACGCCGCGGCGACGATCATCAGCAGCCCCTCGTTGGGCCGGATCGCCGGAACGGCACCGCCGCGGTTGATTCCGGCGACCAGCGGGGTGGAGGCGATCAGCAGGTATGCACCGAACTGGGGGCGCACCGCCACCGCCAGCAGCGCGGCCAGCGCGGCGATCGCGAGCAGCGGCAGCAACGGGCCCTTCCTGGTGATCAGTCCGGCAAGCAGCACCGCGCCGACCGCACCGGCGCCGACGACCACCAGCTGGCCGCGGCTGCGCATGACGTCGTCGCCTGCCCGCTGCAGCCGACGCCGGAGATCCCGGCTCTGCGCCCGGCCAGATCCGAACCCTGGCAGTGACTCGAGCATCAGCCCACGCTCCGTCCGCCGATCACGGGCACCCGACCGCTCTCTCGCAGCAGGCGCATCTCCGGCGCATGCAGCCACGCCTGGGAGCCGAGATAGGCCGTCCCGCCGGCCGCCGCGGCGAGGCCAAGCCGGACCAGTTCGGCCGGCCGCGACGCCCCCAGGTCACCGGTCAGCCTCCACGCCAGCGCGCCGACCGCGACCATGACGATGGAAGCCAGCGCCGTGCGCGCCAGCATCCGCATCGACCGCGTTCGGCCGGCCGGCGTCCGCCTGTCGACCTGATGCCACGCATGAAGCGCTCCCACGAAGGAGCCTCCCGAGAAGGCGGCGCCGATCAGAAGCACCACCTGCGCCCCATGTGCCTGTGTCGCCGGGATCATCAAGATCACCATCGTCGCCACCCGCACGAGCATCGAGCGGACCGGCGCCCGCACATCCTCCTGCGCATACAGGGCATACGTTCCCAGGATGAAGGCGGTCTCACCTATCACGGCCGGGCTGAGAGCGATCAACGAGATGGCGACGTACTCGATCGCGTTTGACGTGTCGAGGCGACCGAAGGCCACGATATCTGCGATCTGGTGAGCAGATGCCGCATACGCCGCCGCGATCGGGACGGTCACGAAGCAGGCCAGGCCCAGCGCCTTTCCCAGCTCCTCGCGAAACGCAACCGCGTTCCCGGTCTGGTGGAAGACGGCAAGCCGCGGAACCAGTGCCCGTGCGACGGGCCAGGTGACGATCGCGGTGGGCAGATAGAAGAAGTTGAGCGCCAGCTGGAATGCCACGAGGCCGCCGCCCACCCGGTTGGCGATCACCATCGTGACCACCAGCTGCAGCGTCGCCAGGCCGGTATACGCAAGCACCGCCCGGATCCTGACCAGCACGGTACGCACCTCGGGATCGTTCCACGCCAGCGCCGGCCGCATGGAGGGTTGGCTTCGCCTCGCTCCGAACCACTCGAGCGTCGCATGCAGCGCAACCGCCCCGGTCGTTCCCAGGCCCAGGATCACGATCTCGGTGGTGGTGACGTTCGACAGCGTGCCCCCGGTTCCGTAGACCACGGCCACCGCGACCAGCGTCACCATGATCCCGACGTTCTCGATGGTGGGTGCGCCTGCGGCCAGGGCGAAGCGGCCATAGGCGTTCATCACCGCAGCACCGGTTCCGGCGATCACGTAGAGCGGGATCTGAGGTGCGAACAGGAGCAGCAGCACCAGGCCGACGCGGCGCTGCTCGGCGGCGGAATGCGGGTCGCTGACGCCCAGCGAGAACACGTGCAGGATCAGCGGCGCGGCCACCATGATGGCGGCCATGGCGATCACGCCAAGCACCAGCACCCCACCGAAGAAGCCCCGCACCAGCGTGTCGGCCCGCTCTGCGTCGCCCTCGCGGATGTGTCGCATCAGCGGCGGCACCAGCAGCGAGACGAACAGCGATCCGGCGAGTATCTGGTAGTACACGAGATTCGGCAGCGCGTTCATGCCCTGGTACGTGTTGCCGAGGTAGGTGGCGCCGAGCACCGCTCCCAGCACGAGGATGCGTGCCAGACCGGTCATGCGGCTGACCAGCGTCCAGAACGAGCCCGTCATCGAGTTCGTGACAAGCGAGGCCTGGTCAGGCCGAACCGGCACGGTGTCAGACCGGACCGATGCCGGCTCCTGCGCCTCGATCATGCTGCGTCCCCGGCAAACAGCACAGCCGGGAGCGTCTTCAAGAGGATCTTCAGATCCAGCAGAAAGCTCTGCTCTGCCACGTATTCCCGGTCGAGCTGGAACGCTTTGGACATCGGAAGCCGGCTGCGGCCGCTCACCTGCCAGAGGCCGGTCATGCCAGGCTTGACCTCGAACCGCAGGTGATCTACCTCTTCGAGCAGCTCCACCTCCCACGGCAGCACCGGTCGCGGCCCGACCAGAGACATCGACCCCGCGATCACGTTCAGGAGCTGTGGAAGCTCGTCGAGGCTCATACGCCGAAGCACACGGCCGACCGCGGTGACGCGAGCGTCGACCAGCTTGTGTAGACCTGATTCGGCGGCCTCGAAGTCCTCGCCGGGCGTCAGCATCGCGCGAACGTAGGCGCGGTGCTCCGCATCGTCGAGCCCCACGTACATCGTGCGGAACTTGAACATCGTGAACGGCCGTTGGCCGCGGCCCACCCGTTCCTGGCGGAACAAGACCGGGCCCTTGCTGCTGAACCTGACGGCGATCGCCACCAGCACGAACACCGGCGAAAGCAGCACCAGTGCCACCATCCCCAGGCCCACGTCGATAACCCGCTTCACAGCGGACGATCCGTACGGACGCGCAGCCGAAGGCTGCTCCCGCCGAACGGTCGCTGAGCGGCCGGAGCCTGACGTGCGAACCTTGTCGGCGGACTCCGATCTGAACATCGTCAACCCGTCATGGCTGACGACGACGCGGGGCGAAACCTCGACGACCGGGCCGCTCGCACGCGCGATTCCATGTGCGGCTGCTCGGGGACGGCGCGAACCGCCACCGCCGGATTGCCATAGGCGATCATCCCGTCCGGGACGTCTTTCGTGACCACCGACCCGGCGCCGATGATCGCGCCGCGGCCGATCCTGACGTACGGCAGGATCGTCGCGTTGACGCCGATCTGCGCGCCGGCCTCGATGATCGGCCCCGCCATCGATTCACCGGACACGACGCTTCCGGGATACAGGTCGTTGGCGATCATGACACCGGGGGCCAGGAACACGTCGTCCTCCAGCTCCGTGTACTGCGCCACGTAGCAGTTCGTGTGGATCTTGACGCGGTCGCCGATGGTGCAGCCGTAGTCGATCACCGAGTTACTCCAGACCGACACGTCATCTCCGATGCGAACCTCTTCTCTGATGATGACGTTGTGGCCGGTCGCGAATCTGGCGCCGACGGTCGACCCCGCATAGATCACCGTGCCGGACCGAAGCTGCGGCGACTCGCCGATGGTCAGCTGCTCGGCAGCCTGCCGAGCGGGTGGATAGCCGACGATCACCGACTCGTCGACGAGCGCGCCGGGACCGATGATCTCGGTGCCGCCCCTTCTATCCATAGCTCCGTCGCGTTCCGCGGCTCCGGCCGGCCACTTGATCGAGGCACCTGTGAACGCAATCGCACACGTACTCGATCTGCCGCTCGGTGATGTGCGGGAAGAGCGGCAGCGACAGCAGCCGGCCGGCAGTCTCTTCGGCGATCGCCAGCGGCCCCTGGGCGTAGCGCCGGTAGGGCGGCTGGAGGTGGCAGGGAACCGGATAGTGAATGCCCGTGCGCACTCCGTCACGACGCAGCTGCTCCTGCACCGCGTCTCGCTCCGTTACGAGCACCACGTTCTGGTGGTAGGAGCTTGCGACGTGCGGCTCGATCTCGACGAAGCGCACCAGCTCGTGGTTCAGCGTTCGCCGGTAGATCTCCATCGCCTCGCGGCGCGCGGCCGTCCACTCGTCCAGCCGCTTGAGCTTCGCGGTCAGCACCACGGCCTGGAGCGCATCGAGCCGGCTGTTGCGCCCGATCGCCTGGTGGGCGTTGCCGTCTCCGGGAGCACGACCATGGTTTCCCAGCGACCGCACGGCGGCCGCAACCGCGGCGTCGTTGGTGACGACGCATCCGGCGTCCCCCCAGGCGCCCAGGTTCTTCGTCGGATAGAAGCTGAAGCAGCCGGCGGTGCCGAACGAGCCGGCTGCACGCCCGTTCAGGGTCGAGCCCTGCGCCTGCGCCGCGTCTTCGATCAACGCGATCCCGCTCGACGCCGCCAGGTGCGCGAGGTGCACCATCCGCGGCATGTTGCCGTACAGCTCCACCGCGATCAGCGCCGCGGTGCGAGGGGTGATCGCCGCCCGCACGATCTCGGGCGTGACGAGCAGCGTGGCAGGGTCGACGTCCAGGAAGCGAGGAGTGGCTCCCGACAGCACGACCGCCTCGGCGGTTGCGATGAAGGTGTTGGCCGGGAGCAGCACCTCGTCTCCCTCGCCGATTCCCAGCGCCCGCAGCACCAGCTCGATCGCCTCCGTCCCGTTCGCGACCGCAACCGCGTGGTCGGTACCGCAGGACCCGGCCCACAGCTCTTCGAACTGCGACACCGCCTCGCCGCCGATGAAGCCGGAGCTCGCGATGATCCCGTCCCAGGCGGCGCGAACGTCCTGCTCCACCTCGGTGTTCATGGCGACCAGGTCCGCGAGCGGGACCGGAGCGGTGCGTGGTACCTCGATCTTGCTCACGACGCCAGCTCCGGAACCTGATCTTCGGCCGCGAACCCGTACCCGTCGGTCAGGTACACCGTCCGCCCTGACCGGAGCGAGAGCTCCGCCGCCTCGAGCGCCTGGACGACGGCGAGCCCGCAGACACCGTCGGTGGCCGGCCGTTCGCCGTTCTGCACGCACGACACGAACTCCCGATCCTGAACCGTGAGCGGCTCCTCAAAGGACAGGAAGGGCGACTGGATGTCGCCGTAGCGGTACGACATCGGCATCTGCGCCATCGAGGCCTCCTCGGCCGGCACCACGCCCTTGTCGAACACGCGCACGCGCTCCTCCGAGGCCAGGTCGTTGTAGACGGCCATCTTGGAGCTGCCGACCACGGTCGTGCGACGCACCTTGCAGGGATCCAGCCAGCTCACGTGGATGTGAGCGGTGACGTCCGGGTGCTCGTACGACAGCCGGATGTACGCGACGTCCTCCAGGGTGGCGTGCGCGTGACGGGACCCCCAGGCCTGAACCACGGTCGGGGTTCGGCGCAGGACGTAGTTCGAGATCGATATGTCATGCGGCGCCAGATCCCAGACGACGCTGACGTCAGTCTGATAGAGGCCGAGGTTGAGACGGGCGGAATCGAGATAGTGGATCCGTCCCAGCTCGTCCTCATCGACCAGATCGCGCAGCTTCCAGACGGCGGCGTTGTACTCGAAGGTATGGCCGACGGCAAGCACCGCATCGTACTGCTCCGCGGTGTCGACCAGCACCCGCGCGTCCAGCGTGGACGTCGCGAGCGGCTTCTCGATCAGTACCCCAAGCCCAGCCTGCAACGCCCTGACGCCCAGGGTGGCGTGGGTCTCGGGCGGCGTCGCGATGACCATCGCATCGACGCGACCGAGCACGTCGTCGAACTTCTCGGCGGTTCGGATAGACGGGAAGGCGCGCTTGAGCGCGACCAGACGATCGGGGCGGGAGTCCACCGCAACCACGCGGTCGACCTCGGCCAGCGCCTGCAGCACCCGAACGTGCTTCGACCCCCAGTATCCACAGCCTACGACAGCGATCCTCATGTCTCCCCCTCCGATGCGCTGACCTGGCGCCGGATGGACAGGTCCGGGCCTGTCCTCACCGTGGGTTGTTCCTCGGGCTCCCAGACCGTCCGAGATCGGCGTCGCCAGCTCCGCCGTCCCCGCTCCAGCAGCACCGCACCGACGATGGTCGCGTGCGCCCTGCCGAGCAGCTCCTTGGCCCTCGCCGTGTCGGCGTGGGTCGTCGTCTGAACGTCCGAGACCAGCAGCACGCCGTCGCACGCACGTGCCCATGACGCCGACTCCGAATGCGCCGCCAGCGACGGCGAACAGACCAGCACCAGATCCGCGATGCTCAGCGCCTCGCGGACGACGTCGCCGGCCGAGATCAGGTCGACGAGGTCTGCCGCGCCACCGAGCTGGGACCGGAAGTCGTGCCCGGTCGAGCATCGACCTTCGACCAGCCACAGGCCCTCGATCGACGTGCGATGCACGACGTCGCGCAGATCTTCGAACCGGGCGAGGACGTCGTACAGACCAGCCTCGGGCTCGGTGCTGAAGGCCGGCCCCAGGCACGGATTCCGCAGATCGGCGGAGATCAGGATGATGCGCTTTCCCGACGCCGCCAAGGCGATGGCAAGGTTCGCCGCCACCCATGTGGTTCCCCGATCGAGATCGGCGCTGGTGACCAGGACGCTGCGGGCACCGATGTTGCTGGTCTCGAGCAGCAGGCTTGTGCGCAGCCCGCGAAACGCGTCAGCCTGGATCGAGCCGGGCTCCTGAAGCGTGATCAGGCCGCCGAGATCCGCCGCCGAGCGCCTCTTGAACCTCGTCGGGATCGAGCTCAGCACCGGCGAGGCAAGCCACGTTTCGAGGTCCTCGCGGTTGCGGATCCGATCGTCCGTGTACTCACGAGCCGCGGCCACTCCGAATCCGAGCAGGAGTCCGAGGAACAGCGCGGCCACCAGATTGACGACGACGCGCGGGCTGGCGGGCGACTTCGGGTACGGCGCCGGGCCCAGCTGGCCACCGAAGTTGGCGGTGTTCGCGTTGAGCAGGGCCACCCTCTGCTGGAGCAATGTGATCTGCGCCTGCCGGGCGGCCTCCTTCGTCCTGGCGACGGCCAGCGGCTGCCCGCTCAGGCTCGGAATCGTCTCCTTGATCAGCGCGAGCTGCCTACCGTTGTCGTCGATCTGCTTCTGCAGGGCCGCTATCGCCTGCGCGGTCGTCTGCGCCTGCTCACCCGTGCGGAACGCCAGATACGCCGCGGCAAACGCCTCCGCCCGCTCCTGTGCCACCCGCGGGCTGGGGCTCGCGTAGCTGAACTGCAGCACCTGGCTGTCCACCGGGACGTGCACCGAGAGGTTCGCGCTGAGCTGGCGGGCGGTCACGGCCTTCAGATGCTCTCGTTCGATGACGAGCTCCGCCACCGCCGGCGAGCCTGCCACCGCCGCCTCGGTCGCCATGTTCACCTGGCTCTGACCGCCGGTCGTCGGTGGCCCCTGCACCACGACGCTCGCCGTCGCGTCGTAGACCCTGGTCTCGCGCGCGGTGATCGCGATGGTCGCAAGCACGACCAGCGCAGCGATGCCCAGCACGGTCAGCTTGCGACGCCGCAGGATGGACGAGAACATCGACGGGCTGTGCGGCTCCGCGGACATGAGGGGATCGGGGTAGGGCATGCTCATCGGCCCGACCGCGCCTCGGCCGGCTGCAGCGTGGGCAGAGCACCCTTGCGGGGATCCGGCCGGGTCAGGTCGAGATCCGACACCGCGGTCACCCGTTCGCCGATCACCTCGAAGCCCAGCGACGATCCCATCGGGATGGCGAACTGCCAGTCGCCGCCGCGGGCGCCGAGCACACGCAGGATCGCCAGGCGCAGCATGACGCCGTGCGAGACGGCCGCGACCGACTCGCCCGGATGCAGCCGTCCGATCTCGCGCAGGCCCGCCATGACCCGGTCGGCGGCGCTGGCAAGCGTCTCGCCGCCAGGGCAATAGGCGTTCTCGGGATCGTGCGCATACAGCTCGTAGGCCTCGGCGTCGCGCTCGGCGCACTCCTCGCGCGTCAGCCCCTCCCACTCGCCGTAGTCCAGGTTTGCGAGCAGGTCGAGCGAGACCGCCTCGGGGGTGCCGCTGGCGCGCACGATCTCATCGGCGACCTCACGCGCCCGGCCGAGAGGGCTCGTGTAGACCGCGCTGATGCCGGCCGTCGACAGGTGCTGCGCCACCTCCTCTGCCTGCATGCGGCCGCGGTCGTTCAGGGGCACGTCGAGCAGTCCCCGGAACCGGACCTGGACGTTCATGACCGTCTCGCCGTGGCGGACGAGGTGGACGCGGGTGGCGGATGAGCTCGATGTCATGTTTCGGAACCCCTGACAAAAGAAGGAACAGACCGGGACATCCGAAGGCTCGCGCCCTCGCCCCCACCGTCTGCGATTTCAGCAGTACGGCGGGCAGGCGGGTGCAGGTGAAGCGAAGCGGGAGCCATTGCTTGGAGTCGCTGGATTCGATGTCCAGGGGAGCAAGGTTACGACACACGCTGACGTATTGCAACATGTCAAGTTGAGATGGCTTGATCGGCAGGTCGACCAGCCCATGAAGATGGCCCGACCGCAACGACGCGGCTATTTCAAAGGAGAACAGGGCTGTACCACAGCACGGTTGACTTTCCACAGCCTGGCTGTAATATGTCGTCCTCGGCTCCCGCTCCTAAGCACCACCCGTGCGGTCTGGGCCCTCCTCGTTACTGAGAAAAGGCGCTCCCTTGCAGACTCGACCGTCCCTCACGCGACGTCTCCCAATCGCTCTCCTCTGCGCGCTGATGCTGGTGCTGGCGGGCGGCGCGTCCTCCGGTGCCGCCACCACCACGGTCGTGACGCTCACGTTCGACAACAACACGATCAGCCAGTTCACCCTCGGGTACACCCAGGCCCTGCAGCCGCACGGCGTGCCGGCCACGTTCTACGTCAACAGCGGGACGATCGCTGGCTCCAAGAACTTCCTCTCGTGGGATCAGCTGACGACGCTGGCGGCGGCCGGGAACGAGATCGGTGGCAAGACCGTCGACGGCAAGGTGAACCTGAAGACGACCACCGACCTGCAGACCAAGATCGACGAGGTCTGCAACGACCGCCAGGCGCTGATCCAGCACGGGTTCAGCCCCACCAGCTTCGCGTATCCGTTCGGCGCCTTCGACGCCACCGCGGAGGGCATCGTCCACAACTGCGGCTACGGCAACGCCCGCGCCGCGGGCGGCATCTCGCCGACGGGCGCGCTCTACGCCGAGACCCGCCCCCCGAAGGACTACTACGCCACGCGTCCGTACGGGCCGAGCGGTCAGGTGACGCTGGCCAACCTCGAGGCCGTCGTGAACGGCGCCGCCGCGCACACCGGCGGCTGGGATCAGGTCGTCATCCAGAAGGTCTGCTCGCAGGCGCAGGACCCGACCAACTACTCGACGTGCACGGCGTCGTCCGGGTGGATCGAGCTGGCCGATCTGAACAGCTTCCTCGACTGGATCCAGGCCGCCGGCCAGGCGAGCGGGGCGCCCGCCGGCACCACCATCCAGACGACGGAAGCCGTCATGCAGTCGATGGACACCGTGGTGCCGAGCACCACGATCGCCTGCAACGGCGCGCCGTGCGCCTCGTCGACCTACAACGGCACCGTGATGGTCTCGTTCGCGCCGACCGACACCGGCTCCGGCGTTGCCAGCACCCACTACACGCTGGACGGGACCGATCCCACGCTGTCCAGCCCGACGTACACGGGCCCGTTCCCGCTGACCAGCTCCTCGACGGTCGAGTTCCGCTCATGGGACTACGCCGGAAACGTCGAGGCCACGAACACGCAGTCGGTGCAGCTCATCGAATCCCCCGACTCGACAGCGCCGACGACCACCATCTCCTGCAACGGATCGCCGTGCCAGACGATGAACACGGGACCGGTCACGGTCACCCTCAGCGCGGCCGACAACGCCGGCGGCTGGGGTCTCGACAAGACGTACTACACGACCGACGGTTCCACGCCGACCACCAACAGCCCGGTCTACACGAAGCCGTTCACGCTGAAGCAGGACGCGACCGTCGGCTTCTTCTCCACCGACCTGGCCGGCAACGCCGAGACGCCGCAGTCGCAGGCGCTCAAGTTCCAGACGATCGTCTCGCTGACCTTCGACGACGCAGACGAGAACCAGTACAGCATCGGCTACCTGCACGGCCTCAAGCCGCACGGGATGAACGGCACCTTCTACATCATCTCCAACGCGGTCGGCACCGACGGGTCGATGACCTGGTCGCAGGTGGGCGCGCTCGACACGGCCGGCCAGGAGATCGGCGGGCACACCATGAACCACGTCAACCTGAAGACGACCACCGACTACCAGACCAAGGTCAACGAGGTCTGCAACAACCGCCAGGATCTGATCAACCGCGGGTTCTGGCCCGTCAGCTTCGCGTACCCCGAGGGTGCCTACGACGCGACCGCCGAGCAGATCGTCCAGAGCTGCGGCTATACCACCGGCCGCGCCGCCGGCGGTATCGACGTCAACGGCACCGCTGCCGGACCGCTCTACGCAGAGACGCTGCCCCCGAAGGACCCGTTCGCGACGCGTACCATCTTCGACGACACGGCCCCGGCGCCCACCTCGCTCTCGCACCTGGAGCAGTCGGTCACGGCCGCCTCCCAGAACGGCGGCGGCTGGGTGACGCTCGTGTTCCACCAGATCTGCTCCCAGCAGTACGACCCGGCCAACTACTCGACGTGCATGGCCGACTACGGCCCGATCGACTTCCCCGTCTTCAATCAGTTCCTGGACTGGCTGCAGAACAACCCGCCGCCCAACACCACCATCGAGACGGTGGGACAGGTCATGCACCCCGGCACCCCGCCGCCGGCACCGGTGATCACCGACCAGCCTGCGGTCGTCACCGGCTCCGCCAACGGCACCTTCTCGTTCACCGACTCGCAGGCCGGCGTCAACTACCAGTGCATGGTCGACGGCATCGGCTCGCAGTGCTCGAGCCCGTTCACCAGCGGCACGCTGGCCGACGGCTCGCACACGTTCACCGTCAAGGCGCGCGACGCGGCCGGCAACGTCAGCGACGGCACGTCGTACACCTGGACGACCGACACGACCTCGCCTCCACCGCCGGCCTTCACCGGCACGCACCCGAACAAGCTGGTCACGATCGTGTTCGAGAACGAGTCGCATCCGTCGATCTCCGGTAGCGCCGACGCTCCGTACATGAACCAGTTGATCGCAAACGGCGAGCTGTTCACCAACTACTTCGCCGTGGACACGGACGGCAGCTTCCCGAACTACCTGGCCATGACCAGCGGCAACACGGCGGCGACCGCGTTCTCGCCGAACATCTTCGGGGCGATCGACGCCTCGGGTGGCGCGCTGACGTGGAAGGAATACATGGAGTCGATGCCGAGCAACTGCGGCGGCGGCACCTCCGGCAACGTCCCCGGCACCACGGACACGCTCTACACCGCCGACCACGACCCGGCTCAGAACTTCAGCCCCAACGTCTCGTGCGCGACCAACGACGTCCCGTTGACGTCAAGCACGTTCGACCCCGCGCACCTGCCCGACTTCAGCTACATCATCCCCAACGAGTGCAACGACATGCACACCTTGCCGACGGGCGGCCAGGCCTGCCCGGCCTTCTTCGGGTCGAACACCGGCACCAACGTGGTCAACATGGGCGACAACTGGCTGAAGCAGGTGGTTCCGCAGCTGCTTTTGCAGCCGAACGTGACCGTGCTGATCACCTTCGATGAGGGCGGGCTCGACCAGGGCGAGCACATCGCCACGCTGCTGGTCGGCGCCGGCGTCACGCCCGGCTCGACCGACAACACCCTGTATGACCACTACAGCCTCGAGGCCGGCCTGTACCAGTACTTCGGCCTCGGCGTCGCCCCCGGCCAGGGCGCGACGGCGACTCCGCTTCCGATCCCGGGGCTCGGTGGCGACGTGCCGAGCAACCCCAGCGGCGACACCCAGCCCACCTTCAAGTTCAATGATCCCGACCCGTCGGCCTCGTTCCAGTGCAGCATCGACGGCTCGTCCTTCACCGGCTGCACCAGCCCCTACCAGACGCCGGTGCTGAGCGACGGCTCGCACACGTTCGCCGTGCGATCGATCGACTCGGTCGGCAACGCCAGCGCTCCCACCAGCTACACGTGGACGGTGAACACGGCGCCGCCGACCGCGCCCACCATCGACGCGAAGCCGTCCGATCCCAGCAACAACGCGCAGCCGTCGCTGTCCTTCTCCGACAGCGACAGCGGCGTCAGCTTCCAGTGCACCCTCGACGGCAGCGGCTTCACCGGCTGCACCAGCCCACTTGCGGCCGGGCCGCTGACGGACGGATCGCACACCTTCGGGGTGCGATCCGTCAACTCGCTCGGAGTGGCGAGCACCGCCACCACCTACACCTGGACGGTCGACACCACGCCGCCGCCGGCGCCGTCTCTGACCAGCACACCGCCCGCCAACGACACCAGCACCAGCGCCAGCTTCAGCTTCGGCGACGACGAGGCCGGGGTCACGTTCGAGTGCCAGCTGGACGCCGGCAGCTTCTCGACGTGCGCCAGCCCGGCCACGTACTCCGGACTGGCTGACGGGTCGCACACCTTCGGGGTGCGTGCACGCGACGCCGTCGGCAACCCGAGCTCGGCGACCAGCTACACCTGGTCGCTGCAGGCGCCGCGGCCGCCGGCACCGTCGATCGACGCCAAGCCGTCGAACCCCAGCAACGTGAAGCAGGCGGTGTTCGCGTTCTCCGACAGCGACGGCACGGTCAGCTTCCAGTGCAGCCTGGACGGCGCCGCCTACAGCGCCTGCGCCAGCCCGCTCACGACCGCCGCGCAGGCCGACGGCTCCCACACGTTCGCCGTCGAGGCGGTCGACCCGTCGAACCGCACGAGCGACCCCACGCAGTACAGCTGGACGATCGATACCGTGGCACCGCCGGCACCGACGATCACCAGCAAGCCGGCTGCGACCGTCGCCAGCGGCAGCGCCAGCTTCGGCTTCAGCGACACCCAGGCCGGCGTCGCATTCGAGTGCCAGCTGGACGGAGCCGCGTTCGCGTCCTGCACCAGTCCGGCCGCCTACAGCGGTCTTGCCACCGGCCAGCACACCTTCGCGGTGCGTGCGCGCGACGCGGCCGGCAACGCCAGCACGGCCACCAGCTACAGCTGGCGCGTCGACATCACCCCGCCGGCCCAGCCGACCGGCTTCGCCGCCAGCCTCACGTCGCAGGCGGTGAACCTGACCTGGAACGCCAACACCGAGACCGACCTGGCCGGCTACAACGTCTATCGCAGCTCCTCTGCGACCGGGCCGTTCACCAAGCTCAACTCGGCGCTGCTGACGACGCCTCGGTATTCGGATACGACGGCGCCGGCGGTCACGACCTCGTTCTACCAGGTGCAGGCCGTCGACCAGCTCGGAAACGCCTCGACCCCGGCAGCGCTGTCGGTCAAGCGCGGGATCGCCTGGCGTAGCGACACCAGCGCGCAGGTGTTGCTCGGCACCTCGATCACGCTGAACAAGCCGAGCGGCACGGCCAGCGGCGATGTGCTGGTCGCGGCGGTCGACATCGGCCTTGGCACCACCACGGTGACCGCACCCAGCGGCTGGACGCTGGTTCGCTCCACCACCAGCGGCCGCTCGCTGACGCAGGCCACCTACGTCCACGTGGCGGGCACGTCGGAACCCTCCTCCTATCAGTGGCGGTTCTCGTCCCTGCGCATGGCGAGCGCTGTGATGGCGGCCTACGTCGGCGTGAACACCGCCACCCCGGTCGACGTGTCCAGCGATGGCAGCTCCTCCAACTCGAGCTCCGACGTGGCGCCCTCGGTGACGACCACGGCGGCGGGCGAGCTGCTGATCGGCGTGTTCGGCGAAGCGGCAAACGCATCGGTGACACCGCCGACCGGCATGCTCGAGCAGGTCGAGCAGCTGGCCGGAACCGGCAACACCCGCGTCGTCGCCGAGCTGTCCGACCAGCAGCTGGGCGCAGCCGGCGCGACCGGCAACCGTACCGCCACGCTCAGCAGGTCTGGGGCAAACGTGGGCCAGCTGATCGCGCTGCGCCCGTCGCAGTAGCGGTATGCCCCGAGCAGCCCAACAACCCGAGCGCGGCTTGTCCTCCTCAAGGCGGACGTCCCGTCCGCCATGTTCCGGATGCCCGACCTGGCTCCTACGCGGCGTCGGGCTCGTGGGACCGGGCGCCTAGCCCACCCCAACTCTCCTCGGGCTAGGCGCCCGTGTCATCCATAGCATCGAGATACCAGGCGGCTCAGTCCGTGGTCTGGAGCTCGCCCAGCGTGCGCTCGAGCCACAGCGCAAAGGAGCTCGGCGGGCGGTCTCCCCAGTCCCAGTCGCCCCGCGCGACGGCCGTCCGCACGGCCACGCCGAGCCGGTCGAAGATCGCCGTCAGGTCATCCGCCAGTGTCCCCGGATCGGTGTCCCTGCCGGACTCGCGCCAGTCACGGCGGATCTCGGCTGTGTAGGCCGACAGCGGCAGCGACGACAGGCTTACCGATTGCGATTCGGCCAGGGCTGCCACGATCGTGGTGGCGCGCGTCTCGTTCCGCGCTATCACACTCGCGAGCTCCCAGGCCTGGTCGTCCATCGCCGTCAGCCTACCGCCCAGGCGTGCGGTTGACCGCTCTAGAGGCATGTGATACACGTGATCGCGACCTGGGGAAATTCGTCGCGGACTGACTCCGCCTCGAAGGGAAGGACAACCATGCTCCGCTCGCGCCACGCCATGCTCGCATGCGCTGCGACCGTGTTCGGTCTGCTATGCCTGGCCCCGGGGGCATCGGCCACACCGCCGGTACCGGCCCCGCTGAACGGGACGATGAGCTACCCGGCCGGCGAGGTGTGCCCGTTCCCGGTGCGCATCGACCCGGGAGTCAACCGGGATTTGCTTCACATCCTGCGTAACGGGCAGTGGATCGTCACCGGCCACTTCATCCAGACGGCGACGAATCTTGCTACCGGCAAGTCGCTCGCGATCAACTCCGCCGGCCCGCTGCGCGTCGTCTTTCACGACGACGGTTCGCTCACGTTCATCAACCACGGCTCGATCCTGTGGTCGAACTTTCCGGAGGATGTGGACGGCCCGGGGCTGGTCGTCTACACCGGGCACGTCGTGATCGAGCTCAGCCCGGACGGGTTTGCGACATCTGTCAGCCGCATTCCTCACCAGCGGGACATCTGCGCGGCGCTGGCCTGACGTCGGCGGCCACTGTAACCGGGACGGCGTGCGGGTGGTCGGTCCCGACCGGTTCTCACGTCGGGGCCGACCACCCAACAGATCCGCTACTTCACGCGGTCGGGGTTGCTCCCCGGCCCGCATGCCATGCCCGGATTCAGCACGTGAGGATCGAGACCGATCTTGACGTCCTGCCCGAACGACTGCGAGCGGCCGCCCGGGCCGTTCGGCGCGATCGACATGTCGAGACTGAGCGGCGCGGTGGGATCGTCGTTCTGCCCTGAGAACACGCAGATCGAGTTGGCGTGCGCCGGTCCCGCGGTCGGCTTGCCGTTGCCGGTCAACTCACCGGCGCTCGCCGCGCTCGCGCTCGCGCCGACGAACACGGCCGCACTGATCGCCACGATGAGCAATGTCTTGGTACGAATCACGTTTGGAGCCCTCCCCTTGGGTCGTGTCAGCGCCAGGAATGGCGCGCCGACCAGCCTAGTAATCTGGAAAGCCGAAGTCAAGAATGGTTGCTCGGACACATAACCGCCGCCGCGGAGGGCGCATGGCCTTCCGCTGCGGCGGGGTGTGCCTCCGCCAGTGCGACGCCGTCGGGGGTGCGCGCTCGGTGGTCATCGAGCCTCCCTTGGAAGTGCCTGGCGGTTGCGACGCAGGTGCAGGAACGATCGCGACCGGTGTGGATGCAGGCCGGCGTCGTGTGCGATCTCGGCCGAGAGCGCATGCTCCAGCCTGTCCCGCTGCGCCCGTTGCAGCAGTGCGGCCTGTCGTTGGCGGCCGAACTCGAGCCGCAGGTTGCTATCGATGTTAAAGCTCATGTATGTCACCTCCTCTCCGAAACGTCAGGTCGGGTCTGTGATAAGAGACATGCAGCGGCCTCCCTCTCTGGGATTGGGTGATACGAATATGCAACGACGCCGCCGGCTTACCGCGGCAACGATATGAGTGCTATGCGATCCGAGCCGGTGTGGCTACGCGATCGCGCACGCGGTGTGCGTCTGCGCCACGCCGGTGCGGGACCGGAACCACGCCGAACCGGCGAGCATCGGAGAAACC
>JAICYJ010000064.1 GCA_025934255.1 Thermoleophilia bacterium | reverse complement strand
TGCCGGCGAGGGCACCTACTTCGTCGCATGGTCGGGCGATCAGCCGGCCGGGTGGGTCATCCTGGTGAACCCCGAGCATGCCTCCGAGCGTGCGCTGGGCGGCGCGCAGCTGTCTGCCGGGCCCTGCTCGACGCCTCCGAGCAGGCCGCCCACGATGCCGGCTGGGACACCATCGGCCTCTCCGTCACCGTCTCCAATCCGGACAACGAGCTCGCCCGGTCGATCTACCACCGCCGCGGCTACCGCGACAGCGGCCAGGGCGAGTTCCACGACGGCTACCACTACCACGATGCCGCCGGCGTCCGCTGCTACCACGGCGAGCAGCACGTCTACCTGGTCAAGCGCCTCGGCGGCGCCCACTCCTAGGCCGGGTCGGTCTCGATCGCCGGTGTGCGCCGGAACGGCACGCGCGCGCCCATCGCCGCGGCGATCACCACGATCGCGCCGACCGCGATCAGCACGTCGCCCACCGAGAAGATGTTGCCGAACGGCACCCAGCGCGGCGCCGCCCACCGGTCGACGAACCAGGACAGGTTGGGCGATGCCTCGCGAACGCTGTTGTTGTGCACGCCCGAGAAGCTCAGGCCGCCGTCGCGCATCGCGCTGGGCAGCGCCGGCATGTGCCCGCCGTTGGCCAGGATCGCCGCCAGGTTGAACAGCATCCCGGCCGCCGCGATCGGCATCCCGAACAGGTGCCGGTTCGCGAACGCCACCACCACCAGGCAGCCGTACGAGGCGATCGACAGCGCGGTGGCCACCTGGGTGCCCGCCTGCCACGGCACGAACAGCGACGGGAACGCCGCGACCTGCAACGCCAGCGCCAGGTAGAACAGCCACGGTTTCGACACCCGCACGTACGCCAGCCGTCCCAGCCGGCCGCCCAGCAGCAGGCCCAGCAGGATCCCGATCGGGACGGTCGGCAGCAGGAACATCAGGCGGTGGCCGGGGTCTGCTCGGGGACGTCCTCGCCCAGCGCCGCCAGGTACTTCTCGAGCGCCGACACCACGCGCGCGTCGAACTGCGTCTAGCAGCGCCGGCGCAGCTCGGCGATCGCCTCGCCCGAGCTGCCGGCCGCGCGGTAGACCCGGTCCGAGGTCATCGCATCGAACGCGTCGGCGACCAGGATGATGCGCGAGCCCAGCGGGATGTCCTCGCCGGCCAGTCCCAGCGGATAGCCGCTGCCGTCCCACCACTCGTGGTGGTGGCGGATCCAGCGGTCGACCGGCGACACACCCAGGCCCTCGAGCAGCCGGTAGCCGAGATCGGCGTGCTCGCGCATGATGCGCAGCTCGTCGGGGTCGAGCTTGCCCGGCTTCTGCAGGATCCGGTCGGGGATCGCGATCTTGCCGAGGTCGTGCAGCAGGCCGGCCAGCCGCACCTGCTCGACGGTCTCCTCGTCCAGCCCCATCGCACGGGCGATGCCCTCCACCAGCCGCGACACCGACTGGCTGTGGGCCCCCGCGTAGGTGTCCTTCGCGTCCACCACCCGGATCAGGCCCTCGGCCGCCTTCAGGCGGGCGTGCCGCTCGGCCGACTCCGCCAGCTCGTCGGGCGTGTAGATGCGCACCACGGTCGGGCTGTAGACGCAGGAGCGGTTCTTGCCGTGGTTCTTGGCCCAGTAGAGCGCGCCGTCGGCGACGCGCAGCAGCTGGTCGCGGTCGCCGGCGCTGCCGGGGTAGCTGGCGATGCCGGCGCTGACCGTGACCGGCTCGGCATGCGGGAAGTTGGTCTGCCAAAGACGCGCGTGCAGGCGTTCGACGGCGGTGTAGGCCTCCTGCTCGCCGTCGTCGGGCAGGAGCAGGGCGAACTCCTCGCCGCCGATCCGGTAGGCCTGCGCCTCGCCGTACTCCTCGCGCATCAGCCGCGCCAGCGCGATCAGCACATCGTCTCCGACCTGGTGGCCGAAGCGGTCGTTGATGCTCTTGAAGTTGTCGATGTCGATCAGCACCAGGCCCATCAGCGAGCGGGTGGACGCGCCCAGCGCCAGCGCCTCGCGCAGGTCGGTCTGGAACGAGCGGTGGTTGCGAAGGCCGGTCAGCGCGTCCGTCTCTGCGTCGCGGGTGGCCACCACCGAGCGGTAGGCGTAGCGCTGGTACAGCGCCAACGCGAACAGCGGTCCGGCCAGCAACAGCTCCAGGCGCGGGTTGATCATCCACAGCGAGGTGGCCAGCGCGGCGATGAACGCCATGATCGCGAAGGCCGGCCCGGAGTGGCGGACGTAGTCCTCCAGCATCTCGCGCATGCTGATCCCGGTGTACAGCGACACGGCGATTGCGACGGTGATCACGTTGGTGACGACGTACGCCGCGCCCCCCATGAACACGAGCGCGGTCAGCGTACCTGCGTGATGCGGCGACACCGTCCAGCCAAGGATGAACCCGGGGCCTGCAGACACGAACGCCGACAGCCCGGACGAGGCGCCGTTGAACATGGTGCGGACGGCCGGCGCGCGGTTGTGCACCTGCACGATCACCATGCTGACGATGGCGCCCAGCACGGCGTACTGCCAGCCGAACAGGAACTGCGTGGACAGCAGGAACACGAAGGCCAGCGACACGGTGCGGCCGCCCTGCTCGTCGAGCGGCACCGGCTTGTACTCCGCGGCCAGCGCGGCCACGAAAAACAACGCCACCCCGACGGCTGTGCCGGCGTCCGGTGGCGCTGAAGCAATCTGGAGAACTGCCCCGACTGCCACCGGTATCGTCACCGCCAACATGATGGCGACGAACCGGAGCAGCCGGGGCGGATACGTATGGGACGAATTCGTCACGGCTTGAAACGCTTATCGGTCAGGTTCCCGTCGGCACTTGAGTGCCGTGGCCCCGGGGGACCGGAGGGGTGGTTAGCTCCACTTCGTCTGGGCGCCGCTGGCGATCGCAAAGGCTGCGATGGCACCAAGGACGAGAGCGACACGGGTCGCGCGATAGTTCCACTTGATCATCAGTTCGCACCTCCCTTCGGGGGTGAGCGGGTCCGGCATGAAACCTGCTGGGGAGGGGCCGCCGCAGCCCGGTAATCGCGGTGTACCGAGGGAGCGTTGCCCGGAGGGATCGCGGTGCGTCCTCCTTCGCGTATCTCAGAGATAGCGAAGGGTCGGGGAGGGCGATTCCCCCGTTCGGGTGATCATCACGAACCTCGAACGGGGGCGCTGCTAGGGCGAGATCTCGCCGTCGGCGCCGAGGTGCGCGCCGTGGGCGCCCAGGTCCTCACGCGACAGCTGCTCGACCAGCGCCGCCCCCTGGTTGTCCGGATCCAGCTCGGGCTGGCCGGGGCCGGCCAGCACCGTGGACACCAGCCGCCCGGACAGGAACCGACCGTCGGCCGCCAGCTTCACGTGCAGGATGCCGGACACCCCCAGGGCGCCCTCGGTCGTGAAGTTGTGGTAGCCGGCGAAGTTGCCGAGGCTGTAGGCAATCAGGCGGTGGTGGTAGACCTGCATCGCCCGCAGCACGTGGGGGCTGTAGCCGATGATCAGATCGGCACCGGCATCGATCGCCATGTGCGCGAATGCCTCGGGGTTTCCGCGGTTCTCACCCTCGTAGATCTCATCCTGGCCGGTCAGGTGCTCGGCGGCCACGCCCTCGGCGCCTGCGTGCATCGCCACCACCACCATGTCGGCGTGGAGGTCGGCGGTGTGGATCAGGCGCCGGGCGGCCGGGTAGTCGTTGAGCGGGCCGGTGTTGGGATAGCTGGCGACGCCGATGAAGGCCACGGTCAGCCCGTGCACGCGCAGGTAGGTGATCTCGCGCGTGCGGCCGGTGTGGGCGAGGCCGTCTCGGTCGAGCGCGGCCACCGTGTCGTCCAGGCCCGCCTGCCAGAAGTCGAAGGCGTGGTTGTTGGCATTGCTCACGATCGTGAACCCGGCGTGCTTGAAGTAGCGCGCCCACGACGGCGGCACCCGGAACTCGTAGCAGGCGGTCGAGTTCGCGCCGCACTTGCCCGACGTCAGGTTGGTGAGCGTGCCCTCCATGTTGGCGAAGCGGATGTCGCCGGTTATCTGCGGGCGCACGCCGTCGAAGTAGCTGTCCGGGTCGGGCGCGAGCGTGCCGGCGTATCCCAGCATCGTGTCGCCCACCGCCGACAGCGTGACGGTGCCGGTCGGCTTGGCAGTGACCGGCGGCGAGGACGCGGCGGGGGTCGACCTGGACGTGCCGCCACCCGTCGCGCCGTGCGTCGAGCCGGCCTCGGCCGGCGAGCCACTCGGCCAGAGCTGGGCAAGGCCGTAGCCGGCAGCCACCAGGAGCAGCAGCAGAACCGCGGTCGCGGCCGCACGGCGGCGGCGCACCCGGGCGCGCCGGCGGCTGTGCATCGCGCGCCGTTGCAGATGAGGATCCTGGTCGTCCACGCGCCGGTATCATCGCGCAGCGTGACGTCGGAGCAGCGGGTGATGGAGGCGATCGAGGCGGCGCGCGACCGGCTGGTCGAGCTCACGTCTACCTTGATCAACTACGACACCACCGCCCGCGAGGGCGACGGGTCGGCCCATGACGAGGCCGCGCTGCAGCAGCACCTGGGGCGGCTGCTGGCCGCCGCCGGCGCCGAGGTCGAGATCTGGGAGCCGCGTCCGGACGAGGTGTCAGGCACGCGCCAGATCCCGGGCCCGCTCAGCTTCGAAGGCCGGCCCCAGATGGCCGCTCGCTTGGCCGGCTCGGGCGGCGGCCGCAGCCTGCTCTTCAACGGCCACATCGACGTGGTGCCGTCGGAGCCGCGCGACCGCTGGACGAGCGACCCCAACGCAGCGGAGGTGCGCGACGGGAACCTCTACGGCCGCGGTGCCTGCGACATGAAGGGCGGCGTTGCCGCGATGACGTTCGCGGCGATCGCGCTGGCCGAGGCCGGCGTACGCCTGCGTGGCGACCTGATCGTGAACACCGTCACCGACGAGGAGACGTCGGGTGCCGGCGGCCTGGCCGCGGTCAGCCACGGCGTCAAGGCCGACGCCGGCATCGTCACGGAGCCGACGGCGTTCGACGTGTGGGTGGGATGCCGCGGGTCGCTGTCGCCCACGATCACGGTCGAGGGCCGGCCGGGGCACGCCGAGATGGCCCAGCCCCACTGGCGCGACGGCGGCGCCGTGAACGCCATCGAGAAGATGTCGATCGTGCTGGAGGCGATCCGCGAGCTGCGAGAGGAGTGGCGCGGGCGCCCGGACAAGCGCCACGACCACCTGTCGCCGAGCGACATCGTCCCGGCCATCATCAGCGGCGGCGAGTGGGTGGTCACCTATCCGGCCAGCTGCACGCTTCAGAGCGAGCTGATGTACCTCCCCTCGAACGCCGACGCGGACGGCTGGGGCACCCTGGTCGAACGCGAGGTGACAGAGTGGATCCAGCGACGCTGCGCCGCCGACGCCTGGCTGGCCCAGCACCCGCCGCTGATCGAGTGGAGCCTCGACATTCCGCCCTACGAGGTCGACCCGGCGCACCCGCTGGTGACCGCCATGCTCGATGCGAGCGCTGCCGTGGGCGAGCCCTCGCGCATCTCCGGGCTCGACTCCTGGTACGACGCCGCCAGCTTCACCCGCTTCGGCGGCACGCCCTGCATCGGATGGGGCCCGCGCGACATCGCCTGGGCGCACACGATCGACGAGCACGTCTGCGTCGACGACCTGGTGCGCTGTGCACAGGGGCTGGCAATCGCTGCGATCCGCTACTGTGGGGCCGATGGTTGATCCGATGAGTCGTGCGGCGTGAGGCCGGTGACGGAACTCCCCGTGAGAATGGCGACGACCGCCGACTCGGCGCTCGTGACCGCCCTGTTGAAGGCGTTCTTCAGTCACGAGGGCCGCGTGGTCGCCCACCTCGAGCAGAACGTGCAGGCGATCCTGGCCGACCCCGGCCGCGGCTTCTTCACGCTGGGCGGCGACAAGGGCGTCGCCACCACCACCATCCGCATCTCGGCCGGCGGTGGCGCCAGCGCCGAGATCGAGGAGATCTGGGTACAGCCCTCAGCCCGCGGCCAGGGCATGGGCGGGCGCCTGCTGCGCACGGCCGTCGCCGAGTGCCGGCGCCGCGGCATCGAGTCGATCGAGCTGCGCGTGACGCCCGACGACCAGGAGCTGGGCATCCCCGACTTCTACACCAAGCAGGGCTTCAGCCACGGTGGCCGGCTGATCTACGAGTTCGCCGGTGCCGACTCGGAAGTAAACTAGCCCTCAGCGTCCGTCAGACGGCGGTGTCGCTGGCCAGCTCCAGCATCTTCATGGCCTCATCCAGCTGCCCGCGCTGGCGCAGGAACTTGCCGTAGCGGCGGTACGCCTTGGCCAGCTCCGTCGGCCAGCCGGTCTGACGCTCGAGCGAGTCGATCGCCAGCCGGTACTCCGGATCCGCCGCGTCGGCGTCACCCCGGTCGTCGTGGACACGCGCGATCACGAGGTGGGCGAGTCCGCTCTGCCCCGGGCCGGACGGATCGTCGGCCAGCAGCTCGACCGCAGCGCTCGCGCGCGAGAGTGCCGTATTGTGGTCACCCTGCTGCAGTGAGAACCGCGCCTCCTCGACCAGCAGGAAGCCGGCGTCGACGGATCCCAGCGGATCGGGCGCCCGCATCCGCGCCTGGGCCAGGTAGTCGCCGGCCCGCTCGGTGTGGTTCGCATCGAGCCGGACGTGCGCGCACTGCAGGTAGGCATCGAACACGTCATCGCCGTCCGCGGCGAGCGCGGTTTCGAGATCCTTCTCGGAATACTCGATGGCCTGATCGGTGCGGCCGATGTTCATGTTCAGACGGGTCAGCGCGTAATAGAGACGTCGTCGCACGCGCAGATCGAGATCCTCGCCGCCGGTTCGCAGCACCCCGGCCAGCACCGAGTTGGCCTGGCCGTACTGCCCGGCGTCGGCATATGCGTAGCTGAGCGTGATCGAGTAGTGGGCGATCACGGCCGGATCGGCGTCGGGTCCCGATGACACGCGGCTGAGGCACTCCTCGATCAGCGTCACCGCCGCGCCGGCATCGCCGGAGAACGACCGCAGCCGCGCGGTGTTGGTGTAGAGCGACTCGCGCTCGATCGGATCGGGCCGGCCGCCACGCTCGATCGCCTGCTCGAACAGCTGCAACGCCCGCGCCTCCTGGCCGCGCCTGGTCGCGACGGTACCGAGCCCTTCCAGCGCCTGGCTGGCCAGCTGCCGGTCACCATCCTCCGTGGCATGGTCGAGCATCTCGGACAGCACGCGGTCGGCCTCATCGAGGCGACCGAGTCCGATCAGGAGCGACGCGTCTGTGAGCATGGACTCATGCACGCGCTTCCAGAGTAACCACGACCTCGGAGGGCTTCAAGCGGCGAACGGCAGCGGCCGCACCCGGGCGGCCGCTCCGGCGACGGTCACCTCGTCGCCGTCCGACACCTCGCGGCGCAGCACCGCCAGCGAGATCGGGCCGAAGCGCGGCGACAGCACGGCCGAGCCGACCCGTCCCACGTCACGATCACCGTGCAGCACCGCCGCTCCCGGTTCGGGCAGCGCCCCGCTCAGGGCGAGACCGCGCAGGCCGCGGTTCGCGTGACCACGGTACTGGAGCCGGGCGACAGGCTCCTGCCCGGGGTAGCAGCCCTTGGTGAAGCTGACGGCGAGCGGCACCAGCCCGGCCTCGGCCGGCATCGAGTCCTCGCCGAACTCGCGGCCGAAGGCCGGAAGCCCGGCCTCGACCCGCGCCACCTCCCAGGCATCGGCGGGCTCGACGCCGTCAGGCGTGGACGCAAGTAGCCGGTGGGGGCCGGCCGGCGTCTCCAGGCTGGCCAGCGCATCGGCGGCTTCACCCCAGACCACGGCGTGCGCCGAGGGAGCCAGCTCCACCTTGCGGCGGAACCGGGCGCGCAGGATCGACTCCAACACCAGCTGCGCACGATCGGGTGGGCAGGCCAGCACGTAGCCGTGGCCGGTGTTGAACAGCTCCACGTCGGAGATCACACGCGCCTTCGGCGTCAGCAGCAGCGCGTACACGGCGCCGCCCGGCTGGGCGCCGTCGACATCGTTGGAGAGCAGGCTCTGCAGCAGCACGCCGGCGTCCGGGCCGGTGGCCTCGATGCAGCTGCGGTCGAGCAATGCGGTCATGCCGGGAAGCGTAGACGGAACGGATGCGGCGATCGGGTGAAACGATTCGCCTCTACCATGCCACGAATTCCTTTCGTCTCGAACCGGAGGTCGCGTGGCGCTGTTTCGCTCCAGCGAGGATCGCAAGGCCAGGAAGGCCGGCGTCGACGAGTCGCGCATTCCTCCCGGCCAGTACTACACCGACAAGTGGCCGGTGCTGCAGGCGGGCAGTGTCCCGCGCGTCGACCTGGCGACATGGGACTTTCGTGCCTTCGGCCTGGTCAGGCAGCCGATCCGCCTGTCGTTCGACGACCTGGTGGCACTCGGAGCCCAGGAGCAGACCAGCGACATCCACTGCGTCACCCGCTGGACGAAGCTGGACATGCCCTGGAAGGGCGTGCCCATGAAGGCCTTGCTCGACGTGGTCCAGCCGCTTGACAGCGTCCGCTTCGTGATCGCCCATGCAGAGCAGGGCTACACGGCCAACCTGCCGATCGAGGTGATCCGCGATGACGACGTGATGCTGGCCTACGAGGCGGAGGGCCGCCCGCTCACCCCCGAGCACGGCTTTCCGCTGCGGCTGCTGGTGCCCAGCCGCTACTTCTGGAAGAGCGCCAAGTGGCTGCGCGGCATCGAGTTCTCGGACACGGACAAGCCCGGGTTCTGGGAGGGGTACGGCTACCACAACGAGGCCGATCCCTGGCGCGAGGAGCGGTACGGCTTTTAACGGCGGTTGTCGCTAGGAAAGCGCAGTTGGCTCGATAACAGGCCAGTAGCCCCGAATCGCACTCCGAACAACACGAAACTCCGCCGAGGATTTCGCGGTTTGACACGTTCGGCGGCGTATGCAACGATTGCCACATGACCCGCTGGCTCGCTGCAGCACTCGTAGTGCTCTCGGCCGTCGCGGTTACTGCGACACCCTCCTTCGCTAGCCAAGCCAGCACCGACACTGAGCACTTCACGAACATGGTGGAGTCCGACGTGGTTCCCGACTGCAACGGGAACGGCCCGTACACCGAGACATTCGTGTCCAGCGGCGTCATGCACACGACACAGCTCGCAGGCGGCCTCGGATTCCACTTCACCGTGACCGCGGTGGGAACGGACACACTCGTCCCTTCCGATCCGTCGCTGCCGACGTTCACCGGACACTTCACGTTCTGGGAGGGCGACAACATCTCCCAGAAGACGGACATAGAGACGTTCACCCAATCGGAGATCCTCCGCGGCACCGACGGCTCGACGTTGCGCTTCACGATCGTGCTCCAAACGGCGGCGGCCCCGAACGGCCACGTGGTGAGCTTCGCGCACTCCAACTGCGTGCAGCGTTAGGCTGCCCGGTCTCACAGCCGGCCGGCGCTATCGTGGCGCGCGTGATCGAGACGTTCTGCGACAGGCTGCAGCAGCTGGTCGACATCGACACGCCCTCCGGCGGGGTCGAGCAGGAGCGGGTGGCCGAGCTGCTGGCCGGCTGGCTGGCGCCGCTGGGCTGCCGCACCGAGTGGGTGGAGGAGCCCGACGGCCCGGCTCGCAGCATGGTGATCGCGCTGCCGGGGTCAGGGCGAGGCGTGGTCGCGCTGCTCGGCCACACCGACACCGTGTTCCCGGCCGGCACCGTGGCAGCGCGGCCGTTCCGGCGCGAGGGGATCCGCTGCTTCGGCCCGGGCGTGGCCGACATGAAGGGCGGCCTGGTGCTGGCGGCGATGGCGATGGAGACCTGCGCCGCGCGGCAGCGGCCGTTCCAGGAGCTGCGGCTGCTGGTCTGCGCCGACGAGGAGGTGCGCCTGCGCGCGCCGGCGGTCTCGGTGCACGCGGCCGGCGCGCGGGCAGCGCTGGTGTTCGAGTGCGCGCGCGAGAACGGCGACGTGGTGTCAGCCCGCAAGGGCGCCGTCTGGCGCACCATGGAGCTGACCGGACGGTCGGCTCATGCCGGTGCGGACACCGCCCGCGGCCGCAGCGCCGTTTCGGCTCTGGCCCACGAGATCCTCCGCATCGAGGGGCTGACCGAGGGTCGGCCGGACATGACGTCGGTGGTGACGACGGTGGCGGGCGGCACGGCCGCGAACACGATGCCGGGAGATGCCCGCGCGACGCTCGACATCCGCTCCAGCGCGCCGGCGGACCTCGAGCACGCGCTGGCGCAGCTGGGGGCGGGCGGCCCCTACGACGGCGTCACCATCGAGATCATCGACCGCGGCACCTGGCCGCCGATGCCACGCGACGAGCGGCTGACGCGGGTCGCGCTGGAGCATGCGCGCGAGCTGGGCCTGACGGTCGGCGAGCAGCTCTCGGGCGGCGTGTCCGACGGCTGCTGGACGGGGGCGGATGGCGTCCCCACGCTGGACGGGCTGGGGCCGGTCGGCGCGCTCGACCACACGGAGGCGGAATGGATCGAGCTGGAGACCGTCGAGCGGCGCGTGCAGCTGGCGGCCCGGTTGATCGAGCTCTGACTCAGGTGCGGCAGTCGAAGCCGGCGTAGTTCTTCGGGCTCGGGGCCGAGCCGCGGGCGGGGTCCACCACCTGATACACGTCCATCGTGTCGTCGCTGTGGACGAGCCGCAGGAAGGGCACGCTGTGGAAGCTGGCCGGGTCCACGCCCTGCTCGAGCGTGCTGACCATGCTGCCGACGCGGACGTTCTTCAGCACCAGCACGTAGTCGATCATCTGCTTCTGGAGGAACTCCCGGTGCGCCGACGGATCCTGGAAGAAGCCGTGCGCGTCCAGCACCAGGTCGAGCACGGTGTGCAGCTCCGCCGGCCGCAGGTACGGCCCCATCCCCTCCGCCACGCTGACGCGCCCCGTCTCCGCCGCGAACGTGCCCAGCGTCAACCGGTCGACCAGCAGGCGAGAGCTGCAGGGCAGGTTGGCTTCGACCCAGCTGGTGACGTGCTCGGCACGCTGGCCGTTCTGCTGCCAGCCGTGCCGGGCCGGGGCGCCGGCGTACGCGGCGGTGGCCGCGGCGGCCAGCACCGCCACCGCGCAGACGATGGCCGGGAGGCCCGCGCGCAGGCGCGACAGCAGCCCCATCGCCTGCTCCACGCAGCCGAGCACCAGCAGCAGCGCCAGCAGGCAGACGTAGTCGTACAGCCGGTGCGGGCCGAAGGTGCCGGGGATGTAGGTCGAGTAGCGGTAGGAGAACAGCAGCGCGATCCCCAGCAGCAGTGCCGCCAGCAGCACCACGAACACGCCCAGCGGCCGTAGCTCGTCGCGGAAGCGGAACAGCATCACCAGCGCGATCGCGATCGCAAGCAGGGGCACGGCCCACAGCTCCAGGTCCGAGGCGGGGCGGGTGATCGCGCTTGCCACCAGGCCGCGGGTGAGGCTGGCGGGCGCGATGTACCAGTGGCCGTCGGCGGTCGCACGATCGACGACGTGGCCGGTGAACAGCGACGCGGTGGGGTCGACGTTGGGTGGGAACGAGCTGTAGCGGTTGGAGCCGCCGGCACCCTGGAACCCGACGTCGCCGCCGGACAGGCCCAGGCTGGCGCCCCAGATCAGGACGGCCACGCCCACGATGGCAATCCCGCGCAGCACCACGGCCCGGCGCTCGCCGACCACGAGCAGCAGCGCCGCCGCGTAGCAGGCGAGACCCAGCATCAGCACGAACGCGGGGATGCCGTGGCTGCCGGCGGCGACCGCGAACAACGTACCCGAGACCGCCGGCTCGGCCCAGCCGCTGCGCCGGCGCAGCGCGCGCACGCCGAGCATCAGCCCGCACACCGCCGCCATCCGACCCGTGTTCTCGGCGGTGTACACGTCCAGGTCGCGGTGCAGCTCGTTGTCGACCAGCACCAGCACCAGCAGCGGCAACAGCGCCGCGGTGTAGCGCAGGCCCAGCTCCCGGCCCAGCGCCCACAGGCCACAGGCGAGGCCGACGGCGACCAGCCACAGCAGTGCGCCCATGGCCGGCAGCGGCGACGCCCCGATCAGGTAGCTCATCCCGGCCTGGTAGCTGTTCAGGATCACCTTGCTGACGGTGGGCGTGTAGGTCGCACCCCACTGCAGCGTCTGGTGGGGGACGCGGCCGGCGTCGGCGATCTCGATCCCGTCCTGCCAGTAGCGCCACGGCCCGAACATGCTGAAGTTGAGCAGCGGCGAGAAGCGCAGGCGCATCAACGCGAACAGCAGCATCGCGGCCAGGCCGGAGCCCGTCAGCCAGGGCTCGGCGACCAGCTCATCGCGCAGCGCCGCAGCGTGGGCGCGGAGGCCGTCGCGACGGATGGCATAGCCCCACAGCAGCGCCGTCACGGCCGCGAGCAGCCCCACGTAGGTGGCCACGTTCAGCACGTGCAGGATCTCGAGCACGACGCCGGTGAGCGCGGCAGCGGCGTAACCGAGGCCGAAACAGAGCGCCAGGCGGGTCGCGATTCCGGCCTGTCCGGGACGATGCAGCGCCATGCTGGCTCCCGCGCCCGGAACCACCATGACCAGCAGGGCGATGATGATGGCGCCGGCGTTCAAACGGCCAGAAGTGTACTTGGGCGCTCGCTATGCTGGCCGCATGACGTACTCGATCGTCGCCCGCGACGGCGACGGGCGGATGGGCGTTGCCGTCCAGACCTGCGTGATGGGTGTCGGCGCGATCTGCCCCTGGGGACGCGCGGGCGTCGGAGTGGTCGCGACCCAGGCCTTCAGCCTGGCCGGATACGGCCCGCGGCTGCTCGACCGGCTGGCCGCGGGCGAGTCACCGGCCGCCGCGCTGGGTGCGCTGGCGGCCGCCGACGAGCGGCGCGAGCAGCGGCAGGTGGCGGTGCTGGCCGCCGACGGCGTCACCGCGGCGTTCACTGGATCCGACACGATCCCGTTCGCGGGCGACGTCCAGGGCGACGGTTTCAGCTGCCAGGCCAACATGATGGCGGCCCCCGGCGTGCCGGAGGCCATGCGCGACGCCTTCGTTGCCTCAAACGGCCCACTGCAGCGGCGCCTGCTGGGGGCGATGCGCGCGGCCGAGGCCGCAGGCGGAGACTTCCGCGGCCGCCAGTCGGCGGCGCTGCTGGTGGTCGAGGCCGATGTACGGGACGAGTCCTGGGAGGGCGTGGCGGTCGACGTCCGCGTCGACGACGACCCGGAGCCGCTCGACCGGCTGGAGCGCCTGCTGGACGTGTCCGAGGCGTACGAGGCGATGCGAGCCGGCACGGCTGCCGCCAAGAGCGGCGACCTCGCCGAGGCCGGGCGGCTGGCGCAGCGGGCAGCCGCGCTGGCGCCGCACGACCAGAACGTGATTGGCTGGGTGGCGGTGCTGCGAGCGCACGCCGGCGACCTACGGCCGCTGCAAGAGCTGATCGCGCGCCGGCCCGGCACCCGGCAGCTGCTGGACTGGCTGCGCGCGCACGACGAGGTGCAGCTCTCCGACGAGGTGATGCAGCAGCTGGGCGCTAGCGCGCCCGGTAGATGACCACGCTGCCGATGTGGGCGACCGGCCGGTAGTACCGGTCCAGCAGGCGGGCCGTCTCACCGCTCGTGTCGAGCGCGTCCGCCGGCTGCTCGGCCACCACCAGCGGCGGCCGGCCGGGGCCGCTCAGCGCCGAGTGCACCTCATCGAGGGCGCCCGGGATCACCTGCAGCGGGCGGAACCACATGTAGCGCACGGCCGGCGCGCGGTCGCTCAGGTAGTAGACGTTCGCGGCCGCCCACATCACGAAGATGCGCTGCCCGGGATCGGTGTGGCTGCGCACGTAGGCGATCACGGCGGCGTCGTGCTGCAGGTGCTCGTCGTTGGGGAACACGTGGGCCGCCTGCGCCGCGGGCGAGTCGAACCAGAGCGGCACGATCGCCACGGCCGACCACAATGCCAGGCCGCAGGCGACGCCGGCCACCAGCCCCGACCGCGTCTCCCACAGCCGGGCCGCGCCCACGCCGCCCAGTACTGCCAGCGGTGCGGCTAGCTGGATGTAGTAGTGGGCGTGGAAGTTGCCGCCTCCGACAACCCCAAGGGCGGCAGCGCCCAGCCACAGCCGCAGCAGCACCGGCGACCGGCGCCAGCCGTAGATCGCCAGCGCGGCCAGCGGCGCCAGCGCACGCAGCACCTCCGGCAGCGTGTCGCGGAACTGGCTGAAGCGGGCGCTCAGCGATCCGGACACGATCGAATCGCCCTGACCGCGGTAGGTGACCATGGCGTACCACCAGTCGTGGAAGCTGGGGGCTGTGATCGCCGCCACAGCCACCGGCACCAGCGCACAGCCCACCACCACCGCCGCGGGGGCGATGCCGGCCCGGCGGCGGCACAGCAGCAGGAACGCGACCGCGGCCAGGCCGCCGTCGAACCCGGACTGCTTCATCAGCACCGCGCAGCCCGTCAGCAAGCCGCATGCGACCAGCCAGCGGATCCGGTCGCCGCGCTGGTACTGCACGAACGCGAGCAGCGACAGCACCGCCGGCAGCGACGCCAGCAGCTCGCCGGAGAGCGTGAACGACTCGATGAACGGCGATGCGCCCAGCGTTGCCAGGAGCATGGCCGCGGCGATCGCAGGTATCCTGCCCGCGGTCCGGTACGCCAAGGCAAATACCGCCGCGACCACCAGCGCCCCCACCGCTGCCGCGGCGATACGGATCGCCTCGGCCGAGCCATTGTCGATATGCAGGATCGCCCGAAAGACCAGCAGCAGCCCTTGCGGACGGTCGACCCAAGCCTGGTCGTAGAGCCGGGCGCCTCCATCCCAGAGGCGGGCGACCTGGCCGTACCCGCCCTCGTCGGCGGTGAGCGGAGCGTGCAGGAAGGGAAGCCGGACACAGACGGCGAGGACGCAGGCGGCGGCAAGCCCCAGCGCTGGGGCCCTCCCCGCGAGCACATCGACCGGGCCACCGCCCTGCTGGCCGTGGTCGCGTTCCTGATCGCGCTGGGGGCTCAGATCCTCACCTTCGGTCTGTCGCTGACGCCCGACCGCTACCTGCTGGTGCTGCTTGCCCCCGCGCTCGTGATCGGCCGGGGCCGCCGGTTCATGCTCGATTTCGTTCCCTTCGTGCTCTTGATCGTGTGGTACGAAGAGTGTCGCGGACTGGCGCACATCGTGCACCCATCCCCGTACTACACGCCACACCTGGACGCCGAGAAGTTTCTGTTCTTCGGGCACGTTCCCTCGGTGGTGCTGCAGAACTGGCTGTGGACCGGCCACCTGATGTGGTACGACCAGGCCCTGTCGGCCGCGACGCGGATCCACTTCATCGTGCCGCCGACGCTGGCCTTCGCGCTGTGGCTGAAGCGCCGCGCGCTGTTCTACCGGTTCGCGGCCACGCTGCTGACGCTCAGCTACGCGGGCGCGCTGACGTTCGCGCTGTACCCGGCGGCGCCGCCCTGGGCCGCGGCCGAGAAGGGCCTGATCCCCTTCCTGGCCAACCCGGCCGGAGCCCAGGCGGCCGCGTCGCCCCTGCCCACCGACTCCGGGCCGCTCTACCACCTGGTCGACGGAAACGCCTACGCCGCCATCCCGTCGCTGCACGGCGGCTATTCGTTCCTGATCTTCCTGTTCATCGCCACCCTGGTCTGGAACACGCGCTGGCGCTGGACCGCGTACGTTGCCTTCCTGTACCCGGTGATCCAGTGCTTCGCGGCCGTCTACACCGCCAACCACTACGTGGTCGACCTGCTGATCGGCTTCGTCTACGCGACCGCAGCGCTCTACGGCGTGCTCTGGTTCTGGCGGCGTCAGGGATGGCCCGAGTGACGGCGGTTGCGGAGCGGCCGTTGCAGCACGACAGCTCCGGGCGGCCGCTCTGGCACGGCCTCGGCTACCCGCTGGCGGTCTGGGCCGGCACCCGGGCGATGGTCTACCTGGTGCTGGCGATACAGGGGTGGACGTCGCGCCGGCAGGACGTCGGGTTCGGCTGGTACCCGCTGTTCCGGTCGCTGGGCGACTGGGACGCGACCTGGTACGGGTGGATCGCCCAGCACGGCTACGACCCGTCGATCGGCCACGGCAACACCGCCGCCTTCTTCCCGCTGTACCCGATCCTGTGGGCGCCGCTGACCTGGCTGCCGGGGCCGATCACGCTGTGGGGCACCCTGCTTTCCTCGGCGCTGTTCGGCGTGGCGCTGTGCCTGCTCTACCGCATGACCCAGGAGCGCTACGACGAGGGCATGGCGCGGCGCACCGTGCTGTACCTGGCGATCTTCCCGCTGACGTTCGTGTTCGCCCTCCCCTACGCGGAGTCGCTGTTCCTGGCCTGCGCGCTGGCCACCTTCGCACTCACCTGGCACGGCCGCTGGTGGTGGGCGTCGCTGGCGGGTGCGGCAGCGGTGCTGGCGCGGCCGGTGGGCATCGCGCTGCTCCCCGCGTTGGCCTGGCGGCGCTACCGGGAGCGCGGCCTCGACCTGCGCGCGTACGTTCCGCTGTTGCTCCTACCCGCCGCCGAGCTCAGCTTCTTCGGGTACCTGTACTGGCGCACCGGTGACCCGCTCGCGCACTTCCACGCCCAGGAGCGTGGCTGGGGCCGCGGCGTGTCGGTGCTGCCGGTGGTGGTGGCGAAGGGGTTCTGGGACGGCGTCCACGGAGGTCAGCTGCGCTACCTCGTGCACGTCGCGTTCACGCTGCTGTGGTGCGGCCTCTGGTACCACGCGTGGCAGCGGCTGAAGCTGCCGGCCGAGTACCTGGTCTTCGCAGCGCTGCTGCTGATCCTGCCCACCAGCGGGGGCCTGATCGTCTCGATGGGACGCTTCGGCATGGTCGCGTTCCCGCTGTTCTGGGCGCTGGCCGACCTGGGCAAGGACGAGCGCGTGGACACGGTCGTGAAGGTGGTGTTCCCGCTGATGCTGACGGCGCTCGTGTTCGTCACGTTCGGGCCGCGCACGTTCACGCCTTGACGGTCTGGTGGCAGAACGACGGAGGGCCCGCCTGAGCGGGCCCTCCGTGGTCTGCGGTAGCTCCGGTAGCCGGATCTACATCATGTCCGGCATACCGCCGCCCATGGGCGCCGGTGCGGACTTCTCGGGCGCCTCCGCCACGATTGCCTCGGTGGTGAGGATGTTCTTGGCGATGGATGCCGCGTTCTGCAGCGCCGACCGGGTGACCATGGCGGGATCGATGATGCCCGCCTTGACCAGGTCGACGATCTCGCCGGTGTCGACGTTCAGGCCCTGTCCGGCCTTGGCCGCCCGCACGTCGTTCACGACAACCGAGCCCTCCAGGCCGGCATTGGCAGCCAGCTGGCGGAGGGGCTCCTGCAGGGCGCGCTCGACGATCATCGCGCCCGTGCGCTCGTCACCCTCCAGCTTGGTTGCGTCAACCGCTTTGATGGCGTGCAGCAGCGCAACTCCGCCGCCCGGCACGATGCCCTCCTCGAGGGCCGCGCGGGTGGCCTGCAGCGCGTCCTCGACGCGGTGCTTCTTCTCCTTCATCTCGGTCTCGGTGGCAGCGCCAACCTTGACCACCGCCACGCCGCCGGCCAGCTTGGCCAGCCGCTCCTGCAGCTTCTCGCGGTCGAAGTCGGAGTCGGTCGACTCGATCTCGGCCTTGATCTGCTTGATCCGGCCCTTGATCCCCTCGCTGCCGCCGGCACCGTCGATGATCGTCGTGGAGTCCTTGTCCACGACCACCTTGCGGGCACGTCCGAGCTGGGCGATCGAGGTGTTCTCGAGCTTCAGGCCCATCTCCTCGGTGATCACCTCGCCACCGGTGAGGATGGCGATGTCCTCGAGCATGCGCTTGCGGCGGTCACCGAAGCCCGGCGCCTTCACGGCGACGGCGGTGAAGGTACCGCGCAGCTTGTTCACGACGACCGTCGCGAGCGACTCGCCCTCGACGTC
>JAICYJ010000046.1 GCA_025934255.1 Thermoleophilia bacterium | reverse complement strand
CTTAGCGTTAGCGTGCAGCAACATCCGCGCCCTCCTTTGAGCGTGAGTCCCGGAAGACCCACAGCCTCAAAGGAGGGCCGGACGTACCCTCAACCGTTCACAACCTGTCTAGGCAGGACACCTAGCCCACCACCTGGGCACCCCGCCATGCAAATCGATCAGGTGCCGTAGCCCGAGCCGCCACAGGATCTGCAGACGGCCCATTGCCGACGGCGCAACCACGCCGTCAAGCGCCTCTGACGTACCAGGCTGGTACCGGCGCACGTAGAGCACGGCGGTGTCGGTGAAGGGGCAGCGAAGGAGCGCATCACGGTTCCACCACCGGCACCCGAGCCTACCGGGTTGAGGTGGAGCAGGTGCAGCGACCGTGGAGAGGCGATCGGCGCCAGCGGTGTGCATTCGGAGCCGACCGGCTCCCCCCTTTGAGCCGTGACGAGTTCTTTATCGGCTGTACAAACCGCGCCTTGACAGCGAGCGGCAACGCCAGACGCCAGGCTGTCAGATCTAACTGTCACGCTAACACCAAGTGGTGGGCCGAGATCCGCAAGCTCTTCGCCGCTCGAAACGACATCGCGCATGAGGGAGCCGGGAGAACAGCTCGCGGAGTGACCGGAAAGAACGTCCAGGCGTGGCTCGCCGCCGCCGGCGACGCGATGGTGTGGCTGGAAGAGCAGGAGGCGAATCGAGCTGCCCTTCGGTAGGGTTCACCGTGCACGGCTAGGCCCAGCTCATCAGCCACTCGCGCCCCGCTCGACCTTGGGGAGCGGTGCGAGGCTGGTGGAACCCATCCAGGCGTGTAGCGTCTTAGAGGTATGTGGCGGAGCGTCCTACTAGGCGTTGTCCTCGCCGCAGTGCTGGCAGGGTGTGGCTCGTCGGCCGCGTTCAACGGGGTTACGGATCTCGGCAAAACTGACGGAGCCGAGCGGGCCGGTGAGCGGTGGGAATCCGGCACCCTCGACAGTGATTACGGTGTCTAGCCTGGGTGGTGTCCGGCTCGGTGAGGGGAAGGCGGGAGTGGATGCCGCTCTTGGCAGTGGCACGCCGCACCGCCATCGGGAGGGTTGACTGTCGTGGGTATCCGGCTGCGGCGATGGTGGTGTCGTTCAAGAATGACCGCGTGTTCTCAATCGCGACTGGCAACCCTCGGTACCACACCGCAACGGGTATGGGCTCTGCCGTCGCGGAGGTCAGGAAGTTTCCGAACGTCTCGTGTACCGATCTGGGTAGCGGAGCGTTTGACCGCAAGGTCGATGATTCGGGTGGCTTGGGGAACGCGCCGCTGATCGATTTCCAGGTGGAGGGCGGGAAAGTGCGGCGGGTCGAAGTGCAATCAGTGAACGAATGAGCGGCCCACGCCGCGACTGGCAGCGAACATTGCGTCCATTTTGCGTCCAAAATGCTTCGGATCTACTGGTTCTGGACGCAGTCGGTGCGTTCGCTCACCTCGACAGATTTGGATCAACGAGACGGCTTTGGGCGGCTTTGGTCGAGGCTGGTAGGATCGCCTGGTTTCCATGGTAAGGAAGGGGTCAACGGTTCGAGTCCGTTAGAGGGCTCTCCGCCACGACCTGGGACGCCTTGGCGAACTGCTGGCACGCCACGCCAAGGAAGTCGCCTCCGAGCTTCTGGAGGCCTTCGGGTTTGCGGCGTTAGCTCCGACCAGAAGTGCGGACGTCGACCGGATCGCCGAGCTCGGTGGCGCGGCTCTCGACGAACTCGACCAGCTCCTGCTCGATCGCCTCATCCAGGGGTGGCTGTTCGTACGACTCGAGCATGCGTTCCCATCTGCGGCTCGCGCGGGCGGCATGATCGAGCGATCCGTTCCGCGTCCAGCGGTCATTGTTTTCCGTCGACGCCACAGTTGGGCGCCAGAAGCAGTCCCGGAACCGCTCGAGCGTGTGGGCGGCGCCGAAGAAGTGCCCGCTCTGGCCGACCTCGACGTGCGCGTCGAAGGCGAGGCTGGCCTCGTCGACTTCGACCGAAGTGAACTGGTGGATCAGCAGGTCGAGCAGCTCGCAGTCAGCGACGAACTTCTCGAACGACGTCACCAAGCCGCCTTCCAGCCAGCCGGCCGACTGCCAGCACACATTGGCTCCCGCCAGGAAGGCGGCGCTGAGGGTGTTGAACGCCTCGTACCCCGCCTGAAAGTCCACCGTCTGGCTGGACGTGAGCGTGCCTCCGCCTGATCGCCAGGGGAGGTTGAGGCGGCGTGCGATCTGGCCGGACGCGTACAGGCCGAGCGCCGACTCGGGGCCGCCGAAGCCCGGCGATCCCGACTGCATGTCGGTCGCCGACAGGAACGAGCCCATCACACACGGCGTACCGCGCCGAACCAGCTGGACGAGCGCGATTCCCGCGAGCGCCTCGACTGTTTGCTGCGCCAGCGCCGCCGGTATCGATACGGGGGCCATCGCTCCCATCAGCAAGAACGGCGTGACGATGATCGCCTGTCCGGCGTCGGCGTAGGTGAGCAGCCCCTCCAGCATGCGGACGTCGAAGTGCATGGGGGAGTTGACGTTCACGTTTCCGAACATGACCGGACGCGCCTCGATCGCCTCTCGGCCACCGTGGATGATCTCGCCCATGCGGATGCAGTCGCGCGCGGCGTCCTCCGATGAAGGTTCGCCCGACCACACCCGATCGGTCAGCCGCGCCGCGGCCAGGGCGCGCAGCAGGTGCCGGACATCCAGGGCGACGTCGTTGGGCTCCAGGATGTTGCGCCCAGGGGTGTCGAGCGCGTCGGTCATCTGCGTGAGCTTCAGCAGTTGCTCGAGGTCGGCCATGGTGCCATCGCGGCGCTCACCGTTCACCCGTACGAACGGTGGGCCGTTGGCCGGACCGAAGATCATGTGGTCGCCGCCCACGATGAAGTCGCGATCGGGGTTTCGTGCGTGCAGCGAAAACTCCGCCGGCGCGAACGCCGCCTGGGCGGCCAGAAACCCTGGATCAAACCGCACGACCGGCCCGTCCACAGTCTGACCCGCTGCTCGGAACAGTTCGATCGCGCGAGGGTGATCGAACCGCACCCCGACCTCGCTGCCGAGTCGCTGCCAGCCGCCCTCGATGGTAACAAGCGCCTCTTCGGAGAGCGGTTCGAAGCGGGGCATCTGGTTCAGAAACACGGCGAGTCCGTCAACCTCCGAAGGTGCGCCGCCAGGACGTCGGCGCGGCCAGCCTAGCACCAGCGGTTCTATGCGTGCAACCGGCGTTGGCTATATAGCAACACCGTTTCTTGCCGAACTTTGCCATACTCGACCGCTACTCAATGGCCGAACACACTCTCATCCGAGAGCTGCCCACGCGACCCTCCGTACTGGTTCGTCGGCTGCCTTATGCCGGACGCCGTGTTCGTTGACTGATCCAGCGCGCCCGAGCGCCGTGTACCTCGATGTGGTGGAGGGGGTCGACCTCCACGGGGCGCCGGCGATCCTTGAAGCTGCGGGCTTCGACGTGCACTGCGCACTTGCGCGAACCGACGAGCAGGTGATCCGCGCGGCCCGCGGCGCCGCGGCGGTCCTGACCGGCGACTCGGTCGTCTCGGCGGCGGCGATCGCACGCCTGCCCGGTCTCCGCATCGTGGCGACCTGCACCGTTGGGGTCGACCACATCGACCTCGACGCGGCCGGCTCGGCCGGCGTGTGGGTGTGCAATGTCCCCGGCGCCGCCACCGAGGAAGTCGCCGTTCATGCCATGGCCATGGCGCTTGCCCTGGTCCGGCACCTGCCGCAGTTCGATCGGCATGTGCGCGCAGGCGGCTGGGACTATCTCGCCACCGGCACGCTGCAGCGGCCCTCGACGCTCACTCTCGGGGTGGTCGGGATGGGGAGGATCGGCCGCCGGGTCGCGACTCTGGGGCAGCCGTTCTTTGGCCGTGTGATCGCGCACGATCCGTACGTCGACGACGATGCGTGGCCGTCAGACGTCGAGCGCGCCGAGCTGGACGAGGTATTTGCGAGCGCAGACCTCGTGTCCCTGCACATCGCACTCACGGCGGAGACGCGGGGGCTGGTCGACCAGCGCCGCCTCGGCCTGATGCGCGACCAGAGCTACCTCGTGAACGTCTCCCGCGGCGGGCTCGTGGATCACGACGCTCTGCTCGCTGCGCTGGACGACGGGAGGCTGGCCGGGGTCGGTTTGGACGTGCTCTCGGCCGAGCCGCCGCACCCGGACGACCCGCTGCTGTCGCAGCCGGGAGTTTTATTGAGCCCGCATGTGGCGTTCCTCTCGACCGATGCCGAGCGTGGCTACTATCACTCCCAGGCGGAGAACGTGGTCTCGTGGCTCGAGACCGGTCGCCCGCTCACGCCGGTCGTCGAGGGCACCTGACGCGCACTTGCGGGCCATCGGACTGTGTGATAAAACCGCTCACCAACCCGAGTTGGGTATTCGGCAAACCGGCGGGAGACCAAGGAGGCGCGAAGTGGCACCGGATGATCAGTCTGGCCAGTGGCTCTCTCTGCCAATGACGCGGCGCGCCGCGCTTCGGCACGGAGCGCAGTTCGCAGGGTTGGCGTCGCTGGGACTCGCCGCCGCGTGTGGATCCGGCAGCTCGTCGTCCTCGTCGGCTTCGTCCAGTGCCGGCACAACCGAGCCGCTATCGGGCACGGTGACCTTTGCGAACTACCCGGAGTGGATCGGGGCGCACGAGGTGGCCGCCTTCGAGAAGGCGAACCCCGGCGTGAAGATCCACCAGGTCAGCGAGCTGACGTCCGGCGGGAACGCCGCCCAGATCGTTCAGATCCACCAGAACCAAGGCTCCTACGACATGGCCCTGGCGGGCAACACCGCATCGCAGCAGCTCGCCGATGGCAAGTTGATCCAGCCGGTCGATATCAACAACATCCCGAACATCAAGTACATCCCCTCGTATTTCCGCAAGAGCTTCCCCTGGGGCGTCCCGACCGACTATGGCAAGGTCGGCCTGGGCTACCGCAAGGACCTGATGAGCGAGACGCCCACGAGCTGGGCCGATCTGTGGGACCTCGCGCCGAAGTACTCGGGCAAGATCATCTTCACCGACTACGACGTGGACGTGATCAGCGTTGCGCTGCTCAAGCTCGGCTACGACATCAACACCACCGACCCGGGTCAGCTGGACCAGGCCAAGCAGGCGCTGCTCGACATCAAGCCGCACGTTCAGGCGTTCCTGCCGACCAACGTCACCAAGCCGCTTCTGAACGGATCGGCGGTCATGACGGTCGATTACGACTACGACCTCGGCCCGGCCAGCCACGACAACCCGAACGTCGTCTGGGTGCCGCCGAAGGAAGGCATGCCTGCCTATCTCGAGGGGTGGATCGCGATCGCCGGCACGGACAAGCTGCCTGAGGTCGAGGCGTTCATGAACTTTCACCTCGACCCCAAGAACTACGCCGACTTCGTCAAAACCACCGGAGCGGCGTACGAGGAGCAGGCCGCCAACAAGTACCTGCCGGCGTCGACCGTCAACAGTCCCGCCCAGCGGTACGACCCGAAGGTGATCGCCACGGTGCATTGGGAGCGATATCTCGACCCGGCGAGCCAGCAGCTGCGAAACCAGATCTGGGAAGAGGTGCAGGCCGCTTAGGCGCCCGTCGCTCGAGAGCGGTCACAGCAGTGTGTCTAGCGCGGCGAACAGCCGCGCGTGGTCGTCGGTCGAGCCCACGGTGATACGCACAACGTCGCCCGCGGTTCGTACCAGCACGCCCGCGCGTAGGAGGCCGGCTTCGAGTATCGCCGCGTCGGGGCGCTCGAACGCGACGAAGTTGCCGTTGGCGGGGAATGTGCGGAGGCCGCGGCGGTCGAGCTCGCCGGCCAGCGCGCCGCGGGCCGTGGCTGTGGCCGCCCGCCGGCGCTCGATCTCAGTGGGGTCGTCGAGGCTCGCGATCGCCGCCAGCTGGGCGAGGCTGTTGACGTCGTAGTAGTGGCGCACGCGGCCGACCGCGTCCACCACGTCCGGCTGGCCGATCAGATATCCGATGCGGAGGCCGGCGAGACCGAAGATCTTGGAGAACGTCCGCAGCACGACGACATTTCGGCGGGACATGACGTGTTCGCTGATCGTGTCGGGAAACGCTGGATCGGAGACGTACTCCGCGTAGGCCTCGTCCACCACGATCAGCAACCGGTCGGGAACGGTGTCGATCAGCCGCCGCAGCTCGTCGGCAGACACGATTCCGCCGGTGGGGTTGTTGGGGTTGCAGACGAAGACGATCCGGGTTGCGTCCGACACGGCGGCGGCCAGGGCATCGACGTCGAATGCGCCGTCGCGGAGGGGCGCCACGACCGGCGTCGCCCCGGTCTTGATCGTGTCGAGCTGATAGGTGGGAAACGACGGCGCTCCCATCACCGCGTTGGTACCGGGCTCCAGGTAGGCGGTGCACAGGTAGCCGATGATTGCGTCGGCACCGTTGCCAAGCGCCACGTGTGACGAGGCGACGCCGTGGGCCGCGGCGATTCGCCGGATCAGATCACCGTCGAGCTCAGGGTACCGATGGGCCTCGCCGGCGTGGCGGCGGATGAGCTCGGCCGCTGCCGGAAACGGCCCGAACTGGGTCTCGTTGGTGGCCAGATTGACCACCCGGTCGACGCCGAGTTCGGCCTGGAGCCGCGCCAACGCCTGCCCGGCGACGTACGGGGGAAGCAAGCCGAGCTCGGGCCGGGGTTCGATCGTCATTGCCCGCGCTCCTCCGCAATCGCCTGGAGCAGCCGCGCCAGGACGGCACCGCGAGTTACGAGGCTCTGGATCTCGACCCGCTCGTCGCGGCTGCACGAGTCGTGGGTGATCGGGCCGAGGCCGTCGAGCGTGGGGATGCCGAGTGCGCCCGCGAAACTCGCATCCGAGCCGCCCCGCTCCCGCACCTCATGCACCGGCAGACCGACGCTCGTCGAGGCAGCGGCGACCACGTCGTACAGCCGCCGGGAAGCGGCTCCCGGCTCGAACGCCGGCCGGGTGAGGCCGCCCGAGAGAGCAAGACCGGCGGCGTCTACGCGCGATCGCACTGCGGCCATCAACCGATCGGCGCTTTGCGCGGACGGCGCGCGCAGGTCGACTTCCATCTCGGCGTGGTCGGGTGTCACCTGCCGCGCGGTGCCGCCGGTGAACGTGCCCACGGTGACGATCACGCCGGCGTCGCGATCGCTGAGCCCCTCGAGCTCGTGGACGAGCGGCGCCAACGCGCTGATGGCGCTGCGTCCCCCGACGGCGGTGGTATGCGCCGAAACACCCTTGGCGGAGATCCGAACAGCACCGACTGCGCCTCGGGCGACGACCACGCCTCCGCCGGGCCGGCCTGGCTCGATTCCCAGGCAGACGTCGGCGCGGCGGGCGACGGCCTCGATCCATTCGCGGCTGGCAGAGCTGCCGAGCTCCTCGTCGGGGACGATCAGTACCGTCACCTCGCCAATCCGGGCCGAGCTCTCGGCTCGTGCGAACTGCGCCAGGGCCGCCACGGCCATCACCAGGTTGCTCTTCATGTCACCGACGCCGGGGCCGGCAATCATGTCGTCGGTACGGGTGTAGGGCCAGGCGGCGGCGGTACCAGCCGGCCACACCGTGTCGCTGTGCCCAAGCAGCAGCACGTCAGGCCCCGAGCCGAACCGGCGGTGAGCCGTGACCTGTGAGCCATGCCCGGCGACGTCCGTCATCTCGACGGTGAATCCCAGCTCCGCCAGCTCGGCGGCGATCAAGCCCGCCACGGCTCCGACGCCGTCGGGAGAGTCGGAGGGGCTGTCGATCCACCGTCGCTTCGATCAGCTCGAGCATCCACGGCAGCCGCGACTCCAGCGCCTGGGCGTACCCACGGGCGTCGATGCCCGCTGTGTCAGCTTGCGTCGTCACGGGGTACCCGCCCGTCGTAGTCCCTGCTGAATACCAGATCGTCATCCTCGTACACCGCGAGCGTGGCCGACAGCTCGAAGTCGGTAGCCGTCGAGCTCATGTGCGCCGTCATCTCGATGCGGGTGCGCCACTCTTCCCGGCCGATTTCGAGCGTGCGGGCGCACTCTGCGGTGGCCGAGAGCGGATCGTCGTCTCGGATCGTGAACACGCAGGGATCGTCGTCCCAGTATTCGAGTCCGTCGGGCAGGCGGCGGGCGCCCCACAGCGAGCGGCGCATGCGGTACTCGACAACGCCCGAGGCAACGTCACGGGAGATGGTGACGTGCGGCCGGCGCTCGCTCAGGATCTCGTTGGCCAGCGGGGGCGCCGTCTCTGCCTCGCCGAACGGGGAGGGATCGGCGTCTTCCGGTTGTGGCGTGCGCACGGGGAGCGTCAGCCGGGAGCCGGCTCCGGTGTGCAGGGTGATCGTCGCCGGCACCGGCGTCGGCCAGATCCAGGGCCAGTAGCTCGTCGAGATTGCGAGCTCCAGCCGGTGACCGGCTGGCACCGTGTAGGCGATCGCCTTGAGCGGGATGTCATAGGTAACGGCTTCGCCCGGCGTGAGCGGGGTGGGATGTTCGTGGCTATGCGCGTGTGTGAGGTTGAGGATCGCGCGGCTTATCAGCGCGACCGAGCCGTCCGGCCGGACATCGCACAGTCGCACAGCGACGATCCCCTGGGTCTGGTCGCTGGAGAGGGTCAGGCCGGCGCGGGGCTGCCCCAGCAGTTCGAGCGGCGCGGTCAAGGGCGCTCCGGTGATGCACAGCGAGCGGGCGTTGTCCTGCCGCTGGTCGCCGGGAAGGTCGGCCGGGTTGGCGTACGGAAGCCACGAGCCGGCGTCCACGCCGACGGTCTGGGGGCTGCGATGTACGAGCTGCGAGGGTGGGGTCGCCAATGGGCCGTCACCGTCACTGCCAGTTGGCACGCCCGGCAACGCTTCGTCCGCCAGGCCACCCCCGGTCACGTACAGCGTCTGCTGGCGCACGTTCGGCGTCGGCCAGTCGGCCTCGGCGACCCAGTGACCCTCGCGCGTGTCATACGCAGTCCGGGGCGGCTCGGAGTCCTGCATGTACGCGCGTACCAGCGGCTCGTCCATGATCCCGGTGTCGACGCCCTTCAACCAGTGATCCCACCAGCGGATCTCTTCCTGCAGAAAGCCGATCGCCGGGCCGGGAACGCCCTGCTCGGGCCACACGTGCTCCCACGGCCCGATCACCGCTCGGCGAGGGCACGACAGCCCCTCCAGCATCCGGAAGATCGCGTTGGTGTACCCGTCCGACCACCCACCGACTAGGTAGACGGGACACTCGATGACGGCGTAGTCCTCGCACACCGAACCCTGCTTCCAATACGCATCCCGGCGCTGATGACTCAGCCACTTCTCGGCGAGGAACTCGTTGGCTTCCAGCCGTTCGAGCCACATCTCGCGCCAGCGGTCGCCCACCACCAGCGGATCCGGCGGGCGGGCGTTGTAGGCGAGCATCACGGATGCCCACGGCAGCATGTAGTACCCCAGCACCGATCCGCCCATGTAGTGCACGTCGTCGGCGTAGCGATCGTCGGTCGAGCAGGCCGTGACGATGGCTTTCAGTTCGGGCGGCCGCCGGGCAGCAATCTGGAGGCTGTTGAATCCACCCCACGAGATCCCCATCATCCCGATCGACCCGTCGCACCAGTTCTGCGCGGCGATCCAGCTGAGCAGCTCGAGGGCGTCCTCCTGCTCCTGCGGCTGGTACTCGTCGGCCAGCACGCCCTCGGAATCACCGCTCCCGCGGATGTCGACGCGCACGGCCGCGTAGCCGCGCTCGGCGAAGTACGGATGGCGCACCGAGTCGTCGATGGCGGTCGAATCGGATTTGCGGTAGGGCAGGTACTCGAGCACCGCCGGTACCGGCCCGGCACCCTCCGGCAGCCACACCCGACCGGACAGCACCACCCCGTCGGACATCGGGACCGCGACCTCCTGGACGCTCACCAGGTACTGCGACGGCCGGCTCACCAGGGAACCGAATCCGGGTCGATGGCGCGGTCGACGAACTCGTCCACGCGGGGACGATATGCATCCCACAACGCCCGCAGCGCCGGGACCGGCGCCGGTGCGTCGTCAACGCGCAGATCCACCAGGGCGAACGGGTGGTCGCCGGCGACCAGCACCGCGGCCGATCGCACCGGCGAGCGTTCGCCGCCGGCCGCGAGGCCGGCTTCCAGCGCGGACACCATGCGTTCGGCGAGCTGCTCGCCGGGAGCGCCTTCGAACGCGGCCACCATGGCGCTGCCGACGCTCCTAAACACGAGCACGTTGCCGAGGGCGATGCACTGGTGGCCATGCTCCTCGGCGAACGGCTCTAGCACCCGCGCGCCCGAGAACGCGGCGGTGCGGCCGGCGGCGTCGATCGTGGCCAGCTGGCGCCAGTCGGCCGAAGCGGTCGAGTTCACGAGCGCCGCCACGGTCTCGGCCGCGTCGCATCCGGAGGCCAACAGATCAAGCCCCCGTGGCCCCAGTCGCGGATCGGTGCGGTGCTGGGTCAACACGGCACCGGCACGGGACCGGGCGTGCGGGACGCGGGCGCCGACCGCGATGTCGGCCGTAGCCGTGACCGCGCCCAGATGGCCGGTACGGGCGCACCGCCCGAGCAGTGAAAACGTCATTGGGCGTCGTCGACCGGCCCGGGATCCGCGGCGACCAGCCAGGCTGACCGCGCGGCGAACCGAAACTGCTGGGCGGCTCCGCTGTGCAGCAGGTCGTCGTCATCGGCGGGAGACAGCATGGCGGCGGTACCGAGCCCGCCCGCGTCGACCACATACTGAGTCTGGGGGCCCATGAAGGAGACATCCGTGACAGTGCCGTCGAGCACCGCGTCGCCGAAGCCTGGGGCGGTGCGAATCGCCTCCGGGCGGACGACGGCAACCGCCTGGTCGCCCACGGCCAGCCCCGCAACGCCGGGCACGTCGAGCGTTCCGAGCGTACCCATGTCGGCGCGGTATGAGCCGCTCCCGAGCCGCTCGACAACACGGGCCTCGAAGCGGTTCGAGGCGCCCACGAAGTCAGCGACAAACAGCGTCTGTGGGCGACGATAGGTATCGACCGGGTCGCCGATCTGCTCGATCTTCCCCTTGTGCATGATCGCGACCCGATCCGACATCGAGAACGCCTCTTCCTGGTCGTGCGTGACGTACACGAACGTGATGCCGACCTCGCGCTGGATCTCCTTCAGCACCATCTGCATCTGTTTCCGGAGCTTGAGATCGAGTGCGCCGAGCGGCTCGTCGAGCAGCAGCACGGCCGGCTCCAGCACGAGCGAGCGCGCCAGCGCAACGCGCTGCTGCTGGCCGCCGGAGAGCTGCTTCGGGCGGGCCTTCTCGCGGCCGGTGAGCCCGACCAGTTCGAGCATTTCCGTCACCCGGCGGCGGGTGTCGCCTCGGCTGACCTTGCGCTCCTTCAGCCCGAAGGCGATGTTCTCGAACACGTTCAGGTGCGGGAACAGTGCATAGTGCTGGAACACGGTGTTGACCGGCCGCTTGAAGGCGGGAACGTCGGTCACGTCCTGGCCTCGCACCGAGACCCTGCCGCTGCTCGGGGTCTCGAGGCCGGCCACGATCCGCAGAGTCGTGGTCTTGCCGCAGCCGCTCGGGCCGATCAGCGAGAAGAACTCGCCGTCGGCGATCGCGAGGTCGATCCCGGCCACCGCGGTCAGCTCGCCGTAGTGGCGCTCCAGCTGCTCCAGGGCGATGGCGGGCGGCCGGCTCTGTCCGGCGGTCGTGCTCATTCTTCGACATCCGGTGCCTGGGGAGTGGAACGCACCCCGATCGAACCACGCACGGTGGCGACCACGGCTGCGCATGCAAACGTGATCAACGTGATCAGCATGACTCCCACCGCGATCGCGTTCACCTCCGGCGTGACCGAGATCCTGATCAGGCCGAGCAGCAACACCGGCAGCGTCTCTGCGTTGGTGCCGCCGAGGAACAGCGAGCTGACCACGTCATCGAAGCTGAACGAGAGCGTCAGCAGCACCGCCACCAGGATGGCCGGTGCCAGGAGCGGGAACGTGACCCGCTGGAACACCCGCCGCGGCGACGCGCCGAGATCGGTGGCGGCCTCCTCCAGCGAGATCGGCAGCGTGGCCAGCCGCGCCTGGATCACTACGGTGGCATACGCGGAGTTGAACACCACGTGTCCGATCACGATCGCGGTCACGCCCAGCTGGAAATGCAGCCGCCGGATGAAGATGAAGAGCGCGGTCGCCAGCACGACCTCGGGCAGGACGATGCGCATGTAGGTGGTCGCATCCAGCGCCCGCCGCGACCACACGCGGGCGTTGCGCGCCCACAGGCTGGCCGCCACCGCGATCGCCACCGAGATCAGGCTGGACGCGACGGCGACCTTGGCGCTGGTGATGAAGTCGGTGCGGATGCGCTCGTCGTTCAGGGCCTTGGCGTACCACTTGGTGGTGAAGCCGCCCCAGCTCACCAGGAACTTGTCGGCGTTGACCGAGTTGATCACCACGACCACGATCGGCAGGTACAGGAAGACGAACACCAGCACCGTGAACGCCGAGACCATTGATGGCAGCCGCCGCAGCATCAGGTCACGTCCTCGACTCGCGACAGACCAGACCGGGCGACCACCAGGAACAGCGTGACGACCGCCATCATCGTCATCGCCAGAGCCGCGCCGAACGGGTAGTCACCGACCTGGAAGAACTGGTCAGCGATCACGTTGCCGTACATGAGCGTCTTGCCGCCGCCGAGGATGCTGGGAATCACGTACTCGCCGGTGGCCGGCACCCCGACCAGGATGCAGCCGGCGATCACCCCGGGCATGGACAGCGGCAGCGTCACCCGCCGGAACGCTCGCAGGCCGGAGGCGCCGAGATCGGACGCAGCGTGTGTCAGGCCCGGGTCGATCCGCTCGAGCGAGACGAACAGCGGCAGGATCATCAGCGGCAGGTAGGAGTAGAGGATGCCGATCCAGACGGCGGTCGGCGAGTAGAGCACGTTGAGCGAGCCGTGCGAGAGGTGCAACGCGTGCAGCACGTTTTCGACCGGGCCGCCGTTCTGCAAGAGGTTCACCCATGCGTAGGTGCGCACCACGAAGCTGGTCCAGAACGGGATCATGACGCCGATCAGAAGCAGCGTCTGGATACGGCCCTGTTGCTTGCTTAGGGTGTAGGCGACCGGGTAGCCGATCACCAGGCACCCCAGCGTTGCTCCGAGTGAGAGCAGGACCGACCGCACGACCGTGTGCACGTAGAGGCTCTGGTTGAGCTGGCGGTAGTTGTCCAGCGTCCAGCCGAAGTTGACGTCGAACGTGATCAGGTTCATCTGCCCGAACGAGTAGAGCAGCAGGATCGAGAGCGGTGCGACGAAGAACAGCAGCGTCCAGCCGAACGTCGGGAGCGCCAGCAGTTGCCTGGAGCTGCCGCGGCCCCACGGCGACCGTCTGCGGCTCCCGGCGGCGGATGCCCGGGGGGCGGGGTCCTCGGTCACGCGCCCGAGGGGGGCGGTTGTGGGATCCCCAACACGAGTTGGTTGATACCACACGGGCCATCGCCTTTCAAGCACGGTTCGGGGGGTTTACACGGCCTGCCACGGTGTGGTAGGACTGCAACGGTGGTTGGTGAAATCGCAACACCCCGCGATGACGTGGAGGCGCTCTCGTGCGGCGAGGCGCTGATCCACCTGCTGGAGCAGTACGGCGTTTCGACGGTGTTCGGCATCCCCGGCGTGCACACGCTCGAGGCCTACCGCGGGCTGACGCACTCGTCAATCCGCCACGTGCTGTGCCGCCACGAACAGGGCGCCAGGTTCGCCGCCGACGGCTGGGGGCGAGTGAGTCGGGCCCCCGGCGTCTGCCTGGTCATCTCGGGGCCGGGAGTGACCAACGTGCTCACGCCGGTGGGACAGGCCTATCACGACTCCAAGCCGCTGCTGGTCATCTCAGGCGCGGTCTCGGCTGACTCCCACGGCCACGGGCCGATCCACGATCTCCCCGACCAACGCGCGCTCACGGCCGAGCTCACTGCCTTCAGCCACCGGATCGAGGATCCGAAGGAGCTACCCGAAGTCCTCGCCCGCGCCTTCGAGGTGTTCGAGTGCGGCCGGCCCCGCCCCGTCCACATCGCCGTCCCCGTCGACGTGCTGCCCCAGGTCACTACCCGTCTGTGGCGGATCGAGAGTGATCGGACAAAGCCCCAAGCCGACGGCGCGGCCGTGTCCGAGGCAGCGGACCTGCTCGCGCACGCGCGCACGCCCGTGATCCTGCTTGGCGGCGGCGCGGTGGATGCTGGGCCCGACGCGCTCCGGGTGGCCGAGCGCATCGGCGCGGCCATCGGCCTCACCATCAACGGCAAAGGCGCGATCCCCTCGTCCCACCCTCTCTGTCTGGGCGCCGCACTCTCATTCCGGCCGGTATCCGACCTGATCCGCTCGGCCGACGTCGTGGTTGCGGTCGGAACCGAGTTCTCGGAGCTCGACTGGTGGGGCCTCGACCGCCCGCTCGCCCTCCAGGGGCGGTTGATCCGAATCGACATCGACGTCGCCCAGCTCGACACCCCGCACCCCGCCGACGTGGAACTGCACGGCGACAGCGCGCAGGTGCTGGCGGCCCTGGCCGACCGGTTGGCCGATGCGGGCTCACGAGACTCATCCGCAGCAGAGGCCCGGGTCGCCGCGGCGCTGGACGCCACCCAATGGCCGACCGACCTGACCGACCACCGCCCACTACTCGACGTGCTCGAGCACGCGCTGCCGGCCGATCGCATCGTCACCGCCGACTCCACCCAACCGGCGTATGCCGCCAACCACATGCTTCCGGTCGAATGCCCGCGCTCCTGGATGATGCCGGTCGGATACGGAACACTCGGCTGTGCCCTGCCGATGGCGATCGGCGCAAAGCTCGCTGCTCCCGAACGGCCGGTGGCCTGCCTCGTCGGTGACGGCGGCATCCTGTTCACCCTGCAAGAACTCGCAACCGCACGCGACCTGGGGCTCGCGCTGCCGCTCATCGTCTGGAACAACGACGGCTACGGCGAGATCTCCGACTCGATGCTGCGCGACGGGATCGAGCCGATCGGCACCGATGCCGCCGCCCACGATCTGGTCGCGATCGCCCGGGGGTTCGGGTGTGAGGCGGCAACCACGCGGTCGATGGACGAGGCGTCGAGCCTGATCACCACGGCCCTCGGACGCGACCGGCCGACTTTGATCGAGGTACGGTCGTGACCGCCCAGCGATACGAATGCGGCGCCGTCGCCGCCGGCCACGTCCGCGAGGTCGAGGCCGGCGAACGGATGCTCGCCCAGGGCGGCAACGCGATCGACGCGGTCGTCGCGGCGGCGTTCACCGGGTTCGTGGTCGAGCCGGTCAGCTGCGGCCTTGGCGGCTACGGCCATCTTTCGATGTTCCTCGCCGCCGGCGGCCGATTCGTCACCGTCGACCACGGGCCGCGCGCCCCGGCCGCCTCCCGGGCGGACATGTTCGAGCTGGCCGACGCCTACGACGGCGGCGACTACGACTGGCCGCAGGTGGCCGGACGCCGTAACGAAGTCGGAGCGCTGGCAACGGCGGTCCCAGGCGCGGTCGCCGGACTGTGCGCGGCGCACGAGCAAGCCGGGCGGCTGCCGCTCGCGCAGGTGCTCGAGCCCGCGATCGAGGCGGCCGATGCCGGCCTGGAGGTGGCGTGGAACGTCGTGCTTGCGACGGTCTCACGACTCCCCGAGATCCGCGAGATCCCGACAGCGGCAGCGTTCCTGCTCGACGGCGGCGATCCGCTCACCCACGATCCCTACTTCCGCTCCACCCGCCGGCTCGACACCAGCGCCCTGGCGGCGACCTTGCGCGCGGTCGCGGCTAAAGGCCCGACCGGCTTTCACGGCGGGCCGGCGGCACGGGCGATCGAAGCCGAGGTGGCACGGGGCGGCGGCATCCTGACCGCGGCCGACATCGAGGGCTACCGACCCAAGATCTTGCACGAGTCCCCGGCCAGCTTCCGCGACGTGCAGTACGTCACCGCCAACGACCAGGTCGGCTATGAGGTGCTCAATCTGCTCGACCAGTTTCCGGCCGCAGCGCCGGGCAGCGCCGAGTTCTACCACCTGATGGCCGAAGCGTTCGGGCACGCATTCGTCGACAACGTCGTGTGGTTCGGAGACGACGAACACGTCGACAGCCCTCTCGCCGGGCTAGCCGGGCGGGAGTTCGCCCAGGTGCGGGCAGTGGACATCCGGCTCGACCGGGCCGCGCCCCGGCCGATCACCGCAGCCGACCCCCGGCCGTTCGATCTGGGCGCCAAGAGCCCCGGCACGACCCAGATGACCGCAGCCGACACCGACGGCAACGTGGCGGCGCTGATCACGACCGTGGGGCACGACTTCGGTTCGCTGGTGTACGTCGCGGAAGTGGGTTGTTTCCTCAACAGTTCGATGGTCAACTACGACCCGCGGCCCGGCCGAGGCAACTCGATCGCCCCGGGCAAGATGCCCTACTTCGCGGTACCGAGCATCGTGGCGGCCCGCGACGGCAGGGCGGTCTTCGGCGCGTGCGGCTCCGGCGGCTACCGGATCCTGAGCGGGGTCGTGCACGCGTTCGTGCACGCCGTCGATTTCGGCATGACGGTGGACGCCGCCGTGGCGGCGCCGCGCGTCTACTGCCAGGGCCAGGAGACGTTCGTCGACGACCGGATCCCGGCGGCCGTGCGCGACCGGCTGTCCGAGCGCGGGCACACGGTCGTTGCGGAGGCGTCGCTCCCCGGGGCTGAGCCGTTTGCGCGCGTGAGCGCGGTCGCCATCGCGCATCCGGCGGACGGGGTGGTTTGCACCTCCGCGTCCGACCCGCCCTGGAGCACGGCGGCGGGCGGATGCTGAGCCGAAGCAGCCGGAGTTCTCTGCTAGGTTGTACCAACCGTGGTTGGGAATGAAGCAACCAAGCCGAAGGATGCGGTGAGCGCCGACGTTCGCACCGAGCGGGAGACCAGCATCCGCCGCGGCGTGGAGACGCTGCTGAGCCTGTCCAGTGACCAGGCAATCGCCGAGGGGGGCCTGGGAGTCACGAGGATCGCGGAGATGCTCGGGCGAGAGAAGAGCCAGGTGTCCCGGGCGCTGTCGACGCTGGCCGAGTACGGCCTGGTCGATCGCGACCCCGATACGCTCGCCTACCGGCTGGGCTGGCGCATCTTTGCGATGGCAAACCTTGCCGGTGAGCGCCGGCTGCTCGACTACGCCAAACCGCTGCTCGCCCAGCTCGTGTCCGAGTTCGGAGAGCGTGCCTACCTGTCGGTGCTGCAAGGATCCGACACGATCACGATCCTCTCCCACCAGTCCCCGCGGGCGGTGCAGGCCGTCGGCTGGGTGGGTCGCACCACCCCGGCCTACTGCACCTCGGTCGGCAAGGCGCTGCTGTTCGACCACCCCCGGGCCGAGCTGGAGTCGGTGTTCGGCGGCGTCGAGTTCACGTCGCTTGCGCCGAACACGGCCAAGGATCTGGACGAGCTGGAGGCTATGATCGAGGAGGCCCGGGCGCGCGGCTTCGCCACCGCCGACGAGGAGATGGAGCCGGGGCTCGTGTCCGTCGCCGCCCCGGTCCGGGACCCGCAAGGCAGGATCGTTGCGGCCTTCAACGTCTCGGCGCCCAAGTACCGGTTCGAGGCGGGTGTCGACCTGGTCGGCGCAGCGCTGATCGCAGCCGCCGGAGAGCTGGGAGCGGCGCTCCGCGGCGAGCGGCCGGCTAACCTGGACGAAGGTGGCTGAGCGGGCCGCGCAGCCGGCGTCGTCGTCGACCGGCGCCGAGCAGGTGCTGTGGGAGTTCGCGACCGGGCTCACGTGGGCCGATGTGCCGCCCGCGGTGCAGCGCCGGCTGGCCTGGTTGACCCTCGATCTCGCCACGGTATCGGTGGCGGCTCGCGAGCTGCGGTCGGTCGCGATCGCCGCCGGCTACGCGAGTCAGGTGCACGCGGGCGCTGAGGCGACCGCCCTGCTCGACGGCCGCCGTCTGGCCGCGCCCGGGGCGGCGTTCGCCAACGGGGTGCTCGCCAACGCCCTGGACTTCGACGACGGCCACCGCATCACCAAGGGGCACCCGGGGGCGATCGTGATCCCTGCCGCGCTGGCGGCGGCAGAGAGCCGCGGGGCGAGCTGCGAGGAGTTTCTGCTGGCCGCTTTGATCGGCTATGAGGTCGCGATTCGTGCGGGGATCGAGCTGCACGCGCGAGAGGTCGAGTATCACGCCTCGGGTGCATGGGGCTCGCTCGGCGCAGCCGTGGCCTGCGCGCGGGTGTATGGGTTGGACGCCGATCGGCTCGGACACGCCGTCAACATCGCCGAGTACCACGCCCCGATCGCCCACATGTCCCGGGCGGTGACCGATCCGGCGATGACCAAGGACGCGGTGGGCTGGGGATCGTTCATGGGCATGTCGGCGGCACTCCTGGCCGAGGCCGGGTTCACCGGCCTGCGCAGTCAAGGTCTGGACGGGTTCGACGTCGCGTCGCTCGGACGTGACTGGCAGCTGCTGGATCTCTACGTCAAGCCGTACCCGTGCTGTCGCTGGTCGCAGCAAGCACTCGATGCGGCGCTCGCGCTGCACCCCCAACTGGGCGACCGCGGGATCGCGGCGGTCGAGATCCACACCTTCGCGGCCGCCGACTCGCTTTCGACACGGCGTCCGGAGACGACGGAAGAGATGCAATACAGCGTGGTGTGGCCGGTCGCGGTGGCGCTATCTGCTGGACGGTTCGGTGCGCCCGAGGCGCTGCCGTCGGCCGTCGATGCCCGCGCCGAGGCGATCGCGGCCACGACTCGGGTCGTGGTCGATCCGCAGCTGAATGCCGCATTCCCGGCGCGGCGGCTCTCCCGGCTGGTCGTCCGCACGGCCGACGGATCGGTGTTCGACTCAGGTGTCCTCGAGGCTCCCGGCGAGGCCGGCAGCAGCGGCTGGGAGCGAGTGGTGGCCACCAAGGCGGAGCACCAATTCGGCACCGGCCCCGTCTCGATCTCTACCCCCCGTCCACCGGTGGGAACCCTCGCCGGCCGTACCCCCGAACAGCTGATCGCCGTTCTGACCTATGGAGTGGATCGATGACCGTCACTAACAGCACGCCCATCGACCTGGATACCCGCCTTCTGCAGATTGAGGCGCTCGCGCCCGACTTCCGGGCGCGCGCCCGCGGGTATGACGACGCCGCGGCCTTCCCCGCCGAGAATTTCGATGACCTCCGCTCCGCCGGGCTGCTCGCACTGACGGCACCGGCCGAGTACGGCGGCGATGATCTGTGGTGGGGCGGCAACTACGTGGCCTACTACCGCGCCATCGAGCGGCTCGCCCGGATCGACTCGTCCACGGCGCAGCTCCTGCAGGTGCACTCCCACGCGCTGGGATACATCTCACGGCACGCCACCAAGGCCCAGCTCGACGCGCTGTTGCCCGAGATCATCAGCAAGGGTTTGCTGCTCGCGTCGGTCGGCAGCGAGACCAATCCTGGTTCCGCGAAGCCCGGCGAATACACCTCAGAGCTCGTCCCGTCCGGCGACGGCTGGCGGCTGACCTGCCACAAGTTCTTCGCCTCGCTTGGCCCGGCGGCTGACCACCTGCTGATCTGGGTTGCGGTGCCCGGCGAGCAGCCGTACCCCGAGCGAACGGTCACGGTGCTGGTGCCGCGGCACGCTCCGGAGGTCGAACTGATCGATCAGTGGGACGTGCTGGGCATGCGTCCGACCGTCAGCTGGGGGGTGAAGGTGACCGACCTCGAACTCCCTGCTGAGCGGGTGATCGGCGAGCCCGGCGACTGGACGCTCCGCGACCCGCGCAGCTTCACGCTGGGGTTCACCGCAAACTACGTCGGCTCCGCCCAAGCCGCCTTCGAAGTGATCTGTGACTTCGTCCGGCAGCGCGCTTACCTGGCCGAGAGCGAGTTCACCCAGATCGCGATCGGCGATCTCTCCGCCGACATCTTCGGTGTGCGCTCGGCGCTGTACGAGGCCGCTCGCGCCTGGGAGCAGGACGATCCGGCGATCGCCGAGGCCCAGTCGCTGAAGACGCTCCACCTGGCCAAGCGCGTGCTGCTCGACACCACCAGCCGCGGCTTCGACATCTGCGGCGCGCGGACTGCGTTTCGTGACTATCCGCTGGAGCAGATGTACCGCGATGCCCGCACCTTCACCCTGCACTTCCGCGATGAGATCAACACCCGCGAACTCGGCAAAGCGATCCTCGCCGACCGTTTCTCGCTCAAAGGCGGGGTCGACTCCTCGGTGATGTCCCAGCGCAACGCCTGAGCCGGGCTCGGGTCAGTTGCCCGAGGGCGCGAGCTCCAACACGACGTAGGCCCCTTCCACCGTCACCGGCACGGTCTCCGCGGTGTACGGCCCCGGATGGAGCCCCGGTCGCGGCGGCGGCTCCTCCAGCTCCCCGCGGGGTACGACTTGGACCTTGTAAGAGCGCACCCGGCGACGGGCCGGGTCAAACCACGAGGCTCCGGTCCTCAGGTCGAACTCCCAGCCGTGCCAGGGGCAGCGGATCATCTCCCCTGGGCGTGAGTGCTCGTAATCACCGGGAAGATCGGATGTGAGCTCGCCGACCTGCACGCCCTCGCACAGCGGGCCGCCCTGGTGGGGGCAGCGGTTACGGATCGCCAGGTAGTCACCGGCGACGTTGAAGACCCCGATCGAGCGGCCCTCGACCTCGACGATCCGGCGGCCTCCGGGAGGCAGCTCGTGGGTGGTACACACGACGTGTCTAGTCACCGGTGGGGGCTGCGTCGGCGGGCGTCGGTAGGCGATACAGCGCGGCCGCGTTCTCGTGCAGGATCTTCCGTTGCTGATCGGCGGTGAGGCGGGCGGGGAGCGCCTGGTTGGGCGCATCGAAATCCCAGTGCGGGTAGTCGGTCGAGAACATGATCCGGTCGGTCATCTGCAGCTGGTCGAGCAACTCGTGGAACTGAGCGGGGCGTTCCGGCTCCTCCATCGGCTGAGTGCTGACCCAGAACCGCTCGCGGATCAGCTCCGACGGCAGCCGGTCGACCGCGGGCACTTCCGCCCCGAGCATCCGCCACGCCCGGTCGAGCCGCCACATCAGGGCGGGGATCCACGCGAACCCGCCTTCGATCAAGACGATCCGCAGTCCCGGAAAATGGTTGAGAACACCCTCGCAGATCAGGCTGCCGACCTGCGCCTGGAACGCGCCCGCCATGGCGGCAGCGTCTTCGAGGTAGTACGAAGGAAACCCGGCCGGCGTGATCGGGTGACCACCCCAGCCGCCGTTGTGGACGCCCAGCGCCAGCCCGTTGCGCTCGCACGCCTCATAGATCGGCCAATACCGCCGGCGGCCCATCGGCTCGATCATCCGTGACAACACCAGCACCTGCACGAAGCGCGGATCGCGCGCGACCCGGTCGATCTCGGCGGCGGCGGTGGGCGGATCCTCGTAGGGGACCACGATCGACGCCCGCAGTCGCGAATCGCGGTCGAGCCACTGGTCAGCCAGCCAATCGTTGGCCGCTCGGGCCATCACCGCCGCGAGCTCGAGGTTGAGCATCTCGCCGATTCCGAGTAGCGGGTTGAGCACCGCGTAGGAGATGTTCCACGCGTCCAGCAGCTGTGCCTGGGTGAACGCCAGGTCGGAGGCCGGCGCACCGCCGCCCGGCGGCCACGCGTCTACCCGGGACGCGCGCTTGGTGGGCCGGGGATACTCGGCACCGATGTAGGACCGGTCGCCGAGGTTCTCACGGACGTCACGAAACGCCGTCGGCAGGTAGGTAAGGGAATCGCGGCGCGACCGCCAGTCCGCGGGCATGTAGGGATGCAGGGCGTCGTCGGACGGCAACGCGTTGTGCACGTCGCAGTCCACCAGGGGGCCTGTATATCTGCCCTGCTCACCTGTCAATTGCGCTCACCTCCGAGGCCGAACAGCCGTCGCGCGTTGCCTCCCAGGATAGCCTGCAGCGCCGGGCCCTCGGGAAGCGGAGGCACGGCGGCGGCGACGGTTTCAGACTGCCAATGCGGGTAGTCGGTGGCATAGCAGAGCAGCTCGTCCGAGCCGATGTGGTCGTACACGCGGGGGAACTCGTCGACCGGCACGTCGAACGGCTGGGTGGTGACCCGGATGTGGTCGCGGATGTACGCCGACGGCGCCCGGCGCACCCACGGCATCTCCCGCCGCAGAGCGTGCCAGAGCCGGTCGAACCGCCACATGAAGCTCGGCAGCCAGGCGAAGCCGCTCTCAGAGCACAGCACCCGCAGATCGGGGAACCGGTCGAACGCCCCCTCCGCCACCAGGCTCATGATCTGCGTTTGAAACGCGCTTGGCATGTCGACGTACTCCTCCAGGTACGTGCTGGGCCAGCCCACCGACGTCGGCGGGTCGCCGCTGGCGCCGCCGAAGTGCAGGTTCAGCACGAGCCCATGGCGCGTGACCACGTCCAGCAGCGGCCACCAGATCCGGTTGCCGTAGGGTGCAAACGAGCGCACAGGGAGCACCACCTGGACGAACCGGGGATTCTCCGCGCAGCGCTCGATCTCCTCGACGGCCAACGTCGGGTGAAGCCCCGGCACGACGATCGATCCGTGCAGCCGCGGCTCGCTTGCCAGCCACTGCTCGGCCACCCAGGAGTTGGCAGCGGTGCTGAGCGCGGCGGCGGCGTCGGGATTCTTGATCGCCTCGGTGGCATAGGCACACACAAGGATGGCGGCCTCGACCCCCGTCGGATCGAGCACGTGGGCCCGCAGATCCTCGACGGTTTCGGCCACTCCGGCGGCGGGATCGAGGTCGGGTCGCATGCTGGTCGCTGCGCTCGGCGGGTAGGGAGTATCGGTGGGCCCGCGGAACTGCGTGGTTTGCGCCACCTCCTGCCAGTGCGCGTCGAGCCAGGGAAACAGCCTCTCGATCGAGGGCACGAGGGCATGCACATCCGCATCGATCACGGCAGTGCCGTTCAACGCACTCATGCCGGCTCGAGGCCGAGCGCCGCGCGGTCGGGCATCGTCAGGTGGAGAATGTTTCCCTCGGGGTCATAGAAGCTGCGATACCGATACCATCGTGACTCGACCACCTCGGCCGCCCAGGTGACACCCCGCCGGTCAAACTCAGCGATCGCCTGCTCGAGATCGTCAACATGAAAGGCGAACGACTCGAACCCGGGCGGCCCGGCACCGGGCATGCGGCGCGGACAGGGCGCCTCGGACGAGCCGATCAGGAAGATCGTCACGTCGCCGGCTTGGAATCCCGCCCACCCCTGCTCGGGGTCATACGGCAGCACGCGCGGGAGCTCGAGCACCTCGCGGTAGAACCGCTCCATGCTCGCCACGTCGGCGCAAAGGACGTCGATGTTGTCCAGTCTCTTCAGCACAGGAAGTCTAGTTGGGTATTCGGCACTAGCTGTTGGCGAGGCTAGCACACTCCCCTGCGTGGTCAGCGCAGAGTTCCGGAGGAGCAAGAAGGAGTCGAGCATCGTTGTCTTTAGAGACAACGTCGATTGCGTCCAACTTGCGTCCAAAATGCTCCGAGTTTACGATCCCGCACGTCCTTCGCCTTGTCTCTGACCTCGCAGAAGTGGCTCAACGAAGCCGCTTAGGGGCTCTTTTGGTCAAGGCTGGTAGTACCGCCTTGTTTCCATGGTAAGGAAGGGGTCAACGGTTCGAGTCCGTTAGAGGGCTTCGCTGTTTTCGGCGTGGTTGAGCCGAATCCGATAGTTCTCCAGTGACGGTGGAGATGGTTGGTCGCCGAGCTAGAGGAAGGGGTCGACGTGAGTGTTCGAGAGCTCATCGGGACGCATCCACACCCAACCAGTATCGATCGCGAGGCGCTTCTTCGCTGCGTCGAAGACTGCGTCGACTGCGCCGCCACGTGCACTGCTTGTGCCGACGCGAGTCTCGCCGAGGAGGACGTCCGAGACATGGTCCGCTGCATTCGCCTGTGTCTTGACTGCGCCGATCTCTGCGACGCCACCGGCCGCATGGTGACGCGCCAGACGGAGCCCGATTTCGGCGTCGTCCGCGCGACCGTCGAGGCCTGCGCCGCAGCCTGCCGTGCAAGTGGAGATGAGTGCCAGCGGCACGCCCATCACCACGAGCACTGCCGTATCTGCGCCGAAACCTGCCGCCGCTGCGAACAGTCGTGCAATGAGCTGCTCGCAGCGATGGAGTAGTGCGTTGAGCAGCAACTAAGGGACTGAGATCCGATCGCGGGCTCGCCACCGTATTGAATCCAGGTCGAATCCCTGGGATGCAGGAGGAGGGTGTGTCTGAGGTCGTTGGCAGGCGTATCAGGTGGGAAGCAGGGTCGCCGGCGAACCGAGGCAACTGCAAAGTGACCGACACAACCTGCGCGTGATGGCGGTCAGAACCGAGAGCCGCATGACAATCGCCGGCAGCGTCCCTGATGTGTGGGCGTACGTCTGTGATCTCGGACGCTGGCCCGAGTGGGCGCCGGGGGTTCTCGAGTGTCGGGCTGTCGGAGGGGTTCCGCTTCAGCCCGGCTCGAGGGTGGAGCAGCGCGCGAAAGGGGTACTCGGGCGGACCCGCGATCGGGCCCAGCACGTGACGGCTGTCGAAGCGCCCCATAGCTTGGCGTTCGCCGGGCCGATGGGCTCTTCCGCAGCGCGCTGGGGGATGGAGCTCGAGCCGATGGACGGTAGGCATACCGAGGCCCTGATGTGGGTTGAGGTCGACCGCGGCGGCATCATGCGCGCGATCCCCGGCCGTGTTCTCGCAGGCAGGATTCAGCGCGTCAGCGATACCGAGATGGCGGCGATCAAGGCTGCCGTCGAGTCCGCTGCGCCAGAGGGCTCGGATTCCTAGATGGCAGACGCCGGGGCCCACCGCGCTACGGCGATCGAGGAGCACGCCGCGAGCCAGATCGGCCCAGCGCAAGAACACCTAATAGAGACCTACCGCAAGAAGGCGAAGCACTACGACATCACCTGCCGCCTTTACCCCGTACCCGGCTACCCGCAGCGGACACAACGCCTCCAGGCGGTACAAGCACTCGGTCTTCGCCCAGGTGACCGTGTGGTCGACATCGCCTGCGGCACAGGTCTGAACTTTCCGCTGATCGAGCAGGCGATCGGACCCAACGGCCACATCGTCGGTGTCGACCTCACCGACGCAATGCTCGCTCAAGCCCAGCATCGACTCCAGAACAACGGCTGGAGCAATATCAGCCTCGTGCAAGCCGACGCGGCCAGCTTCCACTTCCCGACCGGGGTCGACGCGATCCTGTCCACATACGCCCTGTGCCAGGTGCCCGAGTGCGCAGATGTCATCGCGCACGGCGCTGCGGCCCTCTCCCACGGTGGTCGCTGGGTCGTATTGGATCTCAAGCTCCCCGACAACACGCCTCGGTGGCCAACGCAGCTCGGAATCGCAATCGTGCGGCATTTCGCTTCCATAGATGAGTGGATGGTGCGCCGTCCGTGGGAAGCGATAAGCGCAGCGATGCGGAAAGAACTGGCCGATGTCTCCTTGACCGAGTTGGCCTTCGGAACGGCATTCCTCGCCGCCGGGTCCAGCGTCTCTGGAACAGGCCCGGAGCCGCGAATCGGTTTCGAACGTGGTTCTGCGCCGCGCGAGGCGGCGAGCCGTGCGTAAGGCGGCTCGCCTCGCAACCCAGCTACCCCATTGCTATTCAGGATTTCTTCGCACGCGAACGCCGCTTGGGAGGCTGATCGTGCTTTGCCAGATAGGCAGCGAACCGCGCCTGTTTGGTCAGGTAGACGGCCATTTCCAGCATTCCAAACGCGATCCATTGCTGGAGCCAGTTTTCGTCAATTCGCTGCGAAGACGATGCGCGTGGCGGACGGGACTGCATGGAGCACCTCTTGGAGTCGAGAGGCTGATACCTGGCCGTTATACGGGGGGCTGCTATGACGCACACTCCCCCGTGCGGGTGATCCTTCGGAGGTGTCGCCTCTTGAGATGTATGCATGGACGTGGGCGGGAGGACTCAACCGAGCGTGCGTTCAACTGCGACCTCAGCACGATCGCCTGTAGCCGCTGAACCAAGGGTGCGGTCGGAATCTCTGCCGTCGGCGCTTCCCGGCCGCGGTCGTGCGAGACTCGTATGCAATGGATGAGGCAGAGCGTTACGCGGTTCGCCCGATCGGCGTTGTCCGCTCGACGCTGGGCGCGATCTCTGATGCCCCGAACCAGGCATTTGAGGGAGCGCCCGAGGCATTGCTTGAGATCGATACCGCGTTCGCCGACGCCTTGCATCGCCTCGAGCCGGGCGACGAGCTGATCGTCCTGACCTGGCTGCATCGGGCCGACCGGGACGTCCTGCAGACGCACCCGAGGGGAGACGAACGG
>JAICYJ010000070.1 GCA_025934255.1 Thermoleophilia bacterium | reverse complement strand
CCGTGCTTGTTCACGCGCGAGAAGATGCGCGGGAACTGGCCGTCGATGGACATCTGGTGCAGCGAGCGGGCGCAGCCCATGATGGCGTTCAGCGCCGACAGCGCCAGGGCCACCACCAGCATGATCGTGATCAGCCAGTCGAGCGTGTTGCCGCCGCTCGAGAACACCTTCCCGGCGAAGGTCGAGAAGATCGTGGCCGGGTCGACCAGCGCCGGGTTGCTGAGCGCGCTCGCGCCCAGCACCACGATGAAGCTGATCGGGATCATGGTGTAGATAAAGAGGCCGTACAGGCCCTCCAGGTTCATCGCGATCTTGGCGTCCCGCTCGGGGTCACGGCACTCGCCGATGTAGCAGGCCGCGGCCTCCATCGCGATCACGTTCCAGGTCAGCAGGAACGCGTATGCCAGGTATACCGTCAGCCAGCCCTCGCCGCCGAGCCCGGTGAAGAAGCCGGAGCCGTCCAGCTGATGGAACCCCGACAGCTGCCCCCAGTCCGTCACCGACGGCCGGAAGATGGGCGCTATCGCCAGGAACGTCAGCGGGATCATCGACAGCAGCCCCAGCACGGTCGCAAACACCGTGCCCAGGCGGATGCCCAGGTAGGCGGGGATGAAGACCAGGATGATGCCGACCACCGAGATCACGATCGTCCAGTAGGCGATCGGCGTATGGATCGGCGTGAAGCCCTTCTGCGACAGGCCGAACTTGTCCACCAGGTAGAACGACGCCAGGATCATGTTCAGCGGCGCCACCGGGAACCAGCCCAGCCAGTACATCCAGGCCGTGACGCCGTTCACGTGCTTGGCGAACCGCGGCCACTTGTCCTTGTAGGCGACGTACGCGTAGGAGGGCGAGCCGCCCGTGCGTTCGGGCATCATCGCCGAGAGCTCCGCCAGCAGCAGGCACAGGAGGTAGCCGGTGATCGTGATGAAGACGATGAGCGGAATCGATGCCGCACCCAGCGTCGTCACCATCACCGGCGCGATACCCGTCACCAGGATCGTGCCGGCGAGGCCGATCACGAAGGCTCCCCACCAGTTCGTCTCGCGGCTCAGACCACCACCTTCGTAGTCAGGAGCGCCAGATTCGACTTGCGACATACCGCCTCCCTCCGAGCGTCGTTGTAACCGGTGTTGCGATAGTCAACCACGCCGGGCGGACGCTTGTAAAGACCTGGAGGGAGATTCGTCGGAAGCGCGGTTACAGGCCGATCGGCACGTACCGTGCGAGCTGCTTCTGATGGCCCGCGATCACCTGAAAGGCCTGCACCATCTGGCTGCGCGCGAGCGTCGGCAGACCGCGCGGATCGAGCATGTTCCGCGGCTGCTCGCCGCGCTCGACCTGGGCCACCTGCTGCTCGACGCGCAGCCCCAGCAGCAGCTCGAACACCTCGCGCAGCTCCGAGCTGGCCTCGCCGCTGAGCTGGCCGGCGGCCTCGGTGGCGGTCAGCCGCTCGAGGGTCGAGGAGACGGTGATGCCGGCCGCGATCGCGTGGAACCGGGCCAGGTTGACGATCGGGATGATGCCCTGCTTCTTGAGGTCGATGCGGCCGTCGTCGTTGGTGATCAACTTGCCGCGCCGTCCCAGCGGTGGCGTGAAGTCCGTGGCCGTGCGCGCCAGCCGCGCGACGAAGTCCGGGTGGCGGGGCGCCTGCCGCTCGATCGAGACCAGCGGGCGCACGATGTCGAGGCCGCCGGCCACCTGGCGGAAGTCGAACGAGACCGCGGCGCGCACCAGGTGTGAGCGGTCCGGGTGCTCCAGGCAGTCGGCCAGCACCCGCGACCACTCGCTGCTGCTCATCCGCCACTGGCGGTTCCGCGCCATCACGTCGGAGTTGTCGGCGCCGAAGCCGCACCGTTCCAGGTCGTTGTTGATCTCGGCTGCCACCGTCGCGAAGAACGCGTCGACCTCCTCTCCGCCGGGGTCGTCGTAGGCGAACGCGTTGTCCTGATCAGAGGCCAGCGTCTGCTCGCGGCGGGCGACGCTGCCCAGCGCCATCCAGGCCCACGAGCAGGGCGGCGCCCCGTGGCGCTGGAAGGCCAGCTCCAGCAGGCGCGTGGTGGCGGTGTCGCCGGCGAGTGCCAGCACCCGGCAGGCGTCCACCGACGAGACGCCGGCACGGGTCAGCGCAACGATCGTCTGGGGCAGGTAGCTCGCCGCCTCCACCACCTGGTCGGCGCTCTCGGCCTTGCTGATCGCGCGCCGCACGGCGAACGGGGTGCGGCCCTCGAGGTACATCAAGTCGGTGGCGGTGACGATGCCGAGCGGCGTGCCGTGCGAGTCGACGACGGGCAGGTGGTGGATGCCGAGGTCGAGCATGTCGATCATCGCGTCGATGGCGAGCCGCTCGGGCGGCACGGTCATCGCGCGGTCGACCATCAGCTCCGACACCGGCGTGTCGTAGGACAGCCCCGCGGCCACCAGCTTGCGGCGCAGGTCGGAGTCGGTGAGCACGCCCCAGGCGCCGTCGAGGTCGACCAGGATGCAGGACACGTCCTTCTCGGCCATCCGCCGGGCGGCCTCGCGGACGGTGTCGGTGGGCGCGCAGATCGGCGCGGGCCGGTGCACGAGGTCGCCCAGGTGGGCGGTGCGGACGTCGCCCTGTGCGTGCACCACCTGGCCGGTGCGGATCATGCGCGCACGCAGGGTCGAGGCCACGAACTCGCCGCTCAGGTGCGGCACCGCCTGCCTGGCCGGGATCAGGATCAGCTCGCACTGCTCGCGGGCGCGCACGGTGAAGGCCGGCGACTGCCCGGTCAGCATCGACGGATGGCCGAACACCTCACCGACATCCAGCACGTCGACCACCTCGTCCTCGTGCACCAGCTCGACCGCACCGCTGCGCACCACGTAGACGCCACGCGAGACGGCGCCGTCCTCGATCAGGATGGACGCTCCCGGCGGCGCCGACACCACCTCCGCGGCCTCGGCCAGCAGCTCCAGCTCCGCCGGGTCGGCATGCGAGAACGGCTCGTAGCGTCCGAGGAACTCGGCGACGTCGCTCATCGCGCCACCCGCAGCGCAAACCGGGAATACTTCCGCACCATGGCGTCGCCCATCCTATCCCGCCTGGCTCCCGCCGACCTGCTGCGCGAGCGGCTGATCAGCTCGATCGATCTGTCGCGCGACGGCGAGCGGATCGCCTACAGCGAGCGCACGGTGGTCGGCGGCAAGGACCGTTCCAGCCTGTGGATCGTGCCCTTCGGCAGCGGCCGGCCGCGGCGGCTCACGCACGGGGCCTGGAGCGACTCCGCGCCGCGCTTCTCGCCCGACGGCCGCTCGCTGGCATTCCTCTCCGACCGCGAGAAGGCCGGGGTATCACAGCTGCTGGTGCTGCCGCTCGACGGCGGTGACCCGAAGCCGCTGACGGCCTTCAGGCGGGGCGTGACCGAGGCGGAGTGGATGCCGGACGGCCGCTCGCTGGCGGTGGTGGCCACCGACGACGAGTCATATGACCTGCACGGCGAGCGCAAGGGCGACGAGACCGCGACCGTGCGAGTCCTGCGCCACGTGGACTGGCGGATGGACGGCGACGGCCTGCTCGACCACCGGCGCCATGTCCACGTGGTCACCCTCGGCGGCCGCTCCCGGCGGCTGACCAGGGGCCCCGGGTCGGCGTACCACGTGCGCCCCCATCCCGGCGGCAAGTCGATCGGCTTCATCGCCGACCGCGGCGGCGACGAGATCCATCCCGATTCGCAGGTGCACGTGGTGGAGGTCAAGAGCGGCCGCATCCGGCAGCGCTCGAGGCTGCCCGGCGAGGTGATGCGCTTCTCGTTCGATCCGGACGGCACGCCGATCTGCGTCGCGTACAACCGCAACCCGCCCAAGGACGAGGACCCGACGCTGGTATGGAGCGTGGCCGGTGATGGCTCGGGCCGACTGCTGACCGAGGGCATGGAGAACTTTGCCGGCAAGCAGGGCGGCGGCGACGAGCGGCTGACCGTGATCCCGGACGCCGGCCGCGACCTGCCCTGCCGGGTCACGGACGAGGGGCTGGTGCAGCTGGTCGGCCCCGAGCTGAACCCGACGGCCTATGAGCTGACCGGGACCGGCGAACGGGTGGCGGCGCTGATGTCGCTGAGCGAGTACGACGGCGCCGACGTGTACGCGCTGGAGCCGGGGCGCGAGCCGCGGCGGCGAACCGCGGCCGGCGACGCCTGGCTGGCCGGCCGGGCGCGCCCCGAGATGCAGGAATTGATCGTGAAGGGCCCGGCGGGACCGATCCGCACGTTCGTCCTGTCGCCGGGCGGCGCGAGGAACCGGCCGCTGCCGACGATCCTGCACGTCCACGGCGGCCCCACCTGGGCCTGGCCCTATGCGGCCGACGCTACCGGCCACATGCTGGTCGGCGCCGGATACCGGGTGGCGCGGCCCAACATCCGGGGGTCGTGGGATCAGGGCCGCGAGTGGATCGCGGCACTGGACGGGGCCTGGGGAGACGTGGACGACGCCGACTGCCACGCCGTGCTCGACCACCTGGTCAAGGCCGGGCTGGCTGACCCCAGGCGGCTGGGCTGCTACGGCAACAGCTACGGCGGGTTCATGGTCAACTGGCTGGTCGGCACCTCCGACCGGTTCGCAGCGGCGGTCTCGTCCAACGGCGTCACCAACCAGATCTCGGCCTACGGAAACTGCGACGTCGGCTACATCTACAACCCCCAGGAGGGCCTGGGCGAGCCGCTCACGCCCGAGGGCGTGGAGTCGCTCTGGCGCCAGTCGCCGCTGCGGCACGTGTCGAACGTGCACACGCCGCTGATGATCCTGCAGGGCGAGAGCGACCTGCGCTGCCCGCCGGCCGACAACGAGCAGTTCTTCATCGCTCTGCGCCGGCTGGGCCGGGAGGTCGAGTACGTGCTGTACCCCGACAGCGACCACTCGATGGCCTCGAGCGCACGACCCGACCGCCGCGTCGACCGCATGGAGCGGATCGTGGCGTGGTTCGGGAAGCATCTGTAGCGGGTGCCGATTCTGCAACGACCCGTCACGGGTCTGTTCGGGACCGTCGTCAAGGGCGGAAGCCGTGTTTGACTCCAATCTTTCCCGGTTTGGCTCAGCCGGGCGATTCTGCTGTGACGCCGCCCGTGACAGGCGTCAAGGGCCGGTGCCGGAATGTCCCGGTCGCCGAGTCGGTGTTTGACACCATCCCCCGGGGCTGAGGCCGGCCCCTTGACAGCCGCCGCGCCTACACGTGCGTGTATGCCGTGACGGCGCGCTCGCGCGCTCGCGTGGCCTTCGCCAGCGCCGGGCGCATGCGCTCCAGGTGCGCCTCGGCCACGGCGTGGCGCGACAGCATGCTCATGTTCATCTGCGCCAGCGTGGCCGCCGAGCGCGCCGCCGCCTCGGCCAGCAGCGAACCCGCCAGCGCGTCGCCCTCCAGGTTCCTGTTGCCCGTCTCGGCGACATTCGCCGCCAGCGTCGCCACCTCGGAGGCCAGCTCCAGCACCTGCATCGGCACCGCGATCGCGCCGGACACCGCCTCGTCCAGGCACGCCGTCCGCTGGTCGCCCTTCTCCATCCGCAGCGCCTCCAGCACCACGCCGTAGGCGCGGCCGTCGGCGTAGGCCAGCCCCGACGCCCGCTCGCGGATCACGTGCGCCCGGTCGCGCACCGCCTCCAGCCCCTGCGCCGAGGCGAACGAGGTCGCCATCTCGACCAGCGCCGCGGCCATCGCACAGGTCAGAGCCGCGGCCGCCCCGCCCCCCGGTGCGGGGATGCGGGCGGCCAGGTCGTCGAGCAGCTGCGCGACGCTTGCGCTCAGATACGGGTCGTCCCTGTGATCGCTAGAAGAGTCCGACCGTCTTCCCATCCTCGTCGATGTCCACGTTGAAGCCGGCCGGGGTCTTGCCCAGCCCGGGCATCTGCATGATGTCGCCGCACAGCGCGGTCAGGAACCCGGCGCCGGTGTAGGGCCGGATGTCGCGCACGGGGATGCGGAAGCCGGTCGGCGCGTTCGCCAGGGCCGGATCGGCCGAGAGCGACAGGTGCGTCTTGGCCATGCAGATCGAGAGCCCGGTCAGCCCGTCGCGCGTGAACTGCTCGATCTTCTGCTGCGCGGCCGGCAGGAAGTCGACGCCGTCCGCCCGGTAGATGCGCTTCGCGATCTTCTCGATCTTGACGTCGATCGGGTCGGAGTCCTCGTACATGAAGTTGAACGTGTTGGGCTGGTCGGCGGCATCGGCCACGGCCTCTGCCATCTCGGCCGCACCGGCGCCGCCCTTGGAGAAGCCCTCGTTCAGCACCGCCGCGTGGGCTCCGTGATCGAGCGCCAGCTTCTGCACCAGCGCCACCTCCTCGTCGGTGTCGCCGGGGAAGCGGTTGGCGGCGACCACGCAGGGCACGCCGAACTCCTTGGCGTTGAGGATGTGGCGGGCCAGGTTCGCCGAGCCCTCCTCGATCGCGCGCAGGTTGTCGGCGGCCGAGTTGCGGGGGTCGTCCTCCAGGCCGGCGTGGTGCTTGAGCGCCTTGGCGGTGGCGACGATCACGACCGCGTTGGGCCCGAACCCGCCCGCCCGGCAGACGATGTCCATGAACTTCTCCATGCCCAGGTCGCTGCCGAAGCCGGCCTCGGTCACCAGGTAGTCGCCCAGCTTGCGGCTGGCCAGGTCGGCCACGATCGAGCTGTTGCCGTGGGCGATGTTGCCGAACGGCCCGATGTGCATGAAGCAGGGCTGGCCCTCCAGCGTCTGGATCAGGTTCGGCTTCAGCGCGTCCTTCAGCAGCACCGTCATGGCGCCGGCGCAGCCCATCTGCTCGGCCGTGAGCGGTGCCCCCTCGACGTCGTAGGCGACCGTGATCGAGCCAATCCGCTTGCGCAGATCCTGCAGCGAGGTGGCCATACCCATGATCGCCATCACCTCGGATGCGGCCACGATGTCGAAGCCGGTCTCGCGCGGGATGCCGTGGGTGGGGCCGCCCAGGCCGGTGATGATGTTACGCAGGTGGCGGTCGTTCATGTCGACCGCCCGGCGCCAGCTGACGCGGAACGGGTCGATCTTGAGATCGTTGCCGTAGAAGATGTGGCGATCGACGAACGCCGCCAGCATGTTGTTGGCCGCGGCGATGGCGTGGAAGTCGCCGGTGAAGTGGAGGTTGAGATCCTCCATCGGCACCACCTGGGTGAGACCGCCGCCGGCGGCGCCGCCCTTGATGCCGAAGATCGGGCCCAGCGAGGGCTCGCGCAGGCACAGGATCGGTCGCTTGCCGATCGCGCCCAGGCCCTGCGTCAGCGAGACCGAGGTGGTGGTCTTGCCCTCGCCGGCCTTGGTGGGCGTGATCGCCGAGACGCACACGATCTTCGCGTCCGGCGCACCCGACAGGCGGTCGATCACGCCGAGGTCGATCTTGGCCTTGTACTTGCCGTACAGATCGACCTCGTCCTCCTCCAGGCCCATCTCCGTGGCGACGTCCATGATCGGCCGCAGGACGGCTTCCTGGGCGATCTCGAGGCTGCTCTTCACCTTTGCTCCTTTGCTGATGTCAGTGGGAGACCGCGGCCGCGCCGCGCTCCGACACAAGATCGTTCTCGTAGAACCGGGCCCACCGGAACGGCTGGATCAGCTCGGGCGTCTTGCCCGTGCCGATCAGGTCGGCGATGGTGAACCCGACGATCGGCGAAGCCTTGAACCCGTATGTGCCCCAGCCGGCGTCGATGATGAACCCCTCCACCTCGGTCAATCCCATGATCGGCGAGTAGTCGGGCGAGACGTCGCAGTAGCCGGTCCACTGCCGCAGGATCTTGGCGTGGCCGAGCATCGGCAACAGCTCGATCATGTGCATCGCCAGGTCCTCGATGAACCGGAAGGTGCTGGTGTTGGAGTAGCCCGAGTAGGGCTCGATCTCCGATCCCATCACGAACTCGCCGCGGTCGGACTGGCTGATGTAGATGTGCAGCGTGCCGGACACGATGATCTTGTCCAGCAGCGGCTTCACCGGCTCGGTCACGCATGCCTGCAGGATGTGCGTGGTCAGCGGCAGCGGCACCCCGACCAGGTCGCAGACGAGGGTGCTCCAGCCGGCGACGCACGAGATCACGGTGTCGCAGTGGATCGTGCCGCGGTTGGTATCGACCCCCGTGACCTTGCCGTTCTCGACGTTGATGCCGGTGACGTCGGTGTACTGGTGGATCTCGACGCCCATCTTGTCGGCCTCCTTGCCGTAGCCCCAGACCACCGCGTCGTGGCGGATGACGCCGCCGGGCGGGTGGTAGAGCGCGGCCAGGATCGGGAAGGTTGGATGGTCGCTGATGTCCAGCTGCGGGCACAGGTCCTTGATCTCGTCGGGGTACACCACCCGCGAGTCGACGCCCACCAGCCGGTTCACCTCGGCCCGCTCCATCATCGTGTTCACCGAGCGGTCGGAGTGGGCCAGCGTCAGGTGGCCGTGCTGGGAGAACAGCATGTTGAAGTTGAGGTCCTGCGACAGCGACTCGTACAGCTTCACGCTGGCCTCGTAGAAGCGGGCGCCCTCGGGCGTCAGGTAGTTGGAGCGGATGATGGTGGTGTTGCGGCCGGAGGCGCCGGCGCCCATGTAGCTGCGGTCGAGCACGGCGATCTTCTTGATGCCGTGGCGCTTGGCCAGGTAGTAGGCCGTGGCCAGGCCGTGCGCGCCGGCGCCGATGATGACGACGTCGTAGCTCGACTTGAGGTCGTGGTCGCGGAAGTAGCGGTGCTTTTTGAGCAGGCCGATCATGCCGCCACCTCGCTGCGCAGGACGGCCGTGGCCGACACCGGGATGATGCCGAGCATCGCCCCCGCATCGAGCAGCGACTCCCACATGTACTCGCCGAACTCCCAGCCGCAGAGCACCCAGAAGCGATCGTCGTCGTTCAGAATGATCGACCCGCAGCGCATCACCGAGCCGGCCATGCAGGTGCCGGCCGGGAACCGGCGCGGCCGCACGTCCAGCGAGGAGGAGCGCATGAACACGTCGCGCACCCGCTCGCCGCCGAGCATCACGCCCGCCCAGCCGCAGGTCATGTCGGTGGCGCAGATCGCCTCAGACTCGGACGCGATGCGCGCGCGCAGCTGCTCGACCCGCGAGAACGGGCACAGCACGACGGCGTGCGACGGGGACAGGCGCAGTGTCCAGACGCCGTCCACGTGGCTGGCCCGGCCCAGCTCCAGCCCGGCGCTGAGCCGGTCGATCTCGGCGTGGGGTCCGCGCACGTCGATCTTGCCGTGGTGGGAGATGTCGGCCGCCCAGGCGGGGGCGTCGCCGTTCGACGGGTAGTCCGCCACTCGCCAGCCGTCGCGGTCCTCGAGCTCGGCGCCCGCTCGGCGGTGGTTTCGCTCCATCGGCGTGCGCAGAACGGCACCCTCGGCCGCCGCCGGCGACAGGAATGCAAACGGATCGGCAACGGTGCTCACGAGCGCAACCTCTCTCCATCGGGGTCGTAGAAGGCCTTGTGCGTGACGGTGGCCGGGATCGTCGACCCCTTCGGGTCGGAGATGCGGATGGCGGTGCCCTCCTCGGACTGCTCGACCGGCAGCCAGGCGATGCCGATCGCCTTGCCCAGCCGGCGCGAGAAGCGGGAGCTGGTGATGCGGCCGGCCGGCTGGCCGTCGGCACCCACCACCTGCGTGCCCTCGATCGGCACGCCGCCGTTCTGGGCCTCCCAGCCGACCAGCGTCAGCCGGTTGCCGCGGCGCTTGTACCACTCGATCGCGTAGCGGCCGATCCAGTCGGACTCCTTGTCCAGCTTCACGATCCAGGGCATCCCCGCCTCGAGCGGGTTGGACTCCGCGTTCGTGTCCTGGCCGACGATGATGTGCATCTTCTCGAGCCGCAGCACCCGCTGCGGCTCCAGGCCGAACGGCTTCACGGCATGCGGTTCGCCGGCCTCCATCAGCTTCTCCCAGAGGTGCTCGCCGGCCGCGGCGGGCAGGTGCAGCTCGTAGCCGAGCTCGCCCACGAATCCGATCCGCAACACCAGGCAGGGGACGCCCGCGATCTGGGCGTGCCCGGCGCCCAGGTACGGGAAGGCCTCGTTCGAGAGGTCGAAGTCGGTCAGCGTGGACAGCGCCGTGCGCGCGTTCGGGCCGGCCAGGTTGAACGCGGCGATCGTCGAGGTGACGTTGACGATCTCGCAGTCCATCTTCCAGACGGCGTTCCACCAGGTGAACCACTGTTCCATGCCGCCGGCGCCCGACGAGGTGGTGGTGACGTAGTACTCCTGCTCCGACAGCCGGGCCACGGTGCCGTCGTCGATGATCGAGCCGTCGTCGCCGCAGACGATGCCGTAGCGGACGCGGGCCAGCTTCATGTCTCCGAACCGGTTCGGGTAGAGCCGCTCCAGGAACGCGGCGGCGTCGGGCCCGCGCACGATCAGCTTGCCCAGCGTGGAGACGTCGATCAGGCCCAGCGACTCGTGCACGGCGTCCACCTCGCTGTCGCCGTCGCCGTAGTCGTACGGGCGCTTCCAGTCGCCCGCCCACAGCATCTTGCCGCCGTGCTCGGCGTGCCAGTGGTGGGTGGACGTGCGCTTCACGGGCTCGTAGCCACGGGCCGCCAGCAGCGAGAAGCTGGTCGGGTTGTGCGGCGGCCGCGAGGTGGTGACGCCGACGCGCTGGGAATCGGGGTCGAGGCCCAGCTGGTCGGCGATCACGAGCCCGGAGTTGCGGTGGCACATGCGCCCCTGGCAGGGGCCCATGGTCACGGTCGTGTAGCGCTTGGACAGCTCCAGCGAGCTGAAGCCCTCGTCCAGCGACAGCGCGATGTCCTTGGTGGTGACGTCCTCGCAGAAGCAGACGACCTGCTTGCAGCCCGTCTTCGGCGCCTGCGCCGGCACCGCGCCGGCGGCCGCGGCCGATCCGGCCGCCGCACCCACGACGCGCATCCCATCGGGCAGCGAATCGGGCACGTAGCGGCGCTGGTCGCGGTCGTAGCGGATGCCGCCGCCGCCCTGGCTGACGAGCGCCGTCTGGCCGACGCTGCCGCCGGACATGACCAGCAGGTCGCAGGCCAGCGTGCGGTGCTCCCCGTCGCGGGTGACGACCACGCCGGTCACCGCCTTTGAGCCCTTCGCCTGCCAGGGCTGGAAGCCCGCCAGGTACTCGATGCCGGCGTCCTCGATGGCGCTGCCGTCGGCGCCGCGCCGCGAGTCGGCCACGGCCAGCACGTTCACGCCGCCGTCGGCCAGGTCGAGCGCGGCCGCGAGGCCCTCGTCGCTCGACGTCAGCACCACGGCCTGCTCCCACGGCATCAGCCGGAACTGGTTGACCAGCCGCCGTGCCCCGCTGGCCAGCATCACGCCCGGCAGGTCGTTGTTGCCGAACACCAGCGGCTGCTCGATCGAGCCGGTGGCGATCACCAGCTCGGCCGGGCGGAAGCGGTGCATCGTGCGCCCCTGGAAGACCGGGACCAGCAGGCCCTCGTAGACGCCGCCGGCGTAGGCCGGCTGCAGGATCTCGACGCCGGCCGCGTTCACCCGCTCGATCAGCGCCGTCAGGCGCCCGTTGCTGCGGGGCCCGCCCCAGGCCAGCTGACCGCCCAGAGCGAGGCCCTCCTCGACCAGCGCCACGTGCCTGCCCTGCTCGGCCGCCTCGGCGGCCGCCTCCAGCCCGGCCTCGCCGCCGCCGATCACCAGCACGTCGACGTGGCGGTGCACCTTGTCGAACCGCTCGGTGCGGCGATGCTCGGGGTCGAGCTTGCCGAGGCCGGCGGCGTTGCGCAGGATCTTCTCGTAGAGCGGCCAGGCCCGGCGCGGGTGGATGAAGGTCTTGTAGTAGAAGCCGACCTGCATGCCGAAGCTGGGCGTGAGCCGGCCCACCAGGTGCAGGAAGTCGCGCTGCAGCGAGGGCCACGCGTTCAGGTGCTTCACGTCCATGCCCTGCTCGACCGGCGTCATGCAGGCGCGCACCGTCGGCTGCCCGTCCACCTCGACCAGGCAGTTCGGGCACTGGCCGGAGCAGCACATCAGGCCGCGCGGGCGGTGGTATTTGAAGGAGCGAGAGAACACCCGCGTGCCGGCAGCGTAGAGGGCCGAAGCGATGGTGTCGCCGGCGTAGCCGGTGACCTCGCGGCCCTCCCACTGGAAGCTCACCTCCTGCGAGCGGTCGATCAGCTCGCCCTGTCGTTGCGCCAGCCGCCGCTCAGCCACCGGCCGGCTCCCGGCTCGGGGCCAGCTCGCCCGGCCGCGCCACCTGCAGCACCTCGTTGCGGGTGGTGTTGCGCTCGGCCTGGAACCACTCGCGGCAGCCGGAGGAGTGGAACCACCACTCGCGCTGGTCGCCGCCGGTGTTGGTGCGGAAGTAGAGGTAGTGGAACAGCGCCCGCTCGTCGCCGGACGTCCTGGCGCGCTCGGTCACCTCGCCGCCGTAGGCGTACTCGTCGACGGCCCGCGGACCGCAGTTGGGACAGGAAAGGATGAACGACATTTAGATGAGTGATCCATATCTCCCGCGAGCCTGGCCGCTGCGCGGGGTCGGGGACGGAAGCTGGTCGGGGTGGCTACGGCTGCGAACCGTCGCCTCGCGGCGTCCTCGGTCGCGCCAATATTCCCGATATTGACGCTCCCTGCGTCCTTGCGAGGCTCGGTTCTCGCCCGGTCGTGATCCGCGTGATCGCAGATCACTCCCGACCGGCGCAAGACGATGCCTTGCGCCTTGGACATCACGGAGATATGGATCACTCATCTAGTGGCGCACCTTCTGGTCGGAGTGGCCGTTTGTGGTCTGAGCCGTCATCGCGCGCATGATCGCGTCGGCGAAGGACTCGGGGCGGAAGGCGAAGTCGGTGCCCACCAGCGGGATGCCGGTGATGGCGGATGCCTCGATCGTCATGGCGCGCATGTCCTCGGGCTCGAGGTCGTGGACGTCGTTCTTGCCGCAGGCGCGCGCGAACATCTGCATCTCCTGCGTCATCGAGTTGAGGAAGCCGGTGACGTGATCGGCGGCCTCGTCCACCGGCAGGCGGGCGATCAGATCCTCGTCCTGGGTGGTGATGCCGACCGGGCAGAGCCCCGTGTGGCAGTGGTGGCAGGCGCCCGGCTCGGTGCCCATGCGCTCGTAGTCCTCGATGTACACCGGCTTGTTGCAGCCCAGCGCGATCATCGCGGCGGTGCCGATCGAGACGGCGTCGGCACCCAGCGCCAGCGCCTTGGCGGCGTCCACGCCGTTTCGGATGCCGCCCGAGATGATCAGGTTGACGACGCCCTCCAGCTCCATCTCACGCAGCGCCGCCACCGCCTCCACCAGCGCCGCCATGGTGGGGATGCCGGTGTGGTCCATGAGCGAGTCCGGCGAGGCGCCGGTGCCGCCCTCGAGGCCGTCCATCACGATCACGTCGGCGCCGGCCTTGCAGGCCAGCTTGACGTCGTCGGCCACCCGGCAGGCGCCGATCTTGATGTAGATCGGGATCGCGCCATCGGTTGCCTCGCGCAGCTCCTCGATCTTGATCTGGAGGTCGTCCGGCCCTACGAAGTCAGGGTGCCGGCAGGGCGAGCGCTGGTCGACGCCGGGCGGCAGCGTGCGCGCCTCGGCGATGATCGGCGATACCTTCGCGCCCAGCAGCACGCCGCCGGTGCCCGGCTTCGCGCCCTGGCCGATCACGATCTCGGCCGCGTTCGCCATCCGCAGGTGGTGCGGGTTGAAGCCGTAGCGGCTGGGCAGCACCTGATAGACCAGCTGGTCGGATGCCTCGCGCTCGAGGTCGAGCATGCCGCCGTCGCCGGTGGTGGTCGAGATGCCGACGCGGGTGGCGGCGGTGCCCAGCGCCTGCTTGGCGTTGCGCGAGAGCGCGCCGTAGCTCATGCCGGCAATCGTGATCGGCGTGGCCAGGCGGATCGGCTTGGCGCCGTGGCGGGCGCCGATCTCGACGCTGGTGTCGCAGGCCTCGCGGTAGCCCTCCAGCGGCACCCGCGAGAGCGTGCAGGGCACGAACGTCAGGTCCTGGAAGTGCGGGGTGCGGCGGGTGGTGCCGAGCCCGCGGTTGGTATAGCGGCCCAGCTCGGCCTTGGTCTGGATGTCGTCGATCGTCTCCGGGGACCACACCCACAGCTTCTGGTGCACGTGCCCGTCCTCGCCGCGCGGGATGAAGTCGCTCACAGCGCTGCCCTCCAGGCGTCGTACTCGTGCTTCGAGAAGTTCCACAGCTTGCGGCCGGAGACGAGCTTCTTCCAGTCGTAGCCGCCCGAGTCGATGTCGTTCGCGCCCAGCTCCGACTCCAGCAGCGCGCGGTCATCGCCGCCCAGCTCGGACTCGACGCAGTCGGCGCCGAGCGCGTGGATGGTGCCGCCCACGTAGACGGTGCCCTCGTACATGGAGTCGCCGATGCCGTCGCCGGCGTCGCCGCACACGATCATGGTGCCGCGCTGCATCATGAACCCGGACATGTAGCCGACCGAGCCGCCCACGACCACGATGCCGCCCTTCATGGCGATGCCGGTGCGGGCGCCGGTGTCGCCCTCAATGAAGACACGGCCGCCGCGGATGGTGGCGCCGGCCGAGCTGCCGCCGTTTCCGTGCACGGCGATCGAGCCCGACATCAGGTTCTCGCCGACGCTCCAGCCGCAGTTGCCGTTGACGACGATCTCGGCGCCGTCGCACATGCCGCCGCAGTACCAGCCGACCGGCCCGTCGAAGACGATGCGGGTGGGTGACATCACGGCCACGGCCAGGCAGTGGCGGGCTGCGGGGTTGGTCAGGCGCACGTCCGGCACGCCGTCGGCGGCCGCGCGCTTGATCGCCTGGTTGATCTCGCGCGTGGTGTGCTGCGAGCAGTCGATCTCGGAGATCAGCGTAGCCACCAGCGCACCTCCCCCGCGCCCAGCTCGCGCGGCTTCAGATCGGTCGAGTCGGCGACGCGACGCAGCGCGATCTCCTCTGACGCGATCAGCACCTTCTCGTCGTCCTCGGCGAAGATCAGCGGCTTCAAGGCGAAGCGGTCGCGTGCGACGCCGATCCCCTGCGGCGTCGAGATCAGGTAGGCGAAGGTGCCGTCCAGATCGTTCACCGACGAGCGCAGGGCGTTCTCGAGCGAGTCGCCCTGCTCCAGCTTGTCGGCGATGTAGACGGCGATCGCCTCGGAGTCGTTGCCGGTGGCGAAGCGGTGGCCCTTCCCGGCCAGCCGCCGGCGCAGCTTGTGGTAGTTGGTGATGTGGCCGTTGTGGACGACCGAGATGTCGGCGAACGGCCGCGCCCAGAACGGGTGGCTGTGGGCGACGTCGACCAGCGACTCGGTGGCCATGCGGGTGTGGCCGATGGCGTGGCTGCCCTGGAACGACTTGTAGGGAGCGGCGGCCTCGACGTCGGACGCGTCGCCCACGTCCTTCACGATCTCCATCGAGCGGCCGATCGAGAAAACCTCGGTCTCGGGCACCTCCTCGACCAGGTCGGTGAGCGTGCCCAGGTCACCGGCATAGCCGATGCGCGCGCGCAGGTTGCCGCCGGTGTGGGACTCCTCACTGACCGCGCCGGCGCCGGCCAGCGCCTCGTGCACCCTGCCGGGCGTGTCGCCGTTCGCCTCGATCCGCACGCGCAGCACGTAGGAGTCATCCCGGGGCGGGCCGTAGAGGGCGACGCCGGTGGAATCGGTGCCACGCCGGTCAAGCGGCGTGAGCATGTCGAACATGGCGTGGCCGACAGGCCCGTAGCGACCCGGATCCTTGTAGAGGAATCCACACAACCCGCACACGGCGATCGATCCTTTCGAGACGATGGCAGGGGCGCCAATATCCTACGGATCGGGCCGTGTTTGCGGCAGTGCCAGCGGGGATGCAATTCCCGTGGCGGCTATGTGCAGATGTACAGCTGTCCGGGGTGCCGACCCTGAGGCCGGCACCCCGCCGTCGGCCTAGAACAGCGTCAGGTAGCGGTTGACCTCCCACGGCGTGACCTGCTCGTGGTAGGCGTTCCACTCGTCCTGCTTGGTCTTTATGAAGTAGTCGATGTAGTCCTCGGTGCCCGTTTTTCCGAGCGCGTCGCGGATCACGG
>JAICYJ010000058.1 GCA_025934255.1 Thermoleophilia bacterium | reverse complement strand
CCAGCTGGTTTGCCCGGCCGGCCGATATCCCCGCCGACAGGTACGCACCGGCCAGCATGGCCTCTACGTGAGCCCACCATGCGATCGGATCGCACAGCTCGGGGTGCGGATCGTCAGGTCGATGCCATGGGAAGCCGTCACGGAGGCCCGCTCGCACCGCATCTGGATCCAGTGAATGACCGGGCTCGTGGAGCTCGAGCGTCTCCATCAGGCACGCATGCCACATCCCTTTCCGGCGGGCAAGGGTGCCGTCGAAGTCCCACAGCAGGACTCCGATCCCGTGGGTCACTTCTCCAGTTGCTTCGTCATCGTAATCGCCACCTCGGCCCAGCCCAGCGAGCCGTAGAGCCCGCGCGCGGGCGCGTTGCCGCCGAACACGTTCAGCGACAGGTGATACAGGCCCCGGCCGGCCGCCTCGCGCTCGAACTCCAGCATCGCCGCCCTGCCGTACCCGTGGCCGCGCGCGTGCTCATGGATGTGGATGTCGTAGAGGAAGGCCGACTGGCGGCCATCCATGTCGCGCTCCGCGAACCACAGGAAGCCGACCGGCTGGCCATCCGCCTCGATCACGTTCACCCAGTGGCCCTTGGTCTGGAGACCCTCCGGCAGCACCGCCGCGAAGTCGCGCACGGCCTTCGCCGCCGCGTGCTCACGTTCCATGCCGCCGAACTCGACCATCTGGTGGATGTAGCCCCGCTCCCCCTCCTCCGCCCAGGCGGGGTACTCGTCCGGTCGCATCGGCCGCAGCGTCACGCTCATTCCGCCACCCGCTGGAACAGGATGTGGTCGCGCCATGCGCCTGCGATCCGCAAGTACGCGCGGGCCAGGCCGATACGCTCGAACCCGTTCTTCTCGAGCACCCGCTGCGAGGCCACGTTGTCCACCAGCGTGCCGGCCTCCAGCCGGTGCATGCCGAGTGGCCCGAACGCCTGCTCGGCTGCCAGGCCGACCGCACGCGTGGCGACCCCGCGGCCGTTGGCCGCCCGGGCGACAAAGTAGCCGAGGTTGCCCGACTGGAATACGGAGCCCACCACGTTCCCGATGCCGAGCGTCCCCACCAGCTCGCCGTCGGCCTCGATCACGAACCTGTAGCGCAGGCCGGCGGCCCGCTGTGCCAGCGCGTGCTCGACCTCGATCCGCTGCCCCTCGGCCGTGTAGAACTCGTCGGGGCGGATCGGGTCGAACGGCGCCAGGAACGCCCGCTCTGACGCGTACAGCTCTGCCAGCGCGTCGACATCGGCCAGCCGCACCGGCCGCAACTCGACCTGCTCTATCATCGCCCCGATGCTCGACTCCTCAGTGTTCAAGGCCTACGACGTCCGCGGCATCGTGCCCGACGAACTCGACGCCGAGGGAGCCTATCGGCTCGGTCGGGCCTACGTGGCGGCATTCGAGCCGGCCACGATGGCGATCGGGCGCGACATGCGCCTGACCTCGCCGGAGCTGGCCGAGGCGGCCGCGCGCGGCGCCTCCGAGCAGGGCGCCGACGTCGTGGTGCTGGGCGAGATCGGCACCGAGATGCTCTACTACGCCGTCGGCGAGCACGGCTACGAGGGCGGCATCCAGGTCACCGCCTCGCACAACCCGCGCGCCTACAACGGCATGAAGATCGTGCGGCGCGGCGCCCGGCCGGTGGGCGGCGACACCGGGCTCGACAAGATCAAGCGCTTCGCCGAAGAGGGTACTCCCGACGGCCCCGACCAGCCCGGCACGATCTCCCAGAAGGACATCTACGAAGGCTTCCGCGAGCGGGTGCTGCGCTTCATCGATCCGTCGGCGATCCAGCCGCTCCGCGTGGTGCTGGACGGCACCAACGGGATGGCCGGCCCCATGATCGGCCCGCTGCTCGAGCGCCTGCCGATCACCGCGTTCCCCCACCACCTCGACCCGGACGGAAGCTTTCCCAACGGGGAGCCCAACCCGCTGCTCGAGGAGAACCGCCACTTCATCGTCGAGCAAGTGGTCGCGGAGGGCGCCGACCTGGGCATCGCCTGGGACGGCGACGCCGACCGTTGCTTCTTCATCGACGACACCGGCGAGTTCGTGCCCGGCGATCTGATCACCGCCCTGATCGCGCGCTCGATGCTGGAGCGGCACCCCGGTGCGACCATCATCTACGACCTGCGCGCCTCCTGGGCGGTGCGCGACACGGTCGCGGCGGCCGGCGGCACGGCGCTCGAGAACCGCGTCGGCCACGCGTTCATGAAAGCTCGTCTGCGCAAGGAGGAGGCGGTGTTCGCCGGCGAGGTGTCGGGGCACTACTACTTCAAGGACTTCTACTACTGCGACACCGGCATCGTCCCGGCGCTGGTGATGCTGGAGCTGATCTCGCGCAGTGGGCAGAAGCTGTCGCAGCTGCTGGCGCCGTTCCGGGAGCGGTACCACATCTCCGGCGAGATCAACTCGACCGTGGCCGACGTGCCGTTGAAGCTGCAGGAGCTGAAGGACCGGTTCGGCCCGTCGGCGGAGCGAGTGTCGCACCTGGACGGCATCTCGTTCGAGTACCCGGACTGGCACTTCAACGTACGGCCGTCGAACACGGAGCCGCTGCTGCGGCTGAACCTGGAGGCGTTGTCGGCCGAGACGATGGAGCGGCGGCGGGACGAGGTGCTCGCGCTGATCACCTCCTGATGCCGGCCACCGACCGCCGACCGCCGTTCCGCTTCTCGTACCGCACGCGCGTCGGCTTCGATGAGACCGACGCCCAGGGGATCGTCTACTACGGGCGCTACATGCCGTACTTCGACCGGGCGCGGGTCGAGTACCTGCGGGAGCTGGGCGTGCTGGTGCGCGAGCCCAGCGATCCCGAGTTCGTGATGCGGGCCCAGCACGTCGAGTACCTCGCGCCGGCCAGCTTCGACGACGAGCTGGAGGTGTTCGTGCGCGTCCGGCGGATCGGCACCACCAGCCTGTCATGGGAGTTCGAGGCCTACAAGGTGTCCGGCGGCGACCGGCTGGTGGCCGCCAACCAGACGCTGGTCTCGGTGGACCTGGCCGAGCGCCAGCCGGTGCCGGTCGAGTGGCGTCTGCGCGACGCGATCGCCGGGTTCGAGGCGGAGCTGGAGCTGTGAGCGGCGAGGCGTACGAGCAGACGCTCGCTGCGATCGGGCAGGTGATCGCCGACGAGAGCGAGTCGGACGAGATCCTGCGGCGCGCGGTCGACCTGTTGCACGACGGCTTCGAGAGCTACTCGTGGGTGGGCGTGTACTTCGTCGAGGGCGAGGAGCTGGCGCTGGGTCCGTGGAACGGGCCGCAGGCGACGGAGCACCTGCGCATCCCGATCGGCCAGGGCGTCTGCGGGTCTGCGGCCGCCAGCGGCCGGACCGAGATCGTGGACGACGTCAACGCCGACTCCCGCTACCTGGCCTGCTTCGCATCGACCAGGTCGGAGATCGTCGTGCCGATCAGCTACGACGGGCTGGTCGTGGCCGAGATCGACATCGACTCCGACCGGCCGGCCGCCTTCGGCGACGGCGACCGCAGCTTCCTGGAGCGCGTGGCCGAGCTGCTCAGCCCCTACTGCCTGGTGGGCTGGGACACGGGCGGCGAGCCCTGGGAGCCCTAGGTGGTTGATCGACCATCCTACGACTCGGCCCAGGCCGACTCGCGCACGTCGGCCGGCGCCTTCAGCCAGTAGCTCTCCCGGATCCACTCCAGCGTCGCGCTGAGGCAATCGGCGTCCTCCACCCTGGCCGTCACCCAGCCGTAGCGTCCCACGTACTTGGCGTGCGACACGTACGGCAGCGTCAGGGCGACCTCGCGCTCCTCCCTGGTCAGCTTCATGGTCACCGTCACCGGCGGGCCATCGCCCATGATGGCGAACATGGTGCTGCCGCCGCCGACCTTGAAGACGTGCGCCTCCGGCCCCCACGGGTGGTCCTCACGAGCGGTGGGAAACGACAGCGCCAGCTCGCGGATGGCTGCTGCATGCCGGGCGGCGCTCATCGCCCCAGTCTATCGGCGGTCAGGCCCTGGTCTCGGCGTCGTGCAGCCGCTCGTCCACGATCCGCGACAGCCGGCTGGGGTCGTCGACGCCGCGGAACCGGAACTCGGAGCTGGCCTCCTCGGTGCCGGCCGTGTCCCAGTCGACGTCGCCGATGCCGAGCAGACGCTGGAACATCGTCTGCGAGACGTTCACGTTCTGGACGCGGGTGAGCTGCGCCGAGTGCTCCTGCCGCGAGACGATGCCCGTGCGTACGTGGATGCGCGTGCTGGTCAGGTTGTAGGTGGTGGTGCGCAGCCGCAGCCACCCGATCACGTAGGTGCAGATCAGCGCCACCACCGTCAAGCCGAAGAAGATCGCCGAGCTGGGCGGGTTGTTCATGACGGCGTTCAGGGCCACCCAGATCGCGGCCGGGATCAGCGAGACGATCGTGTACTTGACGTAGTAGATCATCAGCATCCGCCAGCTGGGATGCCCGGTCCAGATCAGCTCCTCGCCCTGCAGCACGTCCATGCCGCGAGTGTATCCCAGGGTCCGGTCAGCTACTGCCGGGGGTGACCCGGTAGGCGTCGAACACTGCCTCCAGGTTCTTCAGGGCCGAGATCAGGCTGCGCAGCGTCTTCACGTCGCCGACCTCGACCGTGTACCAGTTGCGGGCCATCTGATCGGACACGTGGCCGCCGTACTCGACGATGTTGCAGCCGAACTCGGCGAACGTGCGGGCCACGTCCTCGAGCAGGCGCGGCCGGTCCCAGGACTGCAGGGCCAGCGTCACCCGGAACGACCGGATGGCGTTCTCGCTGTCGTCCCAGCTGACCGCCGTGAAGCGCTCCGGGTTGCGCCGCAGAGCCCGCACGTTGGGGCAGTCGTCGCGGTGCACGGTGATGCCGCGGCCCAGCGAGATGTAGCCGACCACGGAATCGCCGGGCACCGGCGTGCAGCACTTGGCCATCCGCACCAGCACGTCGCTGTCGACGGCGCCCTCGACCGTGATGCCGAAGCTGGACGAGACGGCCGGCCGCTTCTGGGCGCGCCGCGTGATCGTCAGATCGGCCTCGGGCACCACCACCTCGGAGGTCTTCAGCTTGCCCAGCACCTTCGACACGATCTGCCCCACCGGCACCTTGCCGGCGCCGATCGCGACGTAGAAGTCGTCGGCCTTCTTGAAGCCCATGTCGCGGATGATCCCGGCCAGCAGCGGCGACGCCGACACCTTCTGGTGCGGCAGCCCGTTCGACTTCAGCGCCTGGTGCAGCGACTCACGGCCCTTGTGCTCGAGATCCTCGCGCGCCTGCTGGCTGAACCACTGCCGGATCTTGTTACGCGCCCGAGAGCTCTGCACAAGGTTCAGCCAGTCACGGGAGGGCCCCCGCTCCTGCTTGGAGGTCAGCACCTCGACGAAGTCGCCCGAGTGCAGGGCGTAGTGCAGCGGCACGATGCGGCCGTTGACCTTGGCGCCGACACAGCGATGCCCCACGTCGGTGTGCACCGCGTAGGCGAAGTCGAGCGGCGTCGACCCGGCCGGCAGGCTCTTCACCTCGCCCTTGGGCGTGAACACGTAGACCTCGTCCGAGAACAGGTCGACGCGCAGCGTCTCCATGAACTCCTTGGGATCGGAGGCGTCGTTCTGCCAGTCCATCAGCTGCGTCAGCCACGGAGTCAGCGAGCCGTCCCTGGCCGCGGCGCTCTTGTCCTTGTAGAGCCAGTGCGCGGCGATGCCGTACTCGGCGGTCTGGTGCATCAGCTGCGTGCGCACCTGGATCTCGAGCGGCTTGCCCTCGGGCCCGATCACCGTCGTGTGCAGCGACTGGTACATGTTGAACTTGGGCATCGCCACGTAGTCCTTGAATCGGCCCGGCATCGGCTTCCACAGCGAGTGGATCACGCCGATCGCGCCGTAGCAGTCCTTCACCGAGTCGACCAGCACCCGCATCGCGGTGAGGTCGTAGATCTCGTTGAACTCCTTGCCGCCCTGCGCCATCTTCGAGTAGATCGAGTAGTAGTGCTTGGCGCGCCCGGAGATGTCGGCCTCGACGCCGGTCTCGTCCAGCTCGCGCGAGAGGATGGTCGATGCCTCCTCGACGTAGCGCTCGCGGTCGGCGCGGCGCTGGTTGACCATCGACTCGATCTCGGTGTACCGGCGGGGGTGCAGCGTCTGGAACGCGCGATCCTCGAGCTCCCACTTGATGGAGTGGATGCCCAGCCGGTGGGCCAGCGGCGCGTAGATCTCCAGCGTCTCGCGGGCCTTGTTGGTCTGCTTCTGCTTCGGCAGCGCCTCGATCGTGCGCATGTTGTGGAGCCGGTCGGCCAGCTTGATCAGCACCACCCGCACGTCCTGGGCCATCGCCATGACCATCTTGCGGTAGTTCTCGGCCTGAGCCTGCTCGCGGCTCGCGAAGTTGATCTTGGACAGCTTCGTCACGCCCTCGACCAGCAGCGCCACCTCGTCGCCGAACAGCTCGCGCACCTGCTCGAGGTCGGCGTCGGTGTCCTCGATCACGTCGTGCATCAGCGCCGCGGCGATCGTTGATGAGTCGAGCTTCATCCCGGCGCACACCTGGGCGGTGCTCCAGGGATGGTGGATGAAGTCCTCCCCGCTCTTGCGCAGCTGGCCCGCGTGCTGGTCGCAGGCGAAGTCGAACGCCCTGCGGATCAGGTCGACGTCGAGCTTCGAGTTGTACGAGGAGACCTGGCCGAGCAACTCCTGGAGCAGGTGATCGTGCCGTACGGCCTCCGGGCTGCGCTGCACCGTTGCCATGTACACAGTGTAGTGAACAGGGCCCCCGGCGCCCATGGCAGGACCAATCTGCGGCTCAGACAGCGGCGGCCACCGGCTCCGGCACCGTGTCCAGCGCCAGCCCGCCGCTCTCCAGCCGGCCCAGGAACTCCAGCGACTCGCGCAGGCGCTCCTGCGCCGCCCGGAAGCTGGCGGAGGCCTCGAGGTCGACGCGCTCCGCCGGGGGTGCGGACGGATCCAGGCCCAGCTCCTCCAGCACCTGCAGGCAGGCGGCAACGGTGCGGGCCGGCAGCAGCGGGGTGACGCCGTCGCGGGCCGCTCGCCAGACCGCGGCCAGGGCCGGCCGCAGCGGCTCGCGCTCCGCGGCCACCGACCGTGCGAAGGCGATCTCGGCTCCGCCCCAGACGACGTGCACCGCCGCGCGCTCGGCCAGCTCGCCGGCCAGCGGCAGCAGGCGCTCGTCCTGGGGCGGATCCAGCAGCACCAGCGCACCGAACCCGGCCGCGGCTTCGGGCAGCTCGTCCCACTCGGCCAGCGCGATGCCGGCCGCGCCGAACCGCGCCGGGTGCAGCACGCCGGTCAGCATCGCCTGGCGGCGGGCGCGCTCGGCCACCACCACCAGCACGTCGTCGCCGCCGGCCAGCAGGCGTGCGATGGTCGCGATCTGCGTGCCCTGGCCGCGCGCGTCGACCAGGCAGCCCGAGCCCGCGGCCAGCGACGGCCTGGGGTCGGCGGCGGGCGCCTGCGCGTCCAGCGTTCGCACCGCACGCACGAGCATCTGCGGAGTGACGGTGCCGTTCCACTGGTTGCGCTGGAGCCGGAAGGCCACGTCGTGGCGCCCCGACTGGCGCAGCACGGGCGCGTCACGCCCCATCCCGAACCCGACGGCGCGGCAGCGGAAGCCGCCCAGCTCGACCGCCATCCGGACGTGCTTGCCCTCGCTCATCGTCTCGACGGAGGTCAGCGTCGTGGCCGGAGCCAGCAGCGTAACGCCGGGATTCCCGAGACCGCAGGGCTCGAGCCGGGCCAGCTCGTCGGCCAGCTCCAGCGACAGCTCGGAGGGAGCCACCACGGCGTCGACGTGCACGGCCCGGCCCAGGTCCTGACCGTCCAGAGCCGCAGCCGCGTGCTCCGCCAGCTGCTCGGCGAAGCGCTCGATGCGGAGCGGGTCGATCGACAGGCCCGCCGCGGCGCGATGGCCGCCGAACTTCTCCAGCTCCCCGGCGCAGGCGCTCAGCCCGGCGTGCAGGTCGTAGGCGGGGATGCTGCGCCCCGACCCCTTGGCGCCCTCGTCGCCGATCGCGATCAGCACCACCGGCCGGCCGTAGCGCTCGACCAGCCGCGACGCCACGATCCCGATCACGCCCTCGTGCCAGTCGGGCGACGCCAGCACGTAGGCCCGCCGCTCGCGCCAGGCGGCGTCGCGAGCCTCCACCTGCTCTGCGGCCAGCTCCAAAATCTCCTCCTCGACCGACTGGCGGCGGCGGTTCAGGCTCTCGAGCTTCGCGGCCAGCTCGCGGGCACGATCGTCGTCATCGGTCAGCAGCAGGTCGAGGGCGACGCCGGGGTGGCCCAGCCGCCCGGCCGCGTTGATGCGAGGGCCGAGCCGGAAGCCGAGATCACCGGCCGCGACGCGTGTGCGGTCGATGCGGGCGGCCGCCATCAGCGCACGCAGCCCCGGCTTGGCCGTGCGCGCCATGCGGCGCAGGCCGGCCCTGACCAGCCCGCGGTTCTCGTCGAGCAGCGGCACCACGTCGGCGACGGTGGCCAGCGCCACCAGGTCGAGGTGCTGGTCCAGCTGGTCGCGCTCGCGTCCGCTGCGTGCGTACAGCGCCTCGGCCAGCTTCAGCACCACGCCGGTGCCGCACAGCTCCGGGAACGGATAGTCCGACGGCCGGGTGCAGACCCGCAGGCAGTCCGGCAGCTGCTCGGCCGGGCGATGGTGGTCGGTCACGATCACGTCCATGCCGAGCTCGCGGGCTCTCGCCACCTCGGCGATGGCGGTGATGCCGCAGTCGACCGTGACGACCAGCTTCACGCCCTCGCCGGCCAGCCGCTCCAGCGCCTGAGCGCCGACACCGTAGCCCTCCTCGAAGCGGCTGGGCAGGTGCCAGCCGACCTCGGCGCCCAGCGATCGCAGCACCAGGACGGCCAGCGCGGTCGCGCAGATGCCGTCAGCGTCGTAGTCGCCGTGTACGCAGATCCGCTCGCCGCCTTCGATCGCAGCCAGGATGCGGTCGCAGGCCGCGCTCATGTCGCCGAGCAGCAGCGGGTCGTGGCGCGGGCCCTCCGCCTCGAGGAAGGCGCGGGCGGAGGCCGCATCGCCGTGGCCGCGGCGAAGCAGCACCTCGGCCATGGTGCGGCTGACGCCCAGCTGCCGGGCCAGAGCCAGGGCGGCCGGCTCCGAGCAGGGATCGATCAACCATCGGGGAGCACGTTCATCCACTGCTCTCATGCTAGGAAGCGGGTCGGACAGCGACGCCGCCGTTGCGATCCCGCCCCCGGCCGCTATGCTGGGTCCAGAGAGGTATGACGGTCCGTGTTGAAAGCAGACGCTCTACGCTCGGCGCACGACGCCGGACCTCTCTTCGACGATGTCTCCTTCGTCCTCGCTGACGGCGACCGGGTAGGCCTGGTCGGCCCCAACGGCGTCGGCAAGTCGACGCTGCTGCGTCTGCTTGCGGGCCGGGCCAGGCCGGACGCCGGCAGCGTCAGCGTGGGCGACTGCGACCGCGTCTCCCACCTCGAGCAGCAGCCGCCGGATCCCGATCTGACCCTGGGCGAGCACCTGCGCCGGTCGGCCGGCGAGGTCTACGCGGTCGACCGCGAGATGCGGGCGCTGGAGGCCGCCATGACGACGGGTGACGAGGCCGCAGTGGCCGCGTACGGAGCGCTCCAGCACCGCTACGAGGCGCTGGACGGTTGGCGCTTCCGCGACACGATCGACCAGGTGCGCCGCCACATCGGCATCACCGCGCTGTCCGACGGCGCGCGCTTCCGCGCGCTGTCGGGCGGGCAGGCGGCCCGCGTGATGCTGGCCGGGGTGCTGCTGTCCCGCCCCACCGTGCTGCTGCTGGACGAGCCCACCAACCACCTCGACCTGGACGGGATCCGCTGGCTGGAGCGGTACCTGTCAGGCTTCCCGGGTGCCGTGCTGGTGGTCACCCACGACCGCCGCTTCCTCGACGAGACCGTCTCGCGCATCTTCGAGCTGGATCCGGTGACCCGCACCCTGGCCGTCTACGAGGGCGGCTACACGGCGTTCCGGGCCGAGCAGCAGCGGCTGTTCGAACGGCGCCAGGAGGAGCACCGCGCCCAGGAGCGCTACCGCAAGCGGCTGGAGGCGGACATCGCCCGCACCCGCGGCCAGGCGGCCGCCACCGAATCGACCGCAAGCGGCGCGGGCAGCGACCAGCTCAAGCGCTACGCAAAGAAGGTGGCGAAGAAGGCCAAGGCCCGTGAGGGCAGGCTGGAGCGGCAGATGGCCGCCACGGACTGGATCGATCGGCCGGAGCAGGCGGCCTCGTTCTCGTTCACCCTGGCCGGCACCTCCCAGCCCGGCCGCCGGCTGGCGGCGCTGGAGGACGTGACCGCGGGATACGACGGCGTGGCTGTGCTCTCAGGGCTCGACCTGGTGGTCAAGGGCCGCGACCGGATCGCGCTGACCGGCCGCAACGGCTCGGGCAAGTCCACGCTGTTCCGGGTGATCGCGGGCGACCTGGAGCCACTGTCCGGCTCGGTGCTGCGCCAGGCCCGCGTGGGCGTGCTTCCCCAGAGCCACGACCATCTGCCGCTCGGGCGCACGGTGCTTGACCACTACCGACGGGGCGTCCCCGGCCACGAGCATGAGGCGCGGGCGGTGCTGGGCTGGTTCCTGTTCTCGCAGGAGCAGCTGTTCCGCCCCATGGCCAGGCTCAGCGCCGGCGAGCGGTCACGCCTGCTGATCGCGATGCTGGTGATGGGCGGTGCCGAGCTGCTGCTGCTGGACGAGCCTACCAACCACCTCGACTTCGACTCGATCGACGTCGTCGAGGAGGCCTTGAAGGGGTTCCGCGGCACCATCTTGACTGTCTCCCACGACCGCGAGTTCATCCGCTCGATCGGATGCGATCGGGTCTGGGAGGTGCGACACGGCGGCGTGCGCGAGGGCGCCCACGACCTGATCTGACCGAGCGCCGGTCAGATCCTGCCGCTGCGCAGGATCGACCACACCAGCACCAGCCCCAGGCCGCTCGCGACCAGGTAGCCGAACCAGGTCAGGATGTGCACGCCCCAGACGTGCGGGCCGCCGTCGGCGGCGATCCCCAGCAGCGCGGAGCCGACCATCGTCCCGGCCATCACGATCGCGATCACCAGCCGGTTGGCGACGACGTCGGCCTTGGACGTGAGCTGGTCGAGCCCGCGGTGGCGGAACTGCACCTCCACCTCGCCGTCGCGGAACTGCTCGAGCGTGTCGTGCACCTGGTAGGGCAGCTCCATCAGCAGGCCGCCGTAGCTCAGCAGCTCCTCGCGGCCGCGCTCGAGCAGGGCTGAGGGTGACAGCTGCTGCGCCATCAGCTCGTCGGCGTAGGGCTCGGCCACCTCGAACACGTTGAACTCCGGGTACAGCTCGGCGCCCACCGAACCGAGCGTCGCCAGCGTCTTGTCCAGCAGCGCGAAACGGGTGGGCAGGCGCAGGTGCATGCGGGCGATCAACGAGAAGGCCTCGCGCACGACCTCGATCGGGTCGATCTCGCCCAGCGCGGCGCCGTGATAGCGGTAGTAGACCTCGCGCAGCTCCAGCCGGAACTCCTCCTCCTGGGCGGCGTTGAAGCGCACTCCGAGGTCGCGCAGCCGCCGCGGCAGCTGGTCGATGTTCTCGTTGACGGCGTCCACCAGCAGCCGCGTCAGGCGGCGCATGTCCGTGGGCGACAGGGCTCCCGTGATGCCGAAGTCGATGATCCCCAGCCTGCCGTCCTCCATCACGAACAGGTTGGCGGGATGCGGGTCGGCGTGGAACGTGCCGTAGCGGAACACCATCTCCAGCCACACCTCCGCCATCAGGTAGGCCAGCCGCCGGCGCTCGGCCGGATCGAGCGTCGACAGGTCGGTGTCGCTGAGCGTGGTGCCCTCGACCCGCTCCAGCGTCAGCACCCGCTCGCTGGAGAACGTCCAGTAGACCTTGGGGATCATGACCGTGGTCGACTCGGCGAACATGCGGCGGAACACCTCGGCGTTCCGAGCCTCGATCCGGTAGTCGAGCTCGCGCGTGATGGAGCGGGCGAACTCGTCGACCAGCTCCACCGTGTCCACGAACTCGAGGCGCTCGACGCGGCTCTTGACGATCTTGCCGACCTGGCGCAGCAGCGCAATGTCGGCCTCGATCTGGCGCCGGGCGTTGGGGCGCTGCACCTTCACCGCCACCGAGCGGCCGGTGTGCAGCTCGGCCAGGTGCACCTGCCCGATCGAGGCGGCCGCCACCGGCACCGGGTCGAAGGCGGCGAACAGGTCGCTGATCTCGCCGTTCAGCTCCTGCCGGATCACCTGCTGCACCTCCTCGTAGGAGAAGGGCGAGACCGAGTCCTGCAGCAGGCGCAGCTCGTTGATGATCTCAGGCGGCATCAGGTCGGGGCGGATCGAGAGCAGCTGGCCGAACTTGACGAAGGTCGGGCCCAGCTCGTCCAGCATCTCGCGCAGGTGCCGGCCGCGTGCCTCGAGCGACATCTCGGGCTCCTGCGCGCCCCGCGGCCGCCGCTCGAACGCATACCCGAAACCGTGCCGGGCGGCCACCTGCGCGATCTCACGAACGCGGGCGATCTGGGTGCGCCGCGAGGGCTGCGTCTCCATGGGGCAATGGTACCGCCCTTATGGCCGCGGCCAGCGCGCCGTCAGGCTTCGGAGATCGGCCGGCCCACGACCAGGGCCTCGAGCAGGGCCGGGTCGAGCTCGCGGTAGCTCGCGTCGGCGCGGATGTCGAGCGCGTCAAGCGTCTTCGAGAAGAAGCAGCGAGCGGCCGCGGCCAGGACGACGCCCCGGATCTCCTGCTCCGGCAGGCCCAGCTCGCGCAGCCGCGCCAGCTGCTTGTCGCCGATCGACGTCGCGTCGTCCACGACCTGCTCGGCCAGGTCCATGACGGCGATGTCCACCTCGTCCAGGCCGGCCCCGCGGCGGTCGAGCGCGATCTCGCGCACCGGCTCGCCGAAGCTGTCGATCAGCACCTTGCCGTGAGCCAGGCAGCAGTAGCTCGAGCGCAGCCGCTGGGCGGCGGCGAGCGTCGCCAGCTCGTAGCGGCGCAGGTCCATCGACTCCTTGATGGACGTGTTCAGCGCCAGCCACGCCGACTGCACCTGTGGCCGCTCGTCGAAGGCCCGATCGAAGTTCGGTGTCACGGCCCCCAGCCTACCGTGATGGACGGCGCCGTTGTCAGCGTCTGCATGACCACGCAGTAGCGCTCGGCCTTGCGCCGTAGCGCGCCCAGCTGCTCATCGGTCGCGCCGGGAGCGTCGATCGCGAAGAAGACGCGGATGTCGGTGAACCCGACTGGCGCCTCGCGGTCGATGGCGAGCGTGCCGCGCAGGTCGAGGTCGCCCTCGACGGTGACGGCGATGTCGTTCACCTCGAGGCCCATCGCCTCGGCCACCATCTGGCACGTGATCTGCGCACAGGCGGCCAGCGCGCCCAGCAGCAGGTCGCCGGAGCAGGCGCCGGTGCCCGCGCCGCCGACGCCGGCGTGCGCCTGCGCTTCGTACACCGCACGGCCCAGGTCGACCGAGCAGGCGATCGGCGTGTCTCGACTGGCACCCCGCGCGGTCAGCGTGATCAGGCCGCTTTCGGGGTGCTCCCGGTATGACTCCTTCAGCGGCTCCTGGAGGGCGCGGAGGTCGATCATCCAGCGAGGCTCCGGCCCTGCATGTCGTCGGGCACCGGCTGGCCCATCAGCTCCAGCACCGTGGGCGCGATGTCGAACAGACGCGCGCCCTGCGGCGCCGCCGCCGGCATACCCGGGCCCTCGAAGATGTAGATGCCGTACTTTGCGTGGTTGGCGTCGTCGGGGCCCGTGTCGTTCTCACGGGTGTGGATGGCGCCGTCGCCGACGCTGCCGATCGAGCGCCAGGTGAGGTTGCCGAAGTAGACGATCAGGTCGGGCGGCACCCCGTTGACGGCGTGGTAGAGCTGCTCGGGGCGAAACGCCTTCGTGCCGATCGAGTTGCCCTGCTCGTCGCCCAGCGCTTCGAGCTTCGCGATCAGCTCGTCGAGCAGCGGCTCCACCTGGGACGGCTCGATGACGCCCTCCGGCTCGCGGCCGCGCACGTTCAGGAAGATCCGCGAGTAGTAGCCGCCGTCGCCCCACACCCGCGTCCGAGCCCAGTCGATCATGTCCGGCTTGACCGGCCCGGCGGCCGCACCCTCGCGCAGCGTCAGGTAGCCCTCGCGGATCAGCCACTCGTTCACGCGGATGCCGCCGAACATCGACTGGGCGCCGTGGTCGGAGACCACCATCAGCGCGGTGTCTGATCCCAGCCCCTCGATCAGCGAGCCGATCTCGGAGTCGAGGTAGCGGTAGTAGTCGCGGAACGCCCGCTCGTATGCGGTGCCGGGCACGTAGTCGGGGTGGCCGTGGTCGTAGTAGCGCCAGAACCCGTGGTGCAGGCGGTCGGTACCCATCTCGACCATCATGAAGAAGTCCCACGGGCGTGAGTCGCGCAGGTGGCGGGCCAGCTGGAAGCGGCGCTTCGTCATCTCGTTGATGTCGCGCAGAATCCGGTCCTTCTGGTCGGTGCGGAAGTTGGGGACGTCCACCATGTACTCGCCGACGACCTGCTTGATCTCGTCGCGCAGCTCCTCGGGGTACGTGTACTTCGAGTCGGTCGAGGGCGCCAGAAAGCAGCTGATCATCTCGCCGTTCACCCGCCGCGGCGGAAACGTCTGGGGAACGCCCAGCACCACCACGTGCTTGCCGACGCGGGAAAGAATGTCCCAGACGCGGTCTTCCTTCATCTTCTCGGCCGTGGCGAAGGTGAGCCCGTCGTAGGAGTGGTCCTTGCGGTTGCGGAACCCGTAGAAGCCGAGGGTGCCCGGATCCTTGGAGCTGGTCATGCACGACCAGGCCGGCACGGTGATCGGCGGATCGCACGACTCCAGCGGCCCGTACACGCCGCGGTCCATCAGGCCGCCCAGCACGGGCAGCTCGCCCTTCATGTCGTCGAACAGGATCTCGGGGGCCGCGCAGTCGAGCCCGATCACCATCACGCGCCTTGGCTTGCTCATGTCCGCAGTCTAGGAAACCGGCCCGGCCGAGCGCTCCGCATGCTCGGCGATCAGCCGCCGGTAGAGCGCCTCCATCGCCGGCGCCGACTCCGCCACCCGTTCCCGCACGATCCGCAGGTTGCGCTCGGCGTAGCGTTCGCGGAGGGCGGGGTCGGCCAGCAGCCGGTCAAGCGCCGCCGCCAGCGCCTGCTCGTCGCGGGGCTGCACCATCTCCGCCCCCTCCCCCGGCCCGATCCACTCGTCGATGGACGGACACCAGCCGCCGACCAGCGGGTTGCCGCTGGCCATGGCCTCGAGCAGCGATGACGGCGACGAGTCGGTGTTCGCGATCGACACCACGATGTCGCCGGAGGCAGCCAGCCGTGGCAGCCCGCCGGGGTCGACCCGGTGCAGCCTGATCCTGTCGCCCAGCCCCGCGTCTGCGACCGCCTGCTCGACCTGGGACCGCGTCTCGCCGCCGCGAGCGGCCAGCAGCAGCCGTGCGCGTGGGTGCGCGGGCGCCACCCGGGCGAACGCGCGCACCAGCACGTCGATGTTGGTTCGCTCCTGGAAGTTGCGCAGCGACAACACGATCAGGGCGTCCTGCGGCCATCCCAGCTCCGCCCGCAGCCCGTCCCGGTCGGCCTGCTCGGGACCGAACCCGGACAGCTGGGTGTGCCAGATGATGTGGGCGATCCGGGTCGGGTCGGCGCCGGTCGCCACCGCGGCCGCCTCGATCGCCCCCGAGTTCACGACCAGGTAGTCGGCCGACCGCCAGGTGCGACGGGCGCGGCTGCGGCCCGGCTCCTTGAGCGCGTCCAGCAACACGTCGCGGCCCCAGGGGCTGACCACGTAGGGATGCACCTCGGCCAGCGCGCCCCAGTAGGCGTAGGGCATGATCCCGTGGCCGTGCACGACGTCAGCCCCGATGGTCGCCGCCAGCCGGCGAATGGCCGGGCCGAAGCGGAGCCGGCGCAGCCTGGGGACGCGCATCAGCGGCTCCAGCGCCAGCAGGTCGTGGACGGTGATGCGCTCCGTCTCGCGGGAATCGGCGCCGACCCGGTTGGAGACGACGTGCACGTCGTGCCCGCGGTCGGCCAGCCGCCGCGCCCAGCGCAGGGTGTGGATCGACCGCGCGTCGGCCACGGCCAGGATCCGGAGCGGTCGCGGCGCCGAGCTCACGTGGCCGCCTCGGCAGGCGGGCGCCGGCGCAGACGGCTGGCGATGATCCGCCAGCCCTTGCGCACGTCGCCCTTGCTGAGCGCGCCCACCGGCACCAGCATCAGCGGGAACACGGTCGCAAGCAGCAGCCGCACGACCACGGCGATCAGCCCGGTGGCCGGGATCACCCACTGCGAGAGCGCCAGCAGCAGCACCGCCATCGCCGCCACCTTCCCCACACGCAGCCACTCGTAGGGGACCGGATAGCTGCGCTGCGAGTTGGCCCAGCCCCACCACAGCAGCAGCGCATACCCGAGCACCGTCGTCAGGCCGGCGCCGACGATGCCCCAGTGCGGGATCGCCCAGAAGTTCAGGCCCAGGTTGACGGCGGCCGCAGCGGAGGCGATCAGCGGCGTCATGCGGGTGCGGCGGCTGATGGTGACGCCGATGTTCACGATCAGGTAGCCGCCGTAGAGCACCGTGCCGGCGGCAAGCAGCGTCACCACCGGCATCGCCCCCTGGGTGTTCTTGGGCAGGAAGTAGCCGATGTAGGGCGGCGCCGTCAGGCCGATGGCGACCAGCCCCCAGCCCATCACGACCGACCAGTACGTCAGCACCGACGCGTACGTACGCTTGGCCTGGTCATCGCCCTCCTGGCCGCGGACGTCGTGGGCGAACGGCGCCCACGCGGTCTGAAAGGCGCCCATCAGCACCAGCACCGGCACCGCCACCCGCGCCGCCACCGAGTAGGTGCCGAGCTCCTGATGGCCGGCCAGCCGCTGCACCTGGATGCGGTCGGCCAGGTTCAGCGCCCACAGCGCGATGTTGGCCGGCATCAGCGGCAGCGAGTAGGTGAGCAGGTCGCGCAGCACCGGCCGGTCGAAACGGCGGATGCCGATCGTGTGGCGGCGGGCGACCACCACCAGCAGGTAGACCAGCGCGGTGCCGGTGAAGTTGCCGACCAGCAGGCCCAGCGCGCCCTGGTCGAAGACGACCACCAGCAGCAGCGTCAGGATCGTGGTCAGCAGGATGTTCAGGAGCGTGAAGCGCACCCACGACCTGGCCCGCCGCTCGATCCGGTAGACCCGCGCCATCACGTCGTAGTTCATGCTGATCCACAGGCCGAACAGGCCGGCCAGCACGATGTCGGTGTCCACCTGCAGCAGGTGGCCGATGAAGCCGCGGAACACCCAGCCGACCAGCACGCCCAGCGTGGCGGCCGTCATCACGAACACGAAGATGGTGTGGATGATCGGCGCCCAGTCGGTCTCGCCCTCGCCTAGGGTGAACCGCGACATGGTGGTGACGATCCCCATCCGCAGCAGGATCGAGGCCAGCAGCACGGCCGACAGCATCAGGTCGACGGTGCCGTAGGCCTTGGCACCGGCCGCGTGCAGGTAGATCGGGACCAGGAAGAACCCGGCGAAGCGCCCGATCACGCCGCTCATGCCGTAGATCAGGGACTGCCCGGCCAGCGACCGCATGCGGCGACCCTCGGCGAGCATGCCCTGCTGGCCCGGGCTGCTCATGCGGCGCCTTCCTCCAGCAGCCGGGCCACCAACGGGTCGGATGGCGACCGCTCGCCGGGCGGGCGCATCGCGTAGCCGAAGCGCGCCGCCTCGGGCCGGCAGCGGCGCTCGGCCAGGTCGAGGTACGCGCGCCGTGCCAGCGAGCGGCGGCGGGCGTCCCAGCTGTCGAAGTAGCGCTGGTTGCTACCGCCGCGCGGGGTGCGGTCACCGGCGAAGTTGTCGCGGTTGACCCCCTCGGCGACCGAGCGACCGGGCGCGTGGTCGTCCAGGCCCGCGAACCGGAACACCCGCGCCAGCTCGCCGTCGGGGTCGGCCACCAGGTGCTCGTAGCGGACGATCATGGCGCGCTGCAACGAGGGCAGGTCGCCGCGCAGGGTGCGGTGCGCCGCCGTCCAGTGGGCGAGCAGCGCGTGCGGCCGGGTGGCGCTCCACTTCTGGGTGGCGGCCGACACGGCGATCGGGTGGCGGACGACCAGCACGAACGACGCATCGGGGAACATGGCCTGCAGGAACCGGGTCATCAGCAGGTTGGGCGGGGACTTCTCGAGCAGCACCTGCCGGCTCTCGTCCCAATGAGGGCGCCAGCTCTCCCACAGCGCCCGCCGGTTCTGATCGGTGACCAGGGCAGAGCGCTCCGTGAGATGCGCCTCGGGCAGCAGCGCGAACCGCCCGGCCTGGTGGCCCTGCGAGACGACCGGGTAGACGGCCTGCAGGTGCTGGCCCTCGTCGGCCGGCACGCCGGTGCCGTCGAAGCCGCTGACCTGCGGATGCTCGGCCAGCAGCCGCGCGAGCATGGTGGTGCCGCTGCGGTGCAGGCCGCCCAGGAACACCATCCGGTGGCCGGTCACGGTCTCGGGTCGCCGGGAACGTCGGTGCGGGTCTCCAAGGCGCTGGAAATGCTAACCGAGGTAGCGGCGCTGCGCGCCGACCGCGGTCGGGCAGAATACCGTGCGCAGATGGCCGCCGGACCGCACACGACCGCACCACCACCACCCGCGCAGGAGCGCGCGCGGGGCGCCGGCGAGCGCGTGCACATGCGATTTCGCGCCATCACGCGAAATGCGCGGGCGCTGCCCGACTTCCTGCTTATCGGTGGTCAGCGGTGCGGGTCGACGTCGCTGTACACGACCCTCTGCGGGCATCCGCAGGTGCTGGCCGGCGCGCACAAGGAGCCGCACTTCTTCGACAACAACCACCTCCGCGGCGAGGACTTCTACCGCCGGCTGTTCCCGCTACGGGCGCACCTGCGGGCGCGCCGCGCGATCACCGGCGAGGCGACCACCCACTACCTGTCGCACCCCGCGGTGCCGGGGCGAGTGGCCGCCATGCTGCCGGGCGTGCGGCTGATCGCGATCCTGCGCGACCCGGTGGAGCGGGCCTACTCGCACTACCAGCTAGCGCACCGCAACGGCCGGGAGCCGCTCAGCTTCGAGCAGGCGCTCGCCGCTGAACCGGAGCGGCTGGCCGGCGAGGAGGCGCGCCTGCTGAGCGATCCCGGCTACCGCGGCGAGGCATACGGGGTGCAGTCCTACCGCATCCGCGGGCTCTACCTGCAGCAGCTGGAGCGGTGGTGGGCGGCCTTCCCGCCGGAGCGGCTGCTGGTGCTGCGAAGCGAGGACATGTTCGAGCGGCCGGCGGAGGTGTACGCGCAGGCGCTGGCGTTCCTGGGCCTGCGGCCGGACACCGCGCGCACGGCATTCGCGGCGCGAAACCAGGTCGTCTACAGCTCCATGCTGCCGGAGACGCGGGCGCAGCTGGCCGCGTTCTACGCGGAGCCGAACAGCAGGCTGGAGCAGCGGCTGGGCCGCAGCATGGGCTGGCAGGGGCCCTGAGCGTGGCACTTACCCCGGCGCTGAGGGAGCGGTTGGCACGGCTCGCGGACAGCTCCGAGAAGCCGCCGGCGCTGGTGTTCGAGTGCTCCTATGTGAACGGGCTGTCTGCGATCCGCAGCCTGGCGCGCATCGGGGCGCCGGTGGTGGCGCTCGACCACAGGCGCGACGGTCTGGGGATGCGCTCGCGGTTGGCGCTGGGCGTCGTCGGCCCGCCGCCGGGCGAGCGGGAGCGGTTCGCGGAGCACCTCTCGCAGGTGTGCGACGCGCTGGGTCGCGAGGCGGTGGCCTTTCCGACGCACGACGACTACCTGGTGGCGGTGAACCATGCGGCGCCGGCGGCGCTGCGGCTGCCGTTCGGCCCGCGCGACCTGATCGACCGGGTGCAGGCGAAGCGCTTCCAGTACGAGGCGGCCGAGCGGGCCGGTCTGCGGCTGCCGGAGACGTTCCATCCGGCGTCCGTCGAGGAGGCGCAGGAGGCGGCGGCCGTCATCCCCTACCCGGCGGTGATGAAGCCGTCGCTGGGCAGCGGGTTCAAGGCGCGCTATCGAAAGCCGCTGATCGAGGCCCTGGACGCCGCCGCGCTGGTGGCCGCCTACCGGCTGGGAGAGCCGTTCCAGCCGATGTTCCAGGAGCTGATACCGGGCGGAGACGACTCGCTGTGGACGGTGGGCAGCTACCTGGACGGCGAGGGGCGGGCGCTGGGCGTGTTCTGCGGCAGGAAGCTGCTGCAGGCGCCGGCCGGGGTCGGAACCTGCCGCGTGGGCGAGGCGATATGGGACGCGGATGCGGTTGAGGGGGCGCTGCGGCTGCTGCGGGAGCTGGGCTTCCACGGCATCTCCCAGGTCGAGTACAAGCGCGATCCCCGGGACGGGTCGCTGCGGCTGATGGAGGTGAACGCGCGGCTCTGGCAGTGGCACT
>JAICYJ010000004.1 GCA_025934255.1 Thermoleophilia bacterium | reverse complement strand
GCTGGTCGGCTGCTCGAAGCCGGCGATCATCCGCAGCGTCGTCGTCTTGCCACAGCCGGACGGGCCCAGCATCGAGAAGAACTCCGCACCGGGCATCTCCAGGTTGATCCTGTCCACGGCGGTCACGTCGCCGAACTGCTTCACCAACGCTACGAGCTTTACCTCACCACCGGCCACGCATCCCTCCCTTCTTCCGTCTACAGCCCGAGGTCCGCAAATCCCTGTGCTGCCGGACGTTGGGCGCGTTCGTCGCGGGTGAAGAGGCGGTAGACCGCAAAGCCGGCGACCACCGAGGCGAGCGTGATCAGCACCATGATGGTCGCGATTGCGTTCGTTGACGGCAGCGGCTGGCCTCGGGTCGCCGAGTAGATCACGATCGGCACCGTAGTGGTGTTCGGTCCGTTCGAGAGCCACTGGCTGATCACGAAGTCGTCGATCGAGATCGCGAACACGATCGCCGCGCTGGCGACGATTGCCGGAGTCAGGAGTGGCATCAGCACACGTAAGAGCGCGACCGTGGGAGACGCGCCGAGGTCGGCAGCCGCCTCCTCGTATTCTCGGCCGATCGAGAACAGTCGGCCTCGAACGATCACCACCACGAAGCTGATCGAGAATGTGACGTGGCCGAGGATTTGTGCTGCGGTGCCCGTGCTGATGGCCGTGAACGGGCGCAGTTGGGTGAACAGCAACAACAGTGAGACGCCCATCACGATCTCGGGCGTCACCAGCGGAAACAGCATCAGGAAGTTGGAGGCGCCCGAGCCGCGCCCACGCCAGCGGGCCAGGCCCAGCGCCAGCATCACGCCGATCGGCGTTGCGATCACGACATCGATGGCTGCCAACTTCAGGCTCTGTGACAGCGCTCCCCGCAAGCCGGGATTGTTCCAGACGGAGTACACCGGATCGCCCCAGTACCAGCGGGTCGAAAAGCCGTGCCAGACGCTGGTCGAGCGAGTCGTGTTGAACGAGAATTGCACCGCGATCAGCACCGGCACGATCGACCACACCAGGTAGAGCCATGCGATCACCGGCAGGAATCGGGGCCGTCCCCACGGGTTTGTGATCCAGCCACGCATCCGCTTGACACGGGGAAACGTCGATGGGGCCGAGGCTCTGGGAACGACGGCGTGGCTCATAGCGAGCGCAGTTCCCGCGAGGCGCGGTGGATCGTCCACATGTAGTAGCCCATCAGCACCACCAGGAAGGCCGACAGGATGATGGTGATGGCAGCCCCGATGGTGGGCTGCGGGCCGCCGTGGAAGTAGAGATCGATTTGATTGCCGATCATCGACGTGGTGGGCGCGTTGGAGACGATGTTCGGCGTGTAGTAATCGCCGAACATGGGCAGCACGATCAGCACCGCGCCGCCCAGCAGGCCGATCTTGGAAAGCGGCAGCGTGACGTGCAGGAAGGCCCGAAATGGACTCGCGCCCAGGTCACGAGCCGCCTCGATGACGCTACGGTCGATGCGGTCGAGGGAGGCATACAGGGGTAGGATGAAATAGGGTATGTAGCCGTACACGAGCGCCCAGATGACGGTCGAGGACTTGCCGTCGAGGAAGCCATACGGTTGGGAGATGACGTGGGTCGACACCAGCACGCGGTTCACGTAGCCGTCCGGCGAGAGCAGGTTCACCCAAGCCAGCATCCGCATCAGGTAGCTGATCCAGAACGGCAGCACCAGCAGGATCAGCATCAGCGACTTGGTGCGTGAGGCGTGGCGGGCGATGTAGTAGGCGACTGGATAGCCGATCAGCACACACCCGGCCAGCGAGATCAGCACGTACTCGACGGTGCGAACGAACACATCCAGGTAGACGCCGCCGGGCTTGAGTCCGGACAGCACCTGGATCACCCAGCCAAGGTGCCAGTCGAGCGGATTCCAGGCTGGAACGGCGGTCAGCAGGATCGGGTCGACGCTGCCGAACGCCACCCCAACCACGGCGTAGAACGGCAGCAGGAACAGGATCAGCAGCCAGGCGACGCCCGGGAGCGCGAAGGCGGGCCAGAGCCAGCGTGGGTACATCCTGCTCCTACGCCCCGGACTTGAATCGAGAGTAGCCGTTCTGCCAAAGCGCCTGGCCGGCGTTCGTCAGCGCGCACTCCTGCAGCGACGTCGGCCCAATGTCGTTGGCGGTCAGAACGGTGTTCGCGAGGTTCTCAGGGATTAGACCCTTCGTCACCAACTCTGCCGGTTGGATCTCGTTGATGGGTGGCTGGTAGCCGTTGAAGTCAACGAAGTTGGAGTAGGCGACGCCGTTGTCGAGTAGGTAGTTCAGGAACAGATGCGAGATCACCGGCTTCGACGTCGTGGAGCAGACGAACCAGGTGTCGTTCGACGTTGGCCCCTTGCCCTTGCCCGGCCACCAGAAGCGAAGCAGCTTCGCATCGCTCGGCCTTTGCAGGTCGTAGAACACCGAGGCCAGCGGATCGCCCGACCACGCCTGACTCAGGTAGGCTTTGTTCTCCGGGATCTTCTGCCACTGCGTATCGAGCGTTCGGACGTTGCAGATCCCGTAGAGCTGCTGCAGGTCGCTGACCGCTTGGTCGATCAGCTTCGGGTCCTCGGTGTTGATGTCGGTGTGCCCCTTGCGCAAGAGTGCCATCGCGATCGACTCCCGCACCTCGTCGAGCACGGTGACGTTGCCGCTGTAGGCCTGTGACTGCCAGAACACGTCCCACGGGTTGGCCATGCCGGCGATGTCGTCGGACACCTGATCGGTTCGCCAGTAGATCCCGGTGGCGGTGACCGTGTAGGGAACGGTGTAGCGGGACTCGGGGTCGTAGAACGGGCTCACCAGCGACGGCCACACGTTCTTTTTGAGGTTGGGAACGTAATCGAGGTTCAGCGGCTTGGCGAGCTTGGCGGCGACGATCTGGTCGAGGTGATCGGTGGTCAGGTTCATTACGTCCGGCTTGATCGAACCCGAGGCGAGCTGGGTGATGCCCGAGGCGATGTTGTCGAACGGCAGCACCTTGACCGTCACGCCGTACTTCTGCCCGAAGTCCTTCAGGACCTTGGGGTAGATGTAGTCGGTGTAGTTGAACACCGTGAACTCGCCACCCGACTCGGGCGCCAGGCCGGACTCGATCGGATTCTCCCAGCGCGGCAGCGTCACCGGGTGGTCGGGCCTGGACAGCTCCACACCGCCCGGACCTACCAGCTTGCTGCCGCTCGACGCCGTGCTTGCGCCGGTACCGGTGCCGCACCCCGCCAGCAGACCGCCGGCTCCGCTGAGCGCAGCAACCGCCCCGCCGCTTTCGAGAAGGAACTGGCGACGGCTCCGCGGGCGGCCGCTCAGGGTGGTGTCCCGTCGGGGATTGTGCATGTCGCATCCTCCTTGGGAACGCGCCGTGGAAGGCCGGCTGAGACCGGTGGATCCGCGTCGGCACCCGGCTTGACGAGGGGGTTTCGGCTGGCTAGCCTGTCGAATCTAACACTGCTAGGTTTTTGTTGCAAGTGTCACCGTCACCGTGGCGAGCCAGCCGTCCGCCCGCGAGAGAGGATCCCCATGACCGCTCAACTCGAGACCCTCCAACCATCCGACCTTGACCCGCGTGCCGAGCAGACGATGGTACCGATGCGAGACGGAGTCAGGCTCGCCACCGACACGTATCTGCCGAGTGGCCCCGGGCCGTGGCCGGTCGTGCTGATCCGGCTTCCCTACGATAAGAACGGCCGCTACACCTTCATGCCGCACCTGGCGCCGCACTTCACGTCACGCGGATATGCCTTTGTTGTGCAGGATGTTCGCGGCCGCTTTCGCTCCGAGGGCGAGACGATGCCGTTCGTCCACGAGGTCGACGATGGCTATGACACCCTCGAGTGGATCACTCAGCAACCATGGGCGACCGGAGCGGTCGGCATGTTCGGCGACTCCTACTACGGCTTCACCCAGTGGGCGGCCGTCGCAAGCGGCCACCCCGCGCTGCGCGCGATCGTGCCGCGCGTGACCTCGGCCAACCTTGGCATCTGGCTCCAAGGCGACGTCGACCCGCTCTACGGCGGCCAGTACCTCGCCGAGGTGTGGTCAGACCGCCTCACGCATGCCTGGCCGATCGACTGGACACACCGGCCGCTGGCAGAGGTTTTCAACTCCGGCTTCGACGCCATAGGCACCCGCTCGGCCGGCTTCGACAACCTCCTCGCACATGCCCGCGAGGGCCGCCAGTTCGACCCCTATCCGGACGGCCATCCGTTCGAGAAGCTGTCGATCCCCACACTGCACGCCGTCGGCTGGTTCGACAACATCTCCCCCGAATCGATGCGCGACTACACCCGGCTCAGCCGCGACCCCAGGGTCGGACATCTCCAATACCTGGTCGCCGATTCGACCGACCACGAGAACTACCAACTCGCCGACGTGCCCGTACCCGACGAGCTCGATCACGATCAACACGACGACGCGCTCGATCGCATGATCCCGGTCTACCTCGGGCCGGCGCTCGACTTCTTCGACGCGTTCCTGGCCGAAACGCGCGACCCCGCCACGCTTCCCCGGGTCCGCTGGCGGCTCGGCGCCTGCGACTGGCGCGACGGGTCGACGTGGCCGCCGCCGGGTGCCCATCAGCTGCTCCTCTACCTGGAGAACGCTGGCGAGGCCACGCGCGACGCGATTGGAGGATCGCTGGCACCATCGTCTGGCGGCGAGTCGAGCGTCACCTGGACGCACGACCCGAGCGACCTCGTCCCGTCCACCGTCGAGAATCCCTTCGCCTTCCTGCATGAGTTCCCCGACGAGCAAACGGTGGCGGCTCGCCCGGACGTGCTCACGTTCACCGGCCCGCCGCTGGCCGAACCGCTCGATCTTGCCGGGCCGGTCACCGTGAGACTGACGGTCGCAAGCAGCGGGCCGTCGATGCACCTGTTCGCCAAGCTCGTCGACGTCTCGCCCGATGGTCGTGCCGTCATGCTGCTGCGCGGCCAGTCGTCGGTGCAAACGCCCGGCGACCGCGCCCAGACCGCGGAGCTCTACCTTGGCCACACCGGTTACCGCGTTGAGGCTCGCCATCGGCTGCGACTGCAGATCGCCTCCAGCGACTTCCCGCTCTACGTCGCGCACCCCGGCACAGATGAGCATCCCTGGTTCGCGACCACCACCAGCCCTAACGACCAGACGCTGTTCGCGGGAGGAATCGGCGCCTCCCACCTCTCGCTGACCGTACTCGAGGTCGGTTGAACGATGGCCACCCCGGCAGCGCACGCAACGGGCGTACTGGAGTTACACGGTGATCTTGGGCGCCATGTCTTGATAGGCGGGGACGAGTTCGTCCAACCGCGGTTCGGTGTCGCCGGATTCAGTTTCGCCGATCGACTCGGCCAACCGCCGAGACTCGTCATCGAACCCGCGAGCTATCCTGAATGTCGCAACGCGCCTTGCACGGGCTCGCACCGAGGCCGCGTCCAATCGGCGTCCAAATGACGGGAAACGCAGGCCAGCTAGCGTCTCACGGGCGTTTCCGCAGACGCCCGAAATCCCAGCAACCAAGCGGCTTCCTACGGGTTTCGGCCAGATGCGGTCAGATGCCCGGACTTCCATCGCACCCAGGAGGTCAGCGGTCGAACCCGTTGAGGGTCATGGGTACCATCGATGCGATTCGGTCGTGGGCCAGATCGTGATGCGCGACAGCGATCTCAGTCGCAGTCGCCGTGAACTCTACGATCTCGGCGGGCCGCGGAACGCTCCGACCGCGTGGTGTAAGAATCGCTCGTCGTACGGTGAGCCGGGTTGCTCTCGAGTCGTGTATCACCGGTGCATCACCGGCACGCCATTTGGCGCACTTCCGCAGTATCGTGAAGGCGCCGGCAACCGCGTGGTTGAACGGAATCCGGCCTCCGTGCCACCGAGTGGCCCAAGAATCCCGCTTAGAGATCGGCTAAAGGAAAGCCCCGCAAATGCGGGGTTTTCCCATTTCAGTCAGGACTCTCGTGCATCACCGAGGCATCACGAGCACGACAGCGCTGTCGCTGGGGCTCGATGGGAAGTAGCGTCCCAGGGCGTGGTGTTTGAGTCGGCGCCGCCCGGCGCGCTTTTTAGGTAGCGCTGGGCGGGCGGCGTCGGCGGCGCGGAGCGCCGCTTGATGGCAGGTGACCACCGCGTCATCCTCAACGAGTTCTGTCCAAGGATCTCTGGAGAGGAGACGACGGTGGTCGAGCAGAGGATCGACGCTTTGAGCTGGTTGCGCAAGCGGTTGGAGGAGGAGTATCCCGATCTGCTTCGGGAGATGGTGGAGAGCTTCGCGGAGCAGTTGATGAGCGCGGAGGCAGACGCGATCTGTGGCGCGGCCTATGGGGAGCGCTCTTCGCAGCGGGTCAACACCCGCAACGGGTATCGCGACCGGGAGTGGGACACGCGGGCGGGCACGATCGAGCTGGCGATTCCCAAGCTGCGGGCGTGCAGCTACTTTCCCGACTGGCTGTTGGTGCCCAGGCGGCGCGCGGAGCAGGCGTTGGTGTCGGTGGTGGCCGACTGTTATCTGGCTGGCGTGTCGACGCGGCGGGTGGAGAAGCTGGTCTCCCAGCTTGGGATCGACCGGATGAGTAAGAGCCAGGTGTCGCGCTTGGCGGGGAGCCTGGATGAGATCGTGGAGGCTTCCGCACCCGCCCCTTGGATAGCGGTGCCTATCCGTATCTGATGCTGGACGCGCTGGTGGTGAAGTGCCGCGAGGGCCGTCGCATCGTCAACGCCTGCTGCGTGCGCGCGGTGGCCGTCAACGCCGACGGCTACCGTGAATCACTGGGCCTGGACGTCGTGACCAGTGAGGACGGCGCGGCCTGGACGGCATTCCTGCGCGGCCTTGTCAGCCGCGGCCTTTCCGGTGTCGTGCTGGTCACCTCTGACGCTCACTGCGGCCTGGTCGACGCGATCGCGGCCACTCTCCCGGCGCGTCGTGGCAGCGCTGTCGGACCCATTTCGTGCGCAACCTGCAGACCCGCGTCCCGAAGAGCGCACAGAGCCTGGTGGCGACGCTGGTCAGGTCGATCTTCGCCCAACCCGACACAGCCTCGGTACTCGAGCAGCACCAGCGCGTCTGTGACCAGCTCGCCGAGCGCTTCCCCGCCGCGGCCGAGATGCTCCAAGACGCCGCCGGCGACTTACTCGCCTTCACCGCGACGCCGAAGCAGCACTGGCGCCAGCTGTGGTCAAACAACCCGCTCGAGCGGCTCAACCGCGAGATCCGCCGCCGCACCGACGTGGTCGGCATCTTCCCCGACCGCGCCTCCATCACACGCCTCGTCGGCGCCGTCCTCGCCGAGCAAAACGACGAGTGGGCCGTCGCCCGCCGCTACATGAGCGCCGAAAGCATCACCAAGACCATCACCCCACCCGGGGTGGCGGCCGGCCCGGACATGGGGGGCGAGTTTGCGACGGCCCTCAGACCACCGCCAACCATCCCCTGGTGCGCCGAACGTCGGGTGGGCGTAGGCTGTGAGGCGGACGCAAGGCCCGCCCGCCGTTGAGATGCCCGGTGCGGCAGCGCGTTCTAGGCAGGTTGTCCGAACGGCCTATCGGTCGGATTGGAGCCATCTCACTCACGGACCGCCACCTGCGTCTTGCGCGATGAGGCGACGGTGGGCGCCGCCGGGTTTACTGGCTGGTTGTTACTTGGTTGCTCGGATGATGGTCGCGATCGCTCGGAACGGCTGGAGCACGAGCTGGATGATCGCCGACAGCACAAACCCGAGGAGGAAGCGCCAGGTCGCCCCTGCAATACCCGACTCGACGGCGGATCTCACGCGAGTCGGCGTGGTTGTCCAGGCACGAGCGAGGCGCTGCCGCTGGTCGGGTGGGTGAGGTCAGGCAGACAGCGGATGGTCGTCGACGTGCCGGCGCCGTTCCGTTAGAGACCCGAACACCTCACTGGCGCGGACATCGAGGTCGAGATGGTCGACCGCACGAGCTCGCCCGCGCCCCGGCATTCGCGGGCGGCGAAGCGGTGTCAGGCAACCGGCTCGATGGCGGCCGGCGCCGGCCGTTCCGGTTTCTGCATGGTTCGCAGCTCGGCGAGCGGGATGTGGCAGCGGATGGCATGACCCGGCTCCTGCTCGACCAGCGGCGGCTCGTCCGTCTCGCAGATCTCCCCCACCTTGCGCGGGCAGCGGGTGTGGAACACGCACCCGCTGGGCGGGTTGGCCGGGCTGGGGATCTCGCCGTCGAGCTTGATGCGCTCGTTGGTGCTGCCGTCCACCGTCGGCACCGCCGACAGCAGCGCCTCGGTGTAGGGATGATGCGGCGCCGAAAACACCGCCTCTGCGGAACCGAGCTCGAGCACGCGGCCGAGGTAGAGCACGCAGATCCGGTCGGAGAGGTAGCGGATGACGCCGAGGTCGTGGCTGATGAACAGGTAGGCGACCTGTTCCTTTCCCTGCAGCTCGGCCAGCAGGTTGAGCACGGCCGCCTGCACCGACACATCCAGCGCTGAGGTCGGCTCGTCGCAGACGACCAGCCTGGGGGCGCCGGCGAAGGCTCGCGCGATCGCGACCCGCTGTTTCAGCCCGCCGGAGAGCTGGCCGGGGCGCAGGTCGAGGTAGCGGTCGGCCAGGCGTACCGAGCGCGTCAGCTCCAGCAGCCGCTGGTCGCGCGTGGATCCGCGCAGTCCGGATAGCTTCGAGAGCGCCCGGCCGACGAGCCGGCGGACGGTGTGGCGGCGGTTGAGTGCCGAGTCGGGATTCTGGAACACGATCTGCACCGCCTTGATCTGCTCGCGGCTGCGGTCGTGTGTCTTGTCGGCAAGGGGCTGGCCGTCGAGCGCGACCTCGGCGCCGGCGTCGGCCTCGACGATGCCGAGCAGCACCCTCGCGAGCGTGGTCTTGCCGCTGCCCGACTCGCCCACCAGTCCCAGCGTCTCGCCGGCGCGGATCTCGATGTCGACGTTGGTCAGCGCGTGCACGTCGGCTCCGGACGAGCGGAAGGTCTTGCTGATGCCGGTCGCCTGCAGCAACGGCGTGGCCGCTACGGCCTCGGGCGCACGCCGCGCTTGTGGCGGCGTCGAGCGAGGCAGCTCGTGCGCGCGCTCGTGTAGGTGACAGCGCGAGCCGCGCCCGTCGCCCACCGGGTACATCGGCGGCGGGTCGGTGCGGCAGCGGTCCTCGGCGAGCGCGCAGCGGTCGGCGAACTCGCATCCCGTCACGTCAGCGTCCGGTGCCGGCAGGAATCCCGGAATCGTGTCCAGCACGCCATGGCCCTTCAGGTGGTCGCGCCGGGGAATGCACCGCAGTAGCCCGACGGTGTAGGGGTGCCGTGGCGCGGTGAACACCTCGCGAGCCGGCCCCTGTTCGACCAGCTCGCCGGCGTAGAGCACGCCGACACGGTCGCACATGCGGGCGACCACGCCCAGGTTATGGCTGATGAACAGCAACGCCGTCGAGATTTCCTGGCGCAGCGCCGCAACCAGGTCGAGCACCTCGGCCTCGACGGTGGCATCGAGCCCGGTGGTCGGTTCGTCCAGGATCAACAGCGCCGGCTCCGCCGCCAGCGCCATCGCGATCACCACCCGCTGTTGCATGCCACCGGAGAGCTGGTGCGGGTAGCGGCGCATGACACCGGCGGGGTCGGAGATTCGGACTCTTGCCAGCGCCTGTTCGGCCCGCTCCGCGGCCTGGCGCCGGTCAGCGCCGGCCACCGTGAACACCTCTGCGACCTGGCGCCCGATCCGCATCGAGGGGTTCAGCGACCGCGAGGCGTCCTGATACACCATCGACACCGTCCGTGCCCGCCGGCGGCGGTGGGACTCATCCCGCAGCGAGCGAACGTCGGTGCCGTCGATCTCCACCGATCCGCCGGTGACGGCGCCGTTACGCGGTAGGTAGTTGACGAGCGCGAGCGCGATCGTCGACTTGCCACAGCCGGACTCGCCGACCAGCCCGTAGGCCTGGCCGGGCGTGATCCGAAACGACACGTCGCGCACCGCCGAGCGCAGATTTCCGCGCACGGTGTAGGCGATGTCGAGGTGGTCGACGACCAGGGCGTCGGGACGCGGCTGGGGGGAGCTCATCACTCCATCGCCTTCTCGATGGCGTCGGCGACCAGGTTGATGCCGATCACCAGGCTGGCGATGGCGGCGGCGGCGAACAGTACCTCCCACCAGTAGCCGGCGGAGACGACGGAGATGTTCTGCGAGATGTCGAGCCCCCAGTCCGGCGTCGGCAGCTGGATGCCGAGGCCCAGGAACGACAGCGAGGCGACCGTGAAGATGGCGTAGCCCAGCCGCACGGTGAACTCGACCATGATCGGCGGCATCACGTTGGGCAGCAGCTCCGAGAACATGATGTAGCTGCCCCGCTCGTCCCGCAGCCGGGCCGCCGTGATGTAGTCGAGTTCGCGCTCCTGGATCACGGCGGTGCGCACCGTGCGGGCGATCAGGGGCGCGAAGATGACGCCGATGCAGAGGGCGACGGTGATCGACGATGGGCCGAGCGCGGCCACCACCAGCACCGCGGTGACCACCACCGGCAGTGCCAGCAGCGCGTCGATCAGGCGGCTCAGGCTCTCGTCCACCCACCCACGCAGGTAGCCGGTGATCAGTCCCAAGACGGTACCGAGGATGGTCCCGAGCAGGGTGGCCGCGAACGCCACCAGCATCACCGAACGCGCGCCCGCGATCACCCGTGAGAACACGTCGCGGCCAACCTGGTCGGTGCCGAACCAGTGCGAGCCCGACGGAGCCGTGTTGACTGCGTTCAGGTTCTGCTCGAACGGCGTGTAGGGCCCGATGTGGTAGCCGGCCACGGCGCACACCGTCCACACCAGCACGATGGTCATGCCGATCAGGAAGCTGCGCGAGTGCCGCAGCTCGCGCCACACCTCCCGGCGCAAGGTGCTCGCCGAGCCGGCGTCGACCGCGCCGCTGGGCTCGATCGGTGCGGCGGTGGCGCTCAATCCGCCGCCAGCCGCAGCCGCGGGTTCAGCAGCGTATATGCGATGTCGGCCACCAGTGTGCAGACCAGGTAGATGATCCCGATCACCAGCACCGCCGCCTCCAGCATCGGGAAGTCCTTGTTAGTGGCCGCGTTGTAGGTGAGCGCGCCGATGCCCTGGTAGTGGAACAGGTATTCGACCAGCACCAGGCCGCCGACCATGTAGCCGACCTGGGTGGCGACCACCGTGATCGTGGGCAGCAGCGCATTGGGTAGCACGTGGCGCAGGATCACGGTGCGCCGCGGCAGCCCTTTCAGCACTGCGGTGCGCGTGTAGTCGGCGTCGAGCACGGCGATCGTGCCCGCCCGCGCCATCCGCATGATGTAGCCGAACAGCACCAGCGTGATCGGGATCGCCGGCATGATCAGGTGGTAGACCTGGGTGCCGGGGCCGGCCCCCGGCGGCGGCGTTGCATCAAGGGGCAACACATTCAGCCAGATCCCGAAGATCAGGATCAGGAACACTCCCGACACGAACTCGGGCAGGCCCAGGGCGGACAGTCCGATCACGCTGATGGTGCGATCGGGCCAGTTGCCGTAGCTGAGCGCCGCCACCACCCCGGCCAGGATCGACAGCGGCACGCACATCAGGAACGCCACCAGCGCCAGCTTCAACGAGTTGGCAAGCGCGGTTCGGATCATCGGCGCGATCGGCCGGTTGTACTCGTACGAGGTGCCGAGATCGCCGTGCAGCAGGTTGGTGACCCAGGCGTCGTACTGGGTCAGCAGCGGCCGGTCGACGCCCAGCTTGTGGTCGAGCTGTCGCACGCCGCTCTCCTGGGCGAGCGGGCCGAGGATCGCCCGCCCGGGATCGCCCGGGAGCTTCTGTCCGGCCAGGAACACGATCACCGACAGGATCCAGAGGGTGATCAGGGCGAGCAGGACGCGCTTGAGGATGAAGATGGCGATGAGGCGATCCTCCTACGTGAGGCCGGCCCGATTCAAGTAGATCTGACCCATGCCGGTGGTGACCACGCCGGCGATGTTCTTCTTGGTGACGCTGATGGAGTCGAACCAGTAGGCCAGGATCAGCGGCGTCTCGTCGAGCATCAGTCGCTCCAGCTGGCCGGCGTAGTTGCGCTGGCTGCTGAGATCGAGCGCGCTCACGTAGCTCTTGACCAGGCCGTCGTAGATGGAGTTCTTGAAGTGGGCGGCGTTCCATGACCCGTCCGACTCCAGCGGCGCCTCCAGGAACACGTTGGGGACGCCGCGGTGGCCGTAGTCGACCAGGCTCATGGCGCCGTCCAGCCAGTTGGACTTGCCGAACACGGCGTCGCCATAGTAGTCGGCCTGGCTCTGCACGTGCAGGTCGATGTTGATGCCGATGGCGGAGGCCGCCTGCTTGATGATCTGCGCGTACTGCGGAATCTCCTGATAGTCCTCGGTGTAGAGCTGGGTGCTGAAGCCGTTCGTGTGTCCGGCGTGCGACAGCAGCTGCTTGTCCTTGGAGTTGTTCTGCGTCCGCTGCGGCACGCTGGTGTCGGTGGAGCGGAAGATCGGCGCGAACACGTTGTCGTTGCCGAGCTGGGCGTACTGCTTGTAGAGCGCATTGATGATGCCGGGCCGGTCGAGGCTGAGCGCCATCGCCTGGCGCACCAGCTTGTTGTCCCAGGGCGCCTGGTCGCAGCGCATCGACAGCTCGCGGTGCTGCGACGACTTCGACACCAGTAGGTTGTAGGAGGGGTTGTTGATGACCGCCTCCGCGCCCTGAGGGACGATCAGATTGACGATGTCGACGTTTCCGGCCTGCAGGGCCAGAATCTGTGGCTGCTGGGTGGGATAGAAGATGAACTGCAGCTCGCTGGGCAGCACGTTGCCGCCCCAGTAGTGCGGGCTCGGCGCGAAGGTGGCGCCGACCTTGGGCTGGTACGACTTCATCACGAACGGGCCGGTGCCGACGAACGTCTTCTCCCACTTGTCGAAGTCGGTGTCCTTGGGCACGATCACCATGTTGTAGTTGTCCGAGGAGATCAGGTAGGGGAAGTTGCCGTTGGGCCCGTTCAGGTGGAAGGCGACGGTGCTGTCGTCGACCTTCTCGACGCCGTCGTTGGTGAGCACGCCGGTGAACACCGACGAGGCGTTGACGTAGACCTTCGGGTTGGTCTGCGACTGGAACGAGTAGACGACGTCGTCGGCCGTCATCGGCTGGCCATTGTTGAACGTGACGCCGTTTCGCAGGGTGAAGGTCCACACGTCGCCGGCCGGGTTCGACTTCCAGGAGGTGGCAAGCACCGGCTCCAGCACGTTGGTCTTGGGGTTGTTGAAGACCAGCGTCTCGCCGGTCTGCTGCAGCATGGTGAGTCCGCCTTCGTCGGCGATGCTGAGCGGATTGATGGCGCCGGTGGGGACGACGCTCGCGATCTTCAGCGACGAGCCGGCCTTGGCGGCCGCGGCTGAGCCACCGCTGCTGGCAGTCGAGTTGGCGCCGCCGCAGGCGCTCGCGATCGCGCCCAGCAGCGGCACCGACAGGCCGATGATGGAGCCGCGGCGCAGGAACTCGCGGCGGGTGATGTGGCCGCCTACGAACTCGTCGATCACGTGGTTCTCGAGCTCGCTGCGTCCACGTCGCAGCTGGTTGAGCTTCGCGGAGTTACGCATGGTCACCTCTCCTTTGGGGCATGCTGCATGGGGGATGTGGTCGCTGGCTGCTCGGACTGCGGAGCCGTGGCGACCGAGCTGGCGCTGGTACGGAGGGCCTCGGCCAGCGGCGCGAGGTCGGCGGGCACGGCCTCGCCGCGGCCGGTGGTGGGGATGTGTGCGCGCACGAACCGGTACAGGGCCTGGGTGCCTGCGCCCAGCGCCCGCTGCGGGCCAAGGTCGATCGCCCGGGAGGCGACTACCAGTTCGACGGCGGCCAGCGCACGGCCGAGGTCGAGCATCTCGGCCAGCCGCCGGGCCGCCAGCGGCGCCATCGTCATCCGGTCCTCGATGCCCTCGGCCTGGCTGGAACTGGCCATCTCGTACGACACCGGTGCTGCCAACAGGCGTGCCTCGGCGGCCAACGCCTGGCCGGCCACGCCGAACTCGGTATAGCCGTCGTCGCCCGATTCCGGCTCGGCCGCGAGGCCGGCCGGCAGCCCCGAGAAGCCGGCGTGCAGCAGCTTCATGCTGCGCTCGTTGGCGCTGGTCAGCACCGGCGCAAGCGCGATCCGGACGAAGTCGAGCGCCGCCGCCAAGGGCAGGATCTCGAAGCAGGCCACCGACACCACCCGCGATTCGTCGACGTCGACCAGCGGGTTGCTGTCTGCCGCGTTCAGCTCGATCGCCAGCTGGCCGCCCGCGAACGCGAGCGCGTCGCGCAAAGCGCCGTGCAGCTGCGGGATGTTGCGGTAGGTGAGCGGGTCCTGCAGGTTGCGCGGCGTGCCCGGCTCGTGCAGGGCGCTGCCCGACAGCAGCAGCCGCAGCCGCTCGGCCGTCGCCTGCAGGCCCGCGTAGGAGCGCTCCCGCAGCACCGGGTGAAGCAACGCCGGGTTGGCTCGGAAGCCCTCCATGTCGAGCGCGGCGGCGGTCTCCAGCCAGGCGGCCAGCTGCAGGGCGTCGGCCAGGGCAAGGCCGGCCAGCGCCGTCGAGAAGCTGCTGTTGTCGATCAGGGCAAGACCCTCTCCGGCCTCGAGCTCGAATCCGCCGCGGTCGAGCAGGCCGACCGCGAGCTCGGCCAGCGGGGCGAGATCGGCCTGGCCGACCGATCCCCGCAGCCGCATCTCGAGCGGCCAGCCCTCGTTCAGCGCCGCCACCACCAGCTCGGCCAGCTCGGGGCGGACGCCGGTGGTGCCGCCGGCGAAGCCGTTGGCCAGCCGAAGCAGCGTCGCCCGCACCACGTCCTCGCCCACCGCCGGCCCCTGCCCGACCAGGCAGTTCAGCAGCATGCCGCGGTTGAACCCGGCGACGGCCGCGGGATCGACGCTGACCCGCTTCAGCGCGCCCACCGCGGTGGTGGCGCCGTAGATCGGCTCGCCGCGGGCGACCGCCGCCTCCAGCACCTGGCGCGAGCGGCGCATCCGCTCGACGGCGCCGGCGTCGATCTCGACGGACGCTCCCTCGCGGGCAACGGCGACCAGGTCGTCCACGCCCAGGCTGCGCCCGTCGAGGGTGACGATCACGTCATCGCCTCCACGGGCTCCATCACCTGCACGCGGCCGCGCTTGACCACCGTAACCACTGCGTTTCGGCCGAGCTTGTAGACAAGATCGAGATGGGTGCCAGCATCCCAGATCTGGAGGTCGGCGAGCAGGCCGGGGGCAAGCGCGCCGCGATCGTCCAACGCCAGCGCGCGGGCGCCGCCGACCGTCACCGCCAGCAGCGCGTCGTCGGCGGGGATGCCGTACAGGCGTGCCGCCAGCGCCATCACCAACTGCTGCGACTCCAGCCAGCAACCCGGGCAGAGGTCGGTGGCAAGCGCGATCGTGATGCCGGCGTCGATCATCGCCCGCGCGTCGAACGGACGGGGGTGCGCGACCGCGAAGTCGAGGCCTGGCATCAGCACGCCGACGACGCCGCGTTCCGCCAGTGCCTGCATATCGCCGCGCCCTGTGTGGTTGAGGTGGTCGGCCGACACGGCGCCGAGTTCGGCGGCCACGCGCGCGCCGCCGTGGTCGGAGTAGGCATCGGCGTGGATCTTGGCGGCGAGCCCGGCGTCCAGGCCGGCCTCGAGGATCCGCCGCGACTGCTCGGCGCTGAAGTAGCCCTCGTCGCAGTAGACGTCACAGAAGTCGGCCAGCCCCGCCTCGGCCACGCGCGGGATCATCTCGGCCACCACCTGGTCGGTGTAACGGCCGGCGGTCATCCCCTCCGGGATCGCGTGGGCGCCCAGGAAGGTGCTGATCACGTCGACCGCCATCGCCTCATCCAGCCGCCGGTTCACCTCCAGCATCTTCAACTCGCACTCTGGCGTCAGTCCGTAACCGGTCTTGCTCTCAACGGTGGTCGTACCGTGGACGGCCATCGCCTCTATGCGGGCGGCGGCGGAGTCGGTCAGCTCCTCGACTGTGGCCGCGCGGGTCATCTCGACGGTGGCCAGGATGCCGGTGGTGTGGCCGGCGCGGAAAAGCTCGAGCGAGCCGCCGACGGTGGCCGCGTACTCCTCGACCCGGCTGCCGCCGAACACGACGTGGGTGTGGGGGTCGACGAAGCCGGGCGCGACGATGCCGCCCCCAGCGTCGAGCGGCGTGGCACCGCTCAGGTCGACGCGGCGGGCAACCTCGTCGGACGTCCCCACGCCCACGATCCGCTCACCGGCGACGGCGACGATGCCGTCGGGGATCCTGCCCAACCGGTCGTCGCCCCGCGGCAGGCAGGTGATCACCTCGCCGGCGTTGACGACGACCAGGTCGGCGCGGGCTGGTTCAGACTCGTCCATCACCGCCTGCCGGTCCGAAGGTGGCGGTCGGGCTCCACCACAGCGGCACCTTGATGCTCTCGTTAGTGAGCGGCCCGCGGCCCTCGGCGGCCGCTCGCGCCGCCTCGTAGCCGGCCTGGGCGTGACGGATCACGCCGATGCCGGAGTCGGTGGTCAAGCACGCCTCCAGCCGCAGCGCGGCCTCCGCGCTGCCATCGGCGATCATGGTGACGCCGGTATGGATCGCCTCACCCATCGAGTAGTTGGCCTGGATTGCGACCAGGTCGGCCATACCGGCCGTGTTCAGCAGCGCGTTCAGGTAGGGCCAGTCCGAGATCAGGTCGCTGCCGTCCAGCATCCGCTCGGATTCGAACGTGGGGTTGACGATCGAGCCCGAGTCGAGGTTGTCGCGCGAGAAGGCCACCGGTCCCACCACCTCGCCGGTGCGGATCAGCTCGTTCACCGCCTGCCCGAACGCCCGCCGCTCGCCGAAGCCGAGGTAGCAGACCCGTGCCGGCAGCGCCTCGATCGGGATGTGCTCGCGAGCCAGCGTGATCCACTTCACGGTCGTCTCGTCGTCCGGGAACATCTCCAACGCCAGGCCGTCGAGCCGGGCAAGGTCGGATGCCTCGCCGGACAGGCACGTCCACCGGAAGGGGCCGCGGCCGAGCAGGAACAGCTCGCGCAGGTACGCGGCCACGAAGCGGCGGATCTGCATCGCCCGCTCCTCCGGCATGCCGCCGTCGCGGCTCTCCTTACGGATCGAGGTGCCGTACTCGAACACCTGGCAGCCGGCCTCCTCGAAGCCGATCATCGCCTCCAGCTGACGGATCATCGATGCTCGCGCCTGGGCCAGGTAGCCCACGCGGTCACGATTCCGAAGCGCCGTTGCCTCGTCCGGCGACAGCCCCGCCGGGATGTAGGAGAGAGGATCGTGACAGGGACACATCTCGGTGACGATGTCCGGCTTCCAGCCGCGCTCGAGCAGGGTTGGGAAGACGTCGGCGGCGTTTCCGACCACGCCGATGCCCAGCGGCCGGCGGGCGCCGCGCGCCTCCTCGGCCATCGCGATCGCCTCGTCCAGCGAGGACGCCAGAACATCGCAGAAGCCCTTGTCGATGCGGCGATTGATCACACGCACGTCGGCGTCGCAGGACACGCAGACGCCGCCCAGCATCGCCATCGCACGCGTCTGGTTGCCGCCCATGCCACCGTGGCCGGCGGTCAGCAGCACCCGGCCGACCAGCGAGCCGCCGAAGTGCTGGTCGCCGATCGCCGCCAGCGTCTCGAAGGTGCCCTGGATCACGCCCTGAGTGCCGATGTACTCCCAGGGGGCGGCCGTGTACTGCGCGAACATGGTCAGGTTCTTGTCCTGCAGGTCGTAGAACACCGGCCAGGTCGCCTTCATGATGTTCGTGTTCGCCATCACCACCCGCGGCGCCAGCCGGTGGGTGCGGAAGATGGCGACCGGCATGCCCGACTGGATGGCCAGCGTCTCGTCGTTCTCGAGCTCGAGCAGCGCGTCGACGATGGCGTGGTACGACTCCCAGTTTCGGGCGCACTTGCCGATGCCGCCGTAGATGACCAGGCGTTCGGGGTCCTCCGCCAGCTCCATGTTGTTCTCGAGCATGCGTAGCAGCGACTCCTGCTTCCAGCCCTTGCAGCGCAGCTCGTCACCGCGGGTGGCGGTGACCGATTTCAGAACCTGGTTCTTGAGAGTTGTGCTCACATGTGCTCCTCGCTCAGGTGGTACGGGCCGTGGCCCGGTCAGCGGTGGGGACGTCGTCCATCGCCTCGGAGATCGCCACGGTCAAAGCCCGTCCTACGTCGCCGATCTCGACGTGACGGCCCTCCTCGACCACATGGCGGCCGGCCACGACCACATCGGTGACGTCGGCGGCTGTGGCGGCGAAAACCAGCTGGTCGAGCGCGGTGGTGGACGTCGCGCCGGCCGTGCGCGGCGTGTCCAGCGCCACCGTGGTGAAATCGGCTGGGGCACCGGCGGCGAGGCCGCGGGCGTCGCAGCCCAGCGAGGCCGATCCGGCGGTGGTGGCGGCGGCCAGCAGCTGCTCGGGCCGGTGCAGCCCACGGCGCCCGCTGATCAGCCGCTCGTCCAGCTCCAGCGCGCGCAGCTCCTCGAACAGGTCGATCACCGCATGCATGTCGCTGGCTACCGTCAGCGGCGAGCCGGCCGCGGCCAGCGCCCCGGCAGGGCCGACGCCGTCGGCCAGGTCACGCTCGGTGGTGGGACACAGGCAGACGGTGGTGCGGCTTCGGCCGAGCAGCTCGATGTCCTCCGGCGTCGCGTGCGTGGCGTGGACGACGGTGGTTTCCGGGCCAAGCGCACCGGCCTCGGCCAACAGCGCGACCGGCGTCATCCCGGTCGCCTCCAAACACTCCTCGTTCTCGCGTGGCTGCTCGGACGCATGCACGTGCAGCGGCAGCGCTCGGCGCTTGCTCCACTCAGCGATCGAGCTCATCGACGTGCGATCGACGGCGCGCACGCTGTGGATGGCTGCGGCCACCTCGGCGCCGGGCACGGCGTTCAGCTCCTCCACTCGCGCCATCCAGGCCTCGGCATCGCCGTCCGAGAAGCGCCGCTGCGCCGGTTCCAGCGGCCGGCCGTCCAGGCCAGCCTGCAGGTAGCAGGTGTCGATCAGGGTGAGCCGGATGCCGGCCTCGGCAGCGGCGGCGATCAGCGCCTCGCCCATCGCGTTGGCGTCGGCGTAGGGGCGGCCGTCGCGGTCGTGGTGCAGGTAGTGGAACTCGCCGACGGCGGTGACGCCGGCCAGTGCCATCTCGGCGTAGGTGGCGCGGGCCAGCCGGTGGTAGCTGTCGGGGTCGAGCCGGTCGGCCAACCTGTACATCAGCGATCGCCACGCCCAGAAGTCGGACGCCATCCGCTGGGTGCGACCGCGCAGCGCCCGATGGAGGGCGTGTGAGTGATTGTTGACCAGGCCCGGGATGGTGATGCCGGGCAACCGGATCGCCTCCGGCGGGGGAGCCGATTCCGGCTCGATGGAGGCGATCCGGCCGTCCTCGACGGCGATGGTGACGCGCTCGGCGAGCTGCCCGATGAAGGCCAGTTCGGCATGCCAGTAGCGCCGCATCGAATCAGGCGGTGCGTCCGTAGAACAGCTCCTGCGTGAGCTGGTTGAGGCGATGGTCAGGCTTGTCGGCGAACGAGAGCACGGCGTTGGTGCGCAGGACGTCGCCCTTGATAGGCGTCACCCGGTGGATCGAGTGACGGCCGCGAAAGAACGCCAGCGTGCCGGCCTTGCTGGGCAGGTGGATGACGCCGGTGCGGTCGCCCTGCAGCAGCGCCTGCACGGCCGGATAGTTCTCGTCCTCGTCGTTTCGCAGGTTGGGGGCGTACTCGAAGTCGCCGCCCTCGGAGGCCGGCTGCAGCATCAGCGTGACCACGAACTCGGCGCGATCGAAGTGCCAGCCCAGCTCATCGCCCTCGCCGTAGTAGACGAGGTTGAGCGCACCCAGTGGGTCGGCGTTGCGGTAGAACGGATGCTTGTCAAGGGCGGTGCCCACGAACGTCAGCAGCGTGTCCGACTCGTACAGCGCGCGGATGCCTGCGTCGGCGGGGATCATGTCGTAGGCGATGGTCGACTGCGAGGCCCGCTGCATGATCCGGCGGGCGTCGTCTGCGGGCAGCGACTCGTCGACGTCCTCGAAGTAGACGTTGTGGACAGCCGTGTTGGGAAAGCCCTGATCGCTCAGCGCGAGCGCCTCGTCGGACAGTCGCTCGATCGCGGCGCGGCGCAGAAAGCCGTCCAGCTGACATGCGCCGGTGGCGGCCAGGTCGGCCCGGCAACGGCCGATCAGCGCTCGCCCGGCGTCGCTTTCGAGGTCGTCGATCGGGTAGCGGTCGGTGTCGACGAGCTCGCGGATGACGCTTGGCGTGAGGTTGTCCAGTGTCACAGCGGCCTCCTTCGGCCTCGGATTTGCCGGCCGACTATACCGACCGGTCTTGCGATTTGGAAGGATCTATTCTCGCTATATGAGAACTACGCCGGGGCTAGCTGAGCTGTTCGCTCAGCCGCCGGCCGCCCTCGATCAGCCGCGGCCGCGCAGATAGCTGCCAGTCGTGGGTGCAGCGGTTGGCCGGCCCGGCCAGACACAACCCTGCGATCGCCTCGTCGCCGTGGAACACCGGCACGGCGATTGCATAGGCGCCAGGGATGAACTCCGCCCGCGAGGCGGTGTAACCAAGCGTGCGCGTGCTCTCCAGCTGGCGGCGCAGCTTGCGAGCGTCGGGGGTCGCCGGCGTGTGGGCGGGCAGTGCGTCGCCCAGCACCCGCTCGACCACCTCGGCCGGCGCATACGCCAGCAGCACCCTCGATGCTGCACCCGCCTGCAGCGGCAGCACCTGCCCGACTTCGAACGCCATACGCACCGGATGCGGCGACTGCACCTGGTCGAGGCAGAGCGCATGGCTCCCGATGCGGATCGTCAGCAGCGCCGTCTCGCCGGTGTCGCGTGCCAGCTCGGCCAAGATCGGCCGGGCCAACAGGGCGAGCGTCTCGTTGGACACGCCACGGCCGTCACCGGCCAGGCGACTGCCGATCCGGTAATAACCGCCCGACTCCTTGACCAGGTCGAGCTCACGCAGAGGCCGCAGGTAGCGGTAGACGGTGCTGGCGGGCAGGCCCAGCTGGCCGACCAGATCCTCCACTCGCACCTGGTCGCGGTCGCAGATCGCGATCAGCACCCGCAGTCCTCGCTCGAACGAGCTGACCGCGGGCCGGTCGGCGGCGTCGCTCACCGCGGCCGCCTGATGAACGGCAACTCGGCCACCACCGCCGCCCGCTCGCCGGACGGCGTGTGAACATCGATCTCGGACCCCGGGCTGACATGCTCGATCGCAACCATTGCGTAGCCGATGTTCCTGGCCAGGCGCGGTGAATGCAGCGCCACAGTCGCCTCGCCGATCGCGCGGCCGCCGTAGCTGACCGGCCAACGCTCCAGGAACGGATCGGTCAGCTGCTCGCCGAAGATCTCGATGCCGACCAGCGATCGCGTCACGCCCTCGTCCCGGATCCGGGTCAGCGCAGCCTTGCCGATGAAGTCGTCCGCCGTGTCGAGGTCGACCAGCCGGCCCATCCCCGCCTCGAACGGGTTGGTGGAAAGGTCGATGTCGGATCGATAGCCGAGGATGCCGGCCTCGACACGGTTGACATCCGACGGGCCGGTGACGGCGATGCCGGCCGGCGCGCCGGCGGCCAGCACCCGCTCCCACAGGTCGTCGCCGTAGCGGCGGTCGCGCAGAAAGATCTCGAAGCCGATCTCAGCGCTCCAGCCGGTGCGCGAGAGCACCACCGGGATGCCGTCGAGATCGGTCTGCACGAGCTGGTAGGGCTCGAGCGCGCCCTCGCCGCCGAACAGCGCCTCGATCACCTCGGGCGAGCGAGGGCCCTGGATCTGCAACGGCGACACGTCCGGCTCGCCGATGCGCACATCGAGGCCGGCGTTGACGGCGACGCCCGACGCCCACAGCAGCAGGTCGCTGTCCGAGCAGGACAGCCAGAAGTGATCGTCGGCCAGGCGCAGCAGCACCGGGTCGTTGACGATGCCGCCATCGGCCGCGGTCACCGGCGCGTAGCGGCAGCGTCCGATCGGACAGGCATGGAGGTCGCGCGTGATCAGCATGTTGGTGAACGCAAAGGCGTCCGGCCCGGTGACCTCGACCTGGCGCTCGGTGCCGACGTCCCACAGGGTGACGCCGTTCACCAGCTGCCAGTAGGCCTCCAGCGGGTCGCCGTCGCCGTAGCCGGCCGGTTGGTACATGTGGTTCGCGAACGAGAAGCGCTTGCACCCGGCCCGCAGGGTCGCCTCGAAGAAGGGCGACTTGCGGATCCAGTAGTCGTATCCGCTCACCAGATGCCGCCCAGCGCGATCGTGGTGGCCTCGCCGTTGATGCCGCTGGCTGCGTCGGAGGACAGGAACGCGATCGTTTCGGCCACCTCGTGCGGGTCGACCGCGCGCTGCGCCGGGTAGGCGGCGACCGCATCGGCCCAGGCCTGATCGAAGGAGACGCCGGTGGCCAGAGCGGTCTGGGTGACCAGGTCGTCGGCCATCTGCGTCTTCGTCCAGCCCGGCAGCACCGCATTGCATGTGACGCCGTGGCCGCCCACGTCCTGGGCAACGGCGCGCATCAAGCCCAGCAGCCCGTTGCGCGAAGCGCAGTAGGCCGGCTGCCCGGCCACCCCGAACTCACCCGCGCTGGAGCTGACGATGACGATGCGGCCGAACTCGCGCTCGATCATGCCGCGGCTGGCCAGCCGGATCAGCTCGAACGGCCCGTGCAGGTTGATCGCAAAAACCTCGTGCCAGACCTGTGGATCGGTGTCCCAGATCGCCCGCTCCCGGTCAGACAACACGCCGGCGTTGTTGACCAGGATGTCGATCGGGCCGAGACGTTTGGTCGTCTCCTCGATCACACGCGCGCAGCCTTCCGGTGTGCCGACCGTCTCCACCAGGTAGGGGATGCCGGTCTCCTGTGCGAGGTTGCGCAGCTCCGACTCGGTGCGCGAGACCGCCATCACGTGATCGCCGCGGGCGGCCAGGGTGGCGGCGGTGACGCGGCCGATGCCGCGGCCGGCACCGGTGACGAGGGCAACTCGGCCTCTCGATGCATCATTCTGAGTCTGCTCGACCATACTGTTCTCTCCGTGTCCGACCGCGACGAATGGGGCGCCACCGTACCATTATCGATTCCTGTATGGTGGGAATATAAATTCCCGCAGGCTCGGTCGAGCCTGTAAGGTCTGCGAGATGGTGCGGATGCGAAAGGTCGGTTGCCGATGACCACGAAGGCGATGCCGGCGGCGCTCTCGACCGGCATGCAACGGCTCGGTACCGAGACCGCCTTCGAGGTGCTCGCACGCGCCCGCGCGCTCGAGGCCCAGGGCCGCCGGGTGATCCACCTCGAGATCGGCGAGCCCGACTTCGGCACCCCGGCGAACATCGTCGAGGCCGGCGTGCGGGCGTTTCGCGACGGGCACACGCACTACTGCCCCGCCCCCGGGCTGCCGGAGCTGCGCGAGGCCTGCGCCGAGCACCTGACCCGACACCGGCGGCTGCCGATCGACCCCGGCCGGGTGGTCGTCGCCCCCGGTGCTAAGCCGTTCCTGTTCTTCGGCGTGGTCGCCACCTGCGACCCCGGTGACGAGGTGATCTACCCGAACCCGGGATTCCCGATCTACGAGTCGGTGATCCGCTGGGCGGGCGCGACCCCGGTGCCGCTGCCGTTGAGCGAGGAACACGGCTTCGCCTTCACGGCCGAGCAGCTCGCGGAACGGTTGACCCCGCGAACCAAGCTGGTGATCCTGAACTCGCCTGCGAACCCGACCGGCGGCATCGTCGACGCCGGGTTGAATGCCGAGATCGCCCGGCTGCTGGGCGAACACGGGTGCTGGCTGCTCTCCGACGAGGTGTACGCGGAGATGCTCTACGACGCCGATCACGACACCGTCGCCGCACACCAGGGCCTGCTCGATCGCACCATGCTCGTTGACGGCTTCTCGAAGACGTTCGCGATGACGGGATGGCGGCTCGGGTACGCGGCGCTGCCGGAGCCGCTGGTCGAGCCGGTCACGCGGCTGCTGATCAACTCGGTGTCGTGCACACCGCCGGCGATCCAGCTGGCCGGCGTCGAGGCGCTGAACGGGCCGCGCACCGAGATCGACGCGATGTTGGCGGAGTTCCGGCGGCGACGCGACGCGATCGTGGAAGGGCTGAACAGCCTCCCCGGCGTGTCGTGCCTGATGCCGCGCGGGGCGTTCTACGCGTTCCCGAACATCACCGGCACCGGGCTCGGCGCGAAGGAGTTGGCTGACCGGCTGTTGTACGACGGCGGCGTGGCGGCGCTGGCCGGAACCGCGTTCGGCGACTACGGCGAGGGCCATCTACGGCTCTCGTACGCGAACTCGATGGAGAACCTCGAGGAGGCGATCAGCGTGATGAGGGACGTCGTTGCCGAGATCCAGGTAGTGGCATCGTGATCGACCAGGCCGCGACCGGCGCCGGCGGCGACCCCAAACGCCCGCGGCCAGCGGCCGTCGCAAGCTTCTGGCGGAGCATGGCGATCTCGATGATGGCCCGGCGAGGGCACTGGCCGCCGGAGCGGTGACGGCCACTCTGCCGGATCGGACGCTGATCGATGTCGATCGACTTCGACGTGACCGTCTCGATCGACTGCAGACCAATATGCGTCTGCATGACCTGCCGGTGTGCCTGTTCTTCAACGGCGCGAACATCCGCTACGCCACCGGCACCGGGTCACTGACGGTCTGGGCCGAGAGCGCCTTCGCGCGCCACGCGATCGTCCCGGCGGAGGGCACACCGATCCTGTTCGAGAGCGAGTCGTCGGCGCACATCTCCGATCGGGTGGCGGCCGATGTGCGGCCGGCGCACTACTGGTACATGGAAGGATCGCCCTCGGCTGAGTATGTCCGCCGCTGGGCGGCCGAGGTGCGTTCGGTGCTGTCCGAGCTGGGGCTGGCGGGAGAGCCGCTGGCCGTCGACAAGCTCGACACGCTCGGCTTCCTCGCCCTCCAGGCCGAGGGTGTCCGGATCGTGGACTCCAGCCCGGCCACCGTCGACGCGCGTGAGGTGAAGACGCCGCAGGAGGTCGCGCTGATGCGGATCAACGGTGCCATCGGCGAGGCGATGCTGTCGGAGTTCGAAGCCGCGATCACCTCGGGCGTGCGCGAGCGCGAACTGCTGGCGGTGCTGGCAAGGGCGCTGATCAGCCGCGGCGGTGAGTACCTGTTCACCGGCCTCGTCTCGTCGGGCCAGAACACCAACCCGTGGGGCAGCGAGGCCGGCGACCGGGCGGTGATGGCCGGCGACCTGGTCGGCGTCGACACCGATGGCGTTGGCTACGGGGGCTACGTGATCGACGTGTCGCGGACGTTCCTGTGCGACGGGGAGCCGACGCCCGAGCAGCGCGATGCATACACGGCCAGCCATCATCAGGTCACGGCCATGACCGAGCTGGTCCGCCCCGGCATGACGTTCGGCGAGTTCGCGCGCAGCGCCCCGCCGCTGCCCGAGCGCTACCGAGCACAGCGGTACTATGCCCGCGCCCACCAGGCCGGCCTCGAGGACGAAGGGCCGTCGATCTTCTTCGAGGAGGACCTCGACGAGCGGGATGTCGCCGCCTGGGATCGCACGATCAAGCCCGGCATGGTGCTCTGCGTCGAGGCCTACACGGGCGAGGTGGGCGGAAACTTCGGGGTGAAACTCGAGGACCAGCTGCTGGTGACCGAGGGCGGGGCGGAGCTGCTCTGCCGGTATCCCTACGACGGCCGGCTGCTGAGCTAGCGGAGCATCAGCCCGCCGCGGCGACGGCCTGGTCGGCGGCGCCCACGTAGTAGGCGAGCAGCGGTGCCAGCCGGTATTGCCGGGCGATCGGGATCGCGAATGGTGAGCGCTCGATGATGCCTTGATGGAGACCACGCAACGCGGGCGGGACGTCGTCGAGCGTGAGTTGCTTGAGTGCGATCCGGCGCTGCACGGCCGCGCTCCCGATCAGCGCTTCCAGCGTGATCACCTGACCGGCGTGGGCGGTCAGGTCTGCGGCCATCAGCACCGAGTTGGGAAACGCCGGCGAATAGTCCTCGTCGCCCTCGGCCACGTAGCTCTCGGTGAGACCGACGACCGGCTGCACCTGCAGCAACGCGGCCCGTTGCAGGCTGGTCATGATGTAGGTGATGTTGCGGGTGTAGATGCCGTCGGACTTGAGCGGATCGGGCGAGGACAGGCCCGACGGCAGGTCGATGAACGGGTGCGACAGCAGCTTCAACCCGCGGCTGTTGCTTGCCACGACGACCAGGCCGAGCGCCTGTCGCAGGTTGTCCATGCCCACCGTCACTTGCGTGGTGTCGTAATCGGGAACGGAGGTGAGCGCGCGTTGCTCGACATCGACTACCGGCGATCCCTGGTTGGAGTTCGCGAAGGCCTCGAGCACGGGCGTGTACTGGTCGATGGCGAGGCGCAGCGTGGCAAGGTTCTCGGCGCCGTCGCGGAGGCTGAGGAAGTCCTGCAGCTGTCTGGGGCCGTCCGCCTTCCACAGCAGGCTCCCCGCCAGCAGGCGGCGGAGCGCCTCCCGCACGGCTCGGCGCGACCCCAGCGTGTCCTGCCGCGAGGCGGCCAGTGACAGCGGGCCGAGGTTGGCCCGGAACCCTTCCATCGACAGCGCCAGCGATGCCTCGCCCGCCGCCAGCAGCGCCTTGGCCCGCTCCACCACCTCGGCGGCCAGGGCGACGGAGATGAAATTGTGGGTGAGCAGGTTGGTCGCCTCGCCCGGCTTGAGCTTGAAGTGCGGGTCGGCGAGCAGGCTCATGTCCGCCTGCGCGTTGGCGGTCAGATCGGCGTCGCCCATCGAGTTGCCGTACTCGACGTCGTCCGGTACGTCGCCCGAGTTGACACGATCGACCAGCAGCTTCGCCAGGTCGGGGCTGGCGCCGGAGTACCCGCGGGCGAAGCTGTTGGCCAGCAACGCCCAGGCCGCGCGCATGGTGCCGTCATCGACGACCGGCAGATTGCCGTCGTCGACTCGGGTCGCTTCCTGGGTGATGTTGATCCGTCCGAAGCGAACGATCTGGGACGGGGGCAGCGTCTTCTTGAAGTCGGCGCCATACATCGTCGTGATGCCATAGGCCGGGATCTTGGCGTCGATGTAGTGGTCGACGACCGCAAGCGCAGCCTCGATCCGACCCATCCCGGCGGACGAGATGCGGACGCTGGCGCGGCATGCCGCGATGTCGACGATGTCAGCAGTGGTGAGGCTGCGTCCATCGAGTGAAATCACCCTCGATCCCGCCGGCGAAGCGTGCCGTGCGTGCAGCCGCTCACCAGATTCGTCGTGCGCGCAGCCGGTTGCGGCAAGTCGGCGACGGGCGACGTCCGATCCGTGGCCGCAGCGGCGCTGGAACCGGCGTGGTGGTCACCGAGCAGGAATCCGCCGATCGCGATCGCCAGGGCACCCAGAATCACGGCTGTCCCAGAATGCCAACTGGTGGGAAGAGCCTCGGCTTCGGAGCGCGGCCATGCGATTGGAGACCGTAGCAGTAATCTCATTGAACGGTTCTCGATTATTCCCGTATGACGAGAATCGACTGCATGGCCGGCGGACCAAGGCGGGAGAGGAGCTCGAATGTCCGCGGGTGGGTGCTCGTGCCGCCGAGGGCAGCCACGCCGTTCACCCGGATTCGCAACGACACGTCCAAGCCGGATCTCGTGGCGTCGTTTTCATTGCCATCTGCGCCGCTGCAGGTCCTGCGATTGAATGACTCGTCCGATGTTGTGTTTGGGTCGGGCGTGCGACCAGTCGAACGGTTGTCGGCGGAATCGGCATGGCCGGCCTGCCACACCGCGAGCGACTGCGGATCTTCGGGTAGGGCCGGTCCTTCGGCGGCGACGACGCCAGAACCTCGCCCAGCAGATCACGGCCCACAGCCCAGCCGCCCGCGTGGCCGACGCCAGAAGGACGTTTTGGAACGTTCGGCGTCAGTTCGGTGTCGCCCAGTCGTTCCGTTCTGATGGGGAGGTGGGGTCCGCGGAGTGGAGGACGCGCATGCCGTGCGTGAATACGAGGCTGCCGCCGAGCCACCCTCCGAGGGTAAGCAATCCAAACCCGACCAATGTAAGGATCAGCGCTCCAGTGCTGACAGTGTGGCGTTGGTAGCCGTCGTGCCCGAAGATCGCAGCCAGCAGGAAGAACACCGTCGCTGTGACCATTGCAGCGAGATGAGCGGTGGCCGTTTGCCAGAGGCTCGTGCTGCGCTCGATTGTCAGCCATTCGAGAAGGCCGGTCAAGGCGGTCGGCACGGTCAAGATCAGGCCGATCAGGAGCGCAAGCCACCAGGCGGTCGCCGTGTTCTTCTCGCTGATGCCGAGGGCACTGAGCACGCCGAACGCTGTTGCGGCGGTGTAGGTGCCGATCGTCGCGTCGGTTAGGGGCGGGTGCAGTGGGTGGCCGGGAAGGCCGCGCACCAGGTAGCTGAGCTTCATCTCTCTCTCCTAATCTGGGCCATGGGCGTTGAGACGCACATCACTAACCATTTGCCCCTCCGACCACGACGCGAAACGCCGGCACTCGCTCATGAAGCGCCGGCGTTCGCTTGTGGCCTGCTGACGAGGAAGTGTCGACGCCGGGCTGGTTCGGTGCATCAAAGAACCTCCGCAGCGTTCGGTCTACGACCGGTGGGCGCGTTCGTAGCGGATCGCGCGGGCGACGCTGCCGGGCTCGGCGCCGGCGCCGATCAGGCGTTGTCCGGCCTCGGCTTGTTCGAGGTAGCGCAGGGCCAGCCAGACCAGCGCGGCGATGGTGACGAGTGAGCCCTCGGTCATCATGACCGCGCCAGCGAGCTGTTGGTCTGTTATGGCGCTGAGGCCGAATGGTCGGTGGGTGTGGAGGTAGGGGGCGTAGAATGGGTGGTAGCCGACGGCGGACGGCGTAGGCGGCGCCGGTGGGCCACCTTCGCGCTCGGACTGCGCGCCTTGACCCGCGATGAATACCCCGAGGGAGCCCAATCGATTCGATCGGGTGGCGACGATCGCGCGGCGCGTGGGTGTAGCCCGCCGGTGAAGGCTCAAGCCACCGGCGGGCCGATCCGATGTGGGGCGCACTGCCGGGTGCCGATGGCAGGACGCTCCGTGCGGAGATCCTAACGCGTCCGGTGTTAGGAGAGTGTACGTGTGCTGCCCGCGGCTCCGCGTTTCGGCGCGCTTCCATCCCACCGGGATGCGAAGGATCTTCTCCGTGCTGGGATCACCGACTCACTCCACCGTTCAACAAGCTCTCCCTGTCCCGACGAACGGTCTCCATCCGGGCCGCTGGGGGGCCCGGTTTAGAGGGTTGCGTGACGGGGAATGCTCGAAAGATCGGAGTGCGATCTAGTTTGGTAATGCACCCGTGGGCGCGTTGGCGAAGGTGGACGTTCCGCCCGGGAGTAGCTTTGTGAAGGGAGCACCATGAGCACGTATGCGGCGTGGGGTCCTCGCGGCCGAGGGCAGAGCCACGACGTTGACACCGTTGAGACGGATGTGCCGGCGCGCCTTGATGGGTGGCCGTGGTCGCGGTGGCATTGGCTGGTGATCGTCGCGCTGGGCGCCGTGTGGATCTTGGACGGCTTGGAAGTAACGATCGTCGGCACGATCGCTGCGCAGCTCGAAAAGCCCAGCACGCTCGGGTTGTCGCCGTCGCAGCTTGGCCTAGCGGGGTCGATTTATGTCGCCGGAGCGGTAGTCGGTGCGCTCTTCTTCGGGTATCTGACCGATCGGTTCGGCCGCAAGAAGTTGTTCATGATCACGCTGCTGGTGTACTTGATCGCCACCACGAGCAGCGCGTTTTCGCAGAACTTCCTCGAGTTCGCGGTGGCGCGATTCTTCACCGGCGCCGGCATCGGAGGCGAATATTCGGCGATCAACTCGGCGATCGACGAGCTGATACCCGCACGGGTACGGGGATGGGTCGATCTTGCGATCAACGGGTCATTTTGGATTGGAACCGCTGCTGGCGCCGCGGCGTCCTTGGTGCTTTTGAACCCCGCGTATTTCGCGGTCGATACCGGCTGGCGGGTGGGTTTCGGGATCGGCTCGGTGCTGGCGGTCGGCGTGTTGTTGGTGCGCCAGTTCGTTCCCGAGAGCCCGCGCTGGTTGCAAGGTCAAGGCCTCGTCGATCGGCTATACGTCCTGCCGTTCGCGCTTGGAAACTTCCTGGCCCGGTCTTGCTCGGACGACTGTTCGACGTGGTTGGACGCAAGATCATGATCGCCTCGACCTACATCCTCGCCGGCAGCGGCCTGATCGTGGTCGGCTACCTGTTCCAGCAGGACGCGGTGTCGGCCACCCAGCTGACGATCGGATGGTCGGTGATCTTCTTCTTCGCATCGGCCGGCGCCAGCGCGGCATACCTGACCGTGAGCGAGGTCTTTCCGATGGAGACCCGGGCGATGGCGATCGCCTTCTTCTACGCCATCGCCACGGGTATCGGCGGCATCATCGGACCAGCCCTGTATGGGCCAACATCGCTACTGGAAACCGCACCACAGTCTTTTACGGCTACTTGCTCGGCGCTTGCCTGATGATCCTGGGTGGCTTGACCGAGATCTGGCTGGGCGTTAACGCGGAGCAGCGCCAACTCGAATCCGTCGCCGAACCGCTAACCGCGGAATCCTCTACGGGTGCCATGGACGCACCGGCATGAGGAGACCGGGTGCCGCGCAGCTTTGCGCCATTCGCCTGGGCGTGGCAAACGTTATACGGGCCTGCAAGTGGGCATCGACCTGGCGTGCGTTGTGGTTCGGTCGGTTGCGGCGGAGTTCGGTCGCGCGCCGTGGTGCGGTGGTGCGGGATTGCGTTGGCTTGAAGGGGTGGGCGAGATCTGTGTCCGCGAGTGAGTGGAGGTGTGTGATTGATGGCTGAGAACGTCGCTGATTTCTTGCTAGGTCGTCTGCGTGAGTGGGGTATCAGTCGGATCTACGGGTTTCCGGGTGATGGCATCAACGCGATCTTGGGCGCGTTCGGTCGGGCGGAGAATGATCCCGAGCTGATCCAGGTTCGGCATGAGGAGATGGCAGCGTTCATGGCCTGTGCGCATGCCAAGTTCACGGGCGAGGTGGGGGTGTGCATCGCGACGTCTGGGCCGGGCGCGATCCACCTTTTGAACGGTCTCTATGACGCGAAGCTTGATCACCAGCCGGTGGTGGCGATCGTTGGCCAGCAGGCGCTGAGCTCGCTGGGGGGCAGCTTCCAGCAGGAGGTGGACCTGACGACCTTGTTCAAGGACGTCGCCCACGAATACGTGGAGATGGCCTCTGAGCCGTCCCAGATGCGACATCTGGTCGACCGGGCAATTCGGATCGCCAAGGACCAGCGCACGGTCACATGCGTGATCATCCCGAACGATGTCGCGTCGATGGACGCCGTTCCTGTCCCTGCGCATGCGCACGGCACGATCCACTCATCGCTGGGCTACTCGCCTCCAGTGGTGGTTCCCTCCGATCAAGATCTGCGTCGGGCGGCGGAGATCCTGAACGCCGGCGAGAAGGTGGCGATGTTGGTCGGCGCTGGCGCGCTCGGCGCCACGGACGAGGTGATCGAGGTTGCGGATCTGCTCGGTGCCGGCGTCGCCAAGGCGCTGCTGGGGAAGGCGGTGTTGCCCGACGATCTGCCGTGGGTGACCGGGTCGATTGGGTTATTGGGAACGAAGCCGAGCTCCGACATGATGGCGGACTGCGACACGCTGCTGATGGTCGGCTCGAGTTTTCCCTACTCGGAGTTCCTGCCGGAGGAGGGGAAGGCGCGCGGCGTGCAGGTCGACATCGATGCGCGGATGATCGGGATCCGCTATCCGATGGAGATGCAGCTGGTCGGCGACTCCCGACAAGCATTGCGCGGTCTCATCCCGTTGCTCGAGCGGAAGTCGGATCGGTCGTGGCGGGAGGGCATCGAGGAGGGGGTGGCCAAGTGGTGGAGGTTGATGGAGGAGCGCGCCATGTTGGATGCCGATCCGATCAACCCTCAGCGCCTGTTCTTCGAGTTGTCGCAGCGTCTGCCGGATGGAGCGATCCTGACCTCCGACTCGGGCTCGTCGGCTGATTGGTATGCGCGGGACGTGCGGCTTCGACAGGGGATGATGGCGTCGCTTTCGGGGAACCTGGCGACGATGGGGCCGGGCGTGCCGTATGCGATTGGGGCGAAGTTCGCCCATCCCGACCGCGTCGTGATCGCACTGGTCGGCGACGGTGCCATGCAGATGAACGGCTTGGCCGAGCTGATTACGATCGGAAAGTACTGGGAGCGGTGGAGCGATCCGCGGCTGATCGTCCTTGTGTTGAACAACCAGGATCTCAACCAGGTGACCTGGGAGCAGCGAGCGATGGAGGGCGACCCCCGCTTCGACGCGTCCCAGAGCATCCCCGACTTCCCCTACGCGCGGTACGCTGAGCTGATCGGGCTTCGCGGCATCCGTGTGGACACGCCGGACGCGATCGGATCGGCGTGGGATGAAGCGCTTGCAGCAGACCGGCCGGTCGTGTTGGAGGCGGTGACCGACCCGGAGGTGCCGCCGCTTCCACCGCACATCACCTTCGAGCAGGCCAGCCACTTCGCGCAGGCCATCCTGCGAGGCGACTCTGGGCGTCGCGGCATGATCGTCGAGTCCGTCAAGCAGAAGATCGAAGAGTTCGTTCCGGGCCGCTGATGCTCAGATCCCTGGAACATCAGGTGGTCGTGCGGCATGCCGCCACCCGGGCGGGTTGCTAGTTGGGGGCGACGATCGACACCGGCCGGCTCGAGCGTGATCTCGCTGCGGCGGTCGCTGGCGAGGTGCGGTTCGACGCGGCCAGTCGGGCGCTGTATGCCAGCGACGCCTCGAACTATCGCCAGGTTCCGATCGGGGTGGTGGTGCCGCGCTCGGTCGAAGACATCGTCGCTGCGCACGACGCCTGTCGGTGGCACGGTGCGCCGCTGCTGGCGCGTGGCTGTGGCACCAGCCTCTCCGGCGAGACGGTGAACGTCGCGGTGGTGATCGACTGCTCCAAGTATCTGCATGAGATCCGGTACATCGACGCCGATCGGCGGCTTGCGGCCTGCCAGCCCGGGGTGATCAACGACCAGCTCAACGCCGCCGCGGCACAGCATGGGCTGGTGTTCGCCCCCGACCCCTCAACGCATGCCTACTGCACGATCGGTGGCAACATCGGAAACAACTCATGCGGGACACACTCAGTGCTGGGACAGTTCCGTGGTGACGGCGGGCGCACCTCCGACAACGTCCACGATCTCGAGGTGCTGACCTACGACGGACTGCTTCTGCGGGTCGGTGAGACCAGCGAGACGGAGCTCGACAGGATTGTCTCTGAGGGTGGTCGCCGCGGCGAGATCTACGGAAAGCTTCGCGCGCTGCGTGATCGGTACGGATCGTTGATCCGCGAGCGGTTCCCGGATATCCCGCGCCGCGTGTCGGGGTACAACCTGGATGAGCTACTGCCGGAGCGCGGCTTCAACCTCGCCCGCGCGCTGGTCGGCACGGAAGGCACCTGCGTGACGGTTCTGGACGCCATCGTCAAGCTGCTGCCGCGACCGCAGGCCCGTGTGCTGCTGGTCGCCGGGTATGAGGATGTGTACTTGGCGGCGGACGATGTTGCGCTGGTGATGGGGCATCGGCCGGACGCGTGCGAGGGGTTCGACGACCTGCTCGTGGCAGACCAGCGCGCACACGGGATGAACGCGGCGGAGCTCGATCTGCTCCCAGATGGCAGAGGGTGGCTGCTGGTCGAGTTTGGCGACGACTCGATCGGCGAGGCGTCTGCGCGCGCCCGCGCGTTATCCGCCGAGCTTGAGGGGAGCGCTGGCGACGTTTCGGTGTTCGAGCAGCCGGCAGAACAGGAGGGGATGTGGCGGGTGCGGGAGGCGGGCCTGGCGGCGACGGCGTTTCCGCCCGGCGAGGCCGGCCACTGGCCCGGCTGGGAGGATTCCGCGGTCAGCCCCGCGCGCGTCGGCGCGTACCTGCGCGACCTGCGCGCGTTGTATGACCAGCATGGATATGGCGGCGCGTTCTATGGGCACTTCGGCCAGGGCTGCATCCATTCGCGGATCGACTTCGATTTCGCCAGCGCTGAGGGGCGGCGGCGGTATCGCGCGTTCATGGAGCAGGCGGCTGATCTGGTCGTCTCCTACGGTGGCTCGTTGTCGGGCGAGCACGGTGACGGCCAGCAGCGGGCCGAGCTGTTGCCGCGCATGTTCGGCCCCGAGCTGGTCGAGGCGTTTCGCGAGTTCAAGGCGATTTGGGATCCCGACGGGAGGATGAATCCGGGCAAGATCGTCGACCCGGCGCCGCTTGACAGCGACCTACGCCTGGCCGCGAGTCCGCAGCCGTCTGATCCACCCAGGAAGGTGCACTTCCCGCAGTACGATCAGGGTGGGTTCGCCCTGGCGACCCGGCGGTGCGTCGGCGTGGGCAAGTGCCGCCGCCCTGGGAACGACGGCACGATGTGTCCCAGCTTCCAGGTTCTGCGCGAGGAGAAGCACACCACCCGCGGCCGCGCCCGGCTCATGTTCGAGATGCTCCAGGGCGACGTCGTCGGTGGCGGCTGGCGCGACCAGGACGTGTATGACGCGCTGCACCTATGCCTGTCGTGCAAGGGCTGCAGCAACGAGTGCCCGGTCAACGTCGACATCCCCACCATGAAGGCCGAGTTCCTGTCGCACTACTACGAAGGAAGAGTGCGCCCCAGGGCCGCCTATGCCATGGGCTTGATCATGCTGTGGGCACGTGGCGCCGCGATTGCGCCGGGGATGGCCAACCTGTTCTCACAGGTGGCGCCGCTTTCGACCGGGCTCAAGGTCGCGGCCGGAGTCGCGCCCTCCCGCCAGCTGCCGCCCTTCGCACGAACGACGTTTCGGCGATGGTTTCAAGCGCGCCCTGCCAGAAATGCCGGCTGCCCCCAGGTGCTGCTTTGGCCGGACACGTTCAACGACCATTTCAAGCCGGAAACGGCGATCGCCTGCACCGAGGTACTGGAGGCGGCCGGCTTCCAGGTCACGGTCCCGGATCGTTGGCTGTGCTGTGGACGACCGCTGTATGACTTCGGCTTCCTGGATCTGGCGCGGCGATTCCTCCAGCGCATCATCAACGAGATCCGACCGCAGATTCGGGCTGCGATACCGGTGATCGGCATGGAACCGAGCTGCCTGGCGGTGTTCCGCGACGAACTCCCCAGGATGTTGCCGGATGACCCGGACGCGAAACAGCTCGCCAAGCAGTCGTTTCATCTAAGCGAGTTTCTCGAGTTGCACCGCGACGACTGGGAGCCACCGCGGCTTGAGCGGCGGGCGCTGGTGCATGGCCATTGCCACCACAAGAATGGCCCTGGCGGATTCGCGGCCGAGCAGAGCCTGCTGGGGCGGATGGGACTCACCTGCGAGCTTCCCGAATCGGGCTGCTGTGGAATGGCGGGCGCGTTCGGCTTCGAACGGGGTGAGCGCCACGACCTGTCTATGAGATGCGGCGAACGAGTCTTGCTGCCGCAGGTGCGAGCGGCGACGAAGGACACGCTGGTAGTCGCTGACGGTTTCAGCTGCAAGGAGCAGATCCGCCAACTGACCGACCGCCACGCGCTCCACACCGGACAGGTGATCTCGATGGCCCTGCGAAATGGCGCCGCCGGGCCTCGGGGCGACTACCCCGAGCGCGACGACCCAACCCTGGTAGCGTCATGGAAGCAACCGATGGCCGTCGTTGGCTCCGGGCTGGCAGCCGCAGCGATTGCGGCGCGGTGGTCTCGATGAGGTCGACGCTGATCGCCCAGGATGCCGAGCGAACCTTCGTGCTGGTATTCGAAACCGGCGATGAGGTGATCGATGAGATCACCGGCTTTGCCCGCGATCAGCACCTGACCGCCGCACATTTCGTCGGCATCGGCGCGCTCAGCAGGCTCACCGTCGGCTACTTCAACTGGGAAACGAAAACCTACGATCACATTGCGATCGCCGAGCAGGTCGAGGTTCTGTCACTGGCGGGCGACATCGCCGAGCACCGTGGCCAGGCCGCCATCCATGCGCACATCGTGGTTGGCAAGCGCGACGGCTCCGCCCATGGTGGCCACCTGGTGGAGGCCGAGGTTCGTCCCACCCTGGAGGTCGTCCTGTCCGAGGCACCGGCTCACCTGCGCAAGCGATATGACCCCGCTACCGGCCTCGCTTTGATTGACCTCCGTGAGGATGGTTCATGATCGACCACTGCGACGCCGGCACCGACGGAGCGTGGCGCTAGTGGCGAGCGTCGTCAAGCACGACGTCGGGATCGACCGTCTCGAAGTGTCCGCCTACACGGTGCCAACGGACCGGCCCGAGTCGGACGGCACCGCGCAATGGGATGCGACGACGCTGATCCTGGTCGAGGCGCATGGCGGTGACGCGACCGGGCTGGGCTACACCTACGGCGACCTGGCCAGCGGCACCGTCGTTCGGTCGGTTCTGGCGGGCGTGGTCGAGGGCCGAGACGCGATGTCGGTAACGTCGACCTGGGAGGCGATGGCGCGGGCCTGTCGCAACCTCGGCCGTCCTGGCGTGGCCTCGATGGCGATCGGGGCGGTCGATGCTGCGCTTTGGGATCTGAAGGCGCGGTTGCTCGGCCTGCCGTTGGCGACGCTGCTTGACGCCGCGCGGGCGCAGGTCCCGATCTACGGCAGTGGTGGGTTCACCTCCTACTCGGACGAGCAGCTGGCATCGCAGCTGGGCGGCTGGGCAGAGCTGGGCATTCCCCGGGTGAAGATGAAGGTCGGCCGCCATCCCAGGCACGACTCGGAGCGGGTTCGGGTTGCGCGCCAGGCGATCGGGCCAGACACGGAGCTGTTCGTCGACGCCAACGGCGCGCTGTCGCGCAAACAGGCGCTGTGGTATGCCGAGCGCTTCGCAGAGCACGGGGTGGGCTGGTTTGAGGAGCCGGTGTCCTCCGACGATCTCGATGGACTACGACTGGTCCGGGACCGGGCGCCGGCTGGAATGGAGATCGCCGCCGGCGAGTACGGCTACATGCTGCCCTACTTCGAGCGAATGCTGGCCGCAGGCGCAGTCGATTGCCTGCAGGCCGATGCCACCCGCTGCGAGGGCATTACCGGCTTCTTGCGGGTGGCGGCGCTTTGCCAAGCGCGCTCGCTCGAGCTTTCCGCTCACTGCGGCCCATCGATCCACGCCCATCCCTGCTGTGCGGTCGGGCCGCTGCGCCATCTCGAGTACTTCCACGACCACGTCCGCGTCGAAGCGTTGCTGTTTGACGGGACACTCGAACCGGTCGAGGGCACGCTTCGACCGGATCTAACCCGACCGGGGAACGGTCTTGCGTTCAAGCACGCGGACGCCGAGCCCTACGCCGCCTAGGAGGAACCCGATGACCACCATCAAGCCCACGCCACGCCGATCCAGAGTCCGGCCTCGTGCGCGGTTGCTGGCACCCGAGCGCCGCCGGCTGTCGCGGGGGAGCCGGTGGCTGCTTGGGAATCTGCGCGCCGGAAGGATGCAAAAGACGCTGGGAGCTGCGGTGGCGCTGAGCGCGCCGCCGCTGGCGTTTGAGATCTACCTGGAGCACTACAAGGGCTCATTCGGCGACAAATGGATGTGGACGCCGATCGTCCTGACACCCCCACTGACGGCTGCCGGTGTCGCCGCGATCTTCTCCGAACGAGTCGCCCGAACTGCGTTACCGGCGCTCTCCGCGCTGTACCTAGCCGATGGGTTAATCGGGGTGTGGACGCATCTGCAGGGTGTTCGCAAGAAGCCGGGTGGGTTGGAGAACCCGACCTACAACCTGGTCATGGGGCCGCCGCTGTTGGCGCCCGGATCGCTCGTCATGGTGGGCGCGTTCGGCCTGTTGGCGCCGTTGATGGAGCGGGAGCGGTAGAGTCGATGGCTGACGAGGCTAAGGCTGGGCACCTGCCGAATCTGCGCGGCACGGCCGCACCGGCGGATCCCTACCGGCTGCCGCGTCAGCGGCGCGGCCAGACGCCGCAGATGCATGGCCGCTACCCCGACTACGACGTGCTTGACGAGATCGCCGAATGGGATGAGCTAACCCGAGGCGTGGTGCTGGGGCGCCTCGACGACGTGCCGCCGCGACGCTTCTTCACCGAGCCGGAGTGGAACGCTTTGACTGCGTTCTGCGATGTCGTGCTCGCCCAGGACTCCGATCCCCGTATCCCGGTCCTCGCCTACATCGACGAGAAACTTCACGTAGGCAGGCTGGATGGCTTTCAGTACGCCGATATGCCGGACGATCGTGACACATGGCGACTGGTGGCGCAGGGCCTCGATGAGGCCGCTCAGGCCGCCGGCGCCGCGTCATACGAGTCCGCTCCGTGCGAGGTCCGCGCTCGGATCGCGGGGGAGTTCAGCGACGGCAAGCCCAGGGGCGATGTCTGGGATGAGCTGAATGTCGCCCGCGCGTTCGCTGTCGTGATGCGATCGGTGTTGGCGGCGTTTTACTCACACCCGTGGGCGTGGAATGAGATCGGCTTCGGCGGCCCCGCCTACCCGCGCGGCTATGCCCGCCTGGGCATAGACCTGGGCGAGGCATGGGAGGGCGGGGAGGCCCTCGACGTCGATCCGGTGTCAGACGTCAAGGATCGGGGATTGGAGTGAGAGCCGTCCTGAAGGGATCGCTGCGGCCAAAGGACAATGACTCGGCCTACCTGTTGGATGTGCACCGCCGTGGCGTGCCCGGGCGTGAGCGTATGTGCCGCTACCAGGATTCGGATGAGGTGGACATGCTGATCGTCGGCTGCGGTGCAGGGGGAAGTGTGCTTGCCCAGCGGTTGGCACGCGCCGGCTGGCGGGTGGTTGTGTTGGAACGGGGGCCGTTCTGGGATCCCGACAGCGACTGGGTGTCTGACGAGGAAGGGTCGTCTCACCTCTACTGGAACGACAAGCGCATCGTCGGTGGTAGCGACCCGGTGGCGATGGGAAAGAACAACTCGGGGCACGGGGTAGGTGGCTCGATGGTGCACTACGCAGGCTACGCGCCTCGATTCCATCCGTCGGACTTCGACGTCAAGGCCCGCGACGGCGTTGGGGCTGACTGGCCGATCGGCTACTGGGATCTGAAGCCTCACTTCGAGCGGGTAGAACGGGAACTGCCGGTCGCTGGTCAGGATTGGCCGTGGGGCGATCCGCACCGCTACCCGCACTCGCCGCATCCGATCGGCGGCGCTGCCGAACGCGCTTGGGCGGGCGCGCGGGCGCACGGCATCGAGATGCGGGTGGGGCCGGTTGCGATCACCAATGGCGTCTTTGGCAACCGGCCGCACTGCATCTATCGCGGGTTCTGCCTGCAGGGTTGCAAGGTAAACGCCAAGGCCAGCCCGCTGGTGACGCATGTCCCCGACGCGATCGAGCATGGGGTTGAGATCCGTGCCGATGCGATGGCGGTGCGGATCGAGGTCGATGATGCGGGACGCTGCACGGGCGTCACCTACCTGCGCGCTGGCAGGGAGCGGTTCCAGCGCGCCGGCGCTGTCGCCGTGTGTGGCTACTCGATCGAGAGTCCGCGGCTGCTGTTGAACTCGACCAGTTCCGGCTTCCCGGCCGGGGTCGGCAACAACGCTGACCAGGTTGGGCGCTACCTGATGGTGCAGGGCGCGCCCCAGATCGCCGGCCGCTTCCCCGAGCTGCTGCGGATGTACAAGGCGCCTCCACCCGAGGTGTCATCAGAACACTTCTACGAAACCGATCAGGCTCGTGGTTTCGCGCGCGGCTTCTCGATCCAGACGGTCAGTCCGCTTCCGATCGGCTGGGCGGAGCACGTACTGGCGGACGGCCATCGCGGCGCAGCCCTTCGCGAGTACATGCGCGACTACAACCACTGGTCGGTGCTCGGCGCCCTCTGCGAGCTGCTCCCCCAATCCGAGAATCGGGTGACGCTGGCGGGCGAGACGGATCAGTTCGACATGCCGATCGCACGATTCGACTACAGCCAGTGCGACAACGACCGCGCCAACATCGCCTACGCCAAACAGACGATGCACGACATCTGGGAAGCGGCCGGCGCCCAAGACGTGCTCTCGATCGACCGCTACGCACACCTGGTGGGCGGATGTCGGATGGGCACAAATGCCGACGCAAGCGTCATCGACCAGGATCACCGCGTCTGGGGCGTGCCCAACCTGTTCGTCTGTGACGGCAGCGTGATGCCGACACAGGGCAGCGCCAACCCGGCACTTACGATCATGGCGCTGGCATCGCGACTCGGCGAGCGGCTCACCGCCAAGCGCGTCACGCCTCAGCCCGGCCATCGCGCGAATGCACCGCTTGGAGCACGCGCGTGAATACTCGACCCGTGACCAGATCACCGCGTCGTCCGGTCGCCTCCGGACAGGCAGGAGCGACGCGCTGATGGAAGCGTTTCCACTGTGGATCGTGATCACGCATTTCCTCAACATCCTCTTCATGACGCTGCTTGGGCGCAGCGGGATCGAGGTCTTGAGCGCCTTCCCAAAGCTGTACCTGAGCGACCATTGCCCTCCTGGGCGAGAGGCGGTTCGCTTTAGCAAGCGCGTCTTCTTTGCCGGTTCGCCCAAGCTCTGGTCATCGCTGGACGAGGAGGAGTCGTGGTCACCGAAGATCGCATTGCCCGGTCGAAAGAACCTTGGACTCGGCCGGCACTGGCATTTCATGACGCTCCAGTTCTGGATCCTGACCGGTCTGGTTTACGTCGCTCTGTTGTTCATTGAAGGTCAGTGGCGACGGCTTGTCCCGACCGATTGGAGCATCGTGCCCGACGCCCTCCGGGCGATGGCGACCTACCTCTCCGGCAACCTGCCGCAGCCCCAGCCGGGGTTGCCGTACAACGCCGCGCAACAGCTGGCCTACTTCGGCGTCGTGTTTATCCTGGCGCCGCTGCAGATCCTGACCGGCGCTGCGATGTCGCCATCAGTGATCGCGCGCTTCCCCTGGTACGCGCGCCTGTTCGGCGGAAAGCAGGGCGCCCGCACCATCCACTTCCTCGTCCTCTGCGCGTTGATCGGGTTTGTGATCGTCCACACGGCGATGGTCGTCATCCACGGCATCCCCCGCGAGTGGGCCGGCATCGCTCTTGGCTCCTACCACGCCAACCACACGCTCGCGGTCGTGGTCGGCACCCTGGGTCTGCTGTTCATCCTGGCCGTGAACGTGGTTGCGACGAGGGTGTCGCTCAACCATCCGCGGCGCGTGCAGCGAGCGCTGGGCCTGGTCGTCGATCCATTCGAGCGGGTCATCTCACGCCGCTTCGCATCGCGACAGCACTACGCCAGGCGAGACATCTCGCCGTATTTCCGTGTGAACGGCTACCCGCCTCCTGACGCAGAGTTCGAAGACCTCGCTGCCAGCGGATTCGTCCACTATCGGCTGGACGTCGGTGGACTGGTGGAAGAGCCGATATCGCTCACCCTGGCCGAGCTTCGCGCGATGCCGCAGACCAGCCAGATCACCAAGCACAACTGCATCCAGGGCTGGACGAACATCGCCGAGTGGGGCGGCGTCCCCCTCGCGGCGATCACCGAACGGTGCCGACCGACTGCGGACGCCCGGTATCTCGTGTTCTACGCCTTCGACGACAAGACGATCACCGAGAACGAGGGCCGATACGGCTACTTCTACGGCACGATCCCGCTTGACCTGGCGTTGCGACCCCAGACGATCCTCGCGTTGGACATGAACGGGCAGCCGCTGCCGATCGAACACGGCGCACCGGCACGCCTGCGTGTCGAGACCCAGCTTGGCTTCAAAATGGTCAAGTGGGTGCGCGCGATCGAGTTCGTCGCCGACTACCACCATATCGGCCAGGGCCAGGGCGGCTGGCGAGAAGACCAACAGTACTACGCAAACGCCGCAGGAATCTAACCCAACCAAAGCGAGCACCAATGAAACGCCGTACAGCGAAACAGGTCGTCGTCGTCACCGGAGCATCCGCCGGGGTGGGCCGAGCGACCGCGCACGCCTTCGCGAAACGCGGAGCCAGCATCGGCCTGCTCGCCCGCGGAGAAGAAGGTTTGAAAGCGGCCACCGCTGAGGTCGAGGCATTTGGCGGACAGGGATTCGCCGTCCCTACCGACGTTGCTGAAGCGGGCCAGGTCGAGGCCGCGGCTGAGGCGATCGAGGAACGCTTCGGCGCGATCGACGTGTGGGTGAACGACGCGATGGCGACCATCTTTGCGCCCTTTACCGAGATCACCGCCGAGGCGTTCACGCGGGCGACTCAGGTCACCTACCTGGGCACGGTATACGGCACGATGGCCGCGCTCAAGCGGATGGTTCCCCGCAACCATGGCGCCGTCGTGCAGGTCGGCTCGGCGCTTGCCTATCGCGCCATCCCCCTGCAATCGGCCTACTGCGGCGGGAAGTTCGCGATCCGAGGTTTCACCGACTCGGTGCGCACCGAGCTGCTCCACGACAAGAGCCGGGTCTGGATCTCGATGGTGCAGCTTCCGGCGGTAAACACGCCCCAGTTCAACTGGTGTCGCAGCAAGCTGCCCGGCCACCCGCAACCGGTACCGCCGATCTACCAGCCGGAGGTGCCCGCCGAGGCGGTTGTCTGGGCCGCGCACCACCGTCGCCGCGAGATCACGGTGGGTGGCAGCGCGGTCAAGGCGATCGTCGGCAACAAGCTGGCTCCTCGCTTCGCCGACTGGTACCTGGCACGCACCGGATACGCCTCCCAGCAGATCACGGGCATGCCGATCGACCCCGACCGGCCGGACAACCTCTTCGACGCGGTGCCAGACCTGGCCGCAACGCACGGGATGTTCGACGACCAGGCCAAGCCGCAGAGCTACCAGCTGTGGGCGACCACGCATCGCCCCCTGATTGCGGCCGCGGCGATCGCTGCCGGCATGGTCGCGACCGGTCTTGGTTGGCGCAGGCGATGAGCGCGAACGCCGACGTCGTCGCCGCCGCAGTTCCGCAGGTGCTGCGGGAATACGCGATTTTGGCCGATGGTGAGCGTGGCATCCTGGTCGGGCCGCGTGGCGACTTCGCCTGGATGTGCTTTCCACGCTGGGACGATGACGCCTTCTTCTCATCTCTGATCGGCGGCAGCGGCAGCTACGCCATCACCCCCGCCGAGCGCTGCGTGTGGGGCGGCTATTACGAAGAGGGCAGCCTGATCTGGCACAGCCACTGGATCACCAACGAGGCGATCATCGAGTGCCGCGAAGCACTGGCATTACCTAGCCGCCAAGATCGCGCGGTGGTGCTTCGACGCGTTACCGCGATACGGGGCACGGCACCGATGCGAGTGTCGCTGAATCTGCGTGGCAGCTTCGGCGAGGAGCCCACTCGCCACCTGAAACGGGATGACACCGGCGTGTGGCGTGGGTTAGTCGGAGAGACGCGGATCGCGTGGCTTGGCGGTGCTGATGCCAGCCTCCAGCCGGACGGCCGCAAGGGGAAGTCCCTGACCCAGTCGCTCATCCTCCAGCCGGGCCAAACACACGACTTCATGCTCGTGCTCGCCCAGAGCACAGACGACCTCGATCCGCCCGACCCGGAGTGGGCCTGGCAGGGCACAGCCGCGGCGTGGTCTGACCGCGTGCCCGGCCTGCAGTACACCGTGGCGCAGCGCGACGCGCGCCACGCATACGCGGTGCTGCACGGCCTCACCAGCAGCAGCGGAGGCATGGTCGCCGCCGCCACCACCTCGTTGCCCGAGCGGGCACGCCAGGGACGAAACTATGACTATCGCTACGCCTGGATCCGCGACCAGTGCTACGCCGGACAGGCCGCTGCTGCGGCCGGCGGCCACCCCCTGATGGACACCGCCGTCGCCTTCGCCCGCGACCGACTACTCGCCGACGGAAAGCACCTCAAGCCCGCCTACACCGTCACCGGTGGGGACGTCCCCGATGAGCGACCACTCGTGCTGCCCGGCTACCCCGGCGGCACCAACATCGTTGGTAACTGGGTCAACCAACAGTTCCAGCTGGACGGTTTCGGCGAGTCGCTGCTGCTGTTCGCCGCTGCCGCGCGGCACGATCATCTCGACGCCGACGCCTGGCGCGCCGCCGAGGTCGCGGCCGAGGCGATCGCCGCACGATGGCACGAGCCCGACGCAGGCATCTGGGAGATCACCCCCAAAGCCTGGACACACAGCCGCCTGATCTGCGCCGCCGGGCTCCGCGCCGTCAGCCACCACAGCCCCGGAGATGAACAGGCCGCGCGATGGGCGTCACTCGCCGACAAGATCGTCGCGGACACTGCCAGGCACGCAGTAACCCGCTCGGGACACTGGCAACGCGCCGCCGACGACCCCAATCTTGACGCGGCACTACTCCTGCCCGCCGTGCGCGGCGCGATCCCCGCCGACGACCCCCGCTCCATCGCCACGCTCCACGCGATCGACGACCAGCTGACCGAGGACGGCTACGTCTACCGCTACCGACCAGACGAGCGGCCGCTCGGCAACGCCGAGGGCGCATTTCTGGTGTGCGGCTTTTGGATGGCGCTGGCCTGGGCCCAGCAAGGCGATCACACCGCAGCCGCGCGCTGGTTCGAACGGAACCGCGCCGCCTGCGGACCACCCGGCCTGCTCGCCGAGGAGTTTAACGTCACCCAACGCCAACTGCGCGGCAACCTCCCGCAAGCGTTCGTGCACGCGCTGCTCCTCGAATGCGCCGCCGCGCAGCACACCCGGTCAAGCGAGGGATTCGACGAAGAATGAGACCAGCGTCTTCCTCGCCGGGACGATCGCACCGCCACTCTGGTGACGCCGGTGCTCAACCGTTACTCGATCCAGCCCAGCTTGCATGTGCCGTGTATGGATTGGCGTTGCTGGTCGCGCCCGCCCCGATCCTCCGCACCCTACCCGGGCGCCACCAGGCCGACCGCCGCGCGCTGCTTGCAACTCGCGCCCTCGGCGCCCGACACCTCATACAAGCATCGACGCTCCTGCAGCGCCCCAGCCGCAGGTGGATGCTCACCGGCGCTGGCATTGACGCGACTCATGCAGCGTCCATGCTCGCCCTTGCGATAGCCCGACCAAACCGGCGAACACTCGCCACTATCAGCGCGATGCTCGCCCTGCTCATCGCGGCCGCGGAAGTCCACGGATCGCGGCGCTCACACGACGGACATTTTGTACAGACCGGAACGCCATGAAACCAGGCGGCGTGACCAACCCTCATCCTCACGCTGCCCGCCCCTCGGGCGAACAGATCGAGATCAGGCACGCCGACCAGCGTGCTTGGGTGGTCGAGGTGGGCGGTTCGCTGCGCGCCTACCAGGTCGGCGATCACGACGTGCTGGACGGCTACAGCGTGCACGAGCGGTGCACCGGCGCTCGCGGCCAATCACTCATCCCATGGCCAAATCGGCTAGGCGACGGCCGCTACCGCTTCGCCGGTCACGACCATCAACTCCCGCTCACCGAACCCGACAAGCACAACGCGATCCACGGCCTGACACGCTGGGCGAACTGGGCTCCACGTGACCGCAAAGACGACCGGGTCACGATGCGACACCGCCTACACCCCCAACCCGGCTACCCCTTCGCGCTTGACCTGGAAATCACCTACTCGCTGGCCGAAGACGGTCTTAGCGTGCACACCACCGCAACCAACATCGGCACGACACCAGCTCCCTACGGCACTGGCGCCCACCCATACCTCACCGCCGGCACACCAACCATCGACACCGCTCTACTTCGCGCCCCCGGCCGGACATGGCTTCCCACCGACCACCGCGGCATCCCAACCACCGCAGCAGAGCCCGTCAGCGCCACCGCCTACGACTTCGAAGCGCCGCGCCTGATCGGTGCAGCCAGGCTCGACACTGGATACACCGACCTCGTCCGCGACGGCGATGGCCTCGCCCGCGTCGAGCTACTCGCACCCGACACGCGCACCACAACACTCTGGCTCGACCAGAACTACCGATACGTGATGCTGTTCACCGGCGACTCGCTGGCCAACCCGAAACGACGCCGGCGCGGCCTCGGCGTCGAACCGATGACCTGCGCACCAAACGCGTTCCAGACAGGCCACGGCGTACGCACGCTCCATCCCGGCGAGTCGTACACGACCAGCTGGGGGATCACCACGTCAAACCCGGCAGACGGCTGATGGAAATCCGCGTCGGCCCACCAAACCTCACCATCCACGCCGACGAACAGTTCCTGGTCTGCGCCCCAGACGCGACCATGGAACCCCAGCACCAACAGGGCTACTTCAGCTCCGACACGCGGATCGCATCGCGCTACCAACTCACCCTCGCCGATACACCGCCGACACTGCTAAACAGCGCGGTGGTTGCGCCGTTTTCGGCTCGCCACGAGTTTGCGAACGCCGAGATGTTCACGCGCCGAGGGATGCTCGCCGCAAGCCAGGTCCACCTGCGTCTCGACCGGACAATCCACCACGGCCTGCACGAGGACTACGACCTCACCAACTACTCGCCGACGGTCGTCGAGTTCGACCTGCAAGTGCGGGTCGAGGGCGACTACGCCGATCTGTTCGACGTCAAGGCCGGCCGGTTCGCGCGCCGCGGCTCACTTCAGTCCGCATGGGACGAAACCGCCCACACCCTCACCACCACCTACCGGCATCGCGACTTCCAACGCGGTCTAAGGCTCCAGGTGCAGAGGTTCGACTCCCAGCCGTCGTTCGCCAATGGCGTCCTTTCGATGCCGATCCGACTCGAGCCCAAACAACGATGGCACGCCTGCCTCATCTGGGCCCCACTCGAAGACGACACACGGGAGCCGGATCGCCCACAGAGCATACACTGCCACGCGCTCACCAGCGGCGACTCGACGCTCGCCAAGCGCCGCGACGGTTGGCATCAGCGGGCCACCAAGATCGCCACCAGTGATCCCGCCATCGACGCCATTATCACCCGCGCCGTGGACGACCTCGGCGCACTTCGCATGGAACGACACGACTCCGACGCCCCAGAGCGCTTGGCCGATGAGATGGAAGCGATGGTGCCAGCCGCCGGCATCCCATGGTTTCTCGCGCTGTTCGGCCGGGACGCCATGGTCGTCTCCCTACAAACGCTCCTACTCAATCCCGGACTCACACTGGGAAGCCTGGAAGCACTCGCACCATTCCAAGGCGACAGCTACGACGACCGCCACGACCAGCAGCCCGGCAAGATCGAACACGAGTATCGCCGAGGCGAGCTAGCCCACTTACATCAGATTCCCCAGACCCCCTACTACGGCACCCACGACACCACCGCCCTCTATGTCTGGGCGGCCGCTGCGCTATGGCGCTGGACAGGTCAACGAGAATCCATGGAACGTCTGCGACCACACGTCGAGCGAGCCCTTGCCTGGATCGATCATGACGGCGACATCGACGACGACGGACTCCAGGAATATCAGACCCGAGCAGGCGAATGGGGCTACTACAACCAAAGCTGGAAAGACTCCGGCATCGCCATCGTCAACCAAGACGGCACCAACGCCAGGCTTCCACTCGCCACATGCGAACTGCAAGGCTACGTCGTTGCAGCCAAGCGCGAATGGTCGAGCGTCGCGGAGCAAGCCTTCGATGATCCGGCAACCGCAGGCCGCCTACGCGGCGAGGCGGACCGCCTTGCCGAAATCGTCGACCAGCGATTCTGGTGGGAAGCCGAGGGTACGTATTATCTGGGTCTCGACGGAGACAAGCAACCGATCGAATCGGTCGCATCCAACGCGGGACACCTCCTCTGGACGGGTGCGGTGCCACCTGATCGCGCTAGCTCCGTCGTTCACCGCTTGCTGGAAGAGGACATGTGGAGCGGCTGGGGCATCCGGACTCTTTCAGCCCAACACGCTGCATACAACCCGCTCTCCTACCAACTCGGCTCCGTCTGGCCCCACGACAACGCCATCGTCGTAAACGGGTTCGCCCGCTACGGTCACGACCGGGAGGCAGCTCAGGTCGCACGCGGCCTGCTAGACGCCGCACAACGCTTCCAACACGCACGACTACCCGAGGTATTCGCCGGCCTCGCCCGCGACGAAGGATCCTTCCCCGTCCAATACCTAGGAGCGAACGTCCCCCAAGCCTGGGCCTCCGGATCCATCATCCACCTCATCACTACGCTCACGGGGCTCCGCCCAGACGCGCCGGCCAAACGCCTCGTCCTCAGTCAGTTGCTCCCAGACTGGCTACCCGAAGTCACGCTCACGAACCTTCGAGTCGGCGAAGCCACAGTCGACCTCCGCCTCACCCGCGAACGTGTCGAGATCCTGCACACACAGGGCGAACTCGAGGTGGTCAGCGGTACTATTTCCACGCCGGAGCGAGTGTGACCCGCATCTCTCGAACCCGGCGCTGCCGATCTGGATCGCGCGTGCTTCGACTTGGGAGCGAATGACTTGGGATCTCAGGAGGATGATCAAGATACGCGTCACCGATGAAGGCGCGCCGGCTTCGAGCAACGATCAGTGATCTGGGCGCCGAGTGGCGCCAGCTCGCGGCGCTCGTAGTCGAACTCAAGGATATGATCTAGCCGCTCGCTATGCCGGTCAATCCACGCATGCGGCTGGCGCGCGCCGGCAGGAATCGCTTTCAGATCGAATCTGAAAGCGGGCGATGATTGCGATGGGCCGCCACGACGGATCGGGGCCGTCGCTGCCATCGCGGACCAATGCTCTTCGGGCCTCCCTGTCGCTTGACCGTCAGCTGGGACCGGCGCGATGAGTTCACTCCATCACATGGATCCCGGATTAATCAGATGTCGGCACCGCCAGTCGCGACCACGCTTTAATGTGCGACGTGGTCTGTTGCGGCCGGTGGTAGATACCACCGGCCGCCGCCGTTGGTCGGCCGACCTCTGGATCAGGTGGCCTGGGAGTCGAACATGTAGAAGCGTCCGGGCGAAGCGCCGGCCTTGCCGAAGCCGAAGCCCGCGGCCTCGAGCTACTTGACAGCGACCAGGATGTCCTCGAAGCCCGGCTGCCCTTTGTTTGGCGCATCCGGAGCCGTCTCCTTCTGATCGAACTTCCAGCATCGAGCACGCCCTGCACCTGACCCGCAAGATCGTCAAGGAAAGCGCCTGCCCGGTAATCGCCCTCCTGGACGTCGAAGACGCTGATTTCATCAACCAAGCCGCGGAAATCGGCATCTTCGCCTACATCGTCAACGGCAAAGCCAACCAACTGCAAAGCGCGTTTGGCATCGCCCTGCGCCGCTTCGCCGAGTACCACGGCCTCGAAGGCGCATTCAATCGCCGCGCCGTCACCGAGCGCGCCAAGGGCATCCTCATGGAACGCCACCACATCGACGAGCAAGCCGCCTACGAGATGCTCCGCGACTACTCCCGCCACACCAACACCAAACTCGTCGATGTCGCCCAAGCCGTCGCCGCCGCGCACATGCTCCTACCCCGCGACTCCATTCGGAGTGACGAGCCGAGTTAAAGAGCGGTCAGGTTCGTTCGAGCACGCGCTTGGGACATGTCGGTGCCGCCGGAAGGCGCCATCCAGCGCCGATACCAGGACTCGACAATGCAGGAAGAATCAAAAGAGCGGACTACGGGGTCCGCCTAGATGTCGTCGGCCGCCTGAATTACCTCGGGTCCCTCGTGACGGATCCTGCTGCGCCGCGGAGGAGCGCCGACAAGGATTGAACCGACCTGGGAAAGTGGGCTCCACCAGACCCGGGCGGTTCAAACCGCCGAATAGGTCGCGCAGGACAAGGCGCGTACTCAGCAGCCATTGCCACGAGGTCAGGGATGGGTGACGGTCAGCGAGGGACGGTATGCCCGCCCTCGATCGTGTGGACGTGAGGTCGATTTGACGTCCGTTGCGGATACGCCGAGGCATCACCTGGCAATTCACACCGGACCCTCGGTGCCTCGCGTTGATAGCCAGGAAACACGTTCGCTGATGTCGCTACTCAGCGGCCTGCTCGAGGGGCGTGGCGACCTTCGAGAGATCCGCCGGGCGTGTCAACATTGCCTCTCCTGCAAACGACCCAGTCGATTCGGTCATGCAGTGGGCTGTCGTCGTGCCAGCGTTGCGGTGAGGTCATTCCCCATTCGTTCCGTGTTCCCGCGTATTGTCTCGATCAGTTCCCGCTCGGATCGGGGCCGGTCTGGCCAGGTGTAGGTCAAGCTGCGGGAGGCGTTGACGATCGCTCCGTCGTTGCGCTCGCTGAAGCAGGCGGCGCATCCGGCGAGTTTCCCCGCTTGCGCGCCGTAGCCGACGGCCACGATCGGCGAGCGAGGTATCGCTCGCCGGATAGCGGCTGCCGCGTCAGGAGAGGTGCAGCCGACGATCGCACCTGACCCACCACCCATGCAGGCTATGACCAACCACACGACATCCTAGACACCGCAGGTACATCGGCGTGCGCGAGCGCTGCGGATGCCGTGAGTCTGTTCAGATACCTAGTTGGCGGGTGCGCCCGCGGCCGCTTCCCTCCACGCTTCCGCGAGTTGGTCGCGGTAGAACAGCCAAAGGATGCCGCCGACAACGAGCAGCGCGAACTCGTCAAACGGCCCTGGGACAGGGAGCAGTCCTAGTGCGCCGCCCCAGCGCAGCGGCCGAGGGATGCGCCCGTCGCGAACGAGAATCTTGACCGCTCGGATACCGTGCCGGATGAACGCTCTCACCACCTCAGACTCTACCCTTGCCTGGTCACGCGCTCCGAGCTTTCTGCCGACACCCGAGGGAATGCCGGTTTGCGCTCGCCCTCTTAAGTGAGCAGGTGCGCCGCAGCACTGCCCGCCGCTTCCGCGGCGCAAACGGCGGTAGCGCGTCGTGCCAGGGAACCCCGGTGACCAAGCCAACGACGTTCGAGCGAGGCGCGGTCGCTGCTAGTCAGTCGTGTGGGTTCATCCCCTCGAGCGTGAGCGGTCTCCGTGTGTTAAACCGCCATCTCACGGAGACCGCTCAAGGCTCTAGGCCTGTCGCGTTAGCGTCGGGCGTATTCGGCGTCCTGTGCCTTGCCGGTGCGCCCGAGTGCCGGTATCGAGAGTGATCGGCGCATGTCCGTCCACAGAACGTGGACGCGTCCGAGGGTGTCGATGTCGGCGCCGATGTAGTCGCCGATGAACCGGGAGCAGGTCTCGCAGCCGGCGATGCCCGCTTGGAACCAGACCGAGTGGTCGGCGTCTGACTGGGCGGTTGAGACCGTCTGCTGGGTGAAGCTGGCTCCGGCGTTGCTCGAGCGAGCCAGGCGTGTCACATACTTCCCGGTCTGCGTCTCCTCTTGGTAGGCGATGTCCACCTTGCCATTGCGGGCGGTGACCCAGGGGAACCACTTATCCGTGCCCCCTGAGGTGACGCGGATCGGCCCAGACCAGGTCGCGCCGCCGTCGGTCGACGTCTCCATGAAGACGTTGGTGTCGGTGACGGGATGTGCGACGTCGTGGAGGCCGTCACGGTTGTCCGTCCAGACGGCGTAGAGCTGGCCGGTCTGGTAGTCGACGCCAAGGTTGCCCCATGATCCGGTGCGGAACTGATAGCCGGTCTGGGTCGCCCGTCCGTCGACGTTGGACGGGTAGTCGCTAAAGACGATGCCCTCTTGTCCGCCGTCTTCCATGTCGGTCACATGCACGGGGTTGGACCAGGTTGCGCCGCCGTCGCCTGAGCGCACGACCAGGATCTGGTCTTCGAACTCGTTCGGCACCTCCCAAGCTGCGGCGTGCTGCTGGTTGATGAATCCGACGGCCAGGTGGCCGTTGGGCAGCACGACGCCGTAGGAAAAGAAGCTCTCATCACACTCGCCCGGGGAGCCTCCCGAACCCTGGTTGGCGGTGCAGAAGGTCGGGTTCGAGCCCGAGATCGGCTTCGGCGCCGACCACGACTTGCCTGCATCGTCGGAGTGGGAGAACTCGACCAAGGATTGGACGAACGCTCCCTTACTCGAGATGATCTTGTCCCAGGTCAGATAGAGTCGGCCATAGTGCGGCGAGGACGGGTTGTTGTCGGCCACCAGCCATTCCTTGTCCAGGAATACCGCTGCTGCCGACGGGCTGATCGCGGCGTGGCCGACCGCCACCGTGACCGGCGGCCGCCAGGTCAAACCGCCGTCGTGTGAGGTCGCCACGGACACGCTGATGTGTCCGGCGTTGGGGCCGTTCTGGCCCTGTGCGGCGGACAGCTGTGCCATGTGGGCCGTGCCGAACCGGTCGTCGAAGGCGGGCGAGGGATCGCCGTTTCCGCCGCTTGCGCCGTTGCCCATCGGGATCGAGCCATCTTTCCAGCTGTGGCCGCCGTCGAAGGAAACGAAGAAGCCGGTCGGGACGCGCTCTTGGATCGTCGAGCCCTTGATCTGGATCTTGTAATCGTTTGACCCGCCCAGCAGATGATTCGGATCCGCCGGATCCGCCACGATCGGCGTCTCGTTATCGGGACTGGTCGGATCATCACAGCTGACATCGATGTTGGCCGCCGGATTCCCCGACGTCGAACAGACGCTGTTATCGACCTGGCCACCGCCGACGCCACCACCACCAGCGCCGCCACCAAACAAGATCTGGGCCGAGCCCGACAGGTGCATCTCAACCGCCCGCGGCACCGGCTGCTCATCAGCCGACGCCGGCAACACGGCAAATCCCAACAGGGCCACGCCCAACACACACACGCTCCAACAACTTCTCATGAGACCCCTCCTCGATGCGACGCTCGCAGACTACCCCCGCGCCTCGAACTTGCCAAGAAAATGACATGTTGGCGTTTCTCTGACTATCCCTCTAATTCGAGGATCACCGTGTGATCGCGATCCCATTAACCAGCCGAGGAAACCGCTTGAACAGGCCGATCCGCCCTGCGGCTACGTTGGCCGCGGCCTCCGCGACGATTGCTATCTTGTTGATCGGATCGGGGCCGTGCTGACCACAAGAAAACTCGAGGTAGTGCGCCTCCTCGCCCGCGGCCTCCCAACACGGACATCGCCCGCACCCTCTTCGTCAGCGACGCCACCATCAAGACATCACGGTTCGCTCTGACTTCAATGACATACATGGCGAGCATCCGATGTATGCCCACACCGGAGTCGACGACTCGACGTGCCCGTCCGCTCGCGCTCAGCCACCTGCACGGTGTTGTCGATCTCCGCGCCGAGGTCTTCGACATGCCTGTCTGAATGACCGCGCTCTGGCCTCAGCAGCCGCGATGGTGGCCGCCGTGCGCAGCTGGCTCGCGCCGCTTCACCACAAGTTAAGACGCCGCAGGCGACTCCGGTGTTCGGCCTCCTGGGCGCGTGCATCACCGGGGCATCACGACCACGCTACTTGGCGGTTCTTGACGCACGGCGCTGAGACGGCGACGCAGATCATCCGGCGCCGTCACGATCACCGCGTCCAGCTGATTGAGCGCGGCCGTCCGCGCCCTGACAGCGCCCCGCCGCTCGAGCAGCAGCACCCGCAGCTGCTCGCGCTGGCCACCGCCGCGGGGCACGCCTCAAGCCCCTGCCGGCGACGATCCGCCGCGCCGCCAGCGTGGCGTCGACCAGATCATTCTTGCCACCACGCCGCTCACCGCGCCTGGGCCGCTCGCACTCAAACACCGTCTCGCCGCGATCGGCCAGGAAGCGAGCAAGACCCGCTCCGTAGCTCCCGCATCCCTCGATCCCAAACGCCGGCTCACCCAGCGTGTGCGCCCACACCACCAGCCGCTGATAGCCCGCCCCCGTCGCCGCGACGGTCAGCGAGTCGACCAAACGACCAAGCCCGTCAAGCGCCACCGCCACATGCCACTGCTTGTGCGTGTCCACACCGATTGCCACCGTCCACCAGGTCACGTAGCCTCCCCTCATCGATTGGCGACCGGCCTGGACAGGGCTGTGTCGGGCAAGGCACGCAAGCTTCTATCAGGTCACCAGCCAGTCGAGACGACGCGACGGCGGGAGACTGGTCGATTCAAAGGCAAGCCTCAACGGCCGCCAGCTTGATTGCGGGTCATCCCGCCGCCGCGTCGCACTCTCAACCCCACCCCGGACGGAGCCGGCACCAGCGACGCTACACAGCCTGGTTGAGCGGAATGTGGCTTCAAGTTGCCTGCGGCGTCGTTTCCGGTTAAGGCGGCGGCTTACACGCACCGTGCCGTCGAGTACGCGAACCGAGCGGCCAGATTCGCGCCGGGTTTCAAGACCGGTCAGGTTTGGCTCAACAGAGCCATCCAGGGGAGGTCTGCGCCCTCTCCCGCGCCCTCCCCGCGGCACGCGGCCATGACACTCACCCCGCGACCAGACCGATCTACCCGGAGCCCAGCCGGCCTTTTCAGGCTGGGTGGCCGATTTGAGTCTCGCCTTCGCAACGGGCATGGAGCCGCCGCGGCCAAGGAGCTGTAGCTCCCGATTCAAAGATCGACCGCCTGAGCGCTGGCGTGGATCCGGTGCGGTTGACGGGAACCCCGGGGCAGCGCGGGGCCGGCCGCCTAAGGTTTGGCGGTGTGCGTCCGCCCAGTCGTGACCGACAAGCAATCCCAGATCGCGCGTTGCATCCTTGGCCCTGAGCGGCTGGCCGCGATCGGCGAGCTGGTCAAGGAGCGAGCCGACCCTTCGCGCGAGCCGATCCCCGTGCACGATGCATTGGTCGGGCTTGAGCTGCAGACCGGCTGGATCACCGCCGTGTTCGATCGGCTTTTCGCAGCGGCCGAGGCGTTGGCTGCGATCGACTTCAACGATGGAAAGCGTCTGGGAGCAACGCTGCCCGGGGTTTGGGACGAGCTGATCGTGGCGGCAACGGAGGCTGATGATCTGCAGCGATTCCTGGAACGCTTCGCACTTGGCACCGGCGAGTCGTGGGTGGACGTGGCCAGCTGTGCGCTATCTGCGGCACGGGGCTGGGCGCTGATGGTGATCATCGCTGTCCACGGTGACGATGAGACGGAGGAGGATGACGACGAGGAGACGGTCGGCATCGCCGATGCCGACGGGGATGCTGACCGCGAGGAAGGCGCCCAGGCGGAGGCGGAGGCGCGCGAGTGGGCCGATTCGCTGGCCAATTTTCCCAGCAGGCACCTGGAAGCGCCCGGCTTCAACGAGGCAGTTTCATTTGCGATGGGCTTTGATGTGGCTGGCAGCTCGGCGCCGTCGACGCCCGGGCAGCTGCTCTCCTTAGGGGCGAGGCAGCTCGGGTTGATTCTTCCGCCTGACCGGGTGATCGCCGGCTACGAGCGCGACTACTACAACCAATCGCTCTACCTCTCGTCGCATGCCAACCCGCTGTTGATTCGCCGATCAGCGATGCTTACGCGGCGTCTGATCGACGAGGCCCTGGAACGCGACCGTGCGCTCACCGAGCGGGAGCTGGGGCAGTTCTTCGCAACCCAGGCGGCCAAGGTCCAGTCCACTGGCCTCCGCATCGAAGCAGATGTCGGGTCGTTTTATCGTGACAATGACCTGCTGGCGATGCTCTCCGCCTACCGCGGCTTGGCGGAGGGTGTGCTTCGCCGGTTCGCGCAGCTGATCCTGCGGCTGGAAACGATCGCCTTCGGCGAGGAGCTGGGCGAGAAGAAGCGCCCGCCAATGTTGAACGCGCTCGACGAAGCGTTGAACGCATCAGGTAGCCAGCTCGCCGCCTGCCTTCGGCTCGGCATCGAGCCGGCGCTTCGCAACGCAGAGGCACACGAGGAAGCCGCCGTCAATGCCGCCGGAGAGCTCGTGATCGGAACGGACACCGGCGATGTGATCGTTACGCCAGGCGACATGGAACAGCGCTTCCTGCTGCTTCGCGCCGCGCTCGCCGGCGTCGACCTGGCAACCAACTCCGTCTTCTACTCGCAGAGGATCACGATCGACGATGAGCCCAACCACACGGACGCGTCGCTGATGTACCTCGCTCAGCGGATCGCCACTGACCACACCGATGGACAGGTCACCAAGCTGACGATCGCGCCTGGGGAGGCGACCGTGACCGTGGTCGAGTGCGCAGACCGTTGGCAGCTCTACCGGCTTGTGCGGACGCTCGCTTCGGCGCTCGCACCCTCGGTGAAGCGCGCTCGGATCATCGACGAAAATGGCGAGCCACTAGCCGTGTTCGACGACTTTCGCCGTGACCCCAAACGGAACGATCGCTGCCCATGCGGCTCGGGCGAGAAGTTCAAGCGCTGCCACGGCCGCTGAGCACTCCGGAACCCGGGCTGCGCCAGTTCCGCCTCAAGGGCGCGGCCGGCCCGTCGGCATGACCTCGACCGCGCGTATGAGTTGACGACGGCGGGGCTGCGGGAATATCCAGGCAGCAGCGCTCTGCTCTACGACGCTGCCGGTCACCAAGGCCTAATCACTGCGGAGAAAACGCGAAGTGCCGGTGATGCATCGACACAAGTGACACGTACCTGGAGCTAAGAACGATGGGACGATGGCGTTCATCGGATAGGACCTGAAGCCGGGTTGTTGCGGCCGACTCGGGCCCATCCGGCGCCGACATCCAAGAACGAGCTGTCGGCCGCCGCGCGGCAATATCAAATCGACGCTACATAGGTCGACCGGGGCGCGCCGGGTTCGGCGTGCACGCGGCCTCAGAAGCGCAGGCTACACGGATGCGGTTGTCTTTCACGACGCTCCGAGCAGTCGGCGGAGCCTAGCGATGGGTCGGGCCGAACTTCTGTGTATCGATCGGGTTTCGAACCGCCGAGACCAAGGGCCAAGGCCGGTCAGTTCGCGTGAAGCTGGTTGCCGACGATGCGCTTGTTCACACTGATCTGCCGACCAGGCTGTCCCTCGGCCGTCGTTCCGGCCGTTCATGTTCGACAGTGGGCCGCAGGTCGCGAGGCGATTCCTATCGCACTGTCCGCTCAAAGCCCGTCTGTCCGCTGTCGATAGGCACCCACCACCCCCGTGCCCAAACGGTTGATTCTGTGCTAACCTGGCGAGGCTTCTCCAATTCCGGTCGAACTGCGGAGAGGCCATGTTTCGGCGCATTGTGGTAGCGCTCATGATTACGACGATTCTTGTGGGGGCAGGAATCTATATTGCCGCTCACTTGGCTACATCGGACGCGGCCGTCTCTCCTTGCGGCCCGAGACAAAATTTGCACGATGGAGCGACGATCAACACCACGACCCGGCTTTACAGAGCTCGATCCGACGTATTAACGAGAGACCCCGGGCTGTGTGCTCAGACAACGAACCTGACTCAAGCATTGCCCACGCCATGGTTGTTGGCATCGCCGGCCATGTCTGACTCGTAATAGTGGGTCTCCGCGTGAAACTCGGCGCGAACGTCCGGCCAGCGCACAAATGGATCGAATCCCGTCACCCCACACGTTCCGTCGCTCGCGCATTGAGCGTTGCCGTCATCGAGTAGCAGGTGGATGTTGCCATCGCTCGCGTATCGGGAAACCTTATAGTTGTGCACGCTGCCGATGCTAGGATTGCCCCACCAGTGGCTATATACCGGATAACGAAGCGCATCACGGGTCCATTGCCAGAAAAACATCAGATTGTATTGATCATTGTCCGGATTATCTGGGTAATGCGTCCAACCGATTTGGGCGTAGAGACTTTCAGATTCACGCAAGAATCGATTGATGGTCAGAGCGATTGGAGCTCCTACGACTTCGACTCCTTCACGGACAGCTCATGCTACTACCACCATCAGCGCGATAGCGGACATCCGAACCGAGACTTCGATGTTTGGACCGATCCACTAAATAGGTCAGGTTGCCCGTAGTTAAGGAGGTACGCTGATGCGTCGGTGGGTAACTACAGGGATTGCAGCCGTGGGCGTGGCGGCCGTGTGCCTGCTGGGAGTCCTGGTAACCACCGGGGCGTCCAGTGACAACGGTTCCGCGGCCGTGGTGGTGAATGGCATAACCATTACGGAAGTCGACTTGAAGGGTTCCGAATCGATTCCCGACATGGGAGTAACGTTCCAACCGCCGGACCATGGCACGGTACCCACCGTTTCGTTCGAGCAGGCTGTGGAGAGTCTTCATACGCCAAGTGACGCCAAGAGCGGAGAGGCATCGATCGGGTTGTTCTCGAGCGACCAGTTTGGCCTCCCAAAGCCGACTTTGGTCTGGCGAGTCACGTACTCGGGGGTCTGCGTTCCCATCTATGGTCCGGGCGGACAGGCAGCCGACGAGTTGCCGAAATGCGCCGGCGATGAGATCAACGCGCTGGTCGACGCTACGACCGGAAAGTATCTTTCCTCGTACGCCGTTAGCCCGCCCCCGGGGTAGGTCGGCGGCCGTGGCGGCAGAGGATAGCACTGCATTTGTGGACAGTACCCGCATCCAACTGCCGTCTTCTCGAACAACGACGTCCGTTCGCAATGCTACCCGTCCAGAGGCGCTCGGCCGGTCTGTGATCCACTTGACGGGAAACTGCGTCGCGACCTGGCTGGACGCGGGCGAGTTCCCCGCCTGCGGGCCTTTGAGCGACGTGGGCAGCATTCGCTGTTTCCGACTGCCGCCCGTAGCGATGTCGGTTGGCCACCTACTAGCAGCTAATGCGATGGTCGTAGGCGTCTGTTAGGCAGATGTCAGCGCCTCTTCCTCTTGCCGCCCGGTCGCGCGCTTCTGACCCGCCGGCGGCCCGGGGGTGATGGCGGCTGGTGTCCCACTCAGAGAAGCGCATCCTGCGACCAGAAAGGGGGCGAGTGGTTTGTGCGGTGCCCCGATCGGGAACGGTCCAGGCCGACCGGGGCGCCGGTGGGTGGGCTCGGTGTCGCCGGGCCGGGCCGCACCGATCACCGCTCTCCTACAAGGATTGAACCGATGAGGTTTCGTCGCACAGCAAGGCTAGACCCCTCCCAAATCCGCGACGTGCGCGGTTCGGGTGGCGGCGTCGGCGGCTTTCCGGGGGGCGGTGTGGCGGTGGGCGGCGGGGGCTTAGGCTTGATCGTGCTCGTGATCTCGTTGTTGCTGGGCGTAAACCCGCTGTCTGGATCAGCCGCGAATCCGTACGGGCCGCTGGATGATCAGACAGTCGGCGACTCAAGCCAGCTTTCGCACGACTGCAAGACCGGCGCGGATGCAAATCGCAGCGCCGATTGCCGGATCGTGGGCTTTGTCAACAGTATTCAGAGCTACTGGCAGCACCAATTCCCCGACGGCCGCTACCAACCCGCCCAGACCACCTTCTTTACGGGCCAAGTCCAAACCGGGTGCGGCACGGCCACCGAAGCGGTCGGCCCGTTCTACTGTCCGGCCGACAAGTACGTCTACATCGACCTTGGATTCTTCGATGAGCTTCGTACCAAGTTCGGGGCGCAAGGCGGCCCATTCGCACAGGCATACGTACTCGCCCACGAGTACGGCCACCACGTCCAGGACCTCCGAGGCATCCTCGACCGAATTGGTTCCGACCAGCAGGGCGCCACCAGCGCGTCAGTTCGCTCAGAGTTGCAGGCCGACTGCTACGCCGGCGTGTGGGCGAACCACGCGGCGCAGACTGGATTCATCACTCGCCTCTCGCAGGCTGATATCAACGACGCACTCGACGCCGCCGCAGCCGTCGGGGACGACCGGATCCAGAGAGAGTTTCAGGGCCAAGTAAACCCGGAGACGTGGACACACGGTTCATCAGCCGAGCGAAAACAATGGTTTACCACCGGCTACCAAACTGGTAACGCCAGCTCCTGTGACACCTGGCACGCCACCCTGTCCGGCTGAGCCAAAAAAGCTCAGCACCTGTCGCAGCTTCTCCACGACCCCGAGGTGAGCGGACTACCGTTCGTTCGGGCAAGTGGGACGTACTCTCGGAAATCACACACATATCGCCAATTTGCACACGGGCAATGTTGGCGCAACCGGTTCGCGGCGAGACGAGCGCGGTGTCAGAGGAGTGAGCTGTAACACGCCGAACTAGTTTCGATGGGAATCGACCTCCGGGAGCGTCGGATGAATATCAGGGTGTGCTCGGTGATCGTTGTGGTGGTGGCTGTGGCGGTGGCGGCGATGGTGGGGACCGCAGCTCGCGGAGCCAACCGTGGCACCCCCGCGGTGCATTGGGCGCTGCTGCCTGGAACGCTGAGGTCGGCATCGACACCGAGGATCGCCGGCACGCAGCGGCTTACGGTGTATGCGTCGGACTTCGCCGCAACATCCGTCGATAATGCTCCTTCCGGTACCAGCCAAGGTGATGAGCTGGCAGTCGCTGGCCGGCTACGAAACGCGGGCGGGAAGAAGATCGGCAGGCTTGAGGTGCACGAGGTGCTAACCAGCGTTGCACCCCAGATCATTCAACTCACTGCCACGTTACGCTTGCCCGGAGGCCAGCTCAGCGCCCTGGGCATCCAGCGCTGGACGAACCTGACACGACTGACAGTCGTCGGCGGCACCAGCAGGTACATCAACGTCCGGGGCGGCCAACTCACGGCAACGCCCGGCCCGCACAGCGACGCAAAGCTGACGCTCCTGCTGTTCCGGCGATAGCCCCTGCGGCGACTCTCCCCAGCCGGGATCCGGTGGGAGCACGCCGCCTGAGGTCTCGATGGTCACGTCACGTTGCTCCGCGAACGCGAGCAGCGTCTCGGCGGCTTCTTCCGCCACCCGGGACAGGTCGATGTGATCTCGGGTGAACGACCGCTGGTCGGCACTGCTCGAATCCACCGCGTGCAAGGATCTGGAGCCCGCGGCGTTCGCGGGCAGATAGGCGCCGCAGGCCCTACGCCGCTCCGCTGGGCCCTGCGGCTCCCAGTCCTTGGTCGAGCAGATACGTGAGCCGGGCGAAGGTGTCGTCGACGTCAAGCGGGAGACCGAAGCCGCCGCCGGCTTCGAGCGAGACGAATCCGTGGAGCGCGGCGCGGATGATGCGGGTGGCGTGAATCGCGTCGTCCGACTCGAGACCGTAGCCGCGTAGCACGGCAAGCACGACCTCGACAGCCTCGGCGCCAGCGGCGGTGGTCTCCGCATCGTCCGGGTCGGGTGCACGCTGGAGCGCCGCGTAGCTGCCCGGATGCTCGCGGGCGTAGCTGCGGTAGGCGTCGGCCACGGCCGTGAGCGCGTCGCCGCGGGCGCGGCCCGTGGCCGCCGTCCGCATCGCCGCGGCGAGCTGGCGGGCACCGCGAGCCGCGAGCCGCCGCCGCAGGTCCGCGAGCCCCTCGATGTGAACGTAGAGCGAGGGCGGACGTACTCCGAGTTGTCGGGCAAGCATCGCCAGCGTGACCGCGTCGAGACCGTTGGCGTCCGCCAACTGCTCGGCGGCGCCGACAACCGCCTCGCTGTCGAGGCCGGCGCGAGCCATCAGCCCTGGACCGCCGCGTCCGCGGCCGGCAGAGCCTTGCGGGCGCGCGCGATCGCCCGGTCCATCGCCGCACCCGGATCGCGATGCGAAGGCCCGTGCCCGACCACGAGCAGCGCCGGGTCGAGCGCGCGCAGCGCCCGTGCCGAGTCGACGTCCGCTGCCCGGTCCCAGGTCGCCATCGCCGCAAATGGAAAGCGCAGATAGAAATGGCTCGTGACCGCGAGGTGACCATAGGCGGTGAAGACGTCGCCTGCGATCAGCGTGCGGTCGCGCGTGTCGAGGAACGCGACGTGGCCGGGACTGTGACACGGGCTGGCCACGACCTCGAGGCTGCCGACCCAGTCGCCGGCCGAAAGCCGCACGTCCGGCGCCGTTTCGACCTTTGGCCAACTGCCCGGCAGCTTGCCGTCGACGATCTTCTCGCCGGCGAGAATGCGGGCATCCACCTCGGGCATCAACACCTCAACCGATCCGCCGAGCTGGCGCTTCAGCGCGTCGAGCGAGCCGACGTGATCGCCGTGGCCGTGCGTCAACGCGATCCGCCGGATCACCAAGCCCGCTTCCTCCGCGGCAGCGATCAGCGCCCCCGCACCCCCGCTGAGCGTCGTATCGACCAACGTAAAGCCGTCTTCCTCGCGAACCAGGAACGCATTGACGAAACGCCAACGGGTCAGCTGCGTCAGGTTCTCCGTGAGTACTGTGGACCTCATCCGTCTTCCTTCCTTCCTATTGATCATAGGATAATACCTCATATCAGTAGGTAGGGAGTCAACCAGTAGCATCGAGAGGAAAACCGGAGGTATGGGCGTGCGAAAGGTCGTCGTATACGAGTTGTTGTCCCTCGATGGGGTTGCCGAGGACCCGGATGCGTTCATCGCCGAGTGGGACGACGTGATGGACGCCAACCTGGCGGCGGTGATCGCGACCCAGGACGCGGTCATTCTCGGCCGCCGCAGCTACACCGCGTGGGCGCAGTTCTGGCCGAGCAGCGAGATCGAGCCATTCGCGACGTTCATCAACGGGGTCACGAAGCATGTCGCGACATCGACGCCCCTTGACCGCGATTGGGCCAACGCGACGGTACTCGACGGCGGGCTGGTCGAGTTCGTTCGGGATCTCAAGCAGCAGCCCGGAGCCGATGTCGGCGTTCACGCGAGCATCTCGGTCGCCCAGGCGCTGCTCGCCGCCGGCGTGGTCGACGAGCTCAGGCTCGTGATCGCGCCGAGGATCGCCGGCGGCGGACGACGGCTGCTCGAAGGCCTGCCGTCGATTCAGCTGGAAACGATCCGAAGCGAGATCTCGCCGAGCGGCTATCTGCTCGTCGCCTATCGCGTTCGTCGTTAGAGCGACGCGGGGGGTCGTGCTGCGCGTGTCCGACCTCCCGCTGCCGACGGCTGAGGATTGAGCTAGGTGCTGTGTTCTAAGGTCTCGGTTGCCAGTCGATGTTCTGCGGCAATGGAACCACCCCGGCCTTTGGCATCGTGCAATATCCGGGAGTCATGGCAACCGACGTCTGCACGCATACGGAGCCGCCGAGCCGTGAGAATGTCCAGACCGCATCGGTGTTTGCGAAGGTGCTGCTCGGAGCCGCCGCTCCTTCGCCGAAGCATGCTTCTCCCTCGGCGCAGACGAACCGGGTAAGCGCCCGGCGCTGGGTGATCCCACCGGTAAGGCTCGACGCATAGAGGTTCGGTGCGTTCGGCTGGTCGAACTCGTCGACGCTGCTCGTGAGGACGAGGCCTTTCCCGTCTGCCAGGAAGTCGGGATCTGCCGCTTCTGGGATGACATGCGTGACGCCGGTTGCGAGCCGTCGCGTGATCACGCGGATGTCGCCACCATCGAGCGTGCAACCGCCGTCCGGATTCTTCGTACCCGGCTGCTGGTCGTAGGCGATCAGGCCGCCAAGAGGTGAGTACACGGGATGCGAGTCACCGCAGGTCGTTCGGCCGTCATCGGTGAGCTGCCTGACGCCGCCGCCGGCGACCCGGACCGTCCAGATGTCGCCCCCCTGTCCCTTCGTCGGGACGTGCACGTAGGCGAGCGTCCTTGCGTCGGCAGACCAGGCCGGTTGGTAGGCCCTCGTGACCGTGCCGACACGATGCGGGTTCGTACCGTTGGCGTTCATCACCCAGAGCTGCCCGGAGCGGCTGAATGCGATCTTGGTTCCGTCTGGCGACCACCGCGGCGACACGCTCCTCCCGTCGGAGGTCAGCTTTCTCAGGTGGGTGCCGTTGATCTGGACGGTGTAGATGTTGTGCGTGTATGCGTCGTCGAATGCGAGCAAGCCGTTCGCGCCGTGAAACGCCGCTGTAGCGGGCCGGACGGTGACCGTAACCGCCGCTGCGACGATGATGGCGGTGACGACGGTGAACAGCCGTTTCATCTCTGTACCCTTCCCCGACAACCGGACACTCCGCCCCGCGACGGGTCGCGGGTGAGAGCGATCCCTGGGACGATGATACGGCTGTCAGTCTTGAGGCGCTACTGGGTGCTCTCGAAGACGGCTCGGGCTAGCGGCGCCCGAAGATGCTGAGGAAGAACAGGAAGACGTTCAGGACGTCGAGGAAGATCGAGGCCGCCAGCAGCGGCGCGACCCGGATGTCCTGGGAGCGGCGCAGGCGCTGGAAGTCGACCATCGTGAAGCCGGCGAAGATGATCAGTCCCAGCACCGCGTAGATCAGCTGGCCGTTCGGGATCCGCACGAAGATCGTGACGATCCCGAAGATGATCAGCGCCAGCAGCGCGAAGAACAGGAGCCGGGCGAGGCCGGAGAGGTCGCGCCGGGTCGCGTATCCGGCGGCTCCGAACCCGGCGATGAACAGCGCGGTGGCGCCGCCCGCCTGCCACACCGCCTGCGGGTTCGTGCTGACGTAGTAGGCGATCGTGGGCGCAACCGCGAGCCCCATCACGAGGCCGAACGTCAGCAGCAGGACGATGGCGAGCTGCTCCGACCGCTGCGCCGCTGCCTGCAGCCCGAACAGGCAGACGATCGCGACGATGAACCACAGCCAGCCCCACTGATAGGCCATGTCGCGGCCGAGGTAGGCGCCCAGGGCGAAAAACGCCGAGGTCAGCGCCACGAATCCCATCGTCTGCCCGAACAGGGCGTGGGACTCGTCGCGCGTGAGGACCGGGGAGGCGCTGGTGTCCGAGATCACCCCTCAACAGTACCCACCGCGTGATGCCGGTTCAAGCCGCGCCGGCGTCCTCGCAGGTGTCGAGGCACCTGCGGGTGCTGCGCGAGGTGGGGGCGTGGAGGTGCGCGACCACGGCCGGCAGCGGCTGTACCGGATCAACCCGAAGATCGTCCCGAACGAGCGGATCGTCTCGAGCGAGGTTTACGAGGGCATCCCCGACGCCGAGCAGCACGGAAGCTGCGCCCGGTGACCCACCGGCGGCGCTATCCGGCGAACAGCTCTGCCACGGCGCGCTCGAGCTGCTCGCGCGGGACGTCGCGGACGTGCTGGGCCAGCCCCCAGCGATGGCCGAACGGGTCGGTGATCTGCCCGTAGCGCTCGCCCCAGAAGGCCTCCGCCAGGGGCTGCCGCACCTCGGCGCCGCCGTCGATTGCGCGCTGCCAGACGGCGTCCACGTCGTCGGTCGACAGGTGCAGCACGGTCGCCGTTCCGCCGATGCTGAGCGGCGAAAGCACGCCCATCTCGGGGAACTCGTCGGCCAGCATCACCGTCGAGGAGCCGAACCGGAGCTCCAGCTGCATCAGCTTGCCGCCCGGCACGGCCAGCCGGCCGCGCTCCTCGGCCCCGAGCGCGGCCGTGTACCACTCGGCCGCGGCCGCGGCATCCCGGACGACGAGGTGCGGGGCGATCGCGAGGGCGCTCAGGCGCTGGCCGGCACGCCGTGGCGGGCGACGGCGGTCGTAGTTGAGCCGCATCAGCGCGATCACATCGCGCACGTCACCGTCGCCGGTGATGCGGCGGGCGGCCGGCCCCTGCGAATCGGGGAAGACGGGGTGCGGCACGATCCGGCCCTCCGCCATCAGCTCGGCCCACACGGTCTTGGGGAACGAGAAGTGCGCCGCGTGATCGCCGTGCAGGTGGCCGATCTCGTGCCGTCCCACCTTGAATGCGTACTCGCCGCGGCGGCCTGGCCCGGCGGTGACGCCCGGCCAGGAGGTGACCTCCGCGGTGATCGTCTGGCTCGCCGTCTGTTCGCTCGTCATGGGTACCTCCGGGAGGGATCAGCAGATGCTCGAACCCAGACTACAACTTCAAGTTAACTTGAAGTCAAGCGGCCGGCGTGGTTCACTGCAGGGATGCCGGAACTGCTCACGATCGGCGATGTCTCGCGGCGGAGCGGGGTCGCCGCCTCGGCGCTGCGCTTCTACGAGCAGCGTGGGCTGATCGCCTCGGAGCGGTCGGGGTCGGGCCACCGCCGCTACCCGCGTGCGGTGCTGCGGCGAATCGCGTTCGTCGTCTTCGCCCAGCGGGTAGGGCTGACCCTGGACGAGATCGCGGTCGAGCTGGGCAAGCTGCCTCCGGGCCGCGCGCCCACCCGCCGCGACTGGTCGCGCCTGTCACGCACCTGGACATCGCGGATCGACGAGCGGATCCACGAGCTGGAACGCCTGCGGGCGGGGCTGACCCAGTGCATCGGCTGCGGGTGCCTGTCGCTCGACCGCTGCCGGCTGGCGAACCCCGGCGACCGGGCCGCCGGCCTCGGGCCCGGCCCGCGCTACTGGATCGGCGACCCGCGGCCGCGCTGAGGAGCCGTCACTTCGAGGGCAGCGTGCGGGCGTAGGTCGTGCCCAGCGTGACCCACTCCGCCAGCTGCGCCCGCGTCTGAATGTCCTCGGCGCGCACCCGCAGCCAGCCCTGCATCGGGCGGCCGCGCATCTCCATCAAGCGGGCGTCCGTGGTTGCGACCAGCTCGTCCGACATGGCCGGGTCGACACGCACCATCACCCCGCCCTGACCGCTCGCGGCCACCGCCATGTTGCCGCCGATCAGGAAGGCCAGCCCGCCGAACATCTGCTTCTCGGTCAGCTCGTGCTCGCCGGCGACCAGCTCCCGTATGCGCTCCGCAAGCGCCTCGTCGTACGCCATGGCGGCGATGGTACACAAGGCGCGTCACCGTACGATCGCAGGGACGCGACTTATGATCGTCGCCACATACCGACCGCGACCCGAGGGAGACCACACCATGGCTGACAAGCCGCCCATCGATCTCTACATCGCCGCCTACTCCGACGCCGACGCCGCCCGTGCCGACTGGGACGGTCTCAAGCAGCTTGCACGCGAGCGAGTGATCACCGTCGACGCGATGGTGCTCGTCCGGCGCGACGCCGATGGCAAGATCGACGTCGAGGACAACGGCCACGAGGTCGGCGTCGGCGCCACGCTGGGCGTGGTCGGCGGCGCCATCGTCGGCCTCATCTTCCCGCCCTCGCTGCTGGCCTCGGCCGTGGTCGGCGGCGGCATCGGGGCCGGTGCCGGTACGCTGCTCGACCATCACCTCAAGAGCGAGATCAAGGCCGACGTCGAAGACTCGCTGCCGCTGAACAGCTCAGGCATCGTGGCGGTGTTCGAGGAGCGCTGGGTGACCGAGATCGAGAAGCAGCTGAGGAACGCCGCGAAGGTGGAGAAGCACCAGGTCGATGCCGACAGCGTCGAGAGCGTGAAGGCGGAGGCCGCCCAGAGCGGCAGCTGAACTAAACGGACACGGTCTCCGCTTCTGCTACCGTGAGGCGATGGCCGGAATTTCTGCACCCGAGCGGGGGTCGCGCCGCGACGCCCAGCGAAACCGCGCGCTGCTGATTGCGGCGGCCCGTGAGTCGTTCGCCGAGCACGGCGTCGATGCGCGGCTGGACGAGATCGCCCGCCGGGCCGGCGTCGGCACCGGCACGCTCTACCGGCACTTCCCGACCCGTGAGGCGCTGGTGGAGGCGATCTTCGCCGAGCGCGTCGGAGAGTTTCTCGCGCTGGCCGAAGCCGGGCTGGCCGAGCCTGACGCCTGGGCCGGGCTGGTCGGCTTCCTGGAGGCGACGCTAGAGCTGCAGCGCAGCGACCGCGTGCTGAAGGAGATCTTCCTGCGCTATCCGCCCGGCGAGGGCCGGCTGGCCGAGACGCGCGCGCAGATGCGGGCGCAGTTCGACGAGCTGATCGGTCGCGCACGCGACCAGGGCTCGCTGCGGCCCGACTTCACCGTTGCCGACCTGGCGCTGCTTTTGTGGTCGTTCGCCCCGGTGATCGACGCCACCGCCGATACGGCGCCAGAGGTGTGGCGACGTCATCTGCACTGGCTGCTGGACGGCCTGCGCGCGGAGGCGGCGACACCACAGACGCAGCCGCCGCTCGATGACGACCAGCTCAGCGAGTCGATGCGTTGCCTGCGTGCGCAACGGTTCGGGAGGCGACAGTGAGCACGCCCGCTGCGGCCGCCTCGCCTCCGCAGCGCGTGCGCCTGATCTTCGCGGCGCTGATGCTGGTCTTGCTGCTGGCGTCGCTCGATCAGACGATCGTCTCGACCGCGCTGCCCACCATCGTGGGCGACCTCGGCGGACTGTCGCACCTGTCCTGGGTGGTGACCGCCTACCTGCTCGCGTCCACCGTGTCCGGCCCCCTGTACGGCAAGCTCGGCGATCTGTACGGCCGAAAGCCGCTGCTGCAGGCCTCGATCGTCGTGTTCCTGGTCGGCTCGGTGCTGTGCGGGCTCAGCCAGAATATGACCGAGCTGATCGCGTTCCGAGCCCTGCAGGGGCTGGGCGGCGGCGGGCTGATCGTGCTGACGCTGGCGGTGGTCGGCGACATCTTCTCGCCCCGCGAGCGCGGCCGCTACCAGGGATTCTTCGGCGCCGTCTTCGGCGTGTCGACGGTGATCGGCCCGCTGCTGGGCGGCTTCTTCGTCGACAACCTGTCCTGGCGCTGGATCTTCTACGTGAACCTGCCGGTCGGCGCGATCGCGCTGATCGTGATCGGGGTGGCGTTCCACTCTCGCGCCGAGCACGTCCGCCACAGCATCGACTACCTGGGCGCGGGGCTGCTGGCCGCCGGCCTCACCGCAATCGTGCTGTTCACCAGCCTGGGCGGCACCACCTACGCCTGGAGGTCGGCGGAGTCGCTGACCATGCTGGTCGTCGGCATCGTGACGCTGGCCGCCTTCCCGTTCGCGGAGCGCCGCGCCGCGGAGCCGATCCTGCCGCTCGAGCTGTTCCGTAACCGCGTCTTCGTCGTGACCAGCGCGGTCGGCTTCATCGTCGGCCTGGCGCTGTTCGGCGCGATCACCTACCTGCCGCTGTACCTCCAGGTCGTGAAGGGGCACAGCCCCACCAGCTCCGGGCTGACCCTGACGCCGCTGATGGTGGGCCTGCTGTTCACGTCCATCCTCAGCGGCCAGCTGATCAGCCGCTACGGCCGCTACAAGCCGTTTCCGATCGTCGGCACGGCGATCATGACGGTGGCCGTGCTGATGCTGTCGCGGCTGGAGGTGGGCACGCCGATCTGGCAGACGATCGTGGCGATGGTGGTGCTCGGCCTGGGCCTGGGCATGGTCATGCAGGTGCTGGTGCTGGCCGCTCAGAACTCGGTCGAGCACAGCCAGATCGGCGTTGCCACGTCAGGCTCGACGCTGTTCCGGCAGATCGGCGGCTCGATCGGCGTGGCCGCCTTCGGCGCGATCTTCACCAACCGGCTGGCCGGCGAGCTCGCCGCCAGGCTGCCGGCCGGCGCCCACATCCCCACCACCGCCAACCCGGAGATCGTCAAGCAGCTGCCGCCCGCGGTGCACTCGCCCTACGTGCATGCGGTTGCCGCCGCGCTGCAGCCGGTGTTCCTGACCGCCACCGGCATCGCCTTCATCGCGTTCGCGCTTAGCTGGCTGCTGCGCGAGCAGCCGCTTCGCACGACGACAACGGCAGCGGCGGCCGGTGTCGAGCCCCCGGTTGCGGCGGGGGAGCCGCAGCAGCAGACGACCGCCGCCCGGCCGGTACCGCGCGAACCCATGCGCTAGAGTCGTCGCTCGGGCCAGAACGGGTCCGCCCGGCCGCCCACAGGGGGACGTGTTGACCGAGCAGACGACGGACAGTCCGGCGCACAACGCTTCGTCGCTCGCACTCGATGCCGACGTCATGCGGCAGCTGGGATATCGCACGATCGACATGCTGGTGGATCGCATCACGGGGCCGCCGGGCCAGGTGGTGAACGCCGAGTCGCCGGGAGAGCTGCACCGGCGACTGTCGATGCCGCCGCCCGAGCAGCCCGCCGACTTCGACGAGATCCTGGACGACCTCGAGCGCGATGTGCTGCCCTACGTCGCCCGTCTCGCCCATCCCGGCTACCTCGCCTACATCCCCGGCGAGGGCACCTGGCCGGGTGCGCTGGGAGATCTGATCTCCAGCGCGCTCAACATCGATGCCTGCTGGTGGCTGGGCGCCTCCGGCCCGGCCGCGCTGGAGCTGGCCGTGCTTGACTGGTTCAGGCAGTGGATCGGCTATCCGACCGAGGCCGGCGGCGCGCTCGTCTCGGGTGGGTCGGCCGCGAACCTGACGGCGCTCGCCTGCGCCCGCGAGGCGCTGATGGGGGAGATGGACGCGCGCGCGGTGCTCTACATGTCCGACCAGGCGCACTCGTCGCTGGCCCGCGCCGCGCGCGTGCTCGGGTTCGGCCCCGACCAGGTGCGGGTGATCCTGAGCGATTCCGTCGGCCGCATGCGCCCGGACGGGCTGGAGGGCGCGATCGGCGCCGACCTGGCCGCCGGCCGGCGCCCGCTGCTGGTCGTCGCCAACGCGGGCAGCACGGCGGTGGGTGCGATCGACCCGTTCACCGAGCTGTCGCGAATCTGCCGCGCGCACGACGCCTGGCTGCACGTGGACGGCGCCTACGGTGCCTTCGGCTGCCTGACGGAGCGAGGGCGCGCCGCGCTGGCCGGCATGGAGCTGGCCGACTCGATCACCCTCGATCCGCACAAGTGGCTGTACCAGCCGGTCGAGGTGGGCGCGCTGCTGGTGCGCGACGGCGACCGCCTGCGGCGCTCGTTCGAGATCCACCCCAGCTACCTAAAGGGCACCGAGGCCGTCGATCGCGAGGTGAACTTCTCCGACCTGGGCGTGCAGCTGACGCGCAGCTGCCGCGCGCTGAAGCTGTGGATCTCGCTGCGCTACTTCGGAGTGGACGCCTTCCGGCAGGCGATCGACCGCTGCATCGACCTCGCCCTGCACGCCCAGCGGCGGGTCGAGCGCTCGCCCGACCTCGAGCTGATGTCGCCGGCGTCGCTGGGAGTCGTGGCGTTGCGGCGCCATCCCGCAGGTGTCGACGACGAGCGCATCCTGGAGCGCATCAACACCGCCCTCGTACACCAGATCGAGACGGGCGGCGAAGTGTTCGTGTCGTCGGGGCAGGTGCGGGGACGTCACACGCTGCGGCTGTGCGTGCTGAACCACTCGACCACCGCGAGCGAGGTGGACAGGGCGATCGACCTGCTGGAGACGCTGCCGGTCGACCTGGCGCCACGTTCCGCGGAGGGTTGGGCGGGAGCGGAAGCGCCGGCCGGCTCGCTGGCGCTGTTCGCCACGCTGGGGCCGGATCAGCTGGCGCTGGTGCGAAGCGTCGCCGCCGAGATCGAGGTCGACGCCGGCGAGGTCGTCCTTGGCCGCTGGCAGACCAGCCGCGACGTGTACGTGGTGCTCTCCGGCGCGGTGCGGGTGGAGGGTGCCGACGCGACCCTTGGGCGGCTGCTGCCGGGCCAGTTCTTCGGCGAGCTCGCCGCGCTCGACTGGGGCGCGAGCTTCGGCCGCGCGCGGTCGGCCGACGTGATCGCCGACGAGCCGACCCGGCTGCTGCGGATCGACTGGCACCTGACCGACCAGCTGATGAAGGAAGCTCCGGGGTTTGCCGAGCTGGTCGAGCGGGTCGCGCGCGAGCGCCTCGGCACGCTCTGATCGCCCGGCCTCATTGCGACCAGATTTGCACACCCAAGCAAGCTCCAACCTCCCGCCGCCAGAGTTCTTGGTCACCTTTGCAACGACCGAATGCTCTGATGCATCATGGCTCTCACTCAACCTAATCGTGACATCCTGCGAAGAGCGCAGGCGGGTGATGAGCGCGCCTTTGCCATCATCCTTCGCCAGTATCACGCGCCGATCTACAACTACGCCGTGCGTGTGCTGTCAAACGACAGGGCGCTGGCCGAGGACGTCTGCCAGGAGATCTTCGTCCGCGTGCACCGCGCGCTGCCGCGGTTCGACGATCGCTCGCTGTTCACCACCTGGCTGTTCCAGGTCGCCAAGAACCGCCTCGTCGACGAGATGCGGTCCCGCGAGCGGCGCATCCGGCCGTCGGTGGAGCTCGATTCGGTCTGGTCGCTGGGGTTGGCATCGCCGGTACCGCCCCACGCGATCGAGGACATGGACATCCTGTGGCGGGCGATCGCTGCGCTCAGCCCCGACCTGAAGATGGCGCTGGTTCTGCGCGACGTGATCGGCCTCTCCTACGTCGAGATCGCAGACTCGCTCGAGACCACGCTGGCCGCCGTCAAGTGGCGGATCTACAAGGCGCGCGAAACGGTCGCCGCCGAACTCACCCGTGAGGGCCTCGACCGCCCGATCTCGGTGATGCCCGCCGACCGCGGGGCATGACACCCGGTCGGGGCTTCACGCTGGGCGGACGCTACGCGATGCGTGCGGCTTGCGCGTGGTTGGCGCCGCGGCCGATCAGGTCGAACACGCGGTGGACGAGGTCGCCGCTCTCGCCGCAAGCCCAGGCGTCGCGCACGATCCGCCGGGCCGTCGTCGAGTCGTACCCGATCCGTATCAACTGTTCGCGTTGCCACGCCCGTATCCGCGCGGGCTCGTCATCGCCGCCCGCATATTCCTGCTCCCACTCGGCGGGAGCCCGCACGTCGTGATCGAACAGCATGCCAGCAGGGCCGTACCCGTCCCAGCCGACCTTCAAACGCCTAACCAAGACCTAGCGCGGCGACGCTGAGATCAGCACCACGTCGTCCGGGAGCGCGCCGCCGTTCGCATCCAGCACCGACCGCAGCACGGCGTCCACGTCGGACTCGCCGATCGGGACGGCGGAGGCGGCCAGCATCGGCAGCAGCCGGTCGCGCCCGTACGGGCGCGGGCCGTCCGGTGACGTTCGTCCCTCGATCAGACCGTCGGTGTAGACGACCAGCGACCACGCGTCGTCCGGCAACGCCAGCGGATGCGGCTCCCAGGTGGAGGCCGCCGAGATGCCGATGGCCGGGCCCGGTGGGTGCGCGTCCACTTGGGTGCCGCGCTCCGTGACCAGGATCGGCGGCGGGTGGCCCGCGATCACGATCTGGGCCGACCGCAGGTCGGCGGCCACCGTGGCGAGGCACAGCGTCGCGAACGGGATCTGCGATGCAATCCGCTGCTGCTCGGCGAGCAGCGTCTCGTTCAGGGCGCTCACCGTCTCGCTGTCCGAGACGCCGGCGATGGCGAGTCCGCGCCACATCGCGCGCAGGCGGGTCGCCAGTGCCGCGGCCGCCGGGCCGTGGCCGGCCACGTCTCCGACCATGATCGCGACATCGCCTGTCGGCTGCACCACGGCTCCGTAGAAGTCGCCGGCGATCCTCTGCGCACTCACCGCCGGGATGTAGCGGCTGACCACGTTCAGCCCGCCGACCGCGGGATCCCTGTAGATCCCGACCAGGCCGCGTCGCAGCTCCTCGATCAGCTCGCGCCGCAGCTCGTCGCCGTGCCGTACCCGCTCGCCCACGATGCCGGCCCCCGCCGAGATGGGCAGCCATACCAGTGGCTCCGCCCAGGCGCTCTCGCCGACGATGGTCACCGCCAGCACCACCGCCACGGCCGTCACCGGCAGGCCGAACCACGGACCCAGCAGATAGCTCGCGGCGACCCCGATCACCACCAGCAGCGGGCCGGGAACGCCGCGCAGCGTGTTCGGCGAGATCACCAGGAACGGCAGCGCGATCGCCAGCTCGCAGAGCACCGCGACCAGCGCCGCCACCAGCTTGCCCCGCTGTGTGTCCAACCTGCGTGCCAGCTCAGGCAACGTTACCCCGGCGCGCTGATCGTTCGCAGCGCATCGTCGCGGGTCTCGTGCAGGGGGAGCACGTCGTTGATGCCCACGAGCGTCAGCACGCGCGCAGGAGGCCCGCCGGCCGGAGCCACGACCGCCACGGATCCGCCTGAATCGGCTGCGCGCCGCCGCGCGCTCACCATCACGCCGACCACGGTCGAGTCGATGAACGTCGCGCCGGTCAGGTCGAACACGATCGAGGAGGAGTGGGCCCAGGCGTCGTCGCACGCGGCTTCGATCGCCGGCCCGGTCGAGAGGTCATGCTCGCCTCGCAGCGCGATGACGGAAGCATCTTCAACTTGCTCGACTGACACAGCTTCTGGGTCGGCCAAGGGATCCTCCAGTATCGCGGGATGAGGACGATGCTCGAGGCCACCGCGTCTCCGGCTCAAAGCACCCCCAATACTACCGCCTGGTGCGACGGCCAGGGACTCGGGAGCGGTGCCGCCGTCAGCCGCCCGCCTCGCTCAACCAGGTCTTCGCGGCCTCGTACTCGTCCGGATCGAACACCCGGTACTCGCCCGGGGAGATCCAGCCGAAAGCGCTGATCGCGTGGCGCATCCAGTCCTTGTCGGTGACCAGCGCGATCCGCCCCCAGCTGGAGAGGTGCTTCAGGCCGATCGTGCCCGCCGCCTTGGTGTCCTCCCACAGCGCGCCCATGTCCAGCCCGCTGAAGTCAGGTGCGGTCGCGAACAGCAGATTCACCGTGCGTCCGCTCTCGAGCGCCTCGCGGATCACCGGCAGCAGCGTGTCGTGGTAGTCCCGGCTGGTCAGCCTGCCGGATCCCCGAAAGCCGATCGCGCCCTCCGGCATGTCGGTGAGCTGCTCGATCACGCTTGCAGCCTACCTGCAGTCACGGCAGCGCCGGCAGCCCGTCGATGCTCTCGGCGTTGTGCTCCGCGACGTAGGCGGCCAGCGCCGCCTGGCCGCCCTTGGCCAGCTTGTTGTCGACCCATGCGCCGCGTTGCGGACGACGGCCCTGCTCGACCATCAGCGGTACGTCGAAGCCGCACGAATCGGCGATGCGCTGCACTTCGACCATGATGATCGACCGCGCGGCGTGCTCCGCAGCCGGCACCGCCGCGAGGTCGAACGTCGCCGCCGCCCGGTCGTACCGGTCACAGCCCGGCGCCAGCACCGTGCCGCGTCCGTGCATGCGCAGGATCCGCGGCGGCCCCTGGAAGGCGCACAGCATCACGCAGATGCGGCCATTCTGACGCAGGTGCGCGATCGTCTCGGCGCCGCTTCCGATCAGGTCGAGGTAGGCGATCGTGTGCGGATCGAGCACCTGCAGGCTCTCGATCGGGCCCTTCGGCGAAAGGTTGATGTGGCCGCCTGCCTCGGGCGCGGTGGCGACGAAGAACATCTGCTGGCCGCGGATCCAGCCCACCAGCTTGTCGTCGATCTCGGCGAACACCTTGCCCATGGCGTGCAGCCTATCCCGGGCGCTTAACGGCCGACGCCAGGCCTGAGAGGACGGATTGCGAGGGGCCTGGCGTCGGTCTTGGGGGGATTGGAACAGGGACACTGCGCCTTTCCCCAAGCACTCGTCAACCCGATCGCCCGTATTCCCCAGACAAATTGGCGCTGAGAGCGGGAATTACGCGAGCTTATCCACATGGTATCCACGGCCGTCATGGGTGCCTGTGGATGCAGTGTGGAAAGTTCGGCGCTCAGTCGCCCGCGAGCTCGCCGCAGACGGCGTCGGTCAGCACCTGCACGGCGGCCAGGCAGTCGCCCTCGGACGCCGACTCGGTGGCGACGTGGCTGGCGCCGGTCGGGTTGCGCACGAACACCATCGCGGAGGGACGCTTGCCGGCGAGGATGCCCGCGTCGTGGCCTGCGTAGGAGGGCAGGTCGCCGGCCGGGATGCCGCGCGCCTCGGCGGCTGCGAACAGCTGTGCCCGCAGGCGGTCGTCGAAGCGCGCGCCCTCGTTATGGGATTCGCGGCCGAACGCGGCGCCGGGGAAGCCGGCCCGCAGCTCCTCGACCATGGCATCGACCGTCTCCAGCTCGAGCGCGCGCACGTCCAGCGAGGCCGCCACGTGGCCGGGGATCGAGTTGGTCGAACCGGGGCTGATCTCCATCCGGCCCACGGTGCCGACGGCGCCCGGCCTGGCCCGTGCCACCTCGTCCACCGCGAGCGCGAACCTGGCAGCGTCGAGCAGCGCGTCGCGGCGGTCGAGCATGGCGGTGGTGCCCGCGTGGTTCGCCTCCCCGGCGAACTCGACCCGCCAGCGCTGCCGCGGCGCCAGCACGTCGGCCACGCCCAGCGCCAGCTCACGGTCGACCAGCGACCGGCCCTGCTCGACGTGCACCTCGTAGAAGCAGCGCACCCGGTCGAGCTGCCTGCGGCTCTGCGCCAGCGAGTCGCGGGTGACGCCGTAGATCGCGGGCGCGTCGCCCATCACCTCGAGCACGTGATCGATGTTCAGCCGCCCGGTCAGCGCCAGGCTGGCGAAGGTGGGGGTGCGAAACCGGGCCCCCTCCTCGTCGACGAACGCGACCACCGCCAGCGGATGCCGGCGCCCGGCCCCGGACTCCAGCACCGACGCCGCCGCCTCCAGCGCCGCCACCACGCCCAGCGCCCCGTCATACGCGCCGCCGTCGGGCTGCGTGTCCAGATGTGACCCGGTGCACACCCAGGGACCGCGGTCGGCGTCGTCGGTGACCGCCCACAGGCTGCCGGCGCCGTCCTGCTGCACCTCGAGCCCGATCGACGTGGCCGTGCGCGAGAACCAGGCTCGCGCCTCGGCCTCGAGCGGGCTCCAGGCCAACCGGTTCCAGCCGCCCTCGCTGTGCCCGATCGCGGCCAGCTCGCCGAACCACGACACGAACCGTTCTCTGGATACCTCGGACATCGGTCTGGGAGGATACGCGTATGGCCGATACCACGCTGCGTGTCCCGGGCTTCGTGAACGCCCACAGCCACGCCTTCCAGAGGGCGCTGCGGGGGCATGTCGAGCACGTCGACCCCGACCACCCGCATGACGACTTCTGGACGTGGCGCGAGGCCATGTACAAGGCCGCGAACGCCATCGACCCGGACGCCGCATACGAGGTCGCGCTGCAGCTCTACCGCGAGATGGTTGCGGCCGGGTACACCGCCGTCGGCGAGTTCCACTACCCGCACCACCAGCCCGGCGGCGCGCCCTACCCCGACCCCAACGCGATGGCGAAGGCCACCGCTACGGCCGCTCGCGATGCCGGCATCGAGATCGTGATGTTGATGACCGCATACGCGCGGGCCGGCTGGGGGCTGCCGCCGACCCCGGGCCAGCGCCGCTTCTGCGATCCCGATGTCGCGTCCTATCTGGCACGCGTCGATGCGCTGGCGTCGGAGATGCGCGTCGGCCTGGCTCCGCACAGCGTGCGGGCGGTGCCGCGCGATTGGCTGGAGGAGATCACCGCCTACGCAGCGTCCAGCGGCATGGTCGTGCACATCCACGCCAACGAGCAGCGGCGCGAGATCGACGAGAGCCTGGCGGAGTACGGGCTGCGGCCGATCGAGCTGCTGGCCGAGATCGGGCTGCTCGGCCCGCGCGCCACGGTGATCCACGCCACCCACGTCTCCGAGCGCGAGCTGGAGCTGCTGGCCTCCAGCGGTGCGACCGTCTGCGCCTGCCCGACCACCGAGGCCAACCTCGGCGACGGCTTCCTGCCGGCGCTCGAGCTGATGCAGCACGGCGTGCCGATCTGCATCGGCACCGACTCGAACACCATCATCGATCCCCTCGCCGAGCTGCGCGAGATCGAGCACTGCGCGCGGCGCTTGGTGGAGCGGCGAAACGTGCTGGTGCCGCCGGGAGACGACGGGCCTACGCCCTACCTGCTCGAGATCGGCGGCAGAAACGGCGCACGCGCGATCGGCCTCGACGATCCTCCCGGGGAGGTCGAGATCAACCTCGATCATCCGCTGCTGGCGGGCGTCGCACCGGCCGACGTCACCGCCGCGCTGATCTTCGGCGGCGCGTCCGCCGCACTACGCCCCGCCTGGAAAGGATGACCTGAATGGATTTCACGCTCAGCCCCGAGTTGAAGCAGCTGCGGGCCCGCACCCGGTCGCTGGTCGACGACGTGCTGCAGCCGCTGGAGCTGGAGGCCGAGCAGAACGGCGGACGGCTGTCGGCAGAGGCCCACGCACGCGTCAAGCGTGCGGTGCTGGCCTCGGGCCTGAACGCCGCCAACATCCCCACCCAGTACGGCGGCGCCGGCCTCAACCTGACCGAGCAGATCGTGATGCACGAGCAGCTGGGCCGGCTCACCAACTGCCTGTGGGTGCTGGTCTGGAGCCCCTCCAACGTGCTCGTCCACGGCACGCCCGAGCAGATCGAGCGGTACCTGCTGCCCGACGTGCGCGGTGACCATCGCCACGCCTACGCGATCACCGAGGAGCATGCCGGCTCCGACGCGCGCGGCATCCGCGCCGAGGCGGTGCGGGACGGCGACGTCTACCGCCTGTCGGGCAAGAAGTGGTTCGTCACCGACGGCGACATCGCCAGCTATTTCCTGGTGCTGGCCTGGGCGGTGGACGGGCTGGAGCGCCAGCCGACGCTGTTCATCGTCGACAAGGATCTGCCGGGGGTGGAGATGACGGACGATCCCGACTTCACGCACAACTTCCCCTACCGGCACCCCGAGTACACCTTCACGGACGCACCGGTGCCGGTCGACGCGGTGCTGGGTGAGGTGGGGCAGGGGTTCGACCTGACCGGCGAGTGGTTCATCGAGGAGCGCGTGCACATCGCCGCCCGCTGCTGCGGCGCGTGCGACCGCCTGATCGAGCTGGGCACCGAGTGGGCGCTGGAGCGCGAGCAGTTCGGCGGGCGCATCTTCGATCACCAGGCGATCTCGTTCATGCTTGCTGACTGCGCGGCCGAGGTGACCGCGGCCCGGCTGCTGACCTACTACGTGGGGCAGCTGCACGACTCGGGTGCCGACCCCAAGCTGGTGCACGCGAAGGCCTCGATGGCCAAGCTGATCGCGTCCGAGACGGCCGGGCGGGTGGCCGACCGCGTCGTCCAGATCTTCGGCGGCCGCGGCTACATGCGTCGCAACCCGGCCGAGCGGCTGTGGCGCGAGCTGCGCGTCGACCGCATCTGGGAGGGCACCTCGGAGATCCAGCGGCTGATCATCAGCCGCGGGCTGGAACGCCGGGGCGTGCCGCAGCTGCTCGAGTTGTAGCCGAGGCCGGGTTAGGCGGCTTCGCGCTCGCGGTTGAGCACGCGCGAGATCCGCGCCAGCTCGCGCTCCACCTCGGTCGGGTGGGCGTTCAGCTTGAACAGCGGGCTGGTGGCGCCGTCGCTGATGAAGCGGCCCAGCAGCACCATCCCGGCCGGCTCCAGCTCGACCTCCGGCGTGCGCAGGATCGTGGACAGCTCGGCCACCTGCGGCCGCAGCTCGATCAGCGCGCCGCGGTGCACGGGCACGGGGGTGGGGTGGTTTTCGACCGCGGCCGCCACGAAGCGATCGAGGGTGTCCGCGATCTGGCGCCGCTGCCTGCGCGACACCAGCTCGGCGGCGCGCCGCGCGACCGCCTGCGGATGCACGTGCCGGAACCCGTGCAGCACGACGTCGTCGTAGAGCTCGTCCCGCTGCCACCGGAAGAACCGGTAGGCCAGGATCAGCAGCCCGACGCCGAGCACGGCCAGCACGGCAACGGTCTTCGCCAGGCCGGGCTGGATCTTGTGCACGCCGTAGCTGCCGACCAGCGCCAGCAGCGCCAGCAGCACGAGCGACGAGGCGCCTGTCAGCGCCGACCGGAGGCGGTCGTTGGCACGGGCCAGGAGCGCTGTCAGTTCCGACGGGGTCATCTAGTTCTTCATCGTTCGCGCAGACGGTCAGCTTGAGCGCGAATACCTCAACCTGGAGACGAATTACCTCAGGCCGACGCGGGGCAATCTCGCGGCGGCGGCGAGAGCCCATCATCCGGGAGCGTAGTTAGGGCAGTATTTGACGCGCTCCAGACCCGAGGTCGCGGCGAGGCCCTTAAACGGAGAAGGCGCCCGAAGGCGCCCTCTCGAATCCGCTATGCGTCGTGCGCAGCTAGCTGACGCGACGCGCGGAGTACGCGCGCAGTGCCAAACCGCTGGCCACGATGGCCAGGCCGATCACGACATACAGGGCAAGCTCAGCGCCCGTGAACGGAAGCGTTCCGCCACCGCCGCCGGTCGACTCGCCTGCAACGCCGCCGCTGGCGTAGCCGTCACCGGCAAACGCGGTTGCGGCCGAAACTGCCAGAATCGCGGTCGAGCCCAGCAGAATGAGCACGCCCCTGAGAGCCTTCGTCATTGGAACCACCTCTCCTCGTCTACCCGATGAAGCCTTTTACCGATACCCCGTGCGCCTTGAGAATACGAACAATCCGCCGAAAACGCAAGAGGTAACGCGTCACCTAAGAAAACTTCGCACAACCAGCGGGGACGATACCAGCGCCCCAAGACGGCACGGCATCGGCCAGGTCAGGTGATGTTCGCCGCCCAGGCCTGGAGTCCCGCCATCTGCCATGGCAGCGGGCAGAACACCGGCCTTCCCGCCCTGGCCAGCGCCATTGCCTGGTCGATCGAAAGCTGTTGCTCGCGCGCCAAGAGCGCCGTAGCGACCGTCGCGGATCGCTCACGGCCCCCCCTGCAATGAACGTACACAACGCTCGCTGCTCCGCCCTCCACCGCGGCATCGATCACGCCCGGCGGGATGGTGGCGCCGTCCTTGACCGGCAGGTGCAGCTCGCGGATGCGAGCCTTGCCGTAGGCTCTCAGCACCGCCTCCCGCTCGCCGACCCAGTACTCGCGCTCCTCGCACAGGTTGATCACGAGCTGCACTCCCTCGTCGTGCAGCGTGGCCACGTGCTCGGCCGAATGGGGCATGGCGCCCGCCAGTAATCGGTCACTCAGACGCGAGTAGTTGAGCCGTGCCATGCGGGCATCGTAGGCGACGCCAGGGGCGCGTCCAGCTAGTCCAGGTGCAGGTCGTCGGCCATCCGCGCCGCTGCCTCGGCGCGGGCGTTCAGCTGAGCCCTGAAGCGATGCTCGAGCTCCAGCGCCAGCCGTCGCTCGCGCCGGCGGTCGAGCAGTCGATGGATCATGCGTCGCATGCGGGAAGCATGCACGTCCGCGGGCGAAAAATCTAGCGAATTGCAGGAATTTCACCGAAACTGTTCGCGGTCTTCCAAATGCTCGACGACGGCATAGACTGCCGCGATGCCCGCCGCACGTGACCATCAGGCGCTGCTGGAGGTGGCCGTGGCCGCAGCGGTCGCCGCCGGCGACCTCTTGCTGGAGCGGTTTCGACGCCCCGCCACGGGCGTCGAGCGCAAGAGCAGCAGCACCGACATGGTCTCCGACGCCGACCGCGATGCCGAGGCGCTGATCCGTTCGCTGATCGGCGAACGGCGCTCCGGCGACGCCGTGCTGGGCGAGGAGGGCGGGCGGGCCGCCGGCGGCGGTGACCTGCTGTGGGTGGTCGACCCGCTGGACGGCACCACCAACTATCTGTACCGCCAGCCGGTGTGGGCGGTGTCGGTGGCCTGTGAGGATGCCGATGGGGCCGTCGCCGGCGTGGTGCACCACCCTTGCCTGGGCGAGACCTTCACCGCGGTGCGCGGGGGCGGCGCCTTCTGCAACGGGGCGCCGATCGCGGTCTCTGCCTGCAACGACCTCTCGCGCAGCCTGATCGGCACCGGCTTCGCATACTCCGCTGACGTGCGCGCCGGCCAGGCGCGGGCCCTCACCCGGATCCTGCCGCGGGTGCGCGACGTCCGCCGCGCCGGGTCGGCGGCGATCGATCTGGCCTGGGTGGCCTGCGGCCGCCTGGACGGGTACTACGAGCTTGGCACGCGTCGCTGGGACCGCGCTGCCGGCGTGCTGCTGGTGTCCGAGGCGGGCGGCGTCGTCAGCCCGCTGGCGCCGGTGGGGGACAGTGGCGACGGGGCGCTGGCGGCCGGGCAGGCGCTGCACGCGGACCTCGCCGACCTCGTGGCACCCGCGCTGCTACACTGATTGCGCCTTCCGGAGCCGCCTGCCATGGCGCCCGTATTACCCGGATGGCTCCAACTGCATGACTTTGGGGATCACGGCTGATCTGGAAGCGGCCGCGCGACGCGTATCTGCGTGGTGCGGAGAACCGCTCTTGCATGAGGGTGAGAATGCCGATTCGGCGCTCGCCCCCGGCACCGCGCGCCGGGCCGCCCTCGACGCGGCCATCGCCGAGATGGATCGCGGGCTGGTCGAGCCCAGCTTTGCCTGGCGTCGCGACTTCTCCCTGATCCTCGGCCTCGACCGCATGCTCTCCGGCCAGCCTCCGCGGCTGGCCTCCGGCACCGCGCTGCGCCGCCACCAGGTGGATGCGCTGGCCGGGCAGCTGGCCGCGCTGATCGCCGACCGCGAGCGTGGCGAGACCGATGAGGACGAGGAGGACGACGACGAGGGCAACGGCAACGGCAACGGGAACGGGAACGGCGACGAGAACGGCGACGACCACCGAAACGACGCCGGCTTCGACGTGGCGGTCGCACACGTCGCGCCCGTCCACGAGCTGGAGGCCGATGCGCACACCGACGATCCCGGCGCCCGCCGCCGCTACCGGTTCAAGCACCCGACCGCGTCTGGCAAGACCATCGCCGCGGCCGGCTTCGTCGATGCCGCCCGCACCACCGGCGTCCTGATCCTCACCCACCGCCGGCTGCTGGTCGACCAGTTCACGCGCGACCTCACCAAGGAGGGCTACGGCCCGCGGCTGCACGAGGCCGTGCTGGTCGGCGATCGCACGCCCGACACGCCGCCGCTCACGATCAACACCTATTCCTGGTTCATCAAGCACGCGTCGCAGCTGAAGGCCGACGTGTACGGCGTGGTGGTCTGCGATGAGGCCCACACCGCGCTGGGCGAGAAGACCTCGGCCGCAATCCGGAGCCTGTCCGAGCCGGTCTACATCGGCATGACCGCCACCGACCAGCTGCTGCAGAAGCATGTCTCGGACGTGTTCCCGGCCGAGGTCGCCGACTTGCCGCTGGCCGAGGCCGTGCGCCGCGGCGTGGTGGCGCCGCTTCGCTGCATCCGCGTGCGCCCGATCGCGTCGCTGCGCACCGTCGAGATCGTCGGCGGCGACTTCGACCAGGGCCAGCTGGCCGTCGCGCTCGACCTCGACCCCCTGAACATGGCCGCCGCCGACCTCTACCAGAGCCGCTTCGGCGACACGCCGGGGATCGTCTATGCGGCCGGCGTCGACCACGCCGAGCGCGTGGCCGCGGCCATGAAGGCGATCGGGCTGCGGGCCGCCGCCGTCTCCGGCCGCACGCCGCCCCGCGTGCTTGCCGAGACGCTGGCCGCCTACGAGCGCGGCGAGATCAACGTGCTGGTGAACGCGATGCTGCTGGCCGAGGGATGGAACGCCCCCCGCGCAACGGTCTGCATGCATCTCGCGCCCACCGCCAGCCGCCGCGTCTACCAGCAGCGGGTGGGCCGCATCATGCGCCTCCACCGCCGCAAGGAGTCGGGCATCGTGGTCGACTTCGCCGAGCCCGGCGCGCCGCATACCGAGCGCGTGATCACGCTGCACTCGCTGCTCGACGTCGATGCCTACCGGCCCAGCGGGCTGGTCACGCCGCCACCGCCGCGCCGCCGCCGCTGGCGCCGCCGGCCGCCGAAGCCGATCGTCAAGGAAGCCTCCTGGATCGTCCCCGTCTCGGACAACCCGGAGCGCCGGATCGCGGTGATCGCCAACCAGTGGCGCCTGGTGGATGCGTCCAAGCTGCCGATCGACGAGCAGCGCGCCTGGGCGGTGGTCGCCGCCCGCGCCGTCACGCCGGCCGACGCGCAGCAGCTGGCCGAGCGGATCGCGGCGCTGCAGCCCGAATCACGGGAGCTGTTCCTGTTCACCTGCGCGGCCGAGAACAAGCACCGCAAGCTGCGCCTGGCAGCGCTCGGCGACCTGTCCTCCCAGCGGCCCAGCCAGACCACCTTCGCCATGGCCTGCCGGCTGGTGGAGGCCGCGCCCACCTGGCAGCAGGACCGCGGCCAGGGCGCGCGCGTGCTGTTGCTGGCCATGGGCGACGGCAAGATTGATGCCCCGATCGACCGGATCGTGGCCTGGACGTGGCAGCTGGCCCGGGCAGCCCGCGACCACGAGTACCGCTACGCGGGCGCCCATGTCACCGACGGCCGCAGCCTGCTGGGCGCGCTGGCGGCGGCCTCCGACGACAAGACCAACACCGAGGCGGCCGCGCGGCTGGTCACCGTCGCCACCACATCACCGCTCGAGGCCGGCGCTGCCATCCTGGCCGTCGCCTCACCGCGCCGCAACAGCGCCGCCGAACGGCTGGTGGAGCGTGCACGCGTGGCGCTGTCCCAGGATCCGCACCGGCTGGCCGCTGCGCTCGGCTCGAACATCCCGGCGCCGCAGCCCAAGGCCAAGCAGGCGAAGCGGGCCAAGGCCAAGGAGAAATCCGACAAGGGCGAGAGCGTCTCGTTCAACGGCGCCGTCGTCGGCGCCACGCCGCCGGCCGTGCCGGTGAAGCGAGTGGACGGCCGCGTGCTGATCGAGATCCCGGCCGCGGTCGCGGTGCGGCTGCGCGACGACGCCGACGTCGTGGTCGGTGCCTCGCTGGGGGACAAGCCGCCGCTCAGCTGGAGGCTGACCGGGTCGAAGGGGGAGCCGGTGAACACCGCGCAGGAGGTGCGCGCGGCGGCCGCGGAGGTGGAGTCGCTCGAGATCTCGGTGGCGAAGGTGCTGAGCGAGCCGGAGCGCAGCGACCGGCACGCGCGGGTGGCCGTGGACGGCGCCGGGCTGGTGGTGCCGCTGACGGTCGAGGAGGCCCAGGTTCTGGCCGACGATGCCGCCCGCCGCGTGCTGGTGCAGCTCAAGGGCGCGGGCGTGCGCGGGCGCGTGCGGGTCGAGTTCGAGATCGAGGTGGACGGGCAGATGACCCGCGACTCGCGGCCGGGCGCCGTCCGCAAGCTGGCGCGCGGCGAGCCGGTCGGCGCGTCGCCGGAGCGGCGCGAGCGGCGGCGGCGGTCGCGGTCGCGCTCACGACGCCGCGGCGACGGCGAACAAGGCGCCGCCGAGGGCAACGGGGCGGCCCCGGAGGCTCCGGTGGAGGCGGTGCCGGACGCCGCCGAGCCGGCCTGATTTTCACCGCTCGGAAACCGCCGATTCGCTAAACTTGCGCCCGTGAACCGCCTGTGGGTTCATGAACGTGCGTGTGGTGGCCTCATGAAGTGTCTGACCTGCGTCGTTCCCAAACGTCGACCAGGAGAGCGGCAATGGCCACTGGCATCGTGAAATGGTTTTCGCAGGCGAAGGGGTACGGCTTCATCACCCCCGACGACGGCGGCAGCGACGTCTTCGTGCACTTCTCGAACATCTCCGGCACCGGCTTCCGCAACCTCGACGAGGGCCAGAAGGTCGAGTACGAGCCGCAGGAGGGCCGCAAGGGCATGGAGGCTGCGAACGTGACGGTGGTTGGGTAGCCGCGACCGCGCCGGTGCGGGGCTGCAGCACGTCCGCTGGATCGGGGGTGGCAGCGGCGCCGGCAAGTCGACCGTGGCGAGGCAGCTCTCCGAAGACCATGGCCTGCGGCTCTACCAGACGGAGCCGTTCTCGCAGTACGCCGGGCGTGCCGATCCCGGCGCCACGCCGCTGCTGCGGGAGTTCATGGCGATGGACATGGACGAGCGGTGGGTGAACCGGTCACCCGAGGTGATGCTGGAGACGTTCCACGGCTTCCAGGGTGAGGGGTTCGATCTGGTGCTCGACGATCTGCTCGCCCTGCCACCGGATCCGCCCGTCCTGGCCGAGGGGTTCAGTCTCCTGCCGCGCCTGGTCGCGCCGCTGCTGTGCCGGCCGCGGCAGGCCGTCTGGCTGCTGCCCACGCCGGAGTTCCGGCGCGCGGCCTTCGAGAGCCGCGGGTCGACCTGGACGATTCCGAACAAGACCAGCGATCCGCAGCGGGCTCTGGACAACCTGCTCGCCCGCGATCAGCTGTTCACGGAGCAGCTCCGGGCCCAGGCGCGAGCGTTCCGGCTACAGACGGTGGAGGTCGACGGCAGCCTGGATCTGGGCGAGTCGGTCGCCCGGGTGGGGGAGGCGCTGGGGCTGTGATCGCCGGTCAGGGGCGACGGCGCGTTCGTTCCTGAGCGAGCCGCTCGTGGTAGGCGGTCGTCGCGTTCTCGTCTGGCAGGGAGAGGCGGCTGAGGATCGACTCGGCGCGAGCTTCGTCCAGTCGCAGGGAGTACCAGGCGAACGTGTCCATCAGCCCGGCGTAGATTTCGTCGTCCCAGCGGCCCGGCTGCTCCTCGAGCAGGCGCTCGTAGAGCGGATACTTGAATGCGGGGGCGACCGGGCCGGAGCGGCGCAGGATGAGCGCCAGCAGCCGCTCCTCGAGCGGCCAGCGGTCGCCGACGATCGCGGCCCAGACCTCCGCCTCCAGGGGATCGTCGAAGAACTCCTCCCAGAGTGCGTACACCAGGGGCTCGGCAGTTCGGTCGTCACTGCATCGAGGCAGTGCCGAAGCCGCTTCCAGAGCCAGAGGCGGGTATCGCGTGGGAGATCCTCGTATCGCTGGTGCATGCGGAGGCCCTGGGAGAGGACGGTGTAGCTGGGCGCCAGGTCGTAGAGGACGACGACCGCCGCCACCCGGGTTTCGACATCGACCTCGGGCACGCAGATGGCATCGAAGATCTCCCAGACGACGTCGAACCACTCTCGGTCCGTCGAGCCTACGGGCGCAGCCAGCTGCCTGGCGCGGGCTTCGGCAAATCGCTCCGCGCCGACGACAGCAACAAGACAGGGAACGAGGGGATCGCTCACGGTATGGTCATCCAGCGGTGGCATCGGTCTCAGCATACGAACCCAGAGACGGTCCGTTGGGACGCGCCACTTGGCGGTGGTGGTGAATGACATTTGTCTTTCGGGACAAACACGCGACAATCTCGTAACCCCGCATCACTCCCTAAGCTCTTCGGATGGACGTCCTGTTCCCGGACGGCACAACCGTTCGCGCCTCATCGATCAGCGAACGAGTTGTTGACGATCCGATGCGCTCGTTCGGCCTGTACCTCGACATACGCTGGGCACCGAGCTGGCCGGCCGAGGTGATCGACTGGCCAGACTTCGGGCTTCCCGCGGACAGCGACCGGGCGGCCGACCAGATTACGGCGGCGTTCGCGCGGGCTCGCCGCGGCGACGTGGTCGAGGTGGGATGCGTGGGCGGCCTCGGCCGCACCGGCACCGTTCTGGCCTGCATGGCCGTGCTGGCTGGCGTGCCAGCGGCGTCGGCCGTGGACTGGGTTCGGCGCGAGTACCGGCCGGCCGCGGTCGAGACCAGCGCCCAGGAGCAGTGGGTGCGATGGTTCGCCGACAGGCATTTGGCATGATGCTGAACATGATCTCCGAATCCAGGCACATCAGCGAGTCGATCGAGCGGCCCGCGGCCGAGGTGTACGACTATGCCTCCGATCCGGCGCATCTTCCGGAGTGGGCGCCCGGGCTCGGCAGCTCCGTCGAGCACATCGATGGGCGCTGGTTCGTCGAGACACCGGCCGGCCGGGCCGGCCTCGCCTTCGTCGATCGTAACGAGTTCGGCGTCCTCGATCACGAGGTCGCGCTGCCCTCGGGCGACGTGGTCTACAACCCGATGCGGGTGATCCCCGATGGTGACGGCTGCGAGGTCGTGTTCAGCCTGCGCCGCCTGCCCGGCATGAGCTCGGAGGACTTCGAGCGGGACGCCGGCCTCGTGCAGGCCGACCTCACCCGGTTGAAGCAGGTGCTCGAAGCCCGGGGGTAGCGGTCCCGCTCAGGTGATCGTGAGCCGCAGCTTGGCCTCGTGCTCCTCGTACTCGCCCGTGCGCTCGAACCCGTACCCCTCGTAGAAGGGAATCGGGCTGCCCTCACCCTCGCCCGCGCTCGTCCAGATCACCTCGACCCCCGGTCGGCCGCGGAAGTAGTCGACGATCAGGTCGAGTGTTTCGGTGCCGTAGCCCTTTCGCTGATGGCGCTCGTCGATCAGCAGCTTCCACAGGTAGTGCGGGATGTAGGGCGGCCCGTCGACCTCGTCGGCGATCATCGCGAACCCGACCGGCGTGTCCTCGGCATACACGCCCCATGGGATGGCGCGGGCTCCGGGGTGCTCGGCTGCCTGGCGCAGCGACTCGGTCACCCCGCTGACAAACCGGCGCTGCGCCGGCGACACGCGCAGGGCCTCCAGCGCATCGCGATTCGACGCGGTGATCGGCTGCAGTGAGACCACGAACGGGAGCGTACCCTCGCGTCCGTTCGCTTACCATCACGACAGGTGAAAGGGCCGGAACTCGCTCGCAGGGAGGTATCGAAGATGGCTGAGAGGAAGGCGTCCAAGGGATTTAGCGACGACGAACGTGCCGCGATGAGGGAGCGCGCCCAGGAGGTGAAGTCGGCCGCGCGCCGCGGCTCGCCTGCCACCAAGGCGGACGGGGAGAGCGATGTGCTCGCGAAGATCGCCGAGATGCCGGAGCACGATCGCGCCATCGCCGAGCGCCTGCACGCCATCGTCAAGGCCGCCGCGCCGGGCCTCTCACCGAGAACCTGGTACGGGATGCCCGCGTATGCCAGGGAGGATGGCAAGGTCGTCTGCTTCTTCCAGAGTGGTCACAAGTTCAAGACGAGGTACGCGACGCTCGGCTTCAGCGACAAGGCGCACCTCGACGAGGGCGCCATGTGGCCGAACGCCTACGCGCTGAAGGAGCTGACCGACGCCGAGGAGGCACGGATCAGCGCGCTCGTGAAGCGGGCGATCGGCTGAGGCGATTCCGGCCGCTCAGGCCGCGCGGCGGGCGAAGGCCATCGCGGCTCGGCGACTGGTGCAGCCCTGGATGTCCACGATCAGCCCTCCGCGCACCCGAAGCACCTGGTAGAACCGGCCCGCGTCCTCGCGCGACCCATCAGCCATGGTCCAGCGGCCGCCAATCACCACGCTCCGGCCGACCTGCGCAACCTGCTCCAACCCGAATTGCTTGATACCCGGCCTCGCCCGGCCCTTGTCGACCTGGAGCTTGAGATTCCTGCGCGCCTCGTCCGGGCCGTGACAGCTCGGGGTGTGCCGCCACCACAGGTGCCCCTGCGGTCGGCCTCGCCAGTCCACGTCGGGATCGAGCAGGGCCACCGCGGGCTCCACATCACCGCGGTTCATCGCCTCGAGCGCATCGCTCAGACCGGGCAGGATGTCGTCCACGTCGGCATTGTCGCCGCGGGCGCCTGGTCGATCAAGGCGCCCGCGTCACAGCACCGTTGCGAAGATATGTGCGTGGAGGATCAGCCACGATCCCGCTCGGAAGACGCAGCCCTGGCCGCAGCCAGACGCGCGTTGGCCGACGGCCGCCCGCGCGCGGTCGTGCTGGTTGAGGGGTTAAGCGACCGGTGTGCGGTGGAGGCGCTGGCCGAGCGCCGCGGCCGCGACCTTCACGCCGAGCGGATCTCCGTCGTGCCGATCGGGGGCGCGCAGGCGATCGGAGTGTTCTTGCACCTGTTCGGCCCGGCGGGGCTGGACGTCAGGCTGGCCGGTATCTGCGACGCCGGGGAGGAAGGCGATTTCCGGCGCGGCCTCGAGCGGGCCGGTCTCGGTGAGCGGCTCACCCGCGTCGAGATGGAGCGGCTGGGCTTCTTCGTGTGCTCGGCCGACCTGGAGGACGAGCTGATCCGCGCGCTCGGTGCCGCCGCTGTGGAAGCGGTGGTCGCCGCCCAGGGCGACCTGGGAGCGTTTCGCACGCTGCAGAGACAGCCCGAGTGGCGCGGTCGCGCGACCGCGGAGCAGCTTCGGCGCTTCATGGGCAGCGGCAGCGGTCGGAAGATCCGCTACGCACGGCTGCTCGTCGAGGCGCTGGATCTCAGCCAGGTGCCGCGGCCACTCGACGGGGCGCTGGCTCACGTGTGAGGAGCGCCTTAGCCGACGAGCTCGCGAAACGCCGGCTCGTCCCGGAGCGGGTTCAGGTCGGTGTCCTCCTTCGCCAGGTCGCGGAGCTCCGGCCGCCGCTCGAACGCTGTCTGGAGGTGACCGATCGCGTCCTCCTTGCGGCCCGCCAGCGCCTCGCAGCAGGCGAGGTTGTAGAGCGGTGCGGCGTACGCGCTCGCCTCGACCGGCTCGCGCGCGCGGTCGATCACAGCGTCGTAGTCGCCGGCCTCGTACGCAGGGTGAAACTCCGCCCAGACTTCCCAGCCGCCGACCTCGTATGGCTGGCCGACGGTGCTGCCGATGGCGAGCACCGTCGTGCGCGCCTCCTCCGCGAAGGCGGTGCGGTTGCTCTCCGGCCCGACGAACACGAGCGTGCCCACGGGTGCATCGGCGCTGTCTCCGTCGATCTCGAACCGGGCACGGCCACGCAGCACAACGTAGAGCTCCTCCTTGCCCTCGTCCTCTCGGTGCTCGGGCAACAGCCGGTCGCCCTCGTGTGCGGCCGTCCACGCGTTCGTCCCAAACGCGCTGATCCCCAGGTGGTGGCGGACGGGCCGCATGTGCGTGTCCTGGCGGTAGGGGATGTCCTGCAGGTCGTCGATGATGGCAATCCGATAGCTCACGGCGGCTCCTTTTCGGCTATGTCAAACGCGGCGAACCGGGCAATGGGCGCCCGAGCCGCCGGACACGAGGGCGCTACCCGCCCACGGCGAGGGCTAATCACGGGCGCATCGTACGCCGCGGGGCGTTTAGAGCTGCTGGCTAGGGGGGTGCGCCAGTTGGCGGTGTGAGTGAGTGTCGTTTGGTGTTTGGGGGAAAGGTGTGACCGCTCGTCACCCGCACCAGGCGTTCTGGCTGGCAGACTCGTCGCATGTCTTCGCCGTACCTTCCTTCGCT
>JAICYJ010000132.1 GCA_025934255.1 Thermoleophilia bacterium | reverse complement strand
GTGGCCGCCAACATCCGCAAGCTGCGCAAGCCCGACCCGTACAAGGGCAAGGGCGTGCGCTACCAGGGTGAGGTCATCCGTCGTAAGGCCGGTAAGGCAGGTAAGAAGTAATGGGCGCATCCACGATCGCCAAGCAGGCTCGCCGCTCGGCCGGCGTCTCGGCCACCCGCCGGGTCGCCAAGGCACGCCGGCACTTCCGGCTGCGCAAGAAGGTCGCCGGGACGGCGGAGCGGCCGCGCCTGGTCGTCAGCCGGTCCGCGCGGCACCTGTTCGCTCAGCTCGTCGACGACGGCTTGGGCGTGACGCTCGCGTCGGTGTCGACCTTCAAGCTCGGCGACGGCGACAAGACGGCCAAGGCGAGGCAGGCCGGCAGCCAGCTCGCCGAGGCGGCCAAGGCCGCCGGCGTGAGCAAGGTCGTCTTCGACCGGGGCGGCAACACCTACACCGGCCGCATCGCCGCGTTTGCCGACGCGGCGCGCGAAGCCGGACTGGAGTTCTAGATATGACCAACGCACGCAAGGAGAAAAGCTGATGCCCGGACCCCAGCGCGGAGCCCGCACAGGCGGTACCGACCAGGGCGGTCAGCGCGGCGAGCGTCGCGACCGGCGTGACCGTGGCGGACAGGCCGAGCGGAGCACGCATCTCGAGCGCGTGGTGACGATCAACCGCGTCGCCAAGGTGGTCAAGGGCGGCCGCCGGTTCAGCTTCACCGCCCTGGTCGTCGTCGGTGACGGCGACGGCACGGTCGGCGTCGGCTACGGCAAGGCGAAGGAAGTTCCCGCCGCGATCGCCAAGGGTGTCGAGGAGGCCAAGAAGAACTTCTTCAAGGTCCCGCGGATCCAGCAGACCATCCCGCACCCGGTGCAGGGTGAGAAGGCCGCCGGCGTGGTGCTGCTCAAGCCGGCCAGCCCTGGTACCGGCGTCATCGCCGGTGGCCCGGTGCGCGCCGTCCTGGAGTGCGCCGGCATCCACGACGTGCTGTCCAAGTCGCTCGGCTCGGACAACCCGATCAACATCGTGCACGCGACCGTCGCTGCGCTGAAGGAGCTCGTCCGTCCCGAGGAGGTGGCCGCCCGTCGTGGCCTGCCGCTCGAGGACGTCGCTCCGGCCGGCATGCTGCGGGCGCGGGCGGGACAGGGAGCCTGAGCATGGCACGCCTGAAGATCACCCAGATCAAGTCGGGGATCGGCTACAAGCAGAACCAGCGCGAAACGCTGCGCTCGCTCGGCCTGAAGCGGATCAACGACGTCGTCGTCAAGGAAGACCGCCCGGAGTTCCGCGGCATGGTCGCGACCGTCCCTCACCTGGTGTCGGTCGAGGAGGTCGAGTAGAGCATGACGCTGAAAGTTCACCACCTGCGACCGGCGCCCGGCTCGCACACCAAGAAGACCCGGGTGGGTCGTGGTGAGGGCTCCAAGGGCAAGACCGCCGGCCGTGGCACCAAGGGCACCAAGGCCCGTTACCAGGTGCCGGCCAGCTTCGAGGGCGGCCAGCTGCCGCTGCACATGCGGCTGCCGAAGCTCAAGGGCTTCAAGAACCGGTTCCGCGTCGAGTACCAGGTCGTCAACGTGGCCACGCTCGCGCAGCTGTTCCCCGAGGGCGGCACGGTCGGTGTGGCCGAGCTGGTCGAGGCGGGCGCGGTCCGCAAGGGCGAGCCGGTGAAGGTTCTGGGCAACGGCGAGCTGGGCAGCGTCAAGCTGTCGATCACCGCCGACAAGTTCTCCGACACAGCACGCGAGAAGATCCTCGCCGCGGGCGGCTCGGTCACCGAGCGCTGAGCGGCGCCGCCGCATTCCCGGCGCTCCGGGACGGACTGTTAGCCTGAGCGAGCCGTCCGGAGCGCCGGGTACCACACTTAGTTCGTCGCCGGCACCGTTGGCGCACACCGGATCAGTTCCGCAGCAGGAGGACACGTGCTCAGCGCATTCGCATCGGCGTTCAAGACGCCGGACCTGCGCAAGAAGCTGCTGTTCACCCTGGCCATGCTGGCGCTGTACCGGCTCGGCGCCTCGGTGCCCACGCCGAACACGAACACCCACGCGATCAACGACTGCATCAACCAGGCGCAGGCCGGCGACAATGCGAACGTCTACTCGCTGATCAACCTGTTCTCCGGCGGTGCGCTGCTCCGGCTGTCGGCGTTCGCGCTGGGCATCATGCCCTACATCACCGCGAGCATCATCATCCAGCTGCTCGTGGTGGTCATCCCGCGTTTCGAGCAACTCAAGCAGGAGGGGCAGTCCGGCCAGCAGAAGCTGACCCAGTACAGCCGCTACCTGACCATCGGCCTCGGTATCCTGCAGTCGACCGGGTTCATCGCACTGGCGCGTTCGGGCCAGCTGTTCCCGAGCTGCCAGGGCGCGATCTTGTACAAGGACGACATGTGGACGCTGTCCACGATGGTCCTGTGCATGACGGCCGGCACCGGCATCATCATGTG
>JAICYJ010000088.1 GCA_025934255.1 Thermoleophilia bacterium | reverse complement strand
TTGCTCCTATGTCAAGCCGAGGACGGTTTGGGGCGTCCTGGCCGGGTCGGTGAGGAGGTGCCAGACGCGTCTGGCGAGGTAGCGTTTGAGGCAGCGGAGGGCTTCCATCCGGTTCATGCCTTCGGCTTGTTTGCGAGCAAGGTACGCGGCTGTGGTGGGGTCGTGGCGGGCGCGCTCCAAGCGACCCGACACGTGGCGGCAGTCCTCGATCGCCCACACTCGATCCGGATCGTCCAGGCCCCGCGCCCAGCACAGCCCGTCCAGCACGCCAGCGCCGCTCGACGCCACCGTGCGCACCCCGACCCGGCGACCAGTGGCCTGATCAACCGCACCAGCGTGTGCGACGACTTGTGTGTGTCCGCTCCGATCACGATCATGTGCACCGTCCCTCTCTCGATAGCCGCTAGAGCGGACCTCCGGCGACACACCTCAGTTGGGGCGATGCCACGCTCCTATCAAGTCACGCCGGTGATCCTCGCGCGGCGACAGACGACACAACGGGTGCAAGTCAGACCTCACGGTCGACAGCCAGCCTACGAGCCAGCCCGCCGCCGCCCGAGAGCCAACACCGCCGGTCGGACGACACCGCCCAGCACCACCGACTCTCTCACTGACGCCAGCCTACAGCGGCGTACCAGCTTTCACCTCTTCGTCACGGACGGCCCACAAGACAGACACCCTTCGCTCCCCGACCTCTGGCTAGCGTGGCCTCGGGCGCCAACGGTCAGGCGCAGAACTCGGACGAAGGAGCTTCGCAATGCGATTCACCAGACGAGCGGCCGTGGCCGCCGCTGCGGGCTGCACGCTCGTATTCGCGGTGGCTGCGGAGGCAGTCCCGATGCTATCCGGTCTGCTCGCGCGCTGTGGGACGCAGGTGGTGGGCGCGGCCACGGTGGCGCGCTCCGGCCGTCCCGGCCACCAGTACACGATGGTGCGGTCCTGCCGGAGCACCGCCGTCGCGGTGCCGGCAGTGCGATGCTTCGGGCCGCTCGCGACCATGCCCGCAGCATCGACCTGGAACGGATCTGGGGCCGGATCGATGCGACCGATACGGGCTCGCTCCCGTTCGCGGAACACCACGGGCTGGCCCAGTCCGGTCGCGAGTGGATCTCGGCGCTGGAGCTGGCCGGCGCGCCGCCGCCGCTGCCTCCGCCACCGGGTGTGACGGTGGTCAGCCTGGCCGAGCGCGCCGACCTGATCGGGGCCGCCTACGACGTCTACAGCGAATGCCTGCCGGACATGCCGTCGGCGTCGCCGATGCGGGCGGAGCCGTTTCACGAGTGGGTCAGCCAGACGCTGGAGGGGCCGGCCGCGCTGCCCGAAGGAGCGATGGTCGCGCTCGCGGGCGACGCGGTGATCGGCCAGGCCGCCCTGACGCTGGAGGGCGGCGAGGGCACGGCCGAGCACCTCACCTGCGTGCGGCGCGACTGGCGGGGTCGCGGCGTCGCGCGGGCGTTGAGGTCGGCGCAGATCGCCTGGGCCGGGCAGGCCGGGATCGAGCGGCTGGTGACGTCGAACGACGCTCCCAACGCGGCCATGCTGGCCGTGAACCAGCGACTGGGATATCAGGTCGTGAGCGAGGGCGTGCTGGTCGAGGGGCGGGCGCAACGCACCTGACCGGCACGAGCCGACGTGAGAAACTGTGGTCGTGCCGATCGAGACGAGGTATGCCCGCAGTGGCAGCGTCAGCATCGCCTACCAGGTGACCGGTGACGGCCCGCTCGACATCGTGTTCGTGCCGGGCGCCGCGTCGCACGTGGAGATGGCCTGGGAGGTGCCCGGTCTGCGGCGCCTGAACGAGCGCCTCGCGGGCATCGGCCGGCTGATCACGTTCGACAAGCGCGGCACCGGTATGTCCGACGTGGTGAACGACGTGCCGGCGCTGGAGACCCGCATGGACGACGTGCGGGCGGTGATGGATGCGGCCGGCAGCAGGCGCGCCGCCATCATGGGCGCCTCCGAGGGCGTGTCGATGTCGGTGCTGTTCGCGGCCACCTACCCGGAGCGCACCGGAGCGCTGGTGCTCTACGGCGGGGTGGCTCGGACGCTGTGGGCGCCGGACTATCCATGGGGCATACCGGAGGCCGACTACCTGCGGATGCTGGGGAACGCGCGCGACACCGTCGTCGCACCCGGCTACTACGAGCAGGTGGCCCGTTCCGGCTCGCCGAACGCGAGCGACGAGGAGGTCACCGCGTTGGCCCGGTACTTACGCTACAGCAGCACACCCGCCGCTGACGAGGCGCTGGCGCGCATGAACATGGAGATCGACATCCGCAACGTGCTGCCCACCGTCAACGTGCCGACGCTGGTGCTGCACTACGCCGACGATCCGTGGTGCGACGTCGGTGAGGGGCGGCTGCTGGGCGGGCGGATCCCGGGCGCGACGTACGTGGAACTCGAGGGCAACTGTCACATCCCGTCGCTGCATGAGGTCGACGACCTGGCCGACGAGGTCGAGCGGTTCCTGCGGGCCGCCTGGCGAGACGACGACTGGGCCGAGGACGAGCCCGACCGGGTGCTCGCCACCATCCTGTTCACCGACATCGTAGGGTCGACCGCGCGCCTGGCCGAGCTGGGCGACGCCGGCTGGCAGGCGCTGCTGGAGCAGCACCACGCCCTGGTGCGCCGGCAGCTGACGCGGTTCCGGGGCCGGGAGCTGGACACGGCCGGCGACGGCTTCTTTGCCTCGTTCGACGGGCCTGCCCGCGGCATCAGGTGCGCCCGGGAGATCTCGCGGTCGGTGAGCGACCTCGGGCTCGAGGTGCGCGCCGGCCTGCACACCGGCGAGTGCCAGCAGGTGGACGGCAAGTTCGGGGGCATTGCCGTGCACATCGGCGCCCGCGTGGCGGCGCAGGCCGGCCCCGGCGAGGTGCTCGTGTCGGGCACCGTCAAGGACCTGGTGGCCGGCTCCGGCATCGAGTTCGGCGACCGCGGCGTGCGCGAGCTGAAGGGGATACCCGGCGAATGGCGGCTGTTCGCCGTCGAGTCCGCCTGAGGTAGTCTCCCGCGCCGATGACGATCGAGATCGAGACGCTGGGGGCAGGCCCACTCGACTCCCGCGCGCGGCAGCACATGGTGCCGATGCGCGACGGCGTCGAGCTGGCCACCGACGTGTATCTGCCGGACGGGCAAGGCCCGTGGCCGGCCGTGCTGGTGCGGCTGCCCTACGACAAGAACGGCCGCTACTGCTGGACGCCGTTCATCGCGGGTCACTTCACCGAGCGCGGCTACGCATTCCTGCCCCAGGACGTGCGCGGCAAGTTCCGGTCGAGTGGTGAGGTGAACGCGTTCGTGTACGAGGTCGACGACGGCTACGACACGATCCAGTGGACCACGGAGCAGCCCTGGTCGAACGGCGACGTCGGAATGTGGGGCGACTCCTACTACGGCTACACCCAGTGGGCGGCGGTCGCCTCCGGGCACCCCGCGCTGAAAGCGATCGTGCCGCGCGTGACCGTGGCCGACCTGTTCGGCTGGCTCGACGGCGACGGCGTGGCACCGCTCTACGGCGCTCATTACCTGGCCCAGTACTGGGCGGACGGCCGCACGCACCACTGGACGCCCGACTGGACGCGGCGGCCGCTGAGCGAGCTGTTCGATCCCGCGTTCGAGCTGATCGGCAGCCGATCCCTGGCCTTCGACCGGCTGCTGGCGGAGGCCCGCGGCCAGGCGCCGGTGGACATGTACGGCGACCGCCATCCGTTCAGGCGGCTCCGCATCCCGACGCTGCACGGGGTTGGCTGGTTCGACAACATCACTCCCCCGCACATGCTCGACTACGAGCGACTGATGAGCGACCCGGAGACGGCGCCGTTCCAGTACCTGCACGCGGGCTCGACCGACCACGAGAACTACCGCTTCGAGTTCGTGCCGATCCCCGAGAGCGAGGATCACGACACCCACGACGATGCGCTCGAGCGGATGCTGCCGCGCTACCTCTCCCCCGCGCTCGACTTCTTCGACGCCTTCCTGGCCGGCCGTGGCGGCCCCGAGTCGGTGCCGCGCGTGCGCTGGCACCTGCCGAACGTGGGCTGGCGCGAGTCACCGGTCTGGCCGCCGCGGGTGCACGCGAGCAGCGCCTGTATCTGACCGAGGCGGGCGGTCTCGGCGAGGCGGAGCGCGACGAGGGGGCGGTCGAATGGCTGCACGATCCCGAGAACCTGGTGCCGTCCACCATCGAGAACCCGTTCGCCTTCCTCTACGAGTACCCCGACGAGGATGCGGTCGCCTCGCGGCCCGACGTCGCGGTGTTCGAGGCGGCCGGCCTGGCCGACCACCTGACGCTGGCGGGCCGCGTCGTCGCTCACCTGACTGTGGCCGGCGACGGCCCGTCCGTGAACCTGCACGTCAAGCTGGTCGACGTCGACCCGGCGGGCGGGTCGCACATCGTGCTCTACGGCCAGCGCGCGGTCGACCAGCCCGGGGACGGCACCGCCGCCGAGGTCTACCTGGGGCACACCGGGTACCGCGTCCCGTCCGGCCACCGGTTGCGGCTGCAGGTCGCCTCCAGCGACTACCCGCTGTACGTGGCGCACCCGGGGACGTCCGAGAGCCCGTGGTTTGCGACCCGTACGGCGGTCAACCACCAGCGGCTGCTGACCGGCGGCGCGACTCCGTCGTACCTGAGCGTGACCGTGCTCGACGACTAGAAACGCCGGCGGGTTCGATTACGCTGTGGTGGAGCATGTTCCAGTCGCGAGCAGTCGTGGGAATGATCGTGGCGACCGTTCTCGCCGCTGGCACCGCCTGCGGCAACACGGTCAAGGGCACGGAGAAACCGTGGGGGCCGCTGTCGACCACCGCCACGCCGCACCTGCCGTCGGGCTCACGCGCCTCCATCAACCACACGCTTGATGTGTTCGTGCGAAACGGTGTGGAGCGCCGCGACCCGGCCAAGGCGTACGCGGTGGCGTCGTCCATGATGCGCATCGGCCAGACGCACAAGCAGTGGAACCAGGGCACGCTCCCGGTGCCGCCGTACCGCACCAAGGGCACGCAGTTTCACGGCTACACCGTGATGGGCGCATCGAAGAAGCAGGTCTACCTGACCATGATCCTGCAGCCGCGCAACGCCAGGAAACAGGGCGCTGTGGCGTACAACATCCGGCTCTCGAAGGCCGCCAACGGCAGCTGGCTGATCGACTGGTTCACGCCGTCCGCCTTCTTCGCCGCCAAGGGCCAGGCGCCCAAGCTGTTCGCCGAGCCGGACCTGGCGCCGTCGCTGGGTGCCCCAACGCTGCAGCACAAGAGCCACGCCAACCTGATCATGTGGGGTGTGCTGGCGCTGCTGCTGATCCCGCTCGTGGCCACGATCGCCTTCTTCTTCGGCGGGTTCGGGTCGCGCATCCCGTGGCGCAGACGGCCGGACGATGATCCCACGTGGACGGCCGCGTTCCGCCCCGACGACCGCTGACGTGCGAAGCTTGGGCCGTGCGCTACATGGTTGTCGAACGGTTCACGCAGGGCCCTGAGCCGGTTTACCGCCGGGCGGCCGAGCGCGGCCGCATGCTGCCGCCGGGGCTCGAGTACATCGACAGCTGGGTCGATCAGCGGCTCGACCGCTGCTTTCAGCTGATGGAGACCGACGATCCCGGGCTGTTCGACCAGTGGATCGCCTGCTGGGACGACCTGGCGGAGTTCGAGGTGGTGCCGGTGGTGTCGTCGGCGCGAGCCGCGGAGCGGGCCGGCCTAGCTGATTGATCGGTATCTCCGTGATGTCCTGGACGACGGTTCGCAGCCGTAGCCACCCCAACCACCGCTAACCCAGACCAACAGCAGCGGCCAGGCTCGCGAGAGATACCGATCAATCATCTCGCTAGCGTAGGTCCTCGGTAGCCCGGTCGAGCCCGGTCAGCACCTCCGACAGGAGTGCCGGCATGCCCACGTCGTGGGCGTACTCGGCCAGCGCGGCCCACAGCGACACGGCCAGCACCCGTGCCCGGGTGAGGGCGTCGTCGTCGACCGGCCCGTACGCGTCGTGGAAGGCCGCGCGGCCGGCGGGCGGCAGGTAGCCCCAGTAGAGCGGCAGGTCGATCGCGGGGTGGGCGCGGCATACGTCGATCCAGTCGATCACCCCGGACGGTTCGCCGCCGGCGCCGATCAGCAGGTGGCGCAGGTGCAGGTCGCCGTGCACCACGGCCAGCGCCGCGGGCGGATCCAGCCGCTCTGCCCGGTTGAGCAACGCCGCCAGCCCCGGCGGCGGAGTCCACAGGCCGGCTGCTTGCAGGATCCCGCAGCGGCGGCGTGCGTCGGCCACGCGGTGGGGCATGTCGGCACGCCGGACAGGATCGACCGGAAGTGCCGCTGCGCCGGCCGTGACCGTGCCCGGATCGACGTCGTGCAGCGCCCGCAGGAACCGGCCCAGGGCGGCGCCGTGGCCGATGCGATCGGCGTCCGAGGGCGCCGCGTCGGCCGCCTCGCATCCCGGCAGGTACGGCGAGCCGGACCACGGCCAGGGAAACTCCGGCCCGGGTTCGCCCCGGAACGCGGCCACCGGGATCGGCAGGGGTAGATCGCCGGCCAGCAGCGGCAGCACCTCGGTCTCACGCAGGAAGCCGGGAACCACCACCTCCCGGCGCGGGAAGCGGAACACCCAGCACGAGTCGACCAGCAAAACGGTGCTGTCCCAGCCCTCGCCAAGCGGCTCGATCGGGGCTCCGTCCAGCTCCGGAAACCGCTCCCGGATCAGCCGCCGAGCGAGCGCCGAGTCGACCACGATCTCCGGACTCCACTGCGGCATCGGATCACGATAGCGACCGCTGTAAGCTATGCACATGAGCGAGCAGGCGATACCGGCAGCATCGGGGACGGGCGGCGGGGGCGAGGAGCAGCATCCCGCCATCTTCGCGACCACGGTGTGCTCGATCGTGGAGCACGGCGGAGAGCTGCTGATGGTGCGGCAGCTGAACCGCGAGGGCGAGGAACGCTGGAACTTCCCGACCGGGTGGATGGCGTCGCACGACGAGGACGGAAACGTCCAGATCCCCGAACACGTGGTCAACCGCAACCTGCTGATGGAGACCGGATACGCCGCGTCCGGCGCGACCTTGATCGGCGCCACGCTGGTGCGCGAGCACGATGAGGACGGCCGGCGCATCGGCACGTCGATGCGGCTCGACTACCTCTCCAGCCAGCCCCGCCAGACCAGCTACGCGATCAACGACTCCGACATCCTGGGCGCGCCGCAGTGGTTCAGCCCCGCCGACATCGAGCTCATGATCGCGAACAACGAGGTCAAGGGCGAGCTGACCGCCGCCGCGTTCCGCCACTGGCAGGAGTTCCGCAGGAGCGGTTCCGTGTCGGGCGACGTGATCGACATCCCGAACTAGGCCGCAGGCTCAGCTGCCCGTGAACCGCGGCGGGCGCTTCTCGAGGAACGCCGCCACGCCCTCGGCGAAGTCGTCGCCGGCCGCGGCGATCGCCTGCAGCCGTGCCTCCTCGTCCAGCTGGTCGTCCAGCGAGCTCTCCAGCGACCGGTCGATCAGCGCCTTGGTGAGGCCGATCGCGGCGGTGGCCCCGGCGGCGAGCGCGGCCGCCAGGGCGTCCGTCTCGGCGGCCAGGTCGGCGTCCTCGACCACCCGCGTGACCAGCCCCATGGCCGCCGCCTCGGGCGCCGCGATCCTCCGGCCCGACACGATCCAGTCGAACGCGGCAGCCGATCCGATCAGCCGCGGCAGCGTGTGCGAGAGGCCCGAGTCCGGCACCAGACCGATGCCCAGGAAGGCAGGCACCAGGCTGGCGGAGGCGGCCGCGAGCCGCAGGTCGCAGGCCAGCGCGAGCGCCAGCCCGGCTCCCGCGGCAGGCCCGTTGATGGCGGCGATCACCGGCTTTCGGAGACCGCGCAGCGCGCGGATGGCGGGGTTGAAGTGCTGCCTCAGCAGCTCCCCCACCGCCGCCGCGTCGCGCGGGAACTCGCCGACATCCTGGCCGACGCAGAACCCGCGTCCGGCGCCGGTGATCACCAGCGCCCGCACGTCCGGCTGGGCGGCCCGGTCGAGCGCCGCGGCCAGCCGTTCGTGCATCGCCAGGTCGAACGCGTTCAGCGCGGCTGGGCGGTTCAGCGTGATCGTCTGCACCGCGCCGTCGTGGCTGACCAGCAGCTCGCTCGAAGACTCGGACATCGACCGAGTCTATTGGCTGGCTCAGGCCGGCGGCCCTGCCACGGTGACCAGGTGCTGGATCGGGCGGCGGAACCCGTCGTCCAGATCGAAGGCCAGCTCGACCGCCATCGCCTCCGGCAGCAGGGGGCCGGGCTGCTCGCCGGGCCGATGCCACTCGTGCCTGCGCGGGTCGCTGGGCGTGCCGTGCGGGCCGCCGCGCACCGCCGCCAGCCGGTAGAGGATCAACTCGTGGCGGTAGTCGCCGCTCTCGACGTAGATGTTCTCGCTCAGGTACAGCACCCGCCCCACCTCGATCTCGAGCGCCGCCTCCTCCATCAGCTCGCGCTGCAGGCACTGCTCGGACGTCTCCCCAGGCTCGAGGCCACCGCCGGGCAGCCAGTAGAAGCGCTCGCGGTCGTCGTGGTGGGTGCGATCCATCAGCACCGCCCCCTCCTGCACGATCACCGCCCGAACCCGCAGCGAGAGCTCGGGCAGCTCAGGCAAGCGCGCGTTCCGCCTCGTAAACGGGCAGCACGCGCCGCAGGTACTCGCCGGTCGCGCTGCCGGGCGTCTCGGCCACCTCCTCGGGCGTGCCCTGGGCGATGATCTCGCCGCCCTTGTCTCCGCCCTCGGGCCCCAGGTCGAGCACCCAGTCGGCCTGCTTGATCACGTCGAGGTTGTGCTCGATCACGAGCACCGTGTTGCCGGCATCGGCCAACCGCTGCAGCACCAGCAGCAGCTTCTCGATGTCGTAGGTATGCAGCCCGGTGGTGGGCTCGTCGAGGATGTAGAGCGTGCGGCCCGTGGCCACCTTCGAGAGCTCGGTCGCCAGCTTCACGCGCTGCGCCTCGCCGCCCGACAGGGTCGTGGCCGGCTGGCCGAGGCGCATGTAGTCGAGGCCGACGTCGTGCAGCGTCTGCAGGCGCCGGCGCAGCTTCGGGATCTTGGCGAAGAACTCGAGCGCCTCCTCGACGGACATGTCGAGCACGTCGGCGATCGACTTGCCCTTGAACTTCACCTCGAGCGTCTCGCGGTTGTAGCGGCGGCCGTGACAGACCTCGCAGTTGATGTACACGTCGGGCAGGAAGTGCATCTCGATCTTGATCGTGCCGTCGCCCCGGCACGTCTCGCAGCGGCCGCCCTTGACGTTGAACGAGAACCGGCCCGGCTTGTAGCCGCGGGCGCGGGCGT
>JAICYJ010000091.1 GCA_025934255.1 Thermoleophilia bacterium | reverse complement strand
GTGCTGATCCATACGAGCGAGGCTACGCCACGCCCCGGCCGTCCGCATCGGGCAGACCCCTCGTTCGCAACCCGGTTGCATCCGCGAGGGACATCCCTGATGCGCTGGCAGGTCGACGTTCGTATCGTGGCGGGCATGCGACACGTGCTCGGAACCGTCTGCGTTGGAGTGGCCGCCCTGCTGCTCAGTGGCTGTAGCGTCGGCTCCTCGACGGTCGATCACCACGTGACCACGCAGGCCTACATCGCACGGGCGGACGCGATCTGCGCACGGGTCGACCGGGCGAACAATCACATCCCGACCGACTCGCCGCTGGCGGACGTCGTTCGCGAGACCACCGACGGGCTCAGCCGCGGGGTTTCCGACCTGAAGGCGCTCGATCGTCCCGCCGGCCACGACCAGGAGCTGGACGCCTGGTTCCACGACCTCGATCAGGAGGTGGCGGCCTTCGCACGCATGCAGCCGGCCGCCGACGCGGGCGACCAGATCGAGCTGTTCCACCTGTTTACGAGCACCGAACCGCTGGGACGCAAGATCCAGCGCGAGGCCCGGCGGTTCGGCTTCGACGATTGCGCGCGGTAGCGCCGCCGCCGTACCCAGGGCCGCCACGTCCTCAACGCCGCACTGCGACGAACCGCGCACCCACAGCCGGAAGCTGCCCCACCGAGATCAGGCGCTCCTCCGCGTCGCGGAACGAGGCGCCAAGATCCCACCGGTAGAGCCACGGGCCGCGCACGGCCGCGCCGAGATCGAACCAGGCGGCGAGCGCCTCGACGATGGCGTCCAGCGGATGCAGGTGCGCGCGGTGCTCATCGACCAGCTGCTGCGGGCTGACATCCCGCGCCCGGCCGAGCACCGCCTGCTGCCGCAGCCACCAGTCCGCGGCCCGATCGTCGAATGCGACCACGTCCATCTCGTCGATCACGAGCGGCGCGCCCGACCGGAGCACCTCGGCGAGCCGTTCCAGCGACTGAGCGAGCGGGTGCACGTGGTGTAGCGAACGGATCGCGACCGCGGCCTGGAACGTTCCCGGCTCGGCCTCGAGGTCGGCAAGCGCGACGCCGTGGACATCCCCGCCGCGCGGCTCGGGATCGATCGCGGTGACGACGTAGCCGGCCACCGCCAGGGCCGCCGCGAGCTCCCCCTCGCCGGCGCCGACCTCCAGCACCCGGACCGGGGGTGGAGGCAGGTTCGCGCGCACGAAGGCGAGGACGTCGCTGTCGGCCACGGAGGCAGCCTAGGCCACACGCTCGCGGCTGCAGCGCGGTACGGCCAGGCGGGGTATCCGGATCTGGCGCCAGGCGCCGGTTAGCCGAACTTTCCCCAGTGGATGGCGATGATCAGCAGCAGGCCCGCGACCGCGAGCGCGAGTCCGGCGACGATCGAACGGCGGCCGGACGCGAAACTGAACTGGGGGATCTCTGCCGCTGCGAACCAGAGACCGGCGAACAGCACCAACAGGAACCCCAGCTCGGCCAACCGGCGACCGGTGTGATGGGTCATGAGGATGATCACGCCGGCATTATCCCCCTTCGCGACACCGCGTGCCGGGTGCCGGGCTCACACGACCCGCCGAGGGCTCACGACAGCTGCCAGACGTCGTCACGGATGATCGGCACCCGCCCGCCGCCGGGCTCGATGCCGGAGATCGCGACCTCGGGGCCGCCGATCATGATGTCCTGGTGGATCGCCGAGCGGTTGAAGCCGATCGCCTCCTGTGCGTCGTCGCCGTCTGGCAGATCGGGGACGGTGAAGGGATAGGCGCTTCCCAGCGCGATATGGCAGGTCGCGTTCTCGTCGAACAGCACGTCCCCGAAGACGCGGCCGCTGCGACCGACGGGAGACGTCCCGTCGACCAGCGCCACCTCGCCCAGCCGGGCCGCGCCCGCGTCCGCGGCGAAGCTGGCCCGCAGCAGGTCGGCCCCGCTGTCGGCGTCGATCTCGACGGCCCGGCCGGCGGCGAAGCGCAGCCGCAGCCCCTCGCCCAGGCCGCCGCCGAGCAGCTGCACCGGACGGGTGGCGCGCACGGTGCCCTCGGTGCGGCGCGCATCCGGCGTGGTGAAGACCTCCTCGGTGGGCATGTTCGCCACCGTCGCTCGTCCCCAGCTGGTGGTGATGCCGCCCGACATCCAGCGCGCCCGGGAGCTCAGGCCGACCGTCAGGTCGGTTCCGGGGCCGGAGAAGTGCAGCGCGTCGAACCCCCGCTCCGCGAGCTGCTTCGCGCGGAGCTCGAGCTGCTCCAGGTGGTCGCGCCAGGCGTGGACGGGGTCGTCCTGGTCGAGCCGGATGATGGGAGCGATCAATTGCCAGAGCTGATCGAGATCGGGCGTGCCCAGCAGGCGCTGCGCGATCCCCTCACAGGGGCCGGGCACGAACGTCCAGTTCACTTCGCCGCCGCCCATCGCGGCGAACAGCGACGGCGTCAGCGGCATGTGGTCTGCTCCCGCCCTGGCCGGGTCGACGTCCGTGAGTAGCTCCGGATCAGGGTCGCCCCAGACCACGATCACGGCGCCGCGGCGTTCGACGCAGTCGGCGATCAGCTGTTGATACCAGCCGGGCACGAACCCGAGCGAGTCGGCCGGCGCGTGCCGCAGCCGTGCCCGCTTTGCGTGCTGATCCCAGTACAGCACGGTCACGTAGCGGGCACCCGCCTGGTAGGCGGATTCCGCTATCGCACGCGCGATCGGCGCCTGCTGCACGTCCATCGCCAGCACGAACACGTCCTGCCCGGCGGCCACGTTCGCGCCGACCTCCACGGCCAGCTTGCCCAGTCGTCGCGCGTAGCGGTCGTGCAGCGACTCCTCCATGACGCCGACAGTACAAGATCCGCGTGTTCGCGGCTTGCTACGGCCCTTCCATCGTGGGCACGGAGGTGGGCAGGCTGTAGTCTCGCTTGCCGACCGTGCGCCATGGGATTCGCGTGATGCTCACGACGGCGACGGGGCGGCGTGACAGGCAGAGCTCGGCTTCGTCTGCGACGGTGAAGCCGTCGTAGAGATGCCCGGTGCCGGCGATCGGGTAGTCGTAGCAGGTGCCGGTGCGCACCCAGTGGTGCTTGATCCGCGTCATGACCGGGATCTGTTGAGAGTGGCCGCCCAGGATGCGAAGGGCGGCCGTGCCGGGCATCTGGCGGCGGATCGCGGCCACCTGCGCGGCGGTCACCAGGTGGGAGTCCTCGTACCCCTCGCGGACTCTCGTGTCCTTGACCTTGCCGGACGTGCGCACCGGAGAAAAGAAGTCTCCGATCTGGTTCGCCTCGTAGGCGTATAGGGCGACGAAGACGATCAGTGCGAGGGCCACCACCCCGACCACTATCTTCGTTGTGAGATCGGCCACGGCAGCGTCCCTAGAACACCGTGCAATCGCCCTCGACCAAGGTGGAGCGGCCGAGTTCTCGGTAATGGCGGCCGTAGACGAGGATCTCCAACTGGTAGACGGAGGGTGTGCTGGGGTCGATGCAGATGTCGCCGATCGAGTTGTCGCGGCACTCGCGGTTGGCGCCGGACGGCGCCGGCCTGGCCAGCGTGCGGCAGGTGACGTGTGCCAGCGAGCCCTCCATGAAGCCGCCGCTTGCCTCGTCGTGCTCGATAGCCCGCGCCAGCTCGGCGTTGGTCAGCGGCGGCAGCGTCGACTCGTACCACTTGTGTGCGGCGATCCATGTCACGGCGATGAGCGCCAGGGCGATGGTCGCTACGAGGGCGATGCGGCGGTTGCTGGTCATGCATCGGATTCTTCGTGACCACAGCCGCCGCGGCGTCGGGGAGATCCCTCAGCGTGGTTTGAGCAAGCCACCGCACTACTCGCGCGGGGCGTCGGCGGTTTGTGGGATCGGGAGCGTCGGGTGTCGCGCGTTGCATCTCCCCAAACCGGCGTGGGGTAGGCGCGGTATCAGGGCGTACTCGGAGACTGGCGGTCGCGGCGCCGGCCCGGACGAGCGCCCCGCTCTCGGCTTTTCTTTCCGCCGGAGACCAGCACGTCTGGATCCAGGGCATCGGCTGCGGTTGGCCGCCGTGAGCTTCGGCAGGTGATGGTGACCGGCGGAGGGTGCGGGAGCATTTCTGCTCCCTCCGCCGAGGACCGACGGTCCAACGCCGGCGGTGACGTCGGAAACTCCTGCCCCTTCACTCTTGAGAAAGGTTCAGTCGAACCTGTCCGGCGTCGCGGGCGACTCGCTAGCTCAGCTCGACCATCTCTAGATCTCGCAGCGCCAGCAGCGCCTGACCTCGCCGTCGGCGGTTATCCGGGGTGAGCCGATCCATGTGAAGTGGCGCACACGTCCAATCGAGATCGCATTCGACCTCGATCATCCCGACGGCCCGCCCCGGGAGTTCGAGGAGGTTGACGAGGACGACCCTGATCTCAATGGGGCCGCCCCGGACGACCACGACGAGGGTGGTGGCGACATCGATGTGGCGCGCGCGTCATCGGTCAGCGTCAAGGATCGCGTCAAGCATTCGACGTTCGTCGTCGCCTCACGGGCGCTGCTTGCGGATCCGCACTGGGTGCGGGTTTCAGAGATCTTCGACTCCGACGTCAGCGACTACAAGATCATCAGCCGATGCGAGGTGTCTCCGGACAGCGAGAAGTACGAGCTTTTCTCCCGGCGGCTGCAGCGGGTGCGAAAGATCCGCGACTCCAGTACGTGATGCACACCCTGACGGGAGACGTCTCGTATGAGAAGGTGGCCGAGATCTTCGTCCGCGTCAACTCGTTAGGGATGGAGCTCCGAGGATCGGATCTGGCGCTCGCGCAGATCACCGCCCGTTGGCCTGGCAGCCTGACACCGCTTGAAGAGTTCGCCGAGGAGTGTGACCAGCAGTGGCGGTTTAGCTTCGATCTGGGGCTGCTGGTACGGATGTTGGTGGTCTTCGCGACGGGACAGAGCCGGTTCCGCACTGTCGGCAGCATCAAGGTCGAGAAGCTGGAAGAGTCCTGGGCGCGGGCCAAAGCTGGTCTCAGGTTCGCGGCCAATCTGCTGCGAACCAACGCCGGCATCGAGGACGTCTCGCTGCTGTCTTCTCCGTTCATGGTGATCCCGGTCGCCGTGATCGGCGATTTGCGCGACGAGCAACTGTCCTCCGAGGAGGAGCGCGCACTGTTGCACTGGTTGTTCGTCGCCAACGCGGCAGGTCACTACTCTCGAGGCTCGAGCGAGTCGCTTCTTGACGCGGACCTAAGTCTGTTGTTTCGCCGCGATGGCATGCCTGCGGATCTGCTCGAGATAGTCCAGCAGCAGGTTGGCCGGACGCGGTTCACCGCCGCTGATTTCGCCGGCCGTAACACACGAAGCCCGTTGTACGCGACGGCCTACCTCGCGTTCAAACACGAGGCGCACGCGATTGGAAGACCGGCCTAGGGCTCTCCCTCAGCCATGCCGGCAAGACGCACGCGATTCAGGCGCATCACATCTTCCCCAAGTCGGTGATGGCCTAACGCGGAGTCGATCCGCGGGAGGTCAACGAGATCGCCAACATGGCGTTCATAAGCGCCGGCAAGAATCTCTCGATCTCGACCAAGACGCCCGACGTCTACCTGCCTGAGATCGTCGAATCCCCGTGGGCAGGAGGCGCTTACCAAACACTGCATACCGGTGGCGGAGGAGCTCTGGCACCCGGACAAGTTTGGTGAGTTCTTGGAGTATCGGCGTGCCGAATTGGCGGCCGCGGTGAATCGCTTCCTGGACGGGTATTCGGCCCCCGGCGGTCTGGTAGTGGCCGATCTCGCCAGCCTGATCGACGCCGACGAAGGTGAACTGGTTGAGTTCAAGCAGACGGTGCGCTGGAGCGTGAAGGAGAACAAGCTCGACAAGGACGTCGAGCGATCAGCCGTCAAGACGGTTGCGGCGTTCCTGAACTCGCATACGCGCACCTCGTGATCGGCGTTCGTGACTCGGATAAGGAGGTGGTCGGCCTCGACCCTGACCTAGCGGTGGTCAAGGGCAACAACCTGGATGGCTACGAACAGTTCCTCCGCTAGCTTTTCAACAATACCGTCGGCCCCGTTAATTCGGCTCGGATCGCCATCTCGTTCGCAACCGACAATGGCAATCAAGCGTGTATCGTGCGTGTGCTGCGATCGCCGACACCCGTCTATGTGAACGAGGCGAACGACGACTTCTTTTACATCCGCGACGGTAACGGCACGAGGCAACTGAATCGTGCGGACACCGTCAGATATGTCTCTGAGCACTTCGACTAGCGCTCGGGGGTGTCGCTAGGGTCGGTTGCAGCTGAGATCGAGCCCGGCGCCGTTGGCCTTGCGGTCCTGCGCCGCCCGGCGTTGCAGTTGCGCGAGTGCCGCGCCGATCTGCGGTGAAAGCTCGGCACTTGCGTCGGCGCGACCGGAACCTGTCGGAAGCGCTTCCGCTGCGCTGTGAACGTGATTCACAGAGTCACGCAGCTCCTGAAACGCCGCCACCTCCGCGTCGGCGAACGCGCGACCGTGTGCCGTCGCGGGAGCTCCGGCGGCGTTCAGATCAGCGATCAGCCGGTCGGTCGCCTTCACGATCTCCTCGCTGGCAGCCGTCTGCTTATCGCGAACCTCGCCCTGCTTCGGCTCCCCATACTTAAACTCCAGATGCAGGCCCTGAAACTCCAGCAGCGGGTGCTTCGTTGCACTGTCGTAACGCTGGAAGCTGTCGCATGCCGCTGCCACCCACTGCTTCGCGGTCACGGTCTTGGTCGCAACGCCCGCATGGCTGCCGCCGCCGCACCCGGCGAACGCCAGCGCCCCTAGTAGCACGGCAGTAACCCATCGCCGACCTGCCGGTGCGCGAGTCGCGTGCGAATAGGTGCGGGACGATGGTTTCCGAATCATGGGGTCAGTCTGCCGCCGGCCCCGGAGAGCGGCATCGGGGAGATCCCTACGTCGGAGGCGTCGTTCGTTACAGGCCTGACCGCACGACCCGCGCTCGGCCCGACCCGCACCCATCCGAACTCGCGACCGAAATCGAAGCACTGCCGGATGTGGGCTGCGAGGTCAGGTCGATCCGGTTGTCCGGCCAGTTGTACTGGTCCCTGCGCCCCGCCCGTCTCGTACAGGTTTGCTACAGCCGCCACAGCTTTAAAACAGCCGATTGTATAGATCGTAACTTGAAAACCTGTCAGAAACCGGACACGCTACGTAGCCCCGTCGACCCCGCCATACCCCTTTACGGCCCTCCGTTCCCCCTGCCGGGGGAGCAGGCAGAACCGGTCAAGCCCCGATGTATGTGCGAGTTAGTTTTGTCCCGTGGGGTCTGTTGTGTGCGGAGTGCATGTAGCACGTAGCACACACGTCATCATCTAGGAGGGTTACGTGTCTCGCACGTCTAATGGGCGACGCCTGCGTCGCATCGGTCGGCTGCAGCTGGCCGCGCTGTTCGCTGTAGTATTGCTCGGGTTCGCGGCGTCGCCGGCGTTCGCGCGGGTGAGCATCACGAACCATCCGTCGCGCATCTCGCGGAGCACCACCGCGAGCTTCACGTGGACGAAGCCGCAGCACAGCCAGAGCCGCTGTTCGCTGAACGGCCACGCGTTCACCGTGTGCGGCCACGCGCGTCAGTACTCGCACCTCAAGCTCGGCCTGCAGTCGTTCCGACTGAAGGTAACGAAGAACGGCAACACCGTCCGCCGCGCCTATGGCTGGCGGGTCGTGCGCCCGTTGCGGGTCGCCTCGGTGACCGCATCGTGCACCGGCGATGTGCTCTCTGGCACGGTGACCGCTCTCGGGTACAAGGGTGACGGGTTCGACGTGCGACTGCTGCAGCAGCAGTCGGAGGCCTGGTCGCCGTCAGGGATGAAGCAGCACTTCGTCCTGTCGCAGAGCTCGAGCCGTAGCTACGACTACAGCTTCAACGTCGCGTCGCTCGGCGGTGACGCCTTCCAGGCCACCGCGCGTGGGACGTCCTCGCCCGTGGTCGACGCGGCGTCGTGCGCCCCGTCGGCGCAGGTACCCGAGGCACCGCGGCCGATCCTGCTGCCGCTGAGCATCGTCGGCACGTTCGGCCTGCTCGGCCTGGTCGCCTACCGCCGCCGGCGGAACCCGACCACCACCGCCTAGAACCACCCCCGTCCATCCATCCGGCGCCCGGATCCGACGATCCGGGCGCCGGGTACCTGGAGGCCCTCGTTGTCTTTGCCCTCGCCCTCGATCACAGTCGGCCGCGCCATCACCAGCGTGCCGTTTCGCCTGATGCTGGTGGTCGCCGCCACCGTCGTCGCGTTCCGGTTCTCGCTCTCGACGATGCTGGACGGCTTCACCTACCAGTCGACCCAGGGCGACCTGGCGCTGGTGCCGCCGATCGCCGCCGCCCTGCTCGTGCTGGCAGCGTTTCGCCATCGCCACGTCGGCGCCGTCAAGCTGGGCAAGATCGACCTCGCCCTGGCCGGGTTCTTCATCATGATCGCCGCGCTGGCGCTGATCGTGGCGCCGGTCACGACGTCCAGCTACTACTGGACGCTTCGGCCCGACATGCTGACGCTGCCGCTGGTGGCCGCCGCCGGAGTCGCGCTGTTCTTCGGCGCCCGCGCCCTGTTCGCATTCATCTTTCCGCTCTGCTTCCTGCTGCTGGCTTGGCCGCTGCCCTACTCGGTGCTGCTCGAAAACGCGCTCAGCCGGCTGACCACGGCGACGGTGGCGTCGGTCGAGGCCGTCAACGGCCTCGTCGGCATCGCCCACAGCCAGGGCGACGGCCTGTTTCTGATCCAGCGCCACGGCCACGCCTTCAGCGTCTCGGTCGCCTCCGCCTGCTCGGGCGTCGAGAGCCTGATCGGCTTTCTGATCATCGGCGTCGCCGCGCTCTACCTGGTCACGGGATCGATCGTCCGCCGCGGGC
>JAICYJ010000057.1 GCA_025934255.1 Thermoleophilia bacterium | reverse complement strand
CGAGCCGTTCCAGGGAGCGGCAACCGGCGTCGGCGGCATCCTGCGCGACATCTTCGCGATGGGCGCGCGCCCGTTTGCGATCCTGGATTCGCTGCGCTTCGGCGAGCCTTCCACCGACCACCAGCGGCACCTGTTCGCCGAGGTGGTCGCGGGCGTCGGCCACTACGGCAACTGCGTGGGCGTCGCCAACCTGGGTGGCGAGGTCTACTTCGAGCCGGCCTACGAGCACAACTGCCTGGTCAACGCCATGTGCGTTGGGCTGCTGCCGGCGGCGCGCCTCACGTCGGCGGGCGCCACCGGCGTCGGCAATCTGCTGGTGCTATACGGCTCGAAGACCGGCCGCGACGGCATCGGCGGCGCCAGCGTGCTGGCCTCGCAGGGCTTCGACGAGGGCTCCGCCGACAAGCGGCCGAGCGTCCAGATCGGCGACCCCTTCATGGGCAAGAAGCTGATCGAGTGCACGCTGGAGCTGCTCGACCGGGGGCTGCTGGCGTCGCTGCAGGACCTGGGCGCGGCCGGGCTGGCCTCGTCCACGTCGGAGATGGCGGCCGGGGGCGGCGTCGGACTGGACGTCGACCTGTCGCGGGTGCCGCTGCGCGAGGAGGACATGCAGCCGTTCGAGATCATGATCTCCGAGTCACAGGAGCGGATGTGCGCGATCGTGGAGCCGTCGCGGCTGGACGCGGTGATCGAGGCCTGCACCCGCTGGGACATCGACGCCACGGTGATCGGCGAGGTCACCGCCGGCGAGATCCTGCGCGCGTTCCACGACGGCCAGGTGGTGGGCGAGATCCCCGTCGAGACGCTGGTCGACGGCGCACCGAGGTACGAGGTGGAGCGCACGCGCCCGGCCCGCCTGGCCGACCAGCCGCTCGAGTTCGCGCCGGTGACCGACATCGCGGGTGGGCTGCGGACGCTGCTCGGCTCGCCGAACCTGGCCAGCCGCCGCTGGATCTACCAGCAGTATGACCAGCTGGTCGGGTCGGGCACCGCGGTGCGGCCCGGTGGCGATGCCGGCGTGGTGCGGCTGACTCCGTCGCGCCGGGCGATCGCGATCTCGCTGGACGGCAACGGCCGGCGCGCGTGGCTGGATCCGCGCCGTGGCGGCGCGGCCGCCGTCTGCGAGGCGGCGCGCAACGTCGCCTGCACGGGGGCGCGGCCGGCGGCGGTGACGAACTGCCTCAACTTCGGCAACCCCGAGACGGGCGAGGTCGGCTACGAGCTGGCCGAGGCGATCGAGGGCATGTCGCTGGCCTGCGAGGCGCTCGGCCTGCCGGTGGTCTCAGGCAACGTGTCGCTCTACAACGAACACTTCGGGCAGCCCATCTACCCGACGCCGGTGGTGGGCGTCGTCGGCGTGCTGGTCGACGCCGAGCTGGCCGTCAAGGCCGGCTTCCGCAGCGAGGGCGACCTGGTGCTGCTGGCCGGCGACGGCGCGGCCGCCCTGGACGGCTCCGAGTACCAGAAGCTGGTGCTGGGCGACGTGGCCGGGCGCATCCCCGCTCCCGACCTGGTGGCCGAGGCGCGGCTGCACCGGTTCCTGGCCGAGGCGGCCGAGCGGCGGCTGCTGCAAAGCGCGCACGACGTGGCCGACGGCGGCCTCGCGGTGACGCTGGCCGAGTCCGCCATCGCCGGCGGCATCGGGGTGGTTGCCGACTGCGACCAGCCCTTCTCGGAGGGCGACGGGCGGGCCGTGATCACCGTCAGCGAGCAGGACGCGGTGGCGCTGGAGGCGCTGGCCGGCGAGCTGCCGCTGCGGCGGATCGGACGCGTCGGCGGCGACGCCATCGTGCTGTCCGGCCAGGCGCTGCCGCTGGCCGAGGCGGCCGGGATCTACGAGTCGGCGCTGCCGGCCGCGGTCGAGGGCAGCGGCTGATGTGCGGCGTGTTCGGCATCTACGACCCGCTCGGCGCGCCCGACCGTGACGTCGCGCGGCTGACCTTCTTCGGCCTCTACGCGCTCCAGCACCGCGGCCAGGAGAGCGCCGGCATCGCCGTTTCGGACGGTGGCCGCGTGGTCGCCATGAAGGACATGGGCCTGGTCAGCCAGGTGTTCGACGAGCCCAAGCTATCGGCGCTGCAGGGCCGCATGGCGATCGGCCACGCCCGCTACTCGACCACCGGCTCCACGGCATGGCGCAACGCCCAGCCGGTCGTGCAGCACGCACCCGGCCGCACCGTCGCGCTCGGTCACAACGGCAACCTCACGAACACGACCGCGCTGCGAGACGAGCTGCGTGGCAACCGCGTGCGGCTCCAGTCCACCTCCGACACGGAGGTGATCGCGGCCCTGATCGCGCGGCACCCGTCCCCGCGGCTGGAGGACGCGATCGCGGACACCATGGGCCGGATCGAGGGCGCGTTCGCGGCGGTGCTCCTGACCGAGGACGCGGTGGCCGGGTTCCGCGATCCCGACGGCATCCGCCCGCTGGTCGTCGGCCGCCTCGACGACGCGTTCGTGCTCGCCTCCGAGACCTGCGCGCTTGACATCATCGGCGCCCGGGTGGAGCGCGAGCTGAACCCCGGAGAGCTGGTCGTTATCGATGCCGACGGGCCCCGCTACCGGCAGGCCGTTGAGCCACGCTCCGCGTCGTTGTGCATCTTCGAGTACATCTACTTCGCCCGGCCCGACTCCGAGATGCAGGGCCAGGGGCTGCACGAGGTGCGCGGCCGGATGGGCGAGCAGCTGGCGGAGGAGGCACCGGTCGAGGCCGACGTCGTGATACCGGTGCCCGACTCCGGCACGCCCGCCGCGATCGGGTACGCCCGCGCCAGCGGCATCCCGTTCGGCGAGGGCCTGGTCAAGAACCGCTACGTCGGCCGTACCTTCATCCAGCCCGACCAGGGCCTGCGTGAGCGCGGCGTCAAGCTCAAGTTCAACGTGCTGCCCTCGATGCTGCGCGGCAAGCGCGTGGTCGTGGTGGACGACTCGATCGTGCGCGGCTCGACGACGCGCAAGCTGGTGCAGATGCTGTTCGAGGCCGGCGCCACCGAGGTGCACCTGCGCGTCAGCTCGCCGCCGATCATCTCGCCCTGCTTCTACGGGATCGACATGGCCGACCAGAACGAGCTGATCGCCTCCGGTCGCACCATCGAGCAGGTGCGTGAGCGGCTGGGCGCGACGTCGCTGGCGTACCTGTCGCTGGACGGGCTGCAGGCGTCGACCAGCCAGTCCAGCGATCGCTTCTGCCGGGCCTGCCTGACCGGCGAGTACCCGACCGAGATCCCCGGCGACATGCGAAACGCCAAGCTGCGGTTCGAGGAGCTGGCAGCGGCCGAGGCCGCGGCCGCTCGATGAGCGGCGAGGCGCCGCTCACCTACGGCGACGCCGGGGTCAGCCTCGAGGCCGCCGACGAGGTGGTGCGCCGCATCTCCGCCGCCGTGTCCTCGACGCACACGAAGGACGTGCTGGGCAGCCTGGGTGGCTTCTCCGGCCTGTACACGCCTAGCGCCGGCGATCCCGCAATCGCCGCCGGCTGCGACGGCGTCGGCACGAAGATCCTGCTGGGCGCGGCGGCCGGGCGGCTGCACGGGCTCGGCATCGACCTGGTCGCGATGAGCGTGAACGACGTGATCACCACCGGCGCGCGACCGGCGTTCTTCCTGGACGTGATCACCTGCGGGCGGATTCGGCCGGACCGGATCGCGGAGCTGGTCGAGGGCATCGCCGCCGGATGCCGCGATGCCGGCTGCGCGCTGCTCGGCGGCGAGACCGCAGAGCACCCCGACATGATGGATCCGGACGAGTTCGACATGGCCGGGTTCGCGGTGGCCGTGGGCGAGCGCCGCGACCTGATCGGCGGCGCCCGCGCCAGGGCCGGCGATGCCGTGATCGGCCTGGCCTCGAGCGGCCCCCACTCGAACGGGTTCTCGCTGGTGCGGCGGCTGCTGGAGCGCGCCGGCGTCTCGCTCGACGACACCCCCACCGAGCTGGGCGGGACGTCGGTGGCCGACGCGCTGCTGGAGCCGACCCGCATCTACGCCGGCGCCGTGCGGCTGCTGACCGCCACCGTCGACGTGCGCGCGATGGCCCACATCACCGGCGGCGGCATCCCCGGCAACCTGGGACGGCCGCTGCCCGCCGGACTCGGCGCCGAGATCGACCTGTCCAGCTGGGAACGCCCGGCAGTGTTCACCTGGCTGGCGTCGCTGGGCGTGGACGAGGACGAGATGCGGCGGGTGTTCAACCTCGGCCTCGGCTACGCGGTGGTGGTTGCAGACGAGTCGACCGAGCTGGCGCTGAAGACGCTGGAGCGGGCGGGCGAACGGGCCTGGGTGGCCGGCCGCCTGGTCGAGGGCGACGGAGTCATCCTGCGGTGAGGGTCGGCGTCCTCATCTCGGGGACGGGCAGCAACCTGCAGGCGCTGATCGACGACGACGCCATCGATGTCGCGTGCGTCGTCTCCGACCGGGCGCAGGCAGGGGGGCTGGAGCGCGCGTCGCGGGCCGGCATCGAGTCGCTGGTAACGGCCGACGAGGCGGAGACGGCGGCCTTCCTCGATCGGCACGAGGTGGGGCTGGTGGTGCTGGCCGGCTACATGCGGATCCTGTCCGCCGAGTTCGTGCGCCGCTTCTCCGGCCGCATCATGAACGTGCACCCGTCGCTGCTGCCCGCGTTCCCGGGCGCGCATGCGGTCGCGGACGCCGTCGAGCACGGCGTGCGCGTCACCGGCGTCACCGTGCACCTGGTGGACGACGGGCACGTGGCCGCCGACAGCGGGCCGATCGTTCTGCAGGAGGCGATGGCGGTCTCGTATGATGACCGCGCCGAGAACGTGACCGAGCGTCTGCACGAGATCGAACATCGGTTGCTGCCACGGGCTGTGCGGCTGTTCTCTGCCGGCGGGATCGAGGTCGTCGGCCGGCGTGTGCGCGTGAGGGACGAGCATCTGGCATGACCATCAAACGAGCCCTGATTTCGGTGAGCGACAAGAACGGCCTGGCCGGCTTCGCCGCCGGGCTGCATGAGCTCGGCGTGGAGCTGATCTCCACCTCCGGCACCGAGAGCTTCCTGACCGACGCCGGGCTGCCGGTCACGTCGGTCGAGCAGCTGACCGGATCCGCGGAGATGCTGGGCGGTCGTGTCAAGACGCTGCACCCGCACATCCATGCGGCGATCCTGGCCCGGCGCAACCATGAGGAGGACATGGCATCGCTCGAGCGCGAGGGCATCGTGCCGATCGACCTGGTCGTCTGCAACCTGTACCCGTTCCGGCACGTGGCCCGGCGCCGCGGCGTGACCGAGCCGGAGGTGATCGCGAACATCGACGTGGGCGGCCCGGCGATGGTGCGTGCCGCGGCCAAGAACTTCGACTCGGTGGCGGTGGTGACCGACCCGGAGCGCTACGGGTTCCTGCTGGACGAGCTGCGCACCAGCGACGGCGACCTGTCCGACGAGACCCGCCGCGAGCTTGCGGCCGAGGCCTTCGCGCACACGGCCGGCTACGACGCGGCCATCTCGGAGTGGTTCAGCGAGACCGAGCCGTTCGCCGACCGGATCGTGCTCGATCTGGCAAAGGCGGCCGACCTGCCCTACGGCGAGAACCCGCACCAGCGCGCCGCGTACTACGTCGAGGTGGGAGCCCGCCGCCATCTGCTGTCGATGATCGAGCAGCTGGGCGGCCCGCCGCTGACGTTCAACAACCTGCTCGACCTGCAGGCCGCGCGCTCGATCGCCGCGTCGTTCCAGCTGCCCGCCTGCGCGATCATCAAGCACGCGACGCCCTGCGGCGTGGCGGTCGGGGCCACGATCGAGGAGGCCTACGAGCGGGCGCTGGATTCCGATCCCGTGGCCGCGTTCGGCGGCGTGATCGCCGTCAACCGGCCGGTCTCGGCCGAGCTCGGGGAGCGGCTGGCCGAGCAGGTCGTGCACGTGCTGTTCGCGCCGTCGTACGAGCCGGAGGCGGTGGAGGCGCTGCGCCAGAAACCGACGCTGCGGATCCTCGAGGATCGCGAGCGGCGCAAGGCCAGCCCGGGCGAGCGCGACCTGAGACGCGTGCTGGGCGGCGTGCTGATGCAGGACCGCGACACCGAGACCGAGGACCGGGATTCCATGCAGGTGGTGTCGGTGGCGGCGCCCAGCGAGCAGGAGTGGGGCGACCTGCAGTTCGCCTGGCGGGTCTGCAAATTCGTGCGCTCAAACGCGATCGTGATCGCGCGCGACCTGGCCACGGTCGGCATCGGCGGCGGGGATGTCAGCCGGGTGGATGCGGTGCGGCTGGCGGTGGAGAAGGCCGGCGGCCGCAACCAGGGCGCGGTGCTGGCCTCAGACGCGTTCTTCCCGTTCGACGACGGGCCGCGCACGGCGGTGGCGGCGGGCGTGCGGGCGATCATCCAGCCGGGTGGCTCCAAGCGCGACGACGAGGTGATCGCGGCCGCCGACGAGGCCGGCATCGCGATGGTCTTCACCGGGCGACGGCACTTCCTGCACTGAAGGATGAACAGCGGTCGCGTCGAGGTGAACGGCCGGCTTGCGCCTACCGCTGCTCCACAGGAATCACGAACTTCATGCCGGTGTGCGTGGCCGAGATGCGCGCGATCTTGATGTCGTGCATGCCGGCGCCGCGGCCGGCCGCGATCACCGTCCCCTCGGTCAGGTCGTCGCGGCCCTTGGGCCGGATCACCCAGATCGCCCCGTCGCGGGCGATCTGGTCGCGGAGCGAGACGATCTGCTCGAGCGCGGCCGGCGTCTCGGCCGCCAGGAACACGACGTCCGCCTCCCCGTCGGCGACCCGCTGCCCCGCTCCCACCAGCTCCGCATCGGCGCCGCACTCCAGCCGCACCCGCTGCCCGGCCTTCACGCCCAGCTTGTCGGCCAGCGTCTTGGGGTTGGCGATGTCGGCCGCCCACTTGACAGCCTCCCGCTCGCCCAGCCGAAGCGTCAGCGCCCCGCCGCCGTAGACCACCTCCAGTGCCTCACCGGCCGCCGTGGCCGACCGGATCTCCGCTCGCGGCACGGTCAGCCGGAACGGTGAGCGCACGATCAGCTCGTCGGTCTCGAGCAGCGCCTTGGCCTCGGCCTCCTGGCCGTCATGGCTCACCGCGCAGCGCGCCTCGCGTCCCATCAGCGGATGCTAGATGATCGATTCCACGAGCTACGCGGCGCTGAGTCTGGTCTGCGCCCAGCATCCACGCATCCCGTGGAATCAATCATCTAACCAGATCGCTTGAGCCGGCCGTGCTGCTTGGCGTAGCGCTCGCCGCGCCGGAACACCGCCAGGCCCAGCGGCACGGCGATGCCGCCGATCACGAGCAGCGGCCAGATGTCGGGCCACATCTGCGACACGCTGGCGCCGTCCAGGATCGCGTTGCGGCAGCCCTCGAGCGTGTAGGTCGCGGGCGAGATCACCGACAGCCACTGCATCCAGTCGGGCAGCACCGTGACCGGGTAGTAGACCCCCGACACCACCAGCAGCAGCCCCTGGGCGATGAACCCCAGCTGGGTGCCTTTCTCGGGCGAGATCAGCGGCAGCACCGCCGTCATCATGCCGATGCCGATGAACGACACCGAGCTGATCAGCAGCACCACGCCCGCGGCGGCGAAGTCGGCGTTGCCGAAGCTGACGCTCAGGGACGCCGCCACGACCGCGAATAGGAGCGCGGTTCGCAGCACGCCGTAGATGACGGCGAAGGCACCCATCCCCAGCAGGTGCGACGCGCGTGAGATCGGCGCCATGAACGTGTACTCGATGGTTCCCTCCCATCGCTCCCAGGCCACCGTCTCGGTCACGATCTCGAAGATCAGGCCCAGGTACGACCAGATCACGGCCCCGATCAGGAGCACGATGGTCGTGCGGTTCACGTCAAGGTGGCCACCGCCGGCCTCGATGCCCTTGGCGATGAACACGATCGTGAGCGTGTTTGCGACCGTGTACAGGAACCAGGCCAGCTCCCACCAGGCGAAGCGCCTGATCAGGTACATGTTGCGCTCGACGATGCCGGCGAAGCCGATCAGCTCACGCCGCAGCGCGCCTCCCTGCTCCGGGCGGATCATGCCGGTACCCCCCTTCGGCTCTCCTCGTCCTCATCCTCGAACGAGCGGCCGGTCGCGTTCAGGAATGCCTGCTCGAGCGTGTCGGCGTGGTAGCGCTGCCGGATCTCGTCGGCGCTCTCCAGGCACAGCAGCTCGCCCTGGTGCAGGATGCCGATCCGGTCGGCCAGCGCCTCCGCCTCGGCCATGTCGTGCGTGCACAGGAGGATCGTGGAGTCGTGGTGCTCGCGCATCTGACGGATGAAGTCCTGCACCTCCAGCTTGCTGCGCGGGTCGAGGCCGGTGGTGGGCTCGTCCAGCAGCAGCAGCACGGGCGCGGTCAGCAGCGCCCGGGCCAGGGCGATCTTCTGCTGCATCCCGCGCGACAGATCCTCCATCGGCTCGTGCCCGCGCTCGGGCGGGAACCCGACCAGCGCCAGGATCTCGGGGATGCGGGCGCGCGTCTCGCGCGGCCCCATCCCGTAGAAGCGGGCCGAGTAGCTGAGGTTCTCCATCGGCGACATGCGCTTGAAGAACGACGCCTCGACCGAGACGCGGTTGACCAGGCGCTGGACGCTGCGTGGCTTGTCGAACACGTCGATGCCGAACACGTGGGCGCTGCCGCCGTCGTTGATCAGCAGCGTCGACAGCAGCCGCACCAGCGTCGACTTGCCGGACCCGTTCTGGCCGAGGATGGCCAGGCACTCGCCCCGCTGCATCGTGAAGCTGAGCCCCTGCAGGGCGGCGACGCGACGCCTGCGCCCGCGCTTGCGCGAGCCGCCGTCACGGCGGATGAACTCCTTGCGCAGGTTGTGGACTTGGACAGCCGGAACGGCGGACACGGTGGATACCTCATCGGTTACGCGGATGGGCTCGTTGCGACGCCCCGAAGGGCGGACGAGCAGGACGCGTTGGGATTGGGCGGCGGCGCGGGCACGCCGGATGTCCTCGGCGCGACCACCGATCGTAGCACGGCCGCAGCTCGGTCTGCCATTGCGATTACCCCAGGTCGATCGGCGATATTGACATCGGGTGGCACGAGATGGAAGATGCGCCGTCATCTTCCACCAGGGCTTTATCTGAGAAAGGGGTACGCATGGCCTCGGAGCAGCGCTCGGATGCCGAGCAGCTCGCGGAATTCGGCTACAAGCAGGAGCTCCACCGAACGCTCGGGAGCTTCTCGTCCTTCGCCGCGGGTTTCAGCTACATCTCGATCCTGACGGGCATGTTCCAGACGTCGTACCTCGGCTTCTACTTCGCCGGGCCGGCGTTCATCTGGGCGTGGCTGGTCGTCCTGTTCGGGCAGATGATGGTCGCGCTGCAGTTCTCCGAGCTGGCCGCGCACTATCCGCTCGCGGGCTCCGTCTATCAGTGGTCGAAGCAGGTGGCCGGCAAGGCGTGGTCCTGGAACACGGGCTGGATGTACCTGTGCGCGCAGATCGTGACCGTTCCCGCGGTGGCGCTCGCATGGCAGGTGATCCTGCCCCAGATCTCGACCCGGTTCCAGGTCTTCAAGTGCAGCCCCAGCGCGAGCTGTCCCGATCCGAGCTTCCCGCTGTTCAACAACCCGGACTTCGCAAAGAACGCGATCCTGCTCGGCATTGTCATGATCACGCTGACCACGATCATCAACGTGATGGGCGTGAGCGTGCTGTCCAAGATCAACAACGTCGGCGTCGCCGCCGAGCTGGTCGGCGCCAGCGGCCTGGTGATCCTGTTCCTGATCCACGCCAACCGCTCGCCGTCCGACGTGCTCACCAACACGGCGAACACCGCCAACGTGCCGGTCAACCACGCCTGGGGTTACCTGGGTGCGCTGCTGGTGGGCGCGATCATGCCGTTGTACGTGATGTACGGCTTCGACTCGGCCGGCTCGCTGGCCGAGGAGACGGACAACCCGCGCAAGCGGGCTCCGCGGGCGATCATCCAGGCGCTGGCCACGGCCGGCACCATGGGCTTCCTGCTGATCCTGTTCGGGACGATGGCGGTCAGCGACAAGCTGTTCCCCACCGGACTCGGCGCCGGCGGCCTGGCGCTGATAACCAAGGACGTGCTGGGGTCCTTCTGGGGCGACGTATTCCTCTGGGACTGCGCGCTGGCGATCTTCGTCTGCTGCCTCGCCATCCACGCGATGTCGGTGCGGATCCTGTTCGCCATGGCCCGCGACAACAACCTGCCCGCGGGCGACAAGCTGGCGTCGGTGTCCGGCACCCGCCGCGTGCCGGTGGTCCCGGCGCTGCTGGTGGGCGCCATCGCGATCGCCATCCTGGCGCTCAACATCGCAAACCCGTATGCCGTCACGATCGTGCTGGGACTGGGGATCATCTACATGTACCTGGCCTATCTGGGGGTGACCATCCCGCTCTTCCAGCGGCGGCTGGAGGGGTGGCCGGGGAGCCTGCCAACGGCCAATCAGGGCCTGTTCCGGCTCGGTGGCTGGGCGCTCGTGACCAACGGGATCGCCATCCTCTACGGCGCGGCGATGGTGATCAACCTGGCCTGGCCGCGTGACTACTTCTACGGCACCAAGTGGTACCAGCAGTACGGGCCGATCACGGGAGTCGCGCTGGTCGTGATCGTGGGCCTGGTCCTCTACTACGGCTACCAGAAGGACAAGATGGAGGTGCTGCCCGAGCACCGGGCGGGCTCCACGGCCGAGGCGCTGGCCGAGATCACGCAGCCCCCGATCCACGGTGGGCCGTGAGCTGATCGATGACGTGGGCGGCCCGCAGCGGCGGGCCGCCTACGCGGTCTTGCGAAGGAGCCTGTGTGACAATGGACGCAGTGGCTATCGACCCCGAGCAGCTGCGGAAGCTGGTTCGCCGTGACCTGATCGTGACCGCCACCGGCAGTCTGATCGCGATCTGGACGTACAGCCTGGTCGCGGCCGCCGCGTTCGGCTCGGTCTCGGAGCTGACCGCCGGGCGGGTGGAGGTGGCGGTGGCCGTGCTCGTCTCCGCGTTCTGCGTGTGGTGGTGGGCAGCGGGGCCACCCGGGATGATGCGCGACCGGCTGATGGTGCTGATTCCGGTGTTCCTGATCGCGGGGCCCGGCCTGATCGGCGTCCACAACCTGGGCGGCGGCCTCGTCGTCGGGATCCTGTCGGGTGCGATCGGGTTTGCGGCCGCCGCCGTGCTGGGCCTGCTCTGGGGCGGGCGCCACCGCGGGCGCGTCTCCGGCGGATAGCCGCTCCGCCGTCGCGCCGGCGTCTGCCAGCGCCTATCCTGCCGCCGTGAGCACGTCCTACATCTACGCGATGCATCGCGTGAACAAGTTCCACGGGCCCGACAAGCAGGTGCTCGCGGACATCTCGCTGTCGTTCCTGCCCGGAGCCAAGATCGGCGTGCTGGGGCCCAACGGCGCCGGCAAATCGACGCTGCTCCGGATCATGGCCGGGCTGGACGAGCCCTCGAACGGCACCGCCCAGCTGGCGCCCGACGCAACGGTCGGGTTCCTGCCGCAGGAGCCCGACCTCGATTCCGCCAAGGACGTGCGCGGCAACGTCGAGGACGGCGTGGCCGAGAAGCGCGACCTGCTGGACACCTTCAACCAGCTGTCGGCGCGCTTCGCCGAGCCGATGTCGGACGACGAGATGGCCGCGCTGCTGGAGCAGCAGGGAGAGGTGCAGGACCGGATCGAGCGGATGAGTGCATGGGACCTCGAGCGCGATCTGGACGTGGCCATGGACGCGCTGCGCTGCCCTCCGCCCGACGCCGACGTGTCCACGCTGTCCGGCGGTGAGCGCCGCCGGGTGGCGCTGTGCCGTCTGCTGCTCTCGAGCCCCGACCTGCTGCTGCTGGACGAGCCCACCAACCACCTCGACGCCGAGTCGGTGGCCTGGCTGGAGCAGTTCCTGGAGCGGTTCTCCGGGACGGTGCTCGCGGTCACACACGATCGCTACTTCCTGGACAACGTGGCCGGCTGGATCCTCGAGCTCGACCGCGGCCGCGGCATCCCGTTCCAGGGCAACTACTCGTCGTGGCTGGAGCAGAAGCAGGCGCGGCTGGCGGTTGAGGAGAAGCAGACCTCGGCCCGCCGGCGCACGCTGCAGCGCGAGCTGGAGTGGGTGCGGATGGCGCCGCGCGCGCGCCACGCCAAGTCGAAGGCGCGCCTGGCCGCCTACGAGCAGCTGCTGGCCGAGGAGGACAGGGTGCAGCTCGACCGCGTCGAGATCCACATCCCGGCCGGCGAGCGGCTCGGCGACAAGGTGGTGGAGGCGACCGATCTCGGCAAGGGCTTCGGCGACAGGCTGCTGATCGAGGACCTCAGCTTCTCGCTGCCGCCGGGCGGGATCGTCGGGGTGATCGGGCCCAACGGCGCCGGCAAGACGACGCTGTTTCGCATGATCGTGGGCCAGGAGCAGCCGGATGCCGGCAAGCTGGAGCTGGGTGACTCCGTCCAGGTGGCCTACGTCGACCAGGCCCGGGCCGATCTCGATCCGGCCCGCAGCGTGTGGGAGGAGATCTCCGACGGCAAGGACCGGATCTCGCTGGGCAAGCGCGAGATCGCGTCGCGTGCGTACGTCTCGTCGTTCAACTTCAAGGGGTCCGACCAGCAGAAGCGGGTCGGCGACCTCTCCGGCGGCGAGCGCAACCGGCTGCACCTGGCCAAGCTGCTGCGAAGCGGCGGCAACCTGCTGCTGCTGGACGAGCCCACCAACGACCTGGACGTGGACACGCTGCGCGCGCTCGAGGACGCGCTGCTCGACTTCGCCGGCTGCGCGGTGGTGATCTCGCACGATCGCTGGTTCCTGGATCGCGTGGCCACGCACATCCTGGCCTTCGAAGGCGACTCGCAGGTGGTCTGGTTCGAGGGAGCGTACGACGAGTACGAGGAGAGCAGACGAAAGCGGCTGGGCGAGTCGGCCGCTCAGCCGCACCGGATCAAGTTCAAGCCGCTGGCGCGCGCGACGTAGGCCCCGCCGGGTCGGTCGCGGGCGCTCTGCTATCACTCGGGCGGTGAGCGACAACGCCAGGATGCCGCGCGACCGGGAGATCCTCGCGATCGCCGTCCCGGCGCTGGGCGCCCTGATCGCCGAGCCGCTGTACGTGCTGGGTGACACCGCCATCGTCGGCCACCTCGGCACGCTTCCGCTGGCCGGGCTGTCCGTCGCCGGCCTGCTGCTCTCCGAGGTGTTCGGCTTCACCACCTTCCTCGAGTACGGCACCACATCCCGGGCCGCTCGCCTGTACGGCGCGGACATGCACCGCGATGCGCTCGATGCCGGCGTGCAGGCCACCTGGCTGGCGGTGGCACTGGGCGCCCTCCTGATCGTCCTGATCGAGCTGCTGGCCGCGCCCGCGGTGCACCTGGTCGCCGGCGGCGCCACGCCCGCTGCCGCGCAGGGGCTGACCTGGATCCGGATCGCGGCGCTGGGGGCGCCGTTCGTCCTGATCACGGCCGCCGGCCAGGGCTGGCTGCGCGGGTTCCAGGACACGAAGACGCCGCTCTACGTGCTCGTGGTCGCCAACGTCTTCTCGATCGCGCTGTCCTTTACGCTGATCCGCGGCTTCGGGTTCGGCATCGAGGGATCCGCCATCGCCAACGTCGTCGCCCAGACCGGCTCCGGCCTCGTGTTCCTGGTGCTGCTCGTGCGCCGCGGCGCAGACGTGCGGCCGGCCTGGTCGCGGATCGTCGCCCAGCTGGGAGCCGCCCGCGACCTGTCGGTGCGCACGCTCGCGTTCTTTCTCGCCTTCACCGTCGCGGCGGGCGCGGCTGCCCGCATGGGCAACGCCCAGCTGGCGGCGCAGCAGATCGGCACGCAGCTGTGGGGCTTCTGCGCGCTCTTCCTCGACTCGACCGCGATCGCCGCCCAGGCGCTGATCGGCCGGCTGCTGGGCGCGGACGCGCTCGGCGTCGCTTCCGCGCTGGCGCGCAGGTTGCTGGTCGCCGGCCTGGTGCTGGGACTCGGCTTTGCGGTGGTGTTGGCAGCTGGGCATACGATCATCCCGGCCGTATTCACAAATGACGACGCTGTCCGTGAGCAGACCGCGAAGCTGTGGCCGGTGCTGGTGCTGATGATGCCCGTCAACGGCGTCCTGTTCGCGCTCGACGGCGTGCTGCTGGGCGCCGGAGACCTGAAGTTCATGCGCAACGTGACCGTGCTGGCGGCACTGACCGCCTACCTCCCGGTCTCGGTGGCGACGATCCACTACGGCTGGGGGCTGACCGCCCTCTGGCTGGGGCTGGCCGCCTTCATCGGCGTGCGCTTCGGCGTGGGCATGGCGCGCTGGGGCAGCCGGCGCTGGCTGGTGGGCGGCACGGCGATGGTGGACGAGGCGATCGAGGCGATGTAGCGCTAGCCGTTGCGCTCGCGCACGAGATCCGCCGCGCGCTCGCCGATCATGAACGTGGCCACCATCGGGTTGACCGTCGGCATGGTCGGGAAGATCGACCCGTCGGCGATGCTCAGCCCCTCCACGCCGCGCACCCGCAGCTGCGGATCGACCACGGCCATGTCGTCGGACGCGGCACCCATCCTGCAGGTGCCGCTGGGGTGGTAGACGGTGTGGTGCACGGCCCGCCCGTAGGTGGACAGGTCGGCGTCGCTTGTGATCTTGGGCCCCGGCGCCACCTCGCGCTTGACCCAGCCCTTGAACGGCTCGGTCGCCGCCACCTCGCGCGCGATCTTGAGCCCGTCCACGATCGTCTGCTCGTCGTAGCCCTCGGGGTCGGTGAAGTACTGGAAGTCCAGCGCCGGCTTCACCTCGGGGTGCTTGGACAGCAGCCACATGCGTCCCACCGACCGCGACCGCGGGATGTTCGGCGTCATGCAGATCACGTCGTCGGGCACCGGGTAGCCCAGCCGCTCCGTGTTGAAGGTGAACGGCAGCTGGTAGGTGTGGTACATCAGGTCGGGGCGGTCGTCGTTGCCGAGGCGGTTGACGAACAGCGCGCAGTCCGCGTCCATCACACCCTGCGGTGGCAGCGGCCTGGACAGCTCCCAGATGATGATCGACTCCGGGTGGTCGATCAGGTTTTCACCGACGCCCGGCAGGTCGTGCTGCACCTCGATGTCGAGCGCGCGCAGGTCGTCGGCCGGGCCGATGCCCGACAGCAGCAGCAGGCGCGGGGTGTCGATCGAGCCGCCGCAGACCACTATTTCCCTGGTGGCAACGGCGTCTCCAGAATCGGTGGAGACCGAGACGGCCCGGCCGCCGCTCAGGTTGACCCGCCGTACCCAGGTGTCGGTGCGGATCGTCAGGTTCGGCCGCTTGCCCATGATCGGGTGCAGGTAGGCGACGCTCGATGACGACCGCACGCCGGTCTCGGGGTCATAGCCGACATCCAGGAAGCCGACCCCGTTGCGGAACGGGCCGGCGTTCCAGTCGGGGTTCGCCTGCACACCGGCGGCCTCCGCGGCAGCCGGGATCCAGTCCTTCAGCACCGGGTTTCGGTCCTTCTCGGCCACGATCTGGTGCTTGGTGCGGAGCGTGTGGTAGTACGGATCCATCACCTCGGGCTCCCAGCCCTCGGCGCCGCGATCGACCCAGTCCTGCCAGTCACCGGGGAACGGCTTGAAGTAGATCTGCGTGTTGTGCGACGAGCACCCGCCCAGAACGGCCGCGCGCGAGTGCACGATGTGGGCGTTGCCGCGGGGCTGCAGGGTCGTGGTGTAGGCGAGGTCGATCGGCCCCTCCAGCAACGACAGCCAGCGGCGCAGCTGCAGCACGTCGTCGAAGCCGACGTCGCTAGGGCCCGCCTCGAACAGGCAGACGCTGACGCCGGGATCCTCGGAGAGCCGCGCTGCCACGATCGCCCCGGCCGTCCCGCCGCCGACGACCACGTAGTCGAATGTCGCATTTTCGGTCATTGCTGGCGATCATACAGGTCGTGGATCACCCATTTGGGGTAGGCCCGCGACCGGCGGCTGTGTCACTCTACAGCCGTACGAAGGGGTCTTAAACAGGTGTCACAGGAGCCGTTAAAGGAACGCTCGCCCGTGCTCACGCGGTCGCGCGGCATGGGGGCGTCTGCCGTCCTCGGCCTCGCGGTGCTCGCGAGCTATGGCGCCCTCGCTGCCGTCGCACTGAGCGCGGTCGGCGGTGGCAGTGTGCTCTCGTTCCCGGGCTGGGCGGTCGACGCGATCATCCAGGTGAACGCCGCGCCGGCGCCGCCCACGCCGCAGTACGGGAGCGTGACGGCAACGCCGACCGCGTCGCCGACTGGCGGCCAGACGATCGTCGTCACGCCGCCGCCACCGCCGGCCGGCACCACAGTCGCGGTCTCCACCGGCAAGCATGCCGGCGCGGGAGCGCCGCAGGGTGGCTCGGGGAATGCGGGGGGCGCCGGTTCCAGCGGCGGTTCGGGCGCCGGCCACGGCGGCGGCTCAGGCAGCGTCCCGTCCGTGCAGCGGCCGCAGCCTGCGCGGCACCGCATCTGCGAGCGGCACGCCTCGCGTCTTCACAACCGCTGCGTCACTTCCGACAAGCCTGCGCGGCGCGATCACGATGACGACGGGGACGCTGACCACCATCACGCGTGGCACCATCCCCCGCGACACGGGCAGCGGTCGCGTCACCAGCATCACGCGTGGCATCACCCGCCCCGGCACGGGAAATCGCCGCCGTCGCATCACCGGCATCACGCGTGGCATCACCCGCCCCGGCACGGCCACTCGCCGCCGTCGCACCACCAGCATCACGCGTGGCATCACCCGCCGAGACATGGCCACGCGCCGCCGTCGCACCACCATCAGCACCACGCCTGGCACCACCCGCCGCGGCACGGACATCACCGCAACGGCGGCCACCACCACGACGGTGGCGAGGACGACAACAGCTCGAGCTGAAGCGCCTCGCTCAGATGGCGTCGACGCGCTCGACGTACCACACGACCCACGCGCCCTCGGTCTTCTCCGCCTGCACCACGCGCGCGCCCGGCGGGAACGGCACCTCGCAGAACTCGCGTGAGAGTCCGCGAACGCCCGCGATCTCCTCGCGGCTGACCATCATGAACGGAATCACGATGCGGGAGAGGACGGCGACGTCCATGCCCTCAAACTTGGCCGGAGATGCTTCCATGGCAGGGTTGTTCGCCGCTGCCCGGCGGTCTCCTCGCCGGGCAGCGGGAATTCCTCCGATCAGGCGGCCGGGCCGAACCGTTTCGTGATCCGGTCGGCCTTTGCAAGCGCGTGGGCGAGCACGTTGGTGGCCGCTCCCTCCTTGGAGTACGCGCCGTTCAGCGCCCTGGTGAAGGCGACGATGTCCCCGTCGATGATCGCCCCGCTGATCAGGCCGGTCGACAGTGCCTGACGCAGCTGGGCCGCGGCCTTGTGCAGCATCGCGCAGGCCCGACGCACCATCGGCTGCACCGGCTGGTATCGCCCCGGCGATCCGGCGCGGCGCAGGGCCGCCCTGCATGAGTCGTCGAAGTCGCGCGATCGCGCCAGCGCTCCGCTCGTGACGACGGAGGTCTTGCCGATCGACGCGACCAGCCGCCTGTCGTAGTGCCGAATCGCCTTCAGCCAGCGCTGCTCGGCGGGCGTGATCGGCGGCGGCTTGCTGGGGGTGGTGGCCGGTTTCGCGACTGTCGTGGCCTGCGACCCGATCGCCACCCCGCCGGTGCCGCCACCACAGCCGGCGACCGCCAGTGCGGCGCAGAGCACCGGCAAGGCCATTGCCGATTGGATTCGATGTCCGTGCATGATCCGCTCCTTGGAAGAGTCAGCGTTGTCACCCGAGCATGCCGTCGTGCAGCCCGGCGGGCATCGGGTGAACCCCTCGAAGTTGGGCATACGCGCTATCGTGGCGGCATGGAGCGGTGGCACATCCCGTCGGTCGACGCCTCGGGTCGCCGCGAGCCGAAGGTGCTGTTCTCGACGCCGGAGTGCCGGGCGGTCGTGATCGACCTCAGCGACGGCGACGAGCTCGGGGACCACAGCGTGCACGAGCGGGCGGTGGTGGAGGTCGTGGCCGGCGAGGTGCAGGTCAGCGCGGGCGGCGAGGAGACGACGTGCGCGGCGGGCACGCTGCTGACGTTCGCTCCTGGCGAACGGCATGCCGTGCGGGCGGCGGGAGGTGCGGCGCGGCTGCTGCTGATGCTGGCGCCGTGGCCCGGGGAGGGGCACTACCGCGACGGCGCGGATGCCGACGCGGCCAGGATGCCGTCGCGGGGCAGCGCCGAGCCGATCCGCTGAAGGCGCTCCAATCGGGTCTCATCGGCGGTGTAGCGATTTGACGGCGTCCGCGTCTGTATCTATGACGATGACACTCAGGAGGATGATTCGATGAGCACGGAGATTAGGAAGAGCGAGCAGGAGTGGCGTGAGCAGCTCACGTCCGACCAGTACCACGTGATGCGCGAGAAGGGCACGGAGCGGCCGTTCACCGGCGCCTACGTCGATGCCAAGCAGGACGGCGTGTACCGGTGCGCCGGGTGCGGGGCGGAGCTGTTCGACTCGAACGCCAAGTTCGACTCGGGAACCGGCTGGCCCAGCTTCTGCGAGCCGGCGAACCGCGCCAACGTGCATCTCGACGTGGACACCAGCTACGGCATGACGCGGACAGAGGTCAGCTGCGCGGCCTGTGGTGGCCATCTCGGGCACGTGTTCGATGACGGGCCTGCCAGCACCGGTAAGCGCTACTGCATCAACTCGGTCTCGCTCGACCTGCAGAAGCGCTGAGCGGGAGCAGGAGTTCGCCCACCTCTGCCGAAGTGCTGGTCTTCGATGGCCGGCATCACGGTACGGATCCCGAAGCTCGACCGCACGCAGCGGCTGTGGCTGCGCTATCTGATCGCTGATCTCGAGGGGGACAGCGATCGGATGCGGCGGATTGGGCATTTGCTGGACGAGCTTCGCAAGCGGCCGGTCTAGACGAACTCGAGCACGTCGCCCTCCACCAGCGGCGTGGCCGGGTCGGGCTCGATCGCGGCGCCGTTCAGGCGCAGCGTGCGGCCCGACAGCTCGACCCCGAGCGCGGCGGCGAGGCGGATGGCCTCGCCCAGCGTGGCGGCCCGGATCGACTCCGCCGCAAGCGTGACCCGCGGCTGCGGCTCGGCCAGGGCCCGCCGGTATGAGTCGTCCGTGTTCAGGTTGCGGAGCGACTCGGGATGCGGAAGCGCGGTCGCATCCAACCGCAGCACGTCGATCGCTTCCAGCAGCAGGCCCACGCGCAGCCGGTCGGAGGCCAGCTGCTGCTCGACCGCGGGCAGCAGGTCGGAGCCGTAGACGGCGCAGAGGTGGTGGACGTGACCGCCGGCGACCGGCACCGCCACATCGTGTTCGCCACGCGCCGACGCCAGCGCGAGCACCAGGTCGGGGTGCAGGAACGGCAGGTCGGTGCCCGAAACGAACACGGCCGGACAGCGGCCCGCCACCGCCCGCAGGCCGCCGGCGAGGCCCTCCAGCGGGCCGCGATCGGGTGCCCGATCGGCCACGCGTTCCACCTCCGGCAGCGGCGGCAGCTCCTGACCGTCAGCGTGCACGACCACGACCGGATCGGCGACGCGCTGCAGGATCCCGGTCACGCGCCGCACCAGCGGGGCGCCGTGCCAGTCGAGCATCGCCTTGGGTGCGCCCATCCGGCTCGACCGCCCGCCGGCGAGCACGATCGCTCCCAGCCGCGGGGGCGCCGGAGCCGTCACCGTGGGGGCCTCGCGCAACACCGGCGTCTGGCACCCGCGTTGCGCCGGATTCTACGAATTCCGACAATTTGGGGGCCGAAAACTACGATATTCGTAGCCGAGGGGCCGTTTGACTGTCGGAATTCGTGCAACACCGGTGCCAGGCGTGGGTGTTGCACGTGCGCTCAGCCCGCCGCGTTCCGGTGGCTGCGGCGGAGCACCCGCGCGTCGCCGATGCGGCGCGTCACGCCCTGCGAGTCGAGCGCCTCGAGCAGCGCCTGGGCGTAGCGGCGGGAGCAGCCCAGGCGGTCGCGCAGCTGAGCCAGGGTGACCGAGCCGTGCTCGGTCGCGAGCTCCACCGCCGCCGCCTGTGCGTCGTCGAACGCTGCCCTCGTGAATGCCAGGTCCTTGCCGGCGCGCACGATCCGGCCGGCGTCGGCCAGGTACGCGGCGGCGCCCTGATCCTCGGGCCGTAGCGGCGGTGGGCCAAACCGCGTCTCGGCCAGCCGCTGTTCCAGCTCGTCTGCGCCCGCGTCGGACAGCACGCGAGCCACGGGTGCGGCCGCCGGCTGTTGCCGCTCCGGCTCGCGGCCGCTGCGCGAGGGTGTCGGGTCGATCACCACCCCGCCCGCCACCGTCGTCTGTGGGGCCGTCAGCCGGATCACGACGTGATCGCCCGCCGCTGCGGCGATCGGCCGCTGCAGCCGCAGCTGCACCCGCCCGGACTGCCCTGGTTCGATCGCCTCGCCCTCGCGCACCGCCACCCGGGCCGGCGTCTCGGTGGTTGCATGGTGCACCGTGACCCGCTCCCCGCCTCGCAGCGCGTGCGGCGCGTCCGCAAGCACCTCCACCTCGCACTCCAGTCGGTATCCCGCCGTCAGGCTGCCCGGCTCGGCCAGCGTGTCGCCTCGCGCCACCTGGTCGCGGTCGACTCCCACCAGCGCCACCGCCACCCGCTGCCCGGCCGCGGCCGTCTCGACCGGCGCGTCGTGCACCTGCACGCTTCGCACCCGCACCTCACGCCCGCTCGGCAAGATCGCCAGCCGGTCGCCGGCGCTGACCGCGCCCGACCACAGCGTCCCCGTCACAACCGTGCCGATCCCGCGCAGCGTGAACGACCGGTCGATCGGCAGCCGCACCGGCCCTTCGTGTCTGCGCCCATCCGCCAGCGCTGCCACCCGGTCGAGCTCGGCCAGCAGCTCCGGCAGACCCGCTCCGGTTCGTGACGACGCCTCCACCACCGGCGCGCCGGGGATCAGCTCCTCCACGCCCATCCGCGCCAGCGCAGCCGTCTCGTCGTCCACCAGGTCTCGCTTGGTCAGCGCCACGACTCCCAGCCGCAGCCCGAGCATCCGCAGGATCGCCGCATGCTCGCGCGTCTGCGGCATCACGCCGTCGTCGCAGGCCACCACCAGCAGGTACATGTCGATCCCCGTCGCCCCGGCCACCATCGTCCGCACGAACCGCTCGTGGCCCGGCACGTCGACCACCGACAGCCTGCGTCCGGACGGCAGCTGCAGCGGCGCGTAGCCGAGCTCGATCGAGATGCCGCGCGCCCGTTCCTGCGGCAGCCGGTCGGTGTCGACCCCGGTCAGCGCCGCGATCAGCGCCGTCTTGCCGTGGTCGATGTGGCCGGCCGTGCCAACGGTCAGCGGCTGCCCGCTCACGGCCGGATCTGCTCGCAATCCCACTCGCTGAGGGCGCGGCAGTCCAGCAGCACCCGCCCCTCCTGGACGCGTGTCACCACCGGCGGGT
>JAICYJ010000003.1 GCA_025934255.1 Thermoleophilia bacterium | reverse complement strand
TTGTCGAGCACGACGTTGCGGCCCTTGGGGCCGAGCGTGACCTTCACCGCGTTGGCGAGGAGGTTGACCCCGACCACCATGCGGTTGCGGGCGTCGTCTGCAAAAAATACCTGTTTGGCTGCCATATTCGTTTCTCCTGATTCCTGTTTGCTTATTCGACCACGGCGTTGACCGCAGCCTCGATGCCGCGCTTGAGACCCATCGGGTTGGCGCCGGCCGAGACGTTCTTGAGGCCCTCGCGGACGATCGCCTGAGCCAGCACGGTGGCGGTGGTGGTGCCGTCACCGGCAACATCGTTGGTGGCGGTTGCCACCTCGCGCACCAGCTGCGCACCCTGGTTCTCGAAGACGTCCTCGACCTCGATCTCGCGCGCGATCGTGACGCCGTCGTTGGTGATGGTGGGCGCGCCGAACTTCTTGTCGAGCACGACGTAGCGCCCCTTCGGGCCGAGCGTCACCTTGACGGCATCGGCCAGGATGTCGACGCCGCGCTGGAGCGAGCGGCGCGCGTCCTCGTTGAACTTCAGTTCCTTGTGTGCCATTCGTCTCCTACGCCTTTGCCTTGGCCTTGGTCTTGGTGGTGGCCACCTTCGCCAGGATGTCGGACTCGCGCAGGATCAGGTACTCCTCGCCGCCCACCTTGACCTCGGTGCCGCCGTACTTCGAAAAGATCACCTCGTCGCCCTTCGTGACATCAAGGGGAACGAGCTTGCCGTCCTCGTATCGGCCGGGGCCGACCTCGAGCACGTTGCCGCGCTGCGGCTTCTCCTTTGCCGTATCCGGCAGGACGATGCCGCTGATCGTCGTCTCTTCCTCATCGAGGACCTCAACGATGACGCGGTCGCCCAGAGGCTTCAGATCCATGCTACCTCCATCGGGAATGTCGTTGGCACTCGCACATGTGGAGTGCCAACAGCGATCATAGCAGCACGCGGCTTCTCGTCAAGCCGGTTCTTGGCACTCTTGTGGCACGAGTGCCAAACTCCGCAGCACCGGCAGCGCGGAGGCCGACAACAGCGCCGCAAGCAGGTAGGTGACGCGGTCGGAGCTGGCCTGGGCGATGGCGGCGCCGGCGGCCGGGCCGACGAAGAACCCGAACCCCCAGCAGACGTTCATGGCGCCCAGCACCATGCCGTGCGGCAGCCCAACCTCATCCGCGCCGGCGGCGGCCAGCGGGAAGGCCACGGCGTACTGGCCGGAGATGCTGGGCGTCCCGACGATGTAAATGATTGCGATGGCGATGGCCGACTGCGGCACCGCCAGCACCGCCAGCATCACGACCATGGCCGTGATCGACAGGCTGGCGACGCGCATGCCGCCGACGCGATCGTAGGCACGCCCGACCGTCACCTGCGTGGCCGCCGCCAGCACCCCGGCCAGGCCCAGCACCAGGCTGATCGCGGCCGCCGAGTAGCCGGCGTCGCCCAGCCGCAGCGGCACCAGCGTCTCGACCAGGCCCGAGACCACGGCCACCAGCGACATCACCAGCACGGCGCAGGCCATCAGCCGCGACCGCGCGGCCAGGCGGATCGTCTCGACGAAGCCGACCTGCCCTTCGGACGTGCTGCGGACGTCGGCCGGCCAGGCCGCCAGGCCCGTCAGCACCAGCGCCACCGCCGCCAGCAGCACGAACGGGGTGCGGATGCCGAGCCAGCTGCTGAGCGGCCCCATCAGCACCGGGCCGAGCAGCGCGCCCACGCTGCCGCAGGTCATGGCCATGCCCAGGGTGGCGCCACGGCGCGCCGGCGGGGTGCCGCTGGACAGCCATGCCAGCCCGGCCGTCCAGGAGATGGCGGAAGCCGTACCCTGGCCGCCGCGGGCGGCCAGCAGCATCCAGAAGCTGTGGGCGAAGGCGTAGACGAGCGTGGAGGCGGTCATCAGGGCGACGCCGGCGATGGTGATGCGACGCGGGCCGAAGCGATCTGCCACCCGCCCGGCCGGCAGCGCCATCACCAGGGTGGCCGCGCTGTAGATGCCGATCACGGCTCCGGCCTGGGCCTTGCTCATCGAAAGCGCGTCCACGTAGTCCGGCAGCAGCGGTACCAGCGCAAACATCAGCAGCGCGTCGAAGAACACGATCGGATAGATCACCATCTGCAGCCTGCGCATCGAGAGCGCAGGGTAACCGAGCCCGTGTGGTCGTCTGTAACACCTCACGCAACTCGATATGATGGCCGCCGATGGAGGCCCTCAACTTCTACTCGCCGGTCGTGGCTGACCAGCTCCGGCACCGGCGCAAGACGGCCACCATCCGGCTCGGTGACAAGTCCGGCAAGTACCGCAAGGGGCTGGTCGTGTGTGTGCTGGCCGGGCAACGCTTCGGCGTGCGCGAGAAGATCTTCGACGCCGTGGTGGACAAGGTGGAGGTGAAGCCGCTGCGCGAGGTGTCGCCGCGCGAGATCCAGCACGACAACCCGGAGATGCGCCACATCGACGAGTTCGTGCACTTCCTGGGCCAGCTCTACAACCGCGAGGTGACCGAGGACGACACGGTCACCGTGATCCACTTCTCGGAGATCCGCGCCGGGGCCTGACCTACCCGTTGAGGCGGGAGGTGCCGTGGCCGAGGTCGGCCGAGATGGCCCAGGAAGATCCCGGTCAGCGATGACGGCTGCGGCTCGGCGTAGTAGTTGCCGGGCGACGCGATCTCCGCTGGTTGGCGATGTTGACGGCGGTCTGGCAGGGCTGCGTGCGGTAGGGGCTGGACGGCGACAGGTAGGTGGGGCCGGTGTTCGCGGCGCCGTCCGAGAGGATCACGATCACCTTCTGCACGCCCGGACGGCCGTGCGCGACCAGCGCGTTGGCGTAGGCGGTCTGGCCGCCGGCCTGGACGCACCGCAGCGTGGACACCAGACGGCTGGAAGGATCAAGCGCGCCGGAGCTGGTCTCATAGTCGTTCGAGAGCGGCACGACCACGTACGGGGCGTTGATGTCGTCGTAGTTGCTGCTCTGCGGTGAACTGCAGACCGACGCGCTGTGCTTCGCCGGCGGCAGGATCGCCAGGCCCACGTTGTCGGCCTGGGGATCCATGGTGGCGAGGAAGGCCTCCACGCCCCTCTCGGCGTTCTGGATCTTTCTGGCCGGCCATCGAGCCGGTGCGGTCGAGCACGATCATCACGTCGAGCGGGGTGGTCGCGCACGGCGAGCAGGCCTGGGCGTGCACCTTCACCGGGATCGTGTCGATGCCGATCAGGCCCAGGAAGTAGGTCTTGACGTCGGCCGACTGGTCAACGGTGATGGTGTTGGCCGGGCTGCAGAGCACAACCGCACATCAGCAGCCGCACCAGCAGGAAGCACACCACGAGCGGAAGCGTCTGACCGTCGTGACCGGAGGCGTGACTCATGCGATGTGCGGTTGACCGGAGCGTTGCATCCTGTGTACGACCCCGCCGGCCGGGGACAAATCCCCCTGACCCGGGGGGGTTCAGCAACACGAGGATGTGACGAGGAGGAGCCGGCTACTCGTCGCCGTCGTCCCAGACGGCCATCGACACGGTCACCGTGCCGGCGCGGGCCTCCTCGCGGCGCACCGCGCGGCGGGCGCTGCGGAGGGCTGAGCCGGCCCGCTCGACCAGCTCGTCGAACCCGTCTGCGTGCGCCGGGCAGGAGGCGATGCCGACGGATGCCTGCGGCTGCAGGCCGGTCGGTGAGCGCACCCGGGCCATTGCACGCAGCACCCGCTCCGCGGCCACCGAGGCGCTGCGGCTGTCGGTCTCAGCCATGATCACGCCGAACTCCGCGCTGCCCACCCGGCAGGCAACGTCCAGCGCGCGCACGCTGCCACCGATGGAGCTGCCCAGCGCCCGCAGGATCTGCTCGGCGTCATCGCCGGCCTCCTCCAATCCGTCCACCGATGCCAGCGCCAGCGCGACCGGGCGGTTGTAGGTGCGCGACCGCTCGATCTCCTGCGTCAGCGCGTCGACGAAATGGCGGCTGTTCCACAGGCCGGTCTCGCCGTCGCGGCGCTCGAGCACGGCCGCGTGGGCCTCCAGCCGGTCGATCTCAGCCGCAAGCCGCATGCTGCGACGGCGCTCACGGGCCGCCATCACCAACGCGGACGCCGTGGCACCCACCAGGAATGCGATCAGGACATAAACCATCAAGGGGACGTCTTCACGTTATCGCGAAGTTTGGCCTCTGCGTCAACCGCGGCCACCTTCTCGGGCTTGCGCCGGATCTCGACCCCAAACAGCGTCGCGTCGCGCAGCGGCTGGCCGCATTCGCGGCACGTGATGCCCATCAGGGACACGATCGCGGCGCCGCAGGAGGGGCACTCGGTGACGATCGTTCCGCCGCAGTCGGGGCAGGTCGACGGCAGGTCATCGCCGGCGCCGTCCATGAACCGGCGCCCCCAGCCACAGGTCAGGCAGAACCCGCAGCGGTCGCCCAGCTCGCGGTTACGATTGTGGCCCATGCGCCAATCCTAGATGTTCGTGGTCCCGCGTTGGCGTGAGAGGGAAGACGGGGTCCGAATCCGGGGGTACACTCCCACAAAGGATGGCAGTAGCCCGAGAAGCCACGCCGGTCGAGTCGGCCGAGGACGTCAAGCAGGCTGACCTCGACAGCGAGGATCTGCTCCAGATCTACCGCAACATGCTGATCACGCGCGGGATCGAGGAGCGCGGCCACATCCTCTACCGCCAGGGCAAGATCCCCGGCAGCTTCTACACCGGCCGCGGCAACGAGGGTGCCAGCGTGGGCGTGGCGACTGCCATGCAGGCGATGGACGTGGGCACGCCGATCCAGCGCGACATGGGCGTCCACGTGACCCGCGGAACGGAGCCCTGGCGCATCTTCGCCCAGTACATGGGGCGCAGCGACGGCCTGGCGGCCGGCAAGGACGGCAACGTGCACATGGCCGACATCCGCCTCGGCCTGATCGCCATGGTCAGCCACCTGCCGGCGCTGATGCCGGTGGCGGTGGGCGCCGCCCTGGCCTTCCAGATCCGGCGCGAGCCGCGCGTGGCGGTGGCCTGGTCGGGGGACGGCGCGATGGCCCGCGGCGACGCGCACGAGGCCATGAACCTGGCCGGGGTGCGCAAGCTGCCGGTCGTCTTCATCGTTGACAACAACCAGTACGCCTACTCGACGCCGAACCGGCTCGAGTTCGCCTGCGACCACCTCGCCGACCGCGCCGCCGCCTACGGATTCGAGGGCGTCGTGGTGGACGGCTGCGACGTGCTGACCGTGTACCGCGAGGCGCACGCCGCGATCGAGAAGGCGCGCGCCGGCGGCGGCCCCACGTTGCTGGAGCTGGTGACGCTGCGCATGGAGGGCCACGCCGTCCATGACGACGCCTTCTACGTCCCACGCGAGATGCTCGAGCACTGGAAGGAGAAGGACCCGATCGAGCGTCACCGCCGCTGGCTGAAGGAGAGCGGCGTGCTGGGCGAGGCGGTCGACGACGAGATCACCGTCGAGGTCAAGAAGCTCCTGAACGAGGCCATGAAGCGAGCGGAGGAGAGCCCGCTGCCGGATGCCGCCGACCTGGACACCGGCGTCTACGCTGACCCGGAAGAGCTGGACACCCCCCACCACCGCTAACCATCGAAGGAAGCGACGCGACGTTGGCTATCAAGACCTACCTGCAGGCGATCTCAGACGGGCTCCGCGAGGAGATGCGGCGCGACCAGCGGGTGTTCCTGATCGGGGAGGACATCGGCGTCTACGGCGGCGCCTTCAAGGTCACCCAGGGCTTCCAGCAGGAGTTCGGCGAGGACCGCGTGATCGACTCGCCGCTGTCCGAGACAGCCATCACCGGCGCCTGCACGGGCGCGGCGCTGATGGGCATGCGCCCGGTCTGCGAGATGCAGTTCTCGGACTTCGTTTCGTGTGCCTTCGACCAGCTGGTCACGGTCGCGGCCAAGCAGCACTACCGCGTGGGCACTCCCGTGCCGATCGTGGTGCGCCTGCCGTCCGGCGGCGGCTTCTCCGGCGGCCCGTTCCACAGCCAGAACCCGGAGGGCTTCTTCGCCCACTGCCCGGGCCTCAAGATCGCATGCCCGGCCACGCCGGCCGACGCAAAGGGGCTGATCCTGTCGGCCATCCGCGACCCCAACCCGGTGCTCTACTTCGAGCACAAGCACCTCTACCGCCGCATCAAGGGCGAGGTGCCGGACGGAGACACGGCGGTCGAGTTCGGCAAGGCGCGCGTGCACCAGGAGGGCAGCGACCTCTCGATCATCACCTACGGGGCGATGGTCTACACGGCGGAGGAGGCTGCCAAGGCCGCGGCCGAGCAGGACGGCACCTCGGTCGAGATCATCGACCTGCGCACGATCACGCCGTGGGACAGGGAGGCGGTGCTCGCATCCGTGGCGAAGACCAGCAAGGTGATCGTGCTGCACGAGGACACCCACACCAGCGGCTTTGGCGCCGAGATCGCGGCGACCATCGCCGAGGAGGCGTTCGAGACGCTGGACGCCCCCGTCATGCGCATCACCGCGCCGGACACTCCGGTGCCGTTCTCACCCCCTCTCGAGAAGGCGTACCTGCCCCAGCCCGGAGACGTGCTGGCCGGCATCGAACGCCTCGCCGCCTATTAGAACCAGGAGCCGCCGCATGGCCACAGGAACCGTCGTCGATGTCGTAATGCCGCAGATGGGCGTGAGCGTGTCGGAGGGCACGATCACCCGCTGGATGAAGCAGGTCGGTGAGCACATCGAGGCCGACGAGACGATCGTCGAGATCTCGACCGACAAGGTCGACACCGAGGTGCCGTCGCCCGCGACCGGCATCGTGCGCGAGCTCCTCGCCAACGACGGCGACACGGTGCCGGTGAACACGCGCATCGCGGTGATCGCAGTGGGAGACGCCGGCGACGCGGATGCGCCCGCGGACACCGCACCGCCGGCGGCCACCGACAACGCCGAGGAGACGCCGGCCACCCCGGAGACGTCGCAGACGATGTCGTCGCAGCCCCCACCCGAGCCGCATGCCGCCAACGGCAGCAATGGGGACGAGGACGACGACGACTCCGGCCGCATGTTCATCTCACCGGTGGTGGCGCGGATGCTCTCCGAGCACCGCCTGGACGTGAACCAGATCACCGGCACCGGACGCGGCGGGCGCGTGACCAAGAAGGACGTGCAGGCGTTCATCGACGCGGGCGGCGCCCAGGCCGAGCCGGTGATCCACGATGTGCCGCATTTCGCGCCGCCGGCCGAGGAGCCGCCCGTCGTCAGCCAGCCTGCGCCGCCACCCGCCGCACCGGCGCCCGCCGCGGCGGCTGCTCCGCCGCCGGCTCCCGCCACCCAGCAGGCGCTGGTCGCAAGCGGCGGCGACGAGGAGCTCTACCAGTTCAACACGATCCGCAAGGTGATCGCGCGGCACATGCGGCACTCGCTGGACACGGCGGCGCACGTCACCACCGTGATCGAGGTCGATATGACCGGCGTCGTCAACCTGCGCAAGAAGTGGAAGCCGGAGTACCAGAAGCGCTACGGCGTCAACCTCACCTACATCCCGTTCATCGCCCGCGCCACGATCGACGCGATCGGCAGCTGGCCGTGGGTGAACGCCGAGGTGCAGGGCGAGACGGCGCTGATCAAGAAGTACGTCAACCTGGGCATGGCCGTGGCCGTCGACGACTCCAAGGGACTGATGGTCCCCGTCATCCACCACGCCGAGGAGATGAACCTGGTGGGCCTGTCACGGGCCGTGATCGAGATGGCCGAGAAGGCCCGCACCAAGGCGCTGTCGCCCGACGAGATGGCCGGCGGCTCGTTCACGATCACCAATCCCGGCGTGTTCGGCGCGCTGATGGGCACGCCCATCATCCCCGAGGGCCAGGTCGCCATCCTCGATGTGGAGGCGATCGTGAAGCGGCCGGTGGTGGTCAGCGACCGTCACGGCAACGACTCGATCGCGATCCGCCACATGATGTTCCTGTGCCTCTCCTACGACCACCGGCTGGTCGACGGCGCCTACGCCGCGCAGTTCATGGCCCAGATCAAGGCCAGCCTCGAGAGCTGGGACGAGCAGGCGTTCGGGTTGTGACCGGCGCGTACCTGTACGAGCTGGGCGTGACGCCCTACCGGGACGCGCTCGAGACGATGACCGACCTGGCCGCCGCCCGCAGCCAGGGGGCGATACCCGACACGGTGATGCTGCTGGAGCACGAGCCGGTGATCACGCTCGGGTCACGGGCGGTGCGCGGCGAGGAGCTGCTGATGGCCGCGGTCGAGTACACGCGCCGCGGCATCGAGGTGGTCGAGGTCAGCCGCGGCGGACGCTCGACGTACCACGGCCCCGGGCAGGTGGTCTGCTACCCGGTGCTCGACCTGCACGGCCGCGGCAAGGACCTGCACCGCTACGTGGCCGACCTCGAGCAGGTGGTGATCGACACCCTGGCAGGGTTCGACGTCGAGGGCCGCGTGGTCGAGGGCGACCACGCCAGCGGCGTGTGGGTGGAGGACCGCAAGGTGGCGTCGATCGGCGTGCGCTGCGCGCGCTGGGTGACCACGCACGGGCTCTCGATCAACGCCGACCTCGACCTCGACGTCTACGAGCTGTTCGACGCCTGCGGCCTGCGCGGCGCCGACTTCACGTCGGTGTCGATCGAGGCCGGCCGTGCGGTGACGGTCGGCGACCTCCGCCCGGCGCTGCGCGATGCCTTCGAGGAGCGGTTCCAGATCGCATTCGACCCGCTCCCCGCCGCCGTCTGATGCCCTACTCCGAGCTCGCCCGCGAACGGCCCGCCTGGATGAAGGTGCGCGCCCCGTCGGGCAACACCCGCTTTGCCGAGCTGCAGGGGATCATGCGCGACGGCGGCCTGCACACGGTCTGTGAGGAGGCACGCTGCCCCAACATCGGCGAGTGCTGGGGACGCGGCACCGCCACCTTCCAGATCATGGGCGATGTCTGCACGCGTGCCTGCCGCTACTGCGCCGTCACCTCGGGACGTCCCGAGGGCGCGCCCGAGCCGCTGGAGCCGCTGCGCGTCGCGACGGCGGTGCGCAAGATGGGGCTGCGTCACGTGGTCGTCACCTCCGTCGACCGGGACGACCTGCCCGACCGCGGAGCCGGCCACTTCGCCGCCACCATCCGCGCCATCCGCCGCCGCGCCCCCGGATGCGGCGTCGAGGTGCTGGTGCCCGACTTCCTGGGCTTCCGCGAGCAGGCGCTGCGGACGGTGCTCGCAGCCCGGCCGGACGTGTTCAACCACAACATCGAGACGGCCGAGCGGTTCTACCGGCGGGTGCGCCCGCGCGGCGACTACCGCAAGGCACTGGGCCTGCTCGACCGGGCAAAGGACGTGTGGGCCGAGCTGTTTCCGGCGGCGCCGCCGCTGCTGACCAAGAGCGGCATCATCGTGGGGATGGGCGAGACCGACCAGGACGTGGCCGAGATCATGCGAGATCTCCGCGATCACCGCGTCGACGTGGTCACGATCGGCCAGTATCTGCAGCCGAGCGACCGGCACCTGCCGCTCGACCGGTGGGTGACGCCCGTCCAGTTCCGCTGGATGCGCGAGCAGGGCGAGGCGATGGGGTTCGCGTCGGTGTTCGCGGGGCCGCTGGTGCGATCGAGCTACCGTGCAGACGAGCAGCGCCTGGCCGCGAGCGGTGGCTCGCGCGTCGCCGCGCACTGACCACGGGAGGAGATGCAATGGTTCCGGAAGCCCGGATGGAGGACGGCCCCAACGGCAGGAAGCCGGCCGGCGACGGGTGGTTCATCGTCAACGCCCGCGAGACGCCCTGGGTCCACAACGAGAAGTTCGGAGCCGGGGTCCTGTTCGAGGGATCTCAGCAGTTCCCGCACTACGGCATCAACGTCCAGGTGATGTGGCCGGGCCAGCCCAACTGCTACTACCACGCCGAGGAGGGCCAGGAGGACTTCCTGGTCGTGAGCGGCGAGTGCCTGGTGCTGATCGAGGGACAGGAACGCCGGCTGCGCGCCTGGGACTTCGTGCACTGCCCGCCGTTTACGGAGCACGTCTTCGTGGGCGCCGGGGACGGTCCCTGCGTGCTCGTCGGCGTCGGCGCCCGCAACGGCGGCGACCGTCTGGTCTACCCGGTCTCGGAGCTCGCGCTCAGCCACCATGCGGGCGTCAGCGAGGAGGCGACCACCGGCAAGGTGGCCTACGCGGATGTCCCCGAGACGACGCCGGGCCCGTGCCCCGAGGGATTGCTGACCGACGGTTGACCCGTAGAATCTGCGTCGATGACGGCGTTTCGGATTCTGCGGTGGGGCTCCGACGAGCTGCCCCCGGCCGTCTGCCTGCATGACGTGCGCGGCCACGCCCGCCGCTTCGAGCGGGTTGCGCGGATGCTGGAGCGGGGCCGGCTGGTCGTGGCCTACGACCTGCGCGGCCACGGCCGCTCGCCCTGGTCGGGCCCGCATACGATCGAGCAGCATGCCGAGGACCTGCACGAGGTGCTGGATGCCTGTGGCATCGACCAGGCGGGCCTGATCGGCGACGGGTTCGGCGCACGCGTGGCGATCGCCTACGCGGTGCGAAACCAGGAGCGGATCAACTCGCTGACCCTGCTTGAGCCGCCGCTGGCGCCGTCGCCGGAGGCGATGCGCGAGGCGGCCCGCGTCGAGCGCGACGGCGGCGGGTACGCCGGTGTGGACGAGGCGATCGACCGGCGCCGGCAGGAGGATGGGCTGCTGCACACGCCGCGCGGCCTGCTCGAGGAGGAGATGGCCGAGCACCTGGTTGCCGACGACGGCCGTTACCGCTACCGCTACAGCCGCGAGGCGGCGGCGGCGGCCCTGGAGGCGGCGGCCCACCCCGAGACGCGGCTCGCAGACGTGCTGTGCCCGACCATGCTGATCCACGGCCACGAGTCGCGATGGCTGACCGACGGAGATGTCGAGGCAGCCAACGACGCGGTCCGCAGGTTGCGCGTCGAGGAGGTGCCCGGCGGGCACGTTGTGCTGTGGGATGCGATGGCCGAGACCAGCGCGCTCGTGCGCGATTTTCTGGTGGCCAAGGACCGCACCGCGTAAGCTGTGCTTCGATGAAGACGCTCGTGCTCCAGCACATCGCATGCGAGCCGCCCGGGGTGTTCGAGGACGTCCTGATCGAGCGCGGCGCGGCCATCACCCGCGTCGAGCTGGACGAGGGCGGCCGGCTGCCCGACTGGCGCGACTTCGACCTGATCGTGGCGATGGGCGGCCCGATGAGCGTGAACGACGAGTCCGAACACCCCTGGCTGGTCGCGGAGAAGCGGCTGATCCGTGAGGCCGTGCAGGCCGGGGTCGGCTACTGGGGCGCCTGCCTGGGCGTGCAGCTGCTGGCATCCAGCCTGGGCGCGCGCGTCTACGCGGGGCCGCAGCCGGAGGTGGGCGTGCTGGGGGTGACGCTGACCGACGAGGGCGCGTCCGACCCGGTGTTCGCGGGGCTGCCACGCGAGCTGGCAACGCTGCAGTGGCACGGCGACACATTCGACCTGCCGGAGGGAGCGGTGCTGCTGGCCGGCTCGCCGGCCTACCCGCACCAGGCCTTCCGCTACGGCCGGGCCGCCTACGGCGTGCAGTTCCACGTCGAGGTGACGGGGGACATGGCGCGGGAGTGGGCGACGGTGCCGGCCTACGTGAGATCGCTCGAGCAGACGCTCGGAGCGGGTGCTGCGCCGGGCCTGTTCGATGAGTTCGACCGCGCCGCAGCCGGGATGCAGCTGATCGCACGCCAGATGTTCGAACGGTGGCTCGATGTCACAGTCGCCACCCCCCGATAACCGCCTGCTGGCGCTGCGCTCGGCGGCGCAGGACGCGAGCGACTTCGCGCTCGGCGACGATCAGGTGCGGCGGTTCATGGCGCTGCGCGACGCGCGCGCGGGGGACGACGAGATCGCGGCGGAGATGCAGCTCGACCCCGAGATCGTGACCGAGCTGGTGCGCGCCGACGAGGCGCAGGCAGTGGCGCACCGCATCGCCATCGGCGAGCTGCCGATGTACCCGCCGCCAGAGCCAGGCGAAGCCGTGCAGGACGTGCGCAGCGGCAGCCTGGCGATGCCGCTGGCGGTGCTGATGGTGGTGCTGGTCGGCGTGATCGTGTACGCGGTGGTTCGCTAGACGACGGTGTGCCCGTCAGCCCTCTGACGACCCGCGCGCCATCGCCCGCAGATCCAGCGCCTTGTCCAGCGTCTCGGCGTCCACCCCGTGCTCGAGCGCCACCTCGCGCAGCGTGCGGCCCGAGGCCGCCGCGTCCTTCACGATCGCCGTCGCGCGGTCGTAGCCGATGTAGGGATTGAGCGCCGTCGCCATCGCCAGGGAGGCCTCGCCGTGGCGCTCGCAGACCTCGCGGTTGGCCTCGATCCCGTCCACGCACTTCTCCGCGAACAGCCGGCACGTCGAGCTGAGCAGCGCGATCGACTGGAGCAGGTTCCGCGCCATCAGCGGGATCTGCACGTTCAGCTCGAAGCTGCCCTGCAGCCCGCCCACCGTGATCGCCGTGTCGTTGCCGATCACCTGCGCCGACACCTGGCACACCACCTCGGGGATCACCGGGTTGACCTTGCCGGGCATGATCGAGCTGCCCTTCTGCAGCTCCGGGATGAAGATCTCGGCCAGCCCCGCCCGCGGTCCCGATCCCATCCACCGAAGGTCGTTCGCGATCTTCGTCAGCGAAACGGCGAGACCCTTCAGCGCTGCCGACGCCTCGACCAGCCCATCGCGGTTGGCCTGCGCCTCGAACGGGTCGGCCGGCGGCAGGATCTCGAGGCCGGTGTCGGCCGACAGCCGTTTGCGCACCTCCGCCGCGAACCGGGGATGCGTGTTCAGCCCGGTGCCGACCGCGGTGCCGCCCAGCGGGATCTTGCCCAGCCGCTCGAGCGTCGCCTCGATCCGCGCCTGCCCCTCGCGCACCTGCGCCGCGTAGCCGCCGAACTCCTGGCCGAGGGTGACCGGAACGGCGTCCATCAGGTGCGTGCGCCCGGCCTTGGCCACGTCCGCGAACTGCTCCGCCTTGCGTGCGAGCGAATCGCCCAGCTGCGCCACCGCCGGCAGCAGCTCGTGGGTCGTGCGATCGAGCGCCGCCAGGTGCACGGCCGACGGGAACACGTCGTTCGAGGACTGGCCCATGTTGACGTGGTCGTTCGCGTGCACGCCCTCACCGGCCAGGGTCGCGATCACCTCGTTGGCGTTCATGTTCGAGGAGGTGCCGGAGCCGGTCTGGAACACGTCGATCGGGAACTGGTCGTCATGCTCTCCGGCGGCGATCTCGTCGGCAGCCGCCGAGATCCGCTCGGCCAGCCCCTCGTCGAGCAGCGCCAGCGACGCGTTCACTCGCGCGGCGGCACCCTTGATCCGGCCCAGCCAGTGCACCACCGCAACCGGGATCGTCTCGCCCGAGACCGGGAAGTTGTCGACCGCCTTGCGAGTCTCCCCGCCCCAAAGCTCTGCCATGTCGCCGCGCTCCTCGTCTGCCGTTCGGTTTCCGGATCAGCTTAGATCCGTCAGCCCCGTGGCCGATCCAGCAGCTCGGCCAGCTCCCGGAAGCACCGCAGCTTCTCCGGGTAGGGCACCGCCGCATTCGCCGGAGAAGTGGACGGCAGCACGAACAGCGGCCGCCCCTCCAGCTCGCGCGCCTGCAGCCCGTGGTCGGGGCGTTCGCCGAAGGCGCCCGCGTATGCCTGCTTGCCCACGAACGCGAACGCACCCGGGTGCAGGTCGCGGGCCACAGCCGCCAGTCGCCGGGCGGCGTCCGCGAAGTCGGTGCGGCGCAGCTCGCCGCTGCCGCGGGTGACGCGCCGCGCGGCGTTGGTCAGCCCCAGGCCGTTGGCCAGCAGCTCGTCCTGCTGCGAGGGCTCGAGCAGGCGTGACGTGAGGCCGGCGTCGGCCAGCAGCCGCCAGAAGTCGTTGCGCGGGTTGGCGAAGTGGAACCCGGCCTCGGCCGACTTGAGACCCGGGTTGATGCCGACGAACACGCAGCGCAGGTCGGGTGCGAGGATGTCTGCCAGGCGGCCGCTCATGACCGCATCCTCGCAGACGCCTACTCGGTCGAGTACTTCGGCTGCACCTTCTCGCCGCGGATGCGGGCGACGCAGTGGTTCGCCGCGATCGCCGCCTCCGAGAAGCCGACCGTGATCAGCGTGATCTTGCCTTCGTACCCGGCGACGTCCCCCGCCGCATAGACCCCGGCCAGGTTCGTCTCCATGCTGGGGGCGACCTTGATCTGGCGCTTGTTCTCGAACTCGAGGCCCCACTCGGCGATCGGGCCGAGGTGGGAGATGAAGCCCAGCAGCGTGACCACGGCGTCGACCTCGATCCGCTCGAACTCGCCGGTCTCGGTGTTCTCGACGGTGATCGCCTGCAGCCGGCCGTTGCCCTCGGCGCCCCGCACCTCGTGCGGCGTCAGGATCCGGACGTGGCCCTCGCCGGCCAGCCGCTGCACCTCGTTCACCGACGACTCGAGGCCGCGGAACCGGTCGCGGCGGTGGATCAGCGTGATCGGCAGCTCGGCCGTGTCCTGCAGGTTCATGGCCCAGTCCAGCGCCGAGTCGCCGCCGCCCACCAGCGCCACCCGCTTGCCGCTGAAGTGGGCCTTCTCCTTGACGTAGTAGTGCAGACCGCTGCCGGCGAACGTCTCCAGCTCGGGCAGCCCCAGGGTGCGCGGGTTGAACGCGCCGTGCCCGGCGGTGATGATCATGGTGCGCGTCAGCAGCGTCTCGCCGGCGGCCGTGTGCAGCTCGATCACCTCGTCGTCGCGGTGCGCGATGCGCTCCACCACCTCGCCCAGGCGCACCTCCGGCTCGTACTGCTGCGCCTGCTCGATCAGGCGGTCGATCAGCTCCTGGCCGTTCACCTTGGGGAAGCCGGCCACGTCGAAGATGTGCTTCTCGGGGTAGACCGCCGAGACCTGCCCGCCCAGCTGTTCCAGGCTCTCGACGATCCGCACGGAGGCGTCGCGATGGCCGCCGTAGTAGGCGGCGGCGAGCCCGGTGGGGCCTCCGCCGATGATGGTGATGTCGGTGATCTGCTCTGGGCTCACGACGCCAGGACCTCCAGGCCGCTTCGAGTTTGGATCCAAACTCTACCGGTTGACCGCACGGTCAGGATGCAGCAGCGTACCCCGGAGGGACGCCGCGAAGGGACGCTAGTGGGAGCAGCCGCAGCCGGTGCCGCAGCCGTCATCGGCGTCAGGAAGCGCCGCGGCGGGCACCTCGTCCTTGGCCTGGAACGAGCTGCCGCAGCCGCAGGCCGCGACCACGTTGGGGTTCTCGATCTGGAAGCCGGCGCCGGTCAGGCCGTCGATGTAGTCGACGCTGGCGCCCTCCAGGTAGGGCAGGCTGAAGCGGTCGACGATCACCCGCACACCGTGGTGCTCCCAGGCCTCGTCGTTGTCCTCGGGCGCGGAGTCGAATCCGAGCGCGTACTGGAAGCCCGAGCAGCCCCCGCCCTCGACCGCGACGCGGAGCGCGCTCAGCGACGGATCACCTTCTGCGGCCATCAGCTCCTTGACCTTCTCGGCCGCGCGTTCGGTGATCATGATCATTGCTGTCTCGCTGCCTCCTGGGGAGCCGGCAATTTGCTGCCGTACTACACATATCGTAGCGAAGCCCTCGGAACATGAGTAGACGCCAAAACCACCCTGACTTTGTAACACAGGATACCGGTGTCAACAAGCGGGTTTGCGCCCTCCCGGTGGCGAGATCGTCACACTGTTTCAGGCCGGTGCTATAGTCGCCTCGCGTGTTGGGCGACTGGGCAGCCGTGCTGGTGTTCGCAGTGATCGCAATGGCGATTCCGCTGTCGCTCCTGTTCGCGACATTTGCCCTCGACACACGCTCGAAACGACGGGCCGGTGACAAGCGGATCCCGTTCGAGTCGGGCGTCTCGGCGAACGAGTTCCACGCCCACCGCTTCACGATCTCCTACTACCTGACCGCGATGCTGTTCATCGTGTTCGATATCGAGATCGTGTTCCTCTACCCGCTGGCCCTGCGCATGCACGCGCTGGGCATGTTCGGGTTCGCCGAGATGGCCGTCTTCATCGTGCTGCTGGCGGTGGCCTACGTGTACGTGTGGAGAAAGGGCGCCCTCGAATGGCGGTGACGCCGGTCAGCATCTCCAAGGCGGTGCGCGCCGGCGACCTGGAGCAGTACGTGATGCTGACCACGCTCGAGAAGGCGATGGCCTGGACCTCGTCCAACTCGATCTGGCCGGCCGGCTTCGGTCTGGCCTGCTGCGCGATCGAGATGATGTCGCTGCCCTCGCCCCGCTACGACATCGCCCGCTTCGGATCCGAGGTGTTCCGCTCCTCGCCGCGCCAGGCCGACCTGATGATCGTGTCCGGCCGGGTGTCGCACAAGATGGTGGCGCCGCTGCGCCAGGTCTACGACCAGATGCTCCTGCCGAAGTGGGTGATGGCGATGGGCGCCTGCTCCAGCTCCGGCGGCATGTTCGCCAACTACGCGATCCTGCAGGGCGTCGACAAGGTGGTGCCAGTGGACGTGCACGTGCCCGGCTGCCCGCCGCGGCCGGAGGCGGTCGTGGACGGCCTGCTGCTGATCCAGAAGAAGATCCGCTCCGGCATCGCGCCCGCCTACGACCTGGAGAAGTCCAAGGCGTGACCGCCGAGCAGCTCGCAGCGCTGGTCGAGCAGGCCGTGCCCGGGTCGGTGCAGGCGCATGCCGACGACCTCGACATGCCTTCGCTGACGATCGCCGGCGAGCACCTGATCGCCGTCTGCACCTACCTGCGAGACCAGCAGGGCAAGAACTTCCTGTCCGCCGTCTCCGGCGTTGACTACCTGGGCTACGGCGAAGAGGTGGCGGGCTACTTCGGCAGCGAGCGCGGCCGCGACATCAACCGCACGGGCAGCTGGGGCACGCCCGAGACGGTGACGCCGCCGGCCACCCGCTTCGCGGTGGTCTATCACCTGGCGCACATCGGCGAGGGCCCCACCGACCGGGTGCGCCTGCAGGTGCTGACGGAGGAGGGCCGCGTGCCCAGCGTCGTTTCGGTCTGGCCCACGGCCGACTGGCACGAGCGCGAGCAGTACGACCTGATGGGCATCCGGTTCGACGGCCATCCCAACCTGCGGCGGCTGATCATGCCGTCCGACTGGGACGGCCATCCGCTGCGCAAGGACTACCCGATCGGCGGCGAGCCGGTCCAGTTCACGGACGCGGTCTGATGTCGGCGACCGAGCACGCATCCGCCCCCGTCGTGCCGCTGTGGCAGCCGGCGCAGGTGCCCAGCCCCACCCCGAGCAAGATCGATCCGCCCGAGGGCGAGGATCTGATCACCGTCAACTTCGGGCCGAACCACCCGTCCACCCACGGCGTGCTGCGGCTGATCGTGACGCTGGACGGCGAGGTGGTGGTGGGCCTGGACGCCGACATCGGGTACGTCCACACCGGCTTCGAGAAGAACTTCGAGCAGAAGACCTACTGGAAGGGCATCCCCTACGCGCCGCGGATGGACTACCTGGCCTTCTTCGCGAACGAGCTGGCCTACGTGGGGGCGGTCGAGCGGTTGATCGAGATCGAGGTGCCGGAGCGGGCGCAGTGGATCCGCACCCTGTTCGCCGAGCTGAACCGGATCCACAGCCACCTCATCTTCCTCGGCACCAGCGGCGTCGAGCTGGGCGCCATCTCGCTGTTCTTCTACTGCCTGCGCGAGCGCGACCGCGTGCTCGACCTGTTCGAGATGGTGACCGGCGTGCGCATGCACGACCGCTACCCGCAGTTCGGCGGCGTGGCCGAGGACCTGCCCAGGGGCTTCTACGCCGAGGCCAAGCGCTTCTGCCACGACGTGCCGCTGCGGATCGACGAGTACCTCGACCTGGTGGCCGGCAACTCGGTGTGGCGCGACCGCTACCGCGGCATCGGCACGATCGATGCCGCCACAGCGATCGCGATGGGCCTGTCGGGGCCGAACCTGCGCGCCAGCGGCGTGCCCTTCGACCTGCGGCGCGCCGAGCCATATCTGGCGTACGACAAGATGGACTTCGACATCGTCACCGGCGAGCGCGGCGACGCCTTCGACCGTCTCATGTGCCGCACCAAGGAGATGTACGAGTCGGTCAAGATCATCGACCAGTGCCTGGAGGGGATGCCGTCCGGCCCTGTCATGGCCGACGATCGCAAGCACGTGCTGCCGCCCCGCCACGAGCTGCAGACCTCGATGGAGTCGCTGATCCACCACTTCAAGCTGGTGACCGAGGGCTTCCGGGTGAAGGCGAATCAGATCTACTACACGGTGGAGTCGCCGCGCGGCGAGTTCGGCTGCTTCCTGGTCTCCGACGGCGGCCCCAAGCCGTGGCGGATCCACTTCCGCGCGCCCAGCTTCGTCAGCCTGCAGTCGACCGCGATGATGGCGGTCAACCGCTACATCGCCGACCTGATCGTGGTCGTGGGATCGCTCGACGGCGTGATGGGGGAGGCTGACCGGTAGTGGAACCGTCGGACGCCCAGACCCTCGCCGGCGCCCGTGAGACGCGCCCCACGTGGCCCGCGCCGCTGCCCGCGAGCGACGACACGCGGCCGCTCTACGACCGCATCCAGGACGTGATCGCGCTCTACCCGGAGCGCAAGTCGGCTGTGGTGCCGGCCCTGCGCCTGGCACAGGACGAGTACGGCTGGCTGTCGGAGCAGGCGTTCGACGCGGTGGCCGACGCGACCGGCTTCACGCCCGCGTTCTGCAAGAGCGTGGCCTCGTTCTACGACATGTTCAGGCTGACGCCGACCGGACGCTACGAGATCTGCGTGTGCACGAACGTCTCCTGCGCGCTGGTCGGCGCCGCCGGCACGATGCGGGCCTTCGAGCGAGAGCTCGGCATCCACCCCGGCGAGACCAGCGAGGACGGCCTGTTCACGCTGAAGACGGTCGAGTGCTACGGAGGCTGCGGCTGGGGCCCGGTGGTGTCGGTCAACGAGCGCTACCACGAGCCGCTCCCGGCCGAGCAGGTGCCGGAGCTGGTCGCCCGGCTGCGGGCCGACGCGGAGCCGGACGCATGACCACCGACCTGCGCATCCTGCTCGACTTCGACGGCGACCGCCGCGACATCGGCGACTACGAGCGGGCCGGCGGCTACCGGCAGCTCACCAAGGCCCTCGCCGGGGCGCCCGAGGACGTCATCGCCGCGGTCGACGGCTCCGGCATACGCGGCCGCGGCGGGGCCGGGTTCCCGACCGGGCGCAAGGCCTCGTTCCTGCCCAAGGACCGAAAGCCCGCCTACCTGTGCGTGAACGCCGACGAGTCGGAGCCGGGCACGTTCAAGGACCGCGAGATCATGCTGCGCAACCCCCACGCGCTGATCGAGGGCGTTATCACGATGAGCTTCGGGATCGGCGCCACGTCGGCCTTCATCTACATCCGCGGCGAGTACCGGGCCGAGTTCGAGGTGCTGATGACGGCGCTTCAGCAGGCGCGCGAGCGGGGCTTCGTCGGCGCGGATGTGCTGGGCTCGGGCTACGACGCCACCGTCGTCCTGCACCGAGGCGCGGGCGCCTACATCTGCGGTGAGGAGACGGCGCTGCTGTCGTCGCTCGAGGGAGAGCGGGGACAGCCCCGCTCAAAGCCGCCGTTCCCAGCCGTGGCCGGCCTCTACGCCGCCCCCACGCTGGTCAACAACGTGGAGACGCTGGCGTCGGTGCCCTACATCCTGGAGATGGGCGGCGCGGCCTACGCGGAGATCGGCACCGAGCGGTCGAAGGGCACGCGCGTGTTCTCGCTGTCGGGCAACGTCAAGCGGCCGGGCAACTACGAGCTGCCGCTGACAGCGACCCTGCGGGAGCTGATCGAGGGCCACGGCGGCGGCATGCCGGACGGCCGCACGATGAAGGCGATCATCCCGGGCGGCTCGTCCGCACCGATCCTGATGCCCGACCAGATCGACACCCACATCGATTTCGAGTCGATCGCGGCCGCCGGCTCGATGGCCGGCTCCGGCGCGATCATCGTGATCGACGACCGCACCTGCATGGTGCAGCTGGCGCTGCGCGTGTCGGAGTTCTACAAGCACGAGAGCTGCGGCAAGTGCACGCCCTGCCGCGAGGGCACGCGCTGGGGCGTGGACATCATCCGGCGCATCGAGATGGGCGAGGCGCGCCAGGGCGAGCTCGACCTGCTGCTGAACGTGTGCGACCGCATCCTCGGCAACTGCCTGTGCCCGCTGGGCGACGCGATGGCGATGCCGGTGGCGAGCTACGTCACCCACTTCCGCGACGAGTTCCAGCGCCACATCGACGAGGGCGGCTGCCCGTTCACGGAGCACAGCCCGATCTCGGGCCTGTACCACGAACCGGCGGCCGTGTCGTGAGCGAGTTCCGCGAGGCATTCCTGCGCGCCCGCCGGCGGCTGGAGAACGGGGAGGATCCCGAGCTGGTCGTGCCTGAGGTGATCGCCGCGGCCGAGGCTCCCGAGGAGATCGAGCTGGCCGAGGCGCTGTGGGACGAGGGCGAAGACGAGGACGACGACGAGGACGAGGCTGGCTGATGGCGACGGTCGAGACCGACACCGTCACGTTGTCCATCAACGACCGCGAGGTGACCGTGCCCAAGGGCATGTCGCTGGTCGAGGCGGCGGCCGAGGCCGGCATCGAGGTGCCGGTGTTCTGCTACGAGCCGCGCCTGGGCGCCGCCGTCGGCGCCTGCCGCATGTGCCTGGTCGAGATCGAGGGCATCCCCAAGCTGCAGACCGCCTGCACCACGCCGGTCACCGATGGCATGGTCGTGCACTCGCACTCCGACCGTGCCCGCGAGGGCCAGGACGCCGTGCTCGAGTTCCTCCTGATCAACCACCCGCTCGACTGCCCGATCTGTGACAAGGGCGGTGAGTGCCCACTGCAGGATCTGACCTTCCGCTACGGCCCCGGCAGCACTCGCATGACGCTGCCGAAACGCACCCACACCAAGCCGGTGCCGATCTCGCCGCTGATCAAGCTCGATCGCGAGCGCTGCATCCTCTGCTACCGCTGCACGCGGTTCAGCGAGGACGTGTCCGGCGACCTGCAGCTGGTGACGGAGCATCGCGGCGCGAACTCGATCATCACCACCTTCGAGGGCCGGCCGTACGACGGCGAGTTCTCCGGCAACGTCACCGAGCTGTGCCCCGTGGGCGCGCTCACCTCCATCTCCTACCGGTTCCGCGGCCGGCCGTGGGAGATCCAGAACATCCCGACGGTGTGCGGAGAGTGCCCGATCGGCTGCAACACGTACGCGACCATCCGCGAGGGCCAGGTGGCGCGGGTGCTGTCGCGCAACAACCCGGCGGTCGACGACGGCTGGCTCTGCGACCGGGGCCGCTACACGTTCCCCAGCCTGGAGTCCGAGCAGCGCATCACCACTCCCCTGATCCGCGGCGGCCGCGGGCTGGAGCCGGTGGACGGCTCCACGGCGCTCGACCACATCGCCGACCGGCTGCGGGCGGCGGTCGAGCGGTTCGGCCCCGGCTCGGTGGCGATCATCGCCTCCGGCGACCAGACCAGCGAGGAGGCGCACCTGTGGGCGCGCATCCAGGAGCAGGCACTCGGCGGCGGCCCGATCGTATGCGGGCCTGAGGGCGGCGCCGGCTGGGGTGAGCTGGCCGCGCACTCGGCCACGATCGCCGACCTGGACGACGCCGACCTGATCGTCGTCGCCGGAGCCACCGACCTGGTGCACCGCGCGCCGATCCTGGAGCTGCGCATCCGTCGAGCGGTCGACCGCGGCGCGCGCGTCGTCACGATCGGCGCCGGCGCCACACGCCTGGACACGCTGCACGCAGCCGAGCACGTCTCGGCCGCGCCGGGCACCACCCACGCGGCGCTGCTCGCCGCGTCCCAGGGCGTGGCGCTGAAGGGCCTCAGCGACCGTTCGGTGATCCTCTGGAACGGTCGCATGAGCGCGCCGGTGGCAACGGTGCTGGCCCACGTCGCGCACGCCAGCGGCTGCCGCGTGCTGCCCACGCCGCTGGCCGCGAACGAGCTCGGCTGCCAGGCCGCGGGCCTGGGGACGCACACACCGGCCGAGGCCCTGGAGGCCGTCGAGCAGGGCCGCGTCAAGGCCGTGGTGCTGCTCGGCGCCGACCCGGTGGGGGGCTGGCCCGGCGGCGACCGCTGGCGGGGGCTGATGGAGCGCGCCTTCTTCGCGCTGCAGGTGAGCCCGTTCCAGACCGGCTCCAGTGGCTGGGCGACGACGATCGTGCCGTCCCCTATGCCGCTCGAGAAGGAGGGCACCATGACCAACATCGAGGGCCGCGTGCAGCGCCTGCGGGCGGCCGTGCCGCCGCCGCCGGGCGTGCTCGACGGGATCGTGCTGGCGGCAGAGCTGGGCCGGCGGCTGGGCCTCGACATGCCCGATCAGCCGCCCGCAGTGTTTGCCGACATGGCTGGCTCGCGCGCGGCGTTTGCCGGCCTCACCTGGGCCGGGATCGGCGAGCGCGGCGTGCGCCCCGAGCCGGCCTCCGGCTCCGGCCAGGCGCCGCCCGCGCCGCATGTCGCCGAGGGCGAGCCGGAGGGAACGATCGTGGTCGGCTACCGCCAGCTGATGAGCGGGCCGACCGTGGAGGGCGCCCCGGCGCTGCACTTCCAGCGCCGCAGCGGCATCGAGATCTCACACGACGACGCCCAGCAGATCGGCGTCGCCACCGGCGACCGGGTCGAGGTCAGCTTCGCCGGCGCCTCCCTGACCGGCGCCGCGCTGGTGCAGCGGCGGCTGCGACGGGGCGTCGTGCGGCTGGCGACGGCGGTGCCGTACGTCGGGCCGGGCGAGCTGCGGGCCGCGCCCGAGGAGACTGCCGATGCCTGACGGGTTCATCGTCACCGCCATCAAGTCGTTCGTGCTGGTCAACCTGGTGATGGTGATGTTCGCGTTCATGACCTGGTTCGAACGGCGGCTGATCGGTCGCTTCCAGGTGCGCCTCGGCCCCAACCGGGTAGGCCCGTTCGGCCTGCTGCAGCCGATCGCCGACCTGGGCAAGCTGATCCAGAAGGAGAGCCTGATCCCGGTCGGCTCGAGCGCCTTCCTGTACCTGGTGGCGCCGGTGATCTCGCTGTTCAGCGCGCTGATGGTGTTCTCGGTGGTGCCGTTCGGCGGCCAGGCCACGATCCCCGGCACCGACTACCAGATCTACCTGTGGATCGCCGATCCCAACGTCGCCCTGCTGCTGGTGTTCGCGCTCGGCTCGTTCAGCTTCTACGGGTTCCTGGTGGGCGGCTGGTCGTCCAGCTCCAAGTACTCGCTGTACGGCTCGATGCGCGCCGTCTCCCAGCTGGTCAGCTACGAGGTGAGCCTGGCGCTGGCCGTGATCGGCGTTGTGATGATGTCGCAGACGCTGTCTCTGACCGGCATCGTCGACGCCCAGCAGCGCGACGGGGTCTGGTACATCGTGCCGCAGTTCGCCGGCTTCGTGATCTACCTGCTGGCGTCGACGGCCGAGGTCAGCCGGATCCCGTTCGACCTGCCGGAGGCCGAGGGCGAACTGGTGGCCGGCTACCACACCGAGTACGGCGGCATGCGCTGGGCGATGTTCCAGAACGCCGAGTACATCGCCCTGATCGCGTTCTCGGCCCTGGCATCGATCCTGTTCCTTGGTGGCTACGACGGGCCGGTGCTGCCGGGCCCGCTGTGGATGCTGATCAAGATGTTCATCTTCCTGTTCCTGTCGATCTGGGTGCGCTCGACGCTTCCCCGCGTGCGCTACGACCGGCTGATGACGATCGGCTGGAAGGTGTTGCTGCCCTTGGCAACGGTCAACCTGCTGGTCACCTCCGCGATCGTGGCCTATCGAGCATGAGTCCAGTCACCGACAACCTCAAGGGCTTCAGCGTCACCTTCCGGCACCTGTTCCGAAAGCCGGTGACGCAGCAGTTCCCCGAGTACAAGCGCCCGGTGTACCCGCGCTTCCGCGGACGGCACCGCCTGCACCGGCACGAGAACGGCCTCGAGAAGTGCGTCGGATGCTCGCTCTGCGCCGCGGCCTGCCCGGCCGACTGCATCCGCGTGGTGGCCGCCGAGAACACGCCCGAGGAGCGCTACTCGCCCGGCGAGCGGTACGCGCGCATCTACGAGATCAACATGAGCCGCTGCATCTTCTGCGGCTACTGCGAGCTGGCCTGCCCGTTCGACGCGATCACGCTCGGCCACGACTACGAGCTGGCCGAGATGTCGCGCGACGCGCTGGTCTACACCAAGCAGATGCTGCTGGAGCCCGGGCCAGAGGCCCGGCGCACGCCGGTGGCACCGGTCGACCCCTACGACATCCCGGCCCAGGAGGACGGCCCGGCGTGACCTACGACATCGTGTTCGTCGCCGCGTCGGCGCTGGCGATCGCCTCGGCGCTGGGCGTGGTGCTGTCCGTGAACCCGTTCTACTCGGCCCTGTCGCTGATCATGCACCTGGTCTCGCTGGCCACCATGTACCTGCTGCTGCAGGCCGACTTCCTGGCCGCCGCGCAGGTGATCGTCTACGCCGGTGCGGTGATGATCATGTTCCTGTTCGTGATCGCCTACCTCGGCAACCGCGCCGACGAGCCCACGCGCGACATCCCGCTGTGGCAGCTGGGAGCGGCGGTGGTGGCGGGCGCGGCGGTGGTGATCGAGATCGTGGTCGCGGTCGCAAGCCAGGCGTTCGGCCCCGGCAAGACGGTCACCGATCAGTTCGGCAACCCCAGCCTCGTCGCCAACAGCTTCTTCTCACGCTACCTGCTGGGATTCGAGGCCACCTCGATCCTGCTGCTGGTGGCGGCGGTTGGCGCCGTCGTGCTCGGCTCCAAGCGGCCCAGCCCGCGGGTCGACCAGCCGGACGACTTCCCGGCCCCGCGGCCCCAGCCCGAGCTGGAGCTGCAGGCCGCCGTGATGGGGGCCGAGACGGCCTTCCCCGTGCACCACATGCCCCGCAAGGACGAGGACGGCGGCTGATGCACATCGGCGTCGAGTACTTCGTGTCGGTGTCTGCGATCGTCTTCGGGATCGGCATGTTCGGCGTGTTCACCCGCCGCAGCCCGCTGATCCTGCTGCTATCGGTGGAGCTGATGCTGAACTCCTGCAACCTCACGTTGATCGCGTTCTCGCGCTACTGGGGTGACCAGAGCGGCCAGGTGTTCGCGCTGATCGTGATGGGCATCGCAGCCTCCGAGGTCGTCGTCGGCCTGGGGCTGGTGGTGGCGGTGGCACGGCGCAAGGCTGACCTTGACGTCGACCGGCTAACGGCGCTTCGCCACTGATGGAGACGCTCTCCTGGGTGTGTCTGTTCCTGCCGCTGGCCGGCGTGGTCGTGCTGGCGCTGGCCGGCAACCGGATCGGACGCGAGCCCGCCTCCTGGCTGGCAACGGCCATCGCCTTCGCCTCGTTCATCTGCGGCGCCGCCGTGTTCTTCTCGATCCTGGGCGAGGGCGAGAGCGCGCGCAGCCACGTCTACACGCTCTACACGTGGGCCGGAGCGCACAACGTCCACGTGCTGCGCGTGCCGCTCTCGATCCAGATCGATCAGCTGTCGGTGGTCGAGATGCTGGTCGTGTCCGGCGTTGGCGCGCTGATCGTCATGTACTCGATCGGCTACATGCACGGCGACCCCAAGCAGCGGCGCTTCTTCGCCTACATGAACCTGTTCTTATTCTCGATGCTGCTGGTGGTGATGGCCGGCAACTTCGTGCTGCTGCTGGCCGGCTGGGGCCTGGTCGGCCTCTCGTCCTACCTGCTGATCGGGTTCTGGCACGAGCAGGAGGCGCCGGTCGCCGCCGCCAAGAAGGCCTTCGTGATGAACGCGATCGGCGACGTGGGCATCGCCATCGCGATCTTCCTGATGGTGCGGGACTTCGGCACCACCGACTACCACGAGGTGTTCACACGCGCGCACGATGTGTGGCCGAAGGGCAGCGCCAACGCCAACTGGGTGGCGCTGCTGCTGCTGGCCGGCGCCGTCGCCAAATCGGCCCAGATCCCGCTCCACACATGGCTTCCCGACGCAATGGAGGGCCCCACTCCGGTCAGTGCCCTGATCCACGCCGCCACCATGGTCACGGCCGGCGTCTACCTGATCGCGCGCTGCCACGTGCTGTTTGCCAACGCACCCAACGTGCGCACGCTGGTGGCGGTGATCGGCGTGGCCACGCTGCTGATGGCGGGCGTGATCGCGCTCGTGCAGACCGACATCAAACGCATCATCGCCTACTCGACCATGAGCCAGATCGGCTACATGTTCGCGGCCGTGGGCGTGGCCGACGACTCGGCAGGCATGTTCCACCTGCTCACCCACGCGTTCTTCAAGGCGCTGCTGTTCCTCGGCGCCGGCATCGTCATCCACGCGCTCGCAAACGAGCAGGACGTGCGCAGGATGGGCGGGCTCTCCAAGGTGATGCCGCGCACGACCATGCTGATGTGGGTGGGCACGATCGCGCTGATCGGGTTCTGGCCGATGTCCAAGGACGAGATCCTGGAGGGCGCGCTGCACGGCGGCGGCACCGCCGGCTGGATCGTGTACGTGGGCGGGCTGGTGGGAGCCGCCTTCACCGGCATCTACGCCACCCGGCTGATGCGGCTCGTGTTCTACGGCGAGATGAGCGGCTACGCCAAGGAGCACCTGCACACCGGCCATGGCGAGGCGCCGTGGACGATGTTCCTGCCGGTCGCGGCGCTGGCGGCCGGTGCGGTGCTGGTCGGGTTCCTGTCGGTCGGCTTTGGCATCACCAACTTCTTCGGCGACTTCCTCGCCCAGTCCGCGCCCACGATCGAGGCCACCGTCCCGCAGGACATCCTTACGACGGCGCTGGCCTGGGGCCTGGGCGGAGCCGGCGCGCTGTACGTGTGGCGGCTGTATGACGACCCGGCCCGGGTGGCCGCGGTGCGCAGCCGGTTCCAGACCATGGCCACGATCGCCGAGGCCAAGTTCGGCTGGGACGAGCTCTACTACAACATCGGCTACCGCCCGGCGGTATGGCTGGCCGTCACGTTCGACAGCATCGGTGAGCGCTGGATCATCGGCGGCTCGCTGTGGCTGGCGCGCACCACGGTGGCGACCGTGGCCAGAGCCACCGCGCTGGCCCAGTCGGGGATCGTGCGGCAGTACGTGACCGTGCTGGCGGGCGGCGCGGCACTGGTGGCCGTGTTCTTCCTCGGGAAGGCGAACCTGTGACCGTCGCCCTGATCGCACTGCCGCTGGCGTGTGCCGCGCTGGTCGGCTTCCTGCCGCTCGGCCGGCGCGTCGCTGCCGGGCTGGGGCTGGCTGCGGTGCTCGCCGAGCTGGTGCTGGCGGCGGTCGCGATCGTCAACTTCAACGTCGGCGGCGGCAGCCAGTTCGTCACCGACAGGGTGTGGATCCCGAACCTGATCGGCGGCGCCGACGTGCACTTCCACGTGGCCATGGACGGGCTGTCGATGTTCATGGTCGCGCTCACCGCCGTGGGTGTGGCCAGCGCCGTCTGGACGGCGATCCGCGCCGGCCGCGACCGCCTCGGCCTGTACCTGGGCCTGCTGCTGCTGCTCGAGGCATCGCTGGTGACGCTGTTCACGGCCCGCGACCTGGTGCTGTTCTACACGGGCTGGGAGGTGATGATGATCGCCCTGTTCGTGCTGATGGGCGTCTGGGGCGGCGAGCGGCGCCGCTTCGCCACGCTCCAGTTCATCATCTACTCGCTGGCCGGCTCGCTGCTGATGCTGGTCGCCATCGCCGGGCTCGCGGTGGAGGGGCATTCGTTCGACCTGGGCGTGCTGGCGGCCCAGGGGCGCGACTCGTGGTGGATGTTCGGCGCGTTCGCGCTGGCCTTCTGCATCAAGGCGCCGATGTTCCCGCTGCACGGCTGGCTGCCGGACGCGTACCGCCAGTCGACGCCCGAGGTGACGGCGCTGCTCTCCGGCGTCATCTCCAAGGCCGGCGCCTACGGGCTGATCCGGTTCGCCGTGCCGCTGTTCCCGGCCACCGCCTACCACTGGCGCTGGCTGTTCCTGGGCCTGGGCCTGGCCGGCCTGCTGTACGCATCGCTGGTCGCGTTCCGCCAGCCCGACGCGCGCGGCGTGGTGGCCTACTCCAGCGTCGGCCAGATGAACCTGATCATCATCGGCATCTTCGTGCTCGCGCCGGGCGGCGTCTTCAGCGACAACGGCCTCACCGGCGCCACCTTCCAGATGGTCAACCACGGCGTCGTCTCGCTGGCGGCGTTCCTGCTGATCGGGCTGGTCGAGCTGCGCACGGGCACCGACGCCCTGAAGTCGCTGGGCGGGCTCGCCAACCGGCGGCCGGTGGCCTCGACCGTGTTCCTGCTGGCCGCGCTGTTCGCGCTGGCGGTGCCCGGCTCGAGCGTGTTCATCTCGGAGCTGTACATCCTGATCGGCGCGTTCGGTGAGCAGCCGCTGCTGGGCGCCGCCGCCTCGCTTGGGATCGTGCTGGCCGCCATGTACATGCTGCGCTGGTACTCGGCGATCGCGCACGAGGGTGACGGGGAGCGGATCGACGCCGCCACGCCCGACCTGCGGCGCTCCGAACTGGCGGTGGTGGTGCCGCTGCTGCTGATCCTGCTGGTGCTCTCGGCCTGGCCGTTCGGCGTGATGGAGCGGATCGGATGATCACGCTCACGGTCACCACCGTCCCCGTCTCGTGGTCGGCGATCGCACCCGAGATCGTGCTCCTGAGCTGTGCCTGCGTGCTGTTGACCTGCGCGATCTTCCTACCCGCGCGGCTGGCCCATCCGGTGGGGGCGGCGGTGGCGGCGGGCGCCTTCGCCGCTGCCATGGTGGCACCGATCGCGCAGTGGCACGATGCGCCCCGCACGGCGTTCGACGACACGTTGCGGATCGACGCCTTCGGCAACGGCGCGCGGCTGCTGATCTTCGCGGCCGGCCTGCTGGCCGTGGTCGTGGCGTGGGGCATGCCGCATCTCTTCGACCGGGCGGTCGAGTACCACGCGCTGCTGCTGGCCGCCGCCGCCGGCATGTCGCTGCTGGCGGTGTCGAACAGCCTGGTGATCGCGTTCATCGCGCTGGAGCTGTTCTCGATCGCGCTGTACGTGCTGGTGGCGATCGACGTGGATGCGCTGCCTGGCCTGGAGGGCGCGCTCAAGTACCTGATCGTGGGCTCCGTGGGCGCGGCCTTCCTGCTGTACGGGTCGGCCCTGGTCTACGGCGCGACCGGGCAGTTCGAGTTCGACCTGATCGCCCAGTCGATCCGCCACGGCGACGCCCACGGTGGCGTGCTGCTGCTGGGCGTCGCGATGATCATCGTCGGGCTGGGGTTCAAGGCCAACTCGGCGCCGTTCCACATGTGGACGCCGGACGCGTACGAGGGAGCGCCCACGCCCGTGACCGCGTTCATGTCGGCGGCCACCAAGACCGTGGCACTGGTGCTGGCGTTCCGCGTGCTGGTGGCTGCCTTCGGCGAGGACTCGGCGATCTGGCAGGACGCGGTCGGAGCGCTCGCGGTGGCATCGTTCGCGGTCGGAAACCTGGCGGCGCTGCGGCAGGCGAACGTGAAACGGATGCTGGCCTACTCCACGATCGGTCACACCGGCTTCCTGTTCACGGCGGTGGCCGTGCACACCCAGGCGGCCGCCCGCGCCATGTTCTACTACCTGGCCATCTACTCGCTGATGAACATCGGCGCGTTCGCGCTGGTGGCGATCCGCGAGCGCGAGCTGGGACGCCCGGTGTTGATCGATGACTTCCGCGGCTACGCCTACCGGCGGCCGCTGCTGGCGCTCTCGATGGTGGTGTTCATGCTGTCGCTGGCCGGGCTGCCGCCGATGGGCGGATTCATCGCCAAGATCACGATCTGGAGCAGCGCCGTCGACGGCGGACAGACGTACCTGGCCATCGTGGGCGTGGCCGCGACCCTGGTCGGGCTCGGCTACTACCTGAAGATCCCGTTCGCGCTGGTCGACCGGGATGTGCCGATCCCGGAGTCGCCATATCGCCCGGCGTTCGCCGTAACATCGGCTACCGTATTGGCAACGGCGGTCGCGGTGATGGTGCTCGGGATCATTCCCGGGCCGCTCCTCGATCTGGCGCAGACGGCAAGTGCATCACTGATCGGGAGATGACGATGAAGCGACTGGCAGCGGTGGCGGTTGGTGTGTTGGCGATCGTGGTGCTGTTCCCGGCAACGGCCAGCGCCCGGACCCTTTCTCAGGGCATGTGCGGGCCGGACGTCCACCGTCTCCAGCACGAGCTGGGCCTGCACAAGTACCTGCCGGAGAGCTACACACCGGGGTGCTACGACTACCGCACGATGCAGGCCGTGATGGCCTACCAGGGCTGGGCCCGGCTGACGCGCGACGGCGTGGCGGGATCGATCACCCAGGCGCGCCTCAAGAAGGCCGTGACGCCGCGGCCGTGGACCGGCCACCGCCACTTTGCCCACGTCGAGGTGCACAAGGGCAGGCAGGTGCTGCTGCTAATCGGCAAGCTGGGCAAGGTGCGGCGCGCGATCCACGTCTCGACGGCCGCGCCGGGGCACGTCACGCCCACCGGCCACTGGCACGTCTACTCGAAGTCGCGGATGTCGTGGTCGGTCCCGTTCCACGTATGGCTGCCATGGGCCAGCTACATCGTCGGCGGCATCGCGATGCACTCGTTTGCGAGCGTGCCCGGCTACCCGGCCTCGCATGGCTGCATCCGGATGCCGGCGCCGGAGGCCAGGTGGATGTACAAGAGGACCCCGATCGGCACGCCCGTCTGGGTCAAGTAACGCGCGAAGAGCGGGGCTAGCGGTGCAGCAGGTGCCGCACTGGGCGCAGCCGCTCGCGCAGCGAGGCGGCGTCATCAGCCCGCATCCACACCAGCTCGCCGACCACTCCCGTCATCACGACGAGTAGCGCCACCACCGCCAGCGCGCTGGCGCCCTGGGGAGCACTCGGGTCGAGCACTGCCGGAAAGCGGATGGCGGCGTCGGCCATCACCAGAGCGGCGCCGAGGCCCGCCGTCGCGACCGCCAGCCCGCTGCGCGCGTCCAGCCGTTCCGCGGCGTCGAGGTAGGCGAGAAACGCGGCGAACAGCAGCAGCGCGGCTGCCAGCGCCGTCAGGTAGAAGGCGATCAGGTTGTTGGGCGCGATCAGGCCGGCGGCGACCGCCAGCAGCGCACCGACGGTCGCGGTGCGTGGTGCTGATGTGATGGTCATGCCCGTTCAGTTCGCGCAGGTGGCGGCGGATCCTGCTCCCTCGATAGTCTGCGGCCGGAACCCAAACGCGAGGGAGTGACGACGATGGGGCTTGGGAACGGACTGCGGCTGACCTGGGTTGGACACGCCACCTGGATCATGGAGACGCCCGGCGGCAAGCGGGTGCTGATCGATCCCTGGGTGACCGGCAACCCCGTCGTGCCCGACGAGCTGAAGGACCCCGGACCGTTCGATGTGCTTCTGCTCACGCACGGGCACAACGACCACACCGGCGACGCCGTCGACCTGGCGACCAGGCATTCGCCGAAGGCGGTGCTGGCGATGATCGAGCTGGGCGACTACCTGGAGGCCAACGGCGTCCAGAACGTGATCGGATACAACAAGGGCGGCACCGCCGAGGCCGAGGGCCTCAAGTTCACGATGGTCGACGCCCGCCACTCGTCCAGCTTCACCCAGCAGGACGGAACGATCCTGCACACGGGCGACCCGAACGGCTACATCGTGACGCTGGAGGACGGGCGGCGCGTGTACGTGGCCGGCGACACCTCCGTGTTCGGCGACATGGCCCTGATCGGCCGGCTGTACAAGCCCGACGTGGCGATCCTTCCGATCGGCGACTTCTTCACGATGGGCCCGTTCGAGGCAGCCGAGGCGATCCGGCTGCTGGGCGTCAAGAAGGTCGTGCCGACGCACTACGGGACGTTCCCGGCGCTGCACGGGACGCCCGATCAGCTGCGCCGCGAGGCAGCCGACGTGTCGGGGCTGGAGGTGCTGGACGTGGCTCCGGGCGGCACGGTCGAATGACCTTCTCGCTGGTCGCGTGCGACCTCGAGGCGCGGCAGTGGGGCGTGGCGGTGGCCTCGAAGTTCCCGTGCGTGGGGGCGGTCGTGCCGTGGGTGCGTGGCGACGTCGGTGCCATCGCCACGCAGGCGGCTGCCAACGTCAGCTACGGCCCGGACGGGCTGGAGCGGCTGGCGGCGGGCAGCAGCGCACAGGCCGCGCTGGACGCATTGACCGCAGCGGACGAGGGAACCGACGAGCGGCAGCTCGGCATCGTCGACGCGCGGGGCGGCAGCGCAACGCACACCGGCGCGCACTGCATGGACTGGGCCGGCGGTCGCGCCGGTGCCGGCTTTGCCGCGCAGGGCAACATCCTGGCCGGCCCGCAGGTGGTCGACGCACTGGTCGAGACCTTCGCCGCCACCGGCGGATCGCTGGCCGACCGGATGGCGGCCGCGCTGCTTGCCGCCGACCGGGCGGGCGGCGATCGGCGCGGGCGCCAGGCGGCGGCGCTGGTCGTGCGCCAGGCCGGCGCCGGGTACGGGGGGAACAACGACATCCTGATCGATCTGCGGGTGGACGACCATCCCGATCCGGTGCCTGAGATGATCCGCATCCTCGGCATCCACCAGCTGCTGTTCGGGAAGACCCCGGCCGAGGAGTTCCTGCCGCTGGAGGGAACGCTGGCCGACGAGGTGTCGCGCCTGCTCGCGGATCGCGGCTTCGACTCGCTCGACGCCTACGCCGGCGTCGAGAACCTGGAGGAGCGAATGTGGCCGGACGGCAGTCGCATCGATCCGGCGGTGCTGGAGATTCTGCGGGGATAGCGTCGAACGCGGTTAGATGACCGCGAGCGGCTTCTTGATGCGCTCCGCACCGCTGCGCGCGCGCAGCACAGCGGGCACCGCCACGGCCAGCTCGCGCACGGCCTTGGCGGTGGCGTTCTCGGGCTCGGCGACCACCAGCGGGACGCCCTCGTCGGCGGTTACGCGCAGCCGCTCGTCCAGCGGCACCTGGCCCAGCAGCGGCACGCCCAGCTCGTCGGCCAGCTCCTGGCCGCCGCCCTGGCCGAACGGGTGCGTGACCTCGCCGCAGCAGCTGCAGACCAGATGGCTCATGTTCTCGATCACGCCGGCCACCCGCATGCCGGTCTTCGACGCCACGTCCGCCGCCCGGCGCGCCACCTTCTGAGCCGCCGCCTGCGGGGTGGTCACGATCAGCAGATCGGGCTCGGGCAGCAGCTGCCCCAGCGAGATCGAGATGTCGCCCGTGCCGGGAGGCATGTCCACCACCAGGTAGTCGAGCGCACCCCAGTGGACATCCGACAGGAACTGCTCGAGCGCGCGGTGCAGCATCGGGCCGCGCCACGGGATCGCGCCGTCGCCGTCGACGAAGAACCCGATCGACATGATCTTGAGGCCGTGGTTGACCGGCGGGATCATCATCTGGTCGACGGCCACCGGCCGCCGCGAGATGCCCAGCATGCGCGGCATCGAGTAGCCGTAGATGTCGGCGTCGACGACGCCCACCTCGGCCCCGTCCAGCGCCAGCGCCGCGGCCAGGTTGGCGGTCAGCGACGACTTGCCGACACCGCCCTTGCCGGAGGCGACGGCGATCACGCGCGTCGCGGGCTCCAGCGACAGCTTGCGCTCCTCGCCGGCGGGCGCCCCGGACAGCCGCTGCCGCAGCGCGGTGCGCTGCTCGGCGGACATCACGTCGAACGCCACCGCCACCGACTCGACCCCCTCGACCGCACCGACGTGTTCGCGAACCTGCTGCTCGAGGTTCGCCTTCATCGGGCAACCCGGAACGGTCAGAGCGATCGTCACCTCGACGCTGGTGCCGTCGATGGCGACAGCCCTCACCATGTCCAGCTCGACAACGCTGCGGCGGATCTCGGGGTCGATGACGGCGACCAGCGCCGTCCGCACATCCTGCTCGGAAACCATGGCCGGATGGTAGCCCCGACCGGATTGCTACGGTGAGCCATGATCGCGATCGAGGCACGCGAGCTGCGAAAGACCTTCCCGGTCAGGCGGGGCGAGCCGGTCGAGGCGGTGGCCGGCATCAGCTTCGCGGTGGAGGCGGGCGAACGCCTGGCCTACATCGGGCCCAACGGCGCCGGCAAGTCGACCTCGATCAAGATGCTGACCGGCATCCTCCACCCCACCAGCGGCGATGCGGCCGTGCTTGGCATCGTGCCCTGGAAGAAGCGTCGCGAGCTGGCCGCGCGGATCGGCACGCTGTTCGGCCAGCGGTCGCAGCTCTGGTACCAGCTGACCCCACGCCAGACGTTCGGCCTGCTGGGCCGCATCTACCGGATCCCCGCCGACGAGGAGCGCCGCCGGCTGGCCCGGCTGGGCGAGCTGCTCGACGCCACCCAGCTGTTCGACCAGCCCGTGCGCGGTCTGTCGCTGGGCCAGCGGATGCGGTGCGAGCTGGTGGCCAGCATGCTGCACGCGCCGGAGGTGCTGTTCCTGGACGAGCCCACGATCGGGCTGGATCTGGTGGCGAAGGCGCGCTTCCGCGACCTGATCGTGCGCATCAACGAGGAGCAGGGCACCACCATCCTGCTGACGTCGCACGACGTCTCCGACATCGAGCAGGTGGCCCGGCGGGTGATCGTGATCAACCACGGACGGCTGATCTATGACGACCGCGTGTCGGTGATGCGTCGCGCGCTGCTCGGCACCAAGATGCTGGACGTGCGCTTCGAGCAGCCGCCCGCGAGCGTCGAGGTGGAGGGCGCGCGGCTGGTGAAGCTCTCCGGGGCTGGCGCGAAGCTGGTGGTCGACACCGACCGGCGACCGATCCGCAGCGTCCTGGACGACCTGCTCGACCGCTACGACGTGGTCGACATCTCGGTGGCCGACCCGCCGCTGGAGGAGATCGTCTCCCACATCTATGCGAGGCCGGTATGAACCCGTATCTGGCCGGCTGGCGGCTGGGCTTCCTGCGCACCATCCGCTCGCCCGGGGACATGTCGGTGCGGATCGGCTTCTTCGCGATCATCCTGGTGGTGATGACGGCACTGTGGACGGCCGCGGTCGACGCCAACGGCGGCTCCCTGCACGGCTACACGCGCACGTCGCTGCTGTGGTACGTGTTTGCCGCACAGACGGCGGTGCTGGGTGTGCGGCCGCGCTCGGTCGAGGAGATCGGCGACGAGATCGGCAGCGGGACCGTGGCCGTGCAGATGTTGCGGCCGGTGTCGGTGGTGGGCCTGCGCATGTCGATCGACATGGGCGAGGCCTGCGCCCGCCTGATCGCCTCGTTTACCGTGGGCGCCCTGATCACCTGGCTGTTCGTGGGCGCACCGCCGTCGCTGGCGGCCCTGGGGCTGGCGGCGCCCGCGGTGGTGCTGGGCTGTGCCGCCAACATCGCATCCTGCCACGCCTTCGGCGGCATCGCGTTCTGGCTGCTGGACGCGAAGGCGTCGTGGTTCTTCTTCCAGAAGCTGGTGTTCCTGCCCGGCGGCATGCTGATCCCGCTGGAGCTGCTGCCGCGCCCGCTGGAGCTGATCAGCTTCGCGCTGCCGTTCGCGACGATGGCCTACGTGCCGGGACGGATCGCCTCCGGCCACCCCGATCCGCTGCTGCTGCTCTGGCAGCTGGGCTGGCTGGCCGTGCTGCTGGGAATGGCCGGAGCCGTGTTCGCCGCCGGTGAGCGGCGACTGCAGGTGATGGGCGGATGACGGCCGTCGCGGCAACCCTGCGCACGGCGGTCGCCAACGGCCTCGCCAATCGCAACTCGTTCTGGTTCCAGGTGTCGCTGATGGTCGCAAACGACATCACCTGGATCATCTTCTGGGTGCTGTTCTTCCACCAGGTCGGCAATCTCCGCGGATGGGATGCCCACGACGTGATCGTGCTGTTCTCGATCCTCTTGACCACGGCCGGCGTTGCGCTCGGGCTGTGCGCGAACAGCCGCAAGATCGGGCAGCTGTCCGCCGACGGCGCGCTCGACGAGACGCTGACGCTGCCGGTGCCGCCGCTCGCGCACCTGCTCAGCACCCGCGTCGACGCCGCCAACACCGGTGACCTGCTGCTGGGCCCGGTGGTGTTCCTGCTGGCCGGCAATCCCAGTCCGGAGCGGGCCGCGATGTTCCTGTTCGGCGTGGTCGCGGGCTCGGTGGTGTTGATCGGGTTCCTGGTCGCGTGCGGGTCGCTGACGCTGTTCGTGGGCGGCCGCGGCGAGCAGGCCGACCTCGGCTTCAACGCGATCCTGATCTTCGCCAGCTACCCGCTCGACCTGTTCGGGGGCGCCACCAAGATGCTGCTGTTCACCGCCGTGCCGGCCGCGTTCGTGACCGGGGTGCCGGCCCGGCTGGTGCGCAACTTCGACACCCCCGAGGCGTTGCTGATGGTGGCCGTGGCGGCGCTGTTCGCCCTGATCGGGTGGGGGACGTTCCACCTCGGCCTGCGGCACTACAGCTCGGGGTCGATCTGGATCAGGTGAACGCACCAGAGCGGCGCGACATCACCCGCAGGGCGCTCGCGATCGGCGCGGCGACGGGCATCTACGGCATCTCCTTCGGAGTGCTGTCGGTGGCGGCCGGCCTCAGTCCGGCCCAGACCTGCGCGATGTCGCTGCTGGTGTTCACGGGCGCGTCGCAGTTCGCGACGGTGGGCGTGATCGCCGCCGGTGGATCGGCGGCCGCTGCGCTGGCACCGGCGCTGCTGCTGGCCGCGCGCAACGGCGTGTACGGGCTGTCGCTGGTGCCGGTGCTGCGAGGCCGGCTGGCCAGCCGCGCGCTGCAGGCCCAGCTGGTGATCGACGAATCGACGGCCATGGCGCGCGCGCAGGATCCCGCCGCCGCCCACCACGCGTTCCTCGCCACCGGCCTCAGCGTGTTCCTGTTCTGGAACCTGGGCACGCTGGCCGGCGCGATCGCCGGCAGCGGTCTCGGCGACCCGCGGCGGCTGGGGCTGGATGCGATGTTCCCGGCGGCGTTCCTGGCACTGCTGGCACCGCAGCTGCGCCGCCCGGGCGCGCCGGTGGCAGCCATCGCCGGCGCGCTGCTGGCGACGGCCCTGGTGCCGTTCACCCAGGTCGGGGTGCCGATCCTGTTCTCCGCGTTCGGCGTGATCCCGGGCCTGATCGTGCTGCGCCGCGCGCAGGTGGTGGCATGAGCTGGACCGCATTGCTCGCGCTCGCGGCCGGCGCCTACGTGTTGAAGGCGGTGGGACCGGTCCTGGTCGGAAACCGGCAGCTGCCCGCCGACGTGACGCAGGCGCTGGAGCTCCTGAGCGTGCCGCTGGTGGCCGCCCTGGTGGCCGTCCGGACGCTCGACGGCGGCGGCAAGCTGGTGCTCGATGCGCGGGTGCCGGCGCTGGCCGTTGCGGCGGTGCTGGTCTGGCGGAAGGCGCCGTTTCCGGTGGTGCTGATCGCAGCTGCCGCCACGGCAGCGCTGCTGAGGCTATGAGATCGTTGCGGCCGTGGACGTCGACGTGGTCACCGAGATCGACATCGACCGGCCACGTGAGCGGGTGGCGGAGTATGCGGCCGACCCGGACAACGCGGTCGAGTGGTACGAGAACATCGACGCGGTCGAGTGGCGCTCATCGCCACCGGCCGAGATCGGCTCGGACATCGCGTTCACCGCGCGGTTTCTGGGCCGGAGCCTGACCTACACCTATCGCATCACCGAGCTGGTGACAGGCGAGCGGCTGGTGATGTCAGCCCCCGAGGGGCCGTTCCCGATGGAGACGACGTACACCTGGCGCGATACGCCCGGCGGCGGCACCCGGATGACGCTGCGAAACCGCGGCCGTCCCAGGGGCTTCGTCGGGGTGGCATCGCCGCTGATGGCGCGTTCGATGCGCCGCGCCAACATCAAGGATCTACAGCAGCTGAAGGCGATCCTGGAAGCGGAACCGCGCTAGTCCCAGAGCAGCGCCGACAGCCGGTCGGCCATCGGCTGGTCGCGCGCCGCCACCACGTGTGCGCGCGTGGACAGGTCGAGCGGCATCGCCGCCGGCCCGCGGGTCTCGATGTGGGCGCCGGCCTCGCGCACGATCAGCGCTGCGGCGGCGATGTCGACCGACCGTGACGGCTTCAGCGAGGCCACGCCGTCCAGCCGTCCGTCGGCCAGCTGGCAGAGCGCCAGCGCCAGCGCGCCCAGCACGCGGATGCGGCCGACGTGGCCGTCGAGCCGGGCGGAGGCGTCCGCGATCAGAGCGGCGTTCGTGGCCTCGAAGTCCACGATGCCGAGCCGCGGCTTGGGTCGCACGCCGCCCAGCGCGCGGCCGTTGACCGTTGCGCCCTCCCCGGCCGTCGCCACCCACTCCTCCCCGCTGCCGAGGTCGAGCACGTAGCCGAAGCGCACGTCGTCGACGGTCGGACCGTCGGCGAAGGCGATCGAGATGCAGTAGAAGGGCAGGCAGCGCTTGGCGTTGAGCGAGCCGTCGATCGGATCGACGACGACCACCCACGGGCTCTCGTCGTCGCCGAATCGCCGCTCGCCCAGCTCCTCGGAAACCAGCCGGAAGGAGATGCCGCGGTCGGCCAGCTGCTCGAGCCGCGTCACCGCCAGTCGCTCGGCGCCGTCGTCGATCGCCGTCGTGTCGTCGCCGCCCTTGCCCTGGCCGATCACCGGCTCGCGGTCATCCCGGGTCGGCAGCTGCAGCAGCAGCCCGCGCACGTCGGCGGCAACGGTCTGGCAGAACTCGAGCCAGCCGCGGTCGGTCACTCGGCGGCGAGCGGATTCAGCAGGAAGCCGGTCGCGAGCTTGGGGAAGAAGTAGGTCGACTTCTGCGGCATCACGCGCCCCGCCGCCGCCACCGCCTGCACCTGCTCGACGGTGGGCGCGCGCAGCAGGAAGGCGCTGCCGGCCTCGCCCGAATCGACCAGGGCGGCGGCCGTCTCCAGGCCGCGCACGTACCGCACCTGGTCGGTGGTCAGGAACTGGTCGCCGTCAAGGCCCAGCAGCGGTGCCAGCACCAGCGCCTCGAGCACGGCGGCGTCGATGGCGCGCAGCGCCTTGGGCGCGCCCGGCATCGCCATCATCACCGTGCTCGTGTCCTTCACCTGGGCGATCAGCGCCGGCTGGTCGCTGCCGCGCCAGAGCGCGAAGGCGACCGTGGCCGGATCGATCGCGTTCAGCTGCGACTCGACCTGGGCGGGCGACGTGCCGGCCGGCAGCTCGCGCACGGCGAAGGCGGCCAGGAAGCGCGGATCGACCTCGCGCCGAGCCATCACCACGCGGTGGGTGGGGTAGATGGCGAGGCCCTCGCCGTGCAGGTTGGCGAGGTACATCAGCACGAAGTCGTAGGGCTGGTCGCCGGCCGGGTCGCCGTCGCGCTCACGCTGCTCGTGGCGGTAGGCCAGCGCCGTCTCGTAGCGGTGATGGCCGTCGGCGATCAGGATCTCGCGGTCGCCCAGCGCGGCCTGCGTGGCCGCGACCGCCTCCGGCCCCTCGGCGCGCCAGAAGCGGTGCTGTGTATCGTCGCCGTCGGTGGCCTGCATGTCGGGCGGGCGGTCGGCCGCCGGTGCCAGGGCCGCGCGCGGCCGGCCGTCCGGGTCGTCGTAGAGCGCGAAGATCGGCGAGGTGTTGGTGCGGGTGGCGCGGAGCAGGTCGAGCCGCCCCTGCCGGGCGTGCGCGTGCGTGCGCTCGTGAGGGCGCACACGACCCTCCTCGTACGAAGACAGCCGCACCGCCGAGAAGAACCCCGCGCGGCTGCGGTCGAGGCCGTCGGGCCCGGTGAACCGCTGCTCGTGCCACCACAGCGCCGGCTCGGCATCGCGGACCAGCGCGCCGTCACGCCGCCATTCGTGCAACAGGTGCGCGGCGGTCTGGGCCGTATCCGGCAGCTCCAGCCGCACGACGTTATGGTCGTTGCGGCGCAGCAGCGCCTCGCGGTCGGCCGGCGAGATCACGTCGTAGGGCGGCGCCACCACCTCGTCCAGCGGGAAGCGACCGGCGTCATAGCGCAGCGCTCGCAGCGGCTCCAGGGCGGTGCCTGTGACGGTGTCGCTCATCGGTGCCGGTCAGTCTAGTCGCGCCCGGCCGGTGGAATAGACTCACCCGGCGATGGCCGAAGGCACCTACGTATCCGAGCTCGAGGAAGGTGCGCTGGTCGAGGCCACGTTCGCGGTGCAGCGCAAGCGCCGGCGACGCACCCGCAACGGTGACCCGTTCCTGTCGCTGGAGCTGGCCGACCGCACCGGCCGCGTCCCGGCCGTGGTCTGGAACGACGTCAACGTGCTGGGCGCGCGCTTCGACGAGGGCGACACGGTGCGCGTGCTGGGTCGCGTCGAGCGCTACGACGGCCGGCCGCAGATCGCGATCCGCGACGTCGAGCGGCTCGAGCAGGGAGACGCGCTCGAGCTGGTGCCGGGCGCGCGCCGCGACGCCGAGACGCTGGACGGCATGGTCGAGTTCCTGGCCGCGGAGATCCACGATCCCGGCCTGTCCGCGCTGGTGGCACGGTTCCTGGAGAACGGGCGGTTCCGGGAGCGGTTCCGCACGGCCCCGGCGTCGGAGCAGCACCACTCCTACGCGGGCGGCCTGCTCGAGCACACGGTCGCGGTGGCCGCGCTGTGCCGGGAGGCCGGGCAGATGCACCCGCGCCTGAACGGCGATCTGCTGCTGGCGGCGGCGCTGCTGCACGACGTCGGGCGGACGGAGACGTTCCGCCAGGGCGTCACGATTGCGGTCAGCGACGAGGGCCGGCTGATCGGTCACGTGCTGGCCGGCGTGCGCATGATCGACGGCGTCGCCCGCGAGGTCGGGCTGGACGAGTCGGTGCTGCTGCCGCTGCTGGGAGCCGTCGCCGGCCACCACGGCCCGCTCGAGGGCCGGCGGCTGGAGACGCCGGAGGCGGTCTGTCTGTACCAGGCGAACCAGCTGGACGCACGCGTCGCCGAGTCGTTGTAGCGCGGCTAGGATCGCCTCGATGCTGGAGTACTACGACCGCCGCGCGCCCGAGTACGACCAGTGGTACATGGGCACCGGCCTGTTCGCCGAGCGCGACCGCCCCGGTTGGCACGAGGAGCTGCGCGAGCTGTGCGCGGCGGTGGCGGCGTTGCCGGCCGCCACGACGCTGGACGTCGCCTGTGGCACCGGGTTCCTGACGCGACAGCTGCGAGGTGCCGTGACCGGGCTCGACCAGAGCGCGCAGATGCTCGAGATCGCACGCGAGCGGATCCCCGGCGGGCGCGTCGTCCAGGGAGACGCGGTGCCGCTGCCGTTCGAGGACGGCAGCTTCGACAGGGTCTTCACCGGCCACTTCTACGGGCACCTGCGCGGCGGTGAGCGCGAGCGATTCGTGGCGGAAGCCCTGCGCGTATCGAGGGAGCTGGTCGTGGTCGACTCCCACCTGCGGCCGGATCACGACGCCGAGGAGGAGCAGCAGCGAACGCTCAACGACGGCTCCGTGCACGGGGTCTACAAGCGCTACTTCACCGGCGCGGGGCTGGCGGCGGAGCTAGCCGGCGGCGAGGTGCTGCACGACGGCGACTGGTTCGTGATGGTGCGGGTCAGCGCGCCGTCATCCGCTCCATCAGCCTGATCGCCTCGGCGCTGGTGAGGCCCTGCTGCCGCACCAGCGACAGCCACGCCTCGAACGAGACGGCGTGGCCGAGCGCGGCGCGGGCTCGCCGCCGGGCGGCGCCGCGCTCGGGCCGGCCGGCGAGCAGCACGTCGGCGGCGGCGGCCAGGTAGCCCGGCAAGCGGAACTGCGTCTGCACCGCCGGAACGAGCGGCAGGTCGCGGATCAGCAGCTCCAGCATCTGGTGGGTCCGCGCGTACCAGGCGTACAGCTCCGACAGCGCGACGGCCAGGCGGGCGGCCGGGTCACGGATGGCCGCCCAGGCAGCCAGGTCGGGAGGCTCGTTCTGCGCCCTCCAGTGCGCCGAGCAGGCGGCGAACAGGGCCTCCTCGTCCGGGAAGTGGCGGTAGACGGTTGCGCGCTGGACGTCCGCACGCTGGGCGATGGCGCTGATGGTGGTGCGGGCCGGGCCCAGCGAACCGTGCAGCTCGACGGCGGCCTCGGTGATCCGCTCGCGCGTCCGCTGCTCGAGCTCGGCGCGGCGGGTCTTGGTGTAGGGGCGGGGGCTGGTCATCGGCGTCTCGGTGTGGTATGTTCGTTGAACACTACTGATCACTGAAAGGATACACCATGAGCCGGACTACCGACACCCTTCGCCGTTTCGACGCATCCCAGGGCCCCCGCAAGGTAGGCCCGGCCGACGGCCTCTACGCCGAGCTGGGCGGCTGCGGTGCCCGCTTCATGATCTGGGGCGAGGAGTCGGGCGGCGGCTTCTCGCTGGTCGAGCACCCGATCCCGCCCCGCTCGCTGTGCGCGCCGCTGCACCGGCACGACGGCGTCGACGAGTGGAGCTACGTGCTGGAGGGCCGGATGGGCTCGTTGCTGGGCGACGACGTGATCTACGCCGACGCCGGCGAGCTCGCGTTCAAGCCCCGCGACCAGTGGCACACGTTCTGGAACGCCGGCGACACGCCCTGCCGGATCCTGGAGATCATCTCGCCGGCCGGATTCGAGCATTTCTTCCGCGAGCTGTCCGAGCGCCTGGAGCGAGGCGAGACCGACATGTCGGATCTCTCCCCGAAGTACGGCATCGAGTTCGACATGGACAGCGTGCAGCGGATCTGCGAACAGCACGGACTCACGCATCCGCTGCTGCGGCAGGACGACTAGGCGCACTTGGGGTAGCATCGGGACATGGCGATCAAGCTGCACAGGTGTTCGGCCATGTTCGTGAAGGGCCCGCACCCCTGCTGGGCAGCCCAACACGCGCTGGACGAGGCCGGCATCGAGTACGAGCTGGTCAAGCACTCGCCGGTGCGCTTTCTGCGCAGCGACGTCAAGCAGCTGGCCGGCATCCAGAAGCTGCCGCTGGTCGAGTTTGAGGACGGCACCTTCCTGCGCGACTCGAAGGTGATCGCCCAGCAGGCGCAGGCCGGCACCCTGCACGGGCCGGGCGAGTCCGCCCCGCTCAGCTGACGCGTTCGTGACACCCCCGTCGCAGGTCGTGACACAGGTCGCCGTTTGACTACGACTCGGCCCTCGACAGACCTTCGTGACAGCACCGCAGCATATCGCGACCTGCGCGTCTCGCCGGTTTGGCTTGAACGCTGGGCCGCGCCCCGCATCGGTGTTTGACTACCACTCGGCCGCCGTTGGCGGTCCGCCCCGGAGTCGTTGCATGTCGTTGCAGAACTGGCGCGAAGCGCGCCCATTCGCGCGGGTAGCGGATCGTTGCGTTGCCGTGACAGGTCGGCCCGAGGCTCAGACGTTGAAGCGCACGTTGAGCACGTCGCCGTCCTTGACGACGTAGTCGCGGCCCTCCACGCGCACCCAGCCGCGGCGCTTGGCCTCGGTCTCGCCGCCCGCCTCCACCAGCTTGTCCCACTCGATCACCTCGGCCCGGATGAACCCGCGGGCGAGGTCGGTGTGGATCTTGCCGGCCGCCTCCTGGGCGTGCTGGCCGCGGCGGATCGTCCAGGCCCGCGACTCCTTCTCGCCCGACGTGAAGAACGGGATCAGGTCGAGCGCCGCGTACGCGGCCAGGCTCACCTCCTCGAGCGCCGGCCGCTCGATCCCGAGGTCGTCCAGGAACGCCCGCCGGTCGCCCTCGTCCAGCTCCGCGATCTCGGCCTCGAGCTTGGCGTCCAGCGCGATCGTGCCGATCCCGCGCTCTGCGCCGAACGCTCGCAGCTCCTCCACCGCCTGCTCGTTGCCGCCCTGGTCGACGTTCGCAATCGTGAGCGCCGGCTTCGCCGTCAGCAGGTCGAGCGCGTCGGGCAGATCCAGGCCCAGCGAGCGCGCCGGGCGCCCCTGCTCCAACCCGGCGGCCAGCTCCAGGAGCAGCTCCTGCTCGGCCACGATCGCCCGGTCGCCCGACTTGGCCGTCTTCGCCACCCGCTCCAGCCGCCGCGCCACCGCGGCCTGGTCGGCGAAGACCAGCTCCAGCTCGATCGTCTCGGCGTCGTCCAGCGGGTTCACCCGCCCCGACGGATGCGCCACCTGATCGTCGTGAAAGCAGCGCACCACCAGCACCACCGCATCGGTCGTGCGCATGTGCGCGAGCAGCTCGCCGCCCAGCTCCTCACCGCGCCGGGCGCCCCGCACCAGCCGCGTCAGGTCGCTCACCTCCAGCGTTGCCGGCACCACCCGCTTCGACTTGGACACGCGCGCCAGCTCACCCAGGCGCGGGTCATGCACGTCGGCGATGCCCTGCCCGGCATCGGCCGCGACCGACGTCCCGCACAGGCAGCGCAGGGTCGTCGTCACGCCCGACCACTGCAGACCGAGCAGCCCCAGACCCGCCATCTACGCCGCTCCGCTCAGAACCCGACCCGGCCCACGCGTGCCTCGCGGCGCACGTAACAGATCTTCGAGACGTCGACGTGGTGGTCGGTGTCCTCGGCGTTGAAGCTGACCATGCCGCTGCCCGCGGCCAGCGCCGACTCGACCTTGGCCCACTCCTCGTCGGCCACCTTCGCGCTGATGATGAGGCCGCCGTCGAACCCGATCTCGACCCGCGATTCAGCCATGCCCGGTCCCTTCGTTCGCTGGTTGCACGAGTTCCACCAGCACGCCGTGCACGCTGTGCGGATGGATGAACGCCACGCGCAGCCCGAACAGGCCCACGCGGGGCTGCTGGTCGATCAGCTCGGCGCCGGCGGAGGCGGCATCGGCCAGCGCCTGCTCGATGTCGTCGACCCGCAGTGCCATGTGGTGCATCCCGGGGCCGCGGTTCTGCAGGAACTTACCGACCGGGGTGTCGTCACCCAGCGGCCGCAACAGCTCGACGCGGCCGTCGCCCAGCAGCATCGTTGCCGCCTCCACTCCCTGATCGGGCACCGCCTCGCGGTGCTCGAGCACACCCCCAAGCAGCTGCTGGTAGTCGGCGATGGCGGCGTCGAGGTCGTCGACAGCATGCCCGATATGATGGATCGTCTGTGCGCGCACTGCGCACGGATCCTAGTGGGTCATATACGCCAAACGAGCGGCAAACGGAGGATGCATGGGCTTTCTGGACAAGATCAAGCAGCAGGCGACGGACGTCGCGACCACCGTCGTGGAGAAGACCACCGACACGGCCAAGACCGGCCAGCTGCAGATGCAGCTGCGCAGCCTCAAGGGCGAGGAGAAGGAGGCGCTGGCCGACCTCGGCGCCGCCATGATCGCGCTGGGCGAGACGCCCACCTCGCTGGCCGACCAGACGACCAAGGTGCACGAGCTTCGCGACAGGATCTCGGAAAAGGAGCAGGAGATCGCCGACGTGCGGGCCGAGGGTGCCGCCGCTGACGCGTCGAGCGAGACCGTCGAGAGCGAGGCCGAGGAGGTCGCCGACACGCCGCCGGCACCAGCCGACGGTGCGGCGCCCGACGACACACCCGCGGGCTAGGGGTGCTGGTCGGGCTGCTCGGGCGGCTCGCTGTGCAGCACCGGCTCGGGCCGATGCACGGCGGGCTGGCCGGCGCCCGCCCCGTCGCGCGGTAGCTCCACGCCGATCTGCCCGGATGCGTTGGACTCCGGCTGCAGATCGCGCAGCAGCTCGTCGATCTGGTCTCGATCGAGCGTCTCCTGGTCGAGCAGCGCGTTTGCCAGCACATCCAGGTGGCGGCGATGCTCGAGCACCAGCCGCAGCGCGTCGGTGTAGGCCTTGTCGGTGATCTCGCGCTGCTCGTGGTCACGCAGCCGCTTGGTCTCCTCCGACAGCGAGTAGTTGTCGGCCCGCATCTGATGCGATGTGGTCGAGCTGCCCATGCCCCACTCGAACACCATCGACCGGGCGACCGCCGTGGCCCGCTCGAGGTCGTTGGCGGCGCCGTTGGTGATGCGGCCGAACACCACCTGCTCGGCTGCGCGGCCGCCCAATGTCACCTTCAGCCAGTCCTCCAGTTCGTCCTTGGAGAGCACGTAGCGGTCCTCCTCGGGCAGGCTCATCATGAAGCCGAGCGCGCGGCCGCGGGGCACGATCGTGACCTTGTGGATGTCGTCCGACATCAGGCGCGCGACCAGCGCGTGGCCCGCCTCGTGGTAGGCGATCACCCGCTTCTCCTTGTCGGTGATCAGCTTGCGCTGCTGCAGCCCGGCCACCACCCGCTCGACCGCGGCGTTGAAGTGCGAGGGCGTGATCTCCTTGGCCCCGGCCCGCCCGGCCTGGATCGCCGCTTCGTTGCAGATGTTGGCCAGGTCGGCACCGGTCAGCCCGGCCGTCTGGCGCGCGATCACGCCCAGGTCGACGGGCTCGGCCAACGGCTTGTTGCGGGTGTGCACGGCGAGGATCTCGCGGCGCCCCTTCAGGTCGGGCGTCGCCACGTGGATCTGGCGATCGAACCGGCCCGGCCGCAGCAGGGCCGGATCGAGGTCGTCGAGCCGGTTTGACGCGCCCATGATGATCAGCCGGTCGGCCTCGTCGAACCCGTCCAGCTCCACCAGCAGCTGATTCAGCGTCTGGTCGTGCTCGCGGTTGTGGGATCCGCCCGAGCGGGCGGTGCCGACGGCGTCGAGCTCGTCGATGAAGATGATCGAGGGCTGGTGCTTGCGCGCCTCCGCGAACAGGCGGCGGATCCGCGCCGAGCCGACGCCCACGAACATCTCCACGAACGAGGAGGCGCTCTGGAAGTAGAAGTTGGCGCCCGACTCGGTGGCGATGGCCTTGGCCATCAGCGTCTTGCCGGTGCCGGGCGGCCCGTACAGGAGCACGCCCTTGGGCACGCGCGCACCCAGCTTCTTGAACCGCTTGGGATCGCGCAGGAACTCGACGATCTCCTCCAGCTCCTCGCGCGCCTCGTCGGCGCCGGCCACGTCGTGCCATCGCACGGAGTGGCCGCTGGCCGGCTGGATCTTGTTCGGCTTGGTGGTGGGCATCGCCCGCCACATCTTGTAGGCGAAGAAGACGAGGGCGATGAAGCAGGCCGGCAGCACCAACGGCCAGAGGAGCAACAACAGCCACGTCCCGAAGCCCTGAAAGAAGTCCATAGGTCCGTCCAGATTACCGCGTATTGCACGGTCTGCAAAATCAGGCGGCTACGCGGTAAGCGGCTCAGCGCCCTCCAGCCGCAGCACCTCGCGCAGCGCGGCCTGCGCCACCTCGAGCTCCTGCTCGGTCGGCTCGCGCGTCGCCGCGACCCGCTGCAGCTCGTACCCGGGCCAGCGCAGGGCGCGCGAGACCGGGTTGTCGTGGTGGCGGGTCATCCAGCCGAACACCTCGGTGGCGGCACCGATCGCAGCCACCCCGGCGATCAGCCGGGCCGGCCCGCGCCGCGACGCCGGCAACCGGTTCACGAGCAGGTTTCCGACCACGGTGGCGGCAAGCATCGGCCCCACCATGTGCGACCCGCAGCGGTCGTGCTCCTTCGTGGCCTGCTCGGCCGCCTGGCCGTGCTCGTAGCCGCCGATCGCCTTGTGCTCGGCGCCGTGGTACCCGGCCACCTGCGAACCGCGCAGCGAGGCCATGGCCGGCACCAGCGCCAGCGATGCGCCCAGCAGCTCGGCCGTCAGCGGCGACAGCCGGCTGCCGCGGATCGCGCGTGACACGACGACGGTGGCGCCCAGCGCAGCCGCGCTGCCGGCACCCTCGACCGGTAGCCGTGCCTCGGGCAGCCTGCGCCGCATGATCGGCAGCAAATATCCCATCTCGGCCATGCGCAGCACGCCGCGCACGCCGGGCACCGCGAGCAGGCCCGCGGGCAGCTCCGGCTTGCGGCCGGAGGCCAGGCGCAGCTCGCCGTCCGGCGTTCGCACCGCCGCCGCCCAGTGGTCGAGGCTGTGCACGAAGATGCCGTTCCGCAGCGCCATGCCGCCCAGTCGCACCGTTTCTCTGGCTGTCGCACCCACGTTCGCAGTGTAGCCTGCAGCTATGGCAAATGACCTGTTCGCGGACGCGGCGGGAGGCCGTCTGGGCGCGCAGGCGCCGCTGCCGCAGCGGCTGCGGCCACAGGCGCTCGACGAGTTCGCCGGACAGCGGGACGTGATCGGCGAGGGCAGCGCGCTGCAGCGCGCGATCGCCGAGGACCGGGTGGGTTCGATGATCTTCTACGGGCCGCCCGGCACCGGCAAGACGACGCTGGCCCGGATCGTCGCCCACACCACGCGTGCCCACTTCGAGGAGCTGTCGGCGGTGCAGGTCGGGATCGCCGACGTGCGGCGTGTGCTGTCGGAGTCGGAGCAGCGGCTGGGCCAGACCGGGCAGAAGACGATCCTGTTCCTGGACGAGATCCACCGGTTCAACAAGGCCCAGCAGGACGCGCTGCTGCCCGGGGTCGAGTCCGGGCTGGTGACGCTGATCGGCGCCACCACCGAGAACCCCTATTTCGAGGTCAACTCGGCGCTGCTGTCGCGGTGCCAGCTGTTCGAGCTGCAGCCGCTCGACCGCGATGACCTGGCCGGCGTTGTGCGCCGTGGCGAGACGGAGCTGGCGATCACGCTGCCCGACGAGATCCGCGACGAGATCGTGGCCGCAGCCGGCGGCGACGCCCGCAACGCGCTCAACATCCTGGAGGCCGCCGTGGCGGCCGCCGGCGGCGAGTCGGTCAGCTCCGACAACGTGCACGACGCAGCCCGCAAGCGGCCGCTCCTGTACGACAAGGGCGGCGACCATCACTACGACGTCACGTCGGCCTTCATCAAGAGCATGCGCGGCTCCGACGCCGACGCCGCCATCTACTACCTGGCCGTGATGATCGCCGGCGGTGAGGACCCCAAGTTCATCGCCCGGCGGATGATCGTGTTTGCGTCGGAGGACGTCGGCAACGCCGACCCCCAGGCGCTGCAGGTGGCGGTGGCCTGCGCCCGCGCGGTCGAGTTCGTGGGGCTGCCCGAGTGCCGCATCAACCTCTCGCAGGCGGTCGCATACCTGGCCCGCGCACCCAAGTCGAACGCCAGCTACATGGCCATCCAGCGGGCCGGCCAGGACGTTCGCGAGCGCGGCAACCTGCGACCGCCCAAGCCGCTGCGCGACGCCAGCTACGCGGGCGCGGCCAAGCTCGGCCACGGCCAGGGCTACCGCTACCCGCACGACTACCCGGGCGGCTGGGTGGAGCAGCAGTACCTGCCGGACGAGCTGCTGGGCACCGTCTACTACGAGCCCAGCGAGGGCGAGCGCTAGCCCGCCACAGCCGTGGCTAGAGGATGCGCGCGCCCAGCGCCGACAGCACCAGCTCCACGGCCAGCGTCGCCGTGGCGTTGTGCACGTCCAGCACCGGGTTGACCTCGACCACCTCGAGCGACGACACCTTGCCGCTGGTCGACAGCATCTCCATCGCCAGGTGCGCCTCGCGGTAGGTGATCCCGCCCCGCACCGGCGTGCCCACGCCCGGCGCCTGGTCGGGGTCGAGCACGTCCATGTCCAGCGACACGTGCATGAAGGCGGCGCCGGATGCGATCGAGATCGCCTCCTCCATCACGTCGCGCATGCCGTGGCGATCGATGTCCTCCATCGTGAACACCCGCACGCCCAGCTCGTGCAGCCGCGCCCGCTCCCCGCCGTCGACGCTGCGGATGCCCACCAGCACGGTGTGCTCCTGCTTGATCATCGGCAGCGGCCAGGCGGACGCCTCGAAGCGGGGATCGTCGGCCAGGCCCAGCGCCACCGCCATCGGCATGCCGTGCACGTTCCCGCTGGGCGAGGTGGTGGGCGTGTTGATGTCGGTGTGCGCATCCAGCCACACCACGCCGCCGGGCGCTGCGTGTGCGCGCGCAAGCCCGCCCAGCGTGCCAATCGCGATCGAATGGTCGCCGCCCAGCACGAGCGGCATCTCGCCGTCGTTGACCGTCGCCGCGACGTGGTCTGCCAGCTCCTCGCAGGTGCGCTTGATGGCGCTCCAGTAGCGCGCGGACGGGTCGCCCTGGTCGAGCGCCTCCACCATGCCGGTGCGCACGTTGCCGTGGTCGTGGATGGGCAGGCCCATCTCCTCGATGCGCTCGCCCAGCTGCGCGTAGCGGATCGCCGACGGCCCCATGTCGACACCGCGACGCCCCGACCCGAGGTCGAGCGCCGCACCGATCACGCCGATCGGGCGCCTGTCGCCTCGTGATGTGCCGCTCTCCGCCACGGCCGCGAACACTACCGAAGCGCGACCGTCCCGTCGCCGCCGCCGATCCCACCGTCGAGGAGGGGCCAACAGCCCCTAAAGGGTTAGACCCGTACGCCGATAAGGCTATCGACCCCGTTGTTGTCCAACGTTCCAGCTTCATCAGGAGGCGCCTTCACAATGATCGATCCGGCGAGCATTCGTACCGCGTCGTTCTCGCTCACCCCGACCGGCTACAACCCGGAGGAGGTCGATCGCTTCCTCGCGGAGCTGGCAGACGCGACGCCCGGCTCGATCGACCTGGCCGAGCTGCGCAACGCATCGTTTTCCCTGACGCCCACCGGCTACAACCCGGAAGAGGTTGATCAGTTCCTGGGCTCGATCGCCGACCAGCTGGCCGACGCCCCGGCGTCGCAGCCGGAGCCGTTCCAGCCTGAGCAGCAGCCCGTGGCCCAGCACGACGACGAGCAAGGGTACGAGCCCGCCGCCGAGGTCGAGCACGAGCCCGTCGCCGAGGTGGAACACGAGGACGAGCCCGAGGCCGAGGTCGAGGGCGAGGCCCACGTGCAGGACGACGCCGACGACGTGTACCAGCCCGTCGCCGAGGTCGAGACGGACGAGCAGCCCGTCCCCGCCGAGCACGACGGCTGGCATCAGCCCGAGGTGGCCGCCGAGCCCGAGCCGGAGCCAGAGCTGGTGCTGGTTGAGAGCATCCCCGACGAGCCGGTCGGCGAGCCGCCGGTGGCGAGCCTGCCCGAGGCGATCGTCGCCGAGCGTCCCCACGCCGACCTGGACGGCCTGTCCGCAGCCGTGGAGGCCGCCATCGAGTCGCTCGACGGCTTCGTCAAGAACGAGCTCCACAACCTGCGCGAGGTGAGCGCGCTCGAGATCGACGACATCCTGGCCGAGCGCCAGCGCCTGATCGAGGACGCGACGAGCGTCGGCCGGCGTCACATCGACGAGGCCAGCGCCCACGCCGAGAAGATCGTGAACAAGGCCCGCAAGGAGGGCGACCGCATGCGCCAGCAGGTCGAGCAGGAGCTGCGCGAGGAGCGCGAGCGCTTCGAGCAGTCGCTCGCCGACCGCGATGCCCAGGCCCAGGCCCGCGTGAAGCAGGTCCTGGAGCAGGCGGAGGCCCGTCGGCACGAGGCCGACGAGCTGGTCGCCAGTGCCGCGCAGGCACAGGCCTCGATGCTGGCGTCGTTCGAGCAGGCCCGCAGCTCACTGATCCAGGCCGCGGAGCGGAACAGGATCTCCTCGACGCAGGTGCAGGCCGTGTCGTCTGACGAGGATGCCGATGAGCACGACACCTCGGCCGCGGCTTGATGCCCCGGTTGACCCGTTTCGCCTGAATCCCGCTGACTACGGCGAGCCCGTCGGCCTCGATGACCTGATCGCATCCGGGCCGGTGGTGCTCGTGCTGGTCGAGGGCGGCCGCGCCGACGACCCGCGCGTGGCCATGCTGCGTGAGCTCGGCGAGCAGATTGCGTCGTCACCGGCGCGGCTGGTGCTGGTGTCGCCGGGCGACTCCGAGCTGTGCCGGACGCTGAGCGTGGTGCGCACGGCCGAGTGGATGACCGACCCCAAGGGCGATGCCTCGCGCGCTCTGGGCACGCTGTCCGACCGCCGCATGCGCAAGGCGCTCCGGCGGGACGGGCTGTTCGTCGTCGACCAGGACCGCGTGCTGCGGTTCGCCTTCCGGGTGCAGGAGAAGGACCAGTGGATCCCGGCGTCGTTCGTGTGGTCGCGGCTGTCGCGGCTGGGCAGCGCCGCGCCGCCTCCGCCGCCGGCCGAGCACACGGCCGACCCGGTTGCACCGGGCGAGGCCGAGCTCGACATGCTCGTGCGCGAGGTGGGCCGGCGCATGGGCCTTTCCTCGAACGAGCTGACGCAGCTGGCCACCGCCAGCCGTTTTCGCGATCTCGGCATGAGCGTGGTGCCGGACGAGATCATCACCAAGATCGACCCGCTCAGCGACGAGGAGTGGGCGATCGTGCGCGAACACCCGCAGCGCTCGGCCGAGATGCTGGGCACCAGCCCGCTGTTCGACAACGTGCGCGCGATCGTGCAGGGCAGCCACGAGCACGTCGACGGCAGCGGCTATCCCAACGGGCTGCGGGGCGATGAGATCCCCCTCGGATCGCGCATTCTGCTCGCCGCCGAGGCCTACCTGGCGATGGTCTTCGGCCGCCGCTACCACGACCGCGAGCGACCCCTGAATCCGATCGCAGAGCTCGAGAAGGGCGTCGGCACGCGCTATGACGCAGGCGTCGTCGAGACGCTGGCGGCAGCGGTCGAGCACCTCGACCTGCGCCCGGACGCCCGAGCGGCCTGACCGGGCGCTTGCCGGATGATGTTTGAAATCCGGCGCCGTGGAGTACCGGGTATGGATGGCACTGAAACCGTTCATCCTTCGCACCACGTCGCGCAGCGACCGAACCCGCTGGGTTCGGATCCGCAGCCACCGCTCGCGCCGTGTCCGCGACCATGAGGCACAGGTGGCCGACCGGCCGCCGATCCCACGGGGATAGGCATCGCGTCCGGCCGGAGTAGTCTCCAGCGATGCTCCGCCCTGAGTATCCGATCGAGACCGAGCGCCTGCTGCTGCGGCCCTATCGTGAGGGCGATATCGACGTCCTGCACGACATCCAGTCGCGCCCGGAGGTGGTGCGCTTCCTGTACTGGGAGCCGCGCACGCGTGAGCAGGTGGAGCAGGTGATCCGCGAGTCGAGCAGCCAGATCGAGTGCGAGGGCAACGCGCTCGAGCTGGCCATCCAGCCCCGCGGCAGCGAGACGATGGTGGGAGACGTCGTCCTCATGTACCGCAGCGAGGCACACCGGCAGGGTGAGATCGGGTTCGTGCTGCACCCCGACCACCAGGGCCACGGATACGCGACCGAGGCCGCCGGCGAGATGCTGCGGCTGGGATTCGAGCAGCTCGGCCTGCATCGGATCTTCGGCCGCCTGGAGGCGCGCAACTCTGGCTCCGCAGCCGTGCTGGAGCGGCTGGGCATGCGTCTCGAGGCGCACCTGCACGAGAACGAGTGGGTGAAGGGGGAGTGGCAGAGCGAGCTGGTCTACGCGATGCTGGCGACGGAGTGGGCGAGCCTGCAGTGACCGAGGCCGCCGGCGCGGCGCGTGCGGTGGCGGCGATCCTCCGCCACGCGGCGGCTGAGCGCGACGGGCTGGTGTCGGTGCAGAACGACGGCGACGAGCTGGTGGTGGCGTCTCCGGGCGAGACGTCGCTGTTGATGGCGCGGCTGCCACTCCCGGGCGACGGCCTGGACGGCAGCTTCGCGCCCCCCACCGGCGACCCGCCGAAGGACGCCGACGCGCTGTCGCTGAGCGCGGCCCGTACCGGGCTGGCGGTGCAGCTGGGGCGGCGGCGCCTGACGCTGCGCCGGATCGCGGACGGCCCGGTCGAGGTGGAATGGGTGTGGCCGGCGACCGCGCCCGCCGTCGAGGCGGCGGTGTCGCGCGACCGGCTGCTCGAGACGCTGCCGGCCGGCGAGGGCCGGATCACGTTCGTCGGCGCCGACCGGCAGCTGCTCCTGCAGGCCGGGCGCGGCGAGTCGCGGGTGCCGTTGAAGAACCGCACGCGACGGAGCAAGGACATCGGCACGGCGGTCGCTTTCGATGAGCTGCGACGGCTGGTGGAGGCGGCCGGCGCCGACGTCACCATCGAGCTGGCCGACCTGCGCCCGCTCACGATCGTGAGCGGCAACGTGCGCGGTGTGGTCGTGCGGGGGATGCCGATGCGCTGGCAAGGCCGGCCGGCGGTCGCGGCGAAGACCGCCGAGCCGCCGCCGCCCGCGAAAGCGGCTCCGAAACGACGGGATGCGGCCGTGGAGCGTGCCGCCGAGCGGGCGGCGCGAAAGCGAGAGGCGGAGCGGCTGGCGGCCGCCCGCGCCCGCGATGTCAAGCAGGCGCAGCAGGCCCTCGGCCGCGCCGTCGTGCAGCTGGATGCCGCGTCCGAGGCCCTCGCCAAGCTGGACGACCCCGACCTCTCGGCCCGAGCCGATCAGCTGCGCGCCGCTCTGCGTGATCTGATGGCGCGCTGCGGCGACGCGACATGACCCGGCGGGCGGTGGTGACAGGCGTCTTTTCGTACACGGGCGGTGCGATCGCCCGGCAGCTGCTCGACCACGGCGACGAGGTGGTGTCGCTGTCGCGCCGCCCGGCGCCGGCGGGCCATCCGCTGGCGGGTGCCGTCGCGCGCGAGCCGCTCCAGTTCGACGACACGGAGCTGCTGGTGCGCTCGCTGGAGGGCGCAGACCTGCTGTTCAACACCTACTGGATCCGCTTCCCGCGGGACGGGGCCGACTTTGCTTCGGCGGTCGCGAACAGCCGGGCGCTGTTCGAGGCGGCGGGTCGGGCCGGCATCCGCAGGATCGTGCACCTGTCGGTCACCAACGCGGCCGTCGACTCGCCGTACGCCTACTTCCGTGGGAAGGCGGCGGTCGAGGTCGCGCTGGCGGAGACGACCTCTGAGCACGCGGTGATCCGGCCTTCGCTGGTGTTCGGCGGGCGTGAGGAGATCCTGGTCAACAACATGGCCTGGCTGCTGCGCAAGCTGCCGGCCTATGCCGTCCCCGGCGACGGCAGCTACCGCGTCCAGCCCGTGTTCGTCGGCGACGTGGCGGAACTCGCAATCGCGGCGGCGGAGGGAGCCGGCCCAACGCTGCAGGATGCCGTGGGACCCGAGATCTACACCTTCGACGTATTCCTGGCCGCCCTGGCGCGGGCGCTGCACGCGCGGTCGCGGCTGGTGCACCTTCCTCCCGCCGTCGTTGTGGCGCTGGGGCGTGCCATCGGCCCGCTCGTCCGCGACGTGCTGATCACGGCGGAGGAGCTGGGCGCGCTCACGTCGGAGCTGCTCATCTCCCACCAGCCCGCGACAGGCCACACCAGCTTCCGCGAATGGCTTCCCGGCGCGGCGCCCTGGCTGGGGCGGCGGTACGCCAACGAGCTTCGCCGGAACTGGGCCGAGACCGGGTAGGTTGGCGGGGACGATGCCCACGCTGCTCCTGCTACGGCACTTGAAGTCCAGCTGGGACGACGAGTCGCTCGCCGACCACGACCGGCCGCTGTCAGCGCGCGGCGTCCGCGACGGCGGGCGCGTGGCCGAGCACCTGCACAGCCTGAACGCGCGGGTCGATCTCGTGCTCTGCTCGTCGGCGGTCCGGACCCGGCAGACGCTGGAGCTGATCCGCGCGGCGCTCGGCGACGCGCAGGTCGAGATCGAGGACCAGCTGTACGGCGCGTCGGCCGAAACCCTGCTGGCCCGGCTGCACGGCGTCCCCGACTCGGTCGGTTCGGCGCTCATGATCGGCCACAACCCGGGCATGCAGGATCTGGCGCTGCGCCTGGCCGCGCCCGGGCCGATCCGCTCAGCGGTGGTGGCCAAGTTCCCGACCGGCGCGCTGGCCACGCTCGCGCTCCCGGACCACTCCTGGCTGGGCGCGCACCAGGGGACGGCGCGCCTGGTCGGCTACACCGTCCCCAAGGATTTCAGGTAACAGCGAGCGCCTCCCCGGCCGCGTCGGCCCGGGGAGGAATGTCGCAATTCGAGTACCGCTATTCGCCCGCAGTCTGGGGAACCATGCCCTCGTTCCCCTCGAGTGGGATGTCGACCGACGCCGCCCGGGTGGGCGCGCCGAGCCAGTAGAAGATGAATCCGGCGATCATGGTCACACCGATCGCGACCAGCGAGATCGTCTCGTACTTGACCCGCGAGACGTTCGCCGGCAGGTCGGCGTTGTTCAGGAGCTGCCCGTCCAGGAAGCCAGGGAAGATGGCGACCAGAGACGCGAATACGGCCCAGGAGGTGCACAGGATCGTGCACACCCAGACGCCCGGCATGCCTCCCGGCACGCGGTAGGGCCGGTGCACATCCGGGTGCGTCCGGCGCAGGATCGCAAGGCACGGGAAGATCACGATGTAGGAGATCGTCGTGAACGTCAGCACCACGCCGATCATCACGTTGAACGCGTCGGCGGTGCTGCCCGAGCTGAGGTTGATCGCGATCAGGAACACGAGCGTCGAGAACACGCCCGAGAGGAAGTTGACATAGATCGGGGTGCCGTACCTGGCTGAGAACCGACCCAGGATGCGCGGCCCGGCGCCGTCGTAGGAGGCCACGGCCTGGCTGCGGTCGGAGCCCATCAGCCAGGTGCACGCGCTCGACACGACTGCGAGGATGAACCCGGCCGCGGCGACCTTCGTGAGCACGTTGGCTGCGGAGCCGTAGACGCTGAACACGTGGTGGATGGCGTCCAGGAATGCGGATACGCCCTTGCCCTGAAGCTGGCTCGGCGGAACGACGGACATGATCGCCAGGATCGGCAGGCCGTAGAGCAGGATCGACGTGATGCATGCTCGCAGCACCGTGTACGGCACGTCCTTCTGCGCGTCCTCCATCTCGTCGCCGGCCGCGTTGGGGAGCTCGAAACCGACGTAGTTGAAGAAGAGCAGCGGCGTCAGGGCGATGAACGCCGTCCAGGTCGGGGTGAATTTGCCCGCCGACGGGAAATGCAGGCCGTGCTCGAAGGCGTAGATGATCGTCGTGATGGTGAACAGGCCGATCAACAGGATGCGGCACCAGGCGCCCAGGGTCGGAATCCACTTGCCGACCCCGAACGACAGGATGGCTGACCACACGGAGAACCAGATGTAGGCAAACCCGATCAGGTACTCCCAGATGCTGCCGTTTGAGAAGTTCCAGAAGTAGTTCTGGATCGCCGAGACCGTCAACAACGCCAGCGTGGCACCGATCCAGATCGGGTTCGAGAACCAGTAGAAGATGGCGTTGACCGCCGCCACGAGGCGGCCCATGGCCATCCGCGTCCACACGTAGACGCCGCCCTCCTCCGTGAACGCCGCGCCGAGCTCCGCGGTCAGGAGTGCATAGGGGACGAAGAACACGAGGCCGAGCACGAGCAGCCACAAGAACCCTTGCGGGCCGTCCTGGGCGACCTGGCCAAGCGTGTCCACGCCCACGATGGTGCAAAGAAGGAAGAAGTAGATGTCGAACCGGTTGAAGTGCTTCTGGAGCTTGGCCTTCTCCTCGAGCGCCGCCTGGGTCGTGTGATCGACGTACTGATCGGTCGCGGCCATCAGCGCACCTCCTCCGCCACGTTCCTCGAGTTCATCCGGTGTGTGTGCTCCACGAACTCCTCTGACGCTGCCACTGGTCCACTCCCTGCCAGACGACGAATGTGGCGACGGTAACCAGATGGCAGGGGCAAGTCAAGGAAGTGGACTACGCAAATACCCGCCGATATGAGCGCCGGCGTTTCATCGTTGACCGCGTCGTTTCAACGAAGGCCGTAGACTCGACTGGTGATCATCTGCGGGCAGTGCGGCACCAGCTCCGAGGGCGCGAAGTTCTGCCCCGAGTGCGGCGCCGCGCTGGTGGTTTCGGAACGGCCGGCGGCGGAGGAGCGCAAGGTCGTCACCGCCCTGTTCTGCGACCTGGTCGGGTTCACGAGCCTGTCGGAGACGGCGGATCCCGAGGACGTGAACACGATGCTCGACGCCTATGCGGCGATGGCGCGATCGCAGATCGAAAACCACGGCGGCATCGTGCAGAAGTTCATCGGCGACGCGGTGGTGGGCGTGTTCGGCGTACCCGCCGCGCACGAGGACGACCCGGAGCGGGCGGTACGGGCCGGCCTTCGGATCGTGGAGGCGGCCGAGGGGTTGGAGGCGCTGGGGGGTGCGCCGCTGCGGCTGCGCGTGGGGATCAACACCGGCGAGGCGCTGGTACGGCTCGACGTGAACCCACGGTCCGGCGACGGCTTCCTGACCGGCGATGCGATCAACACCGCGTCGCGGCTGCAGGGCCTCGCGCCGGAGATGGGCGTCGCCGTCGGCGTGGCCACGTATGAGGCGACCACGGTGGTGTTCGATTACCAGGAGCTCACGCCTGCCACCGTGAAGGGCAAGTCGGAGGCCGTGCGGGTCTTCCAGCCGCTGGCTCCGCGGGCACGGTTCGGGACGGATCTGACGCGCACCCACACCTCGCCGTTCATCGGCCGTGAGATCGACCTCGCGCTGTTGAAGGGGATCTTCGACAAGGCGGCGGCCTCGTCGTCCGTGCAGCTGGTTACGGTGGTGGGCGAGCCGGGGCTTGGCAAGAGCCGGATCGTGGCCGAGCTGTTCGGGTACATCGACCAGCGCCCCGAGCTGGTCACGTGGCGGCAGGGCCGCTGTCTGCCCTACGGGGAGGGCATCACGTTCTGGGCGCTGGGCGAGATCGTCAAGGCCCACGCCGGGATCCTGGAGTCAGACGACCCGGCCACGGCGATCGCCAAGCTCGACGTCGTCCTGCCCGAGGGCGAGGAGCGGGCCTGGTTCCGTCAGCGGCTGCTGCCGCTGCTGGGGATCGGCGCATCCACCTCGGCGGAGCGGGAGGAGCTGTTCACGGCGTGGCGGCGGTTCCTCGAGCACCTGGCCGAGACCGAGCCCACGGTACTGGTGTTCGAGGACCTGCACTGGGCGGACGATGCGCTGCTCGCGTTCCTGGAACACCTGGCCGGTCGCGCCGAGAGCATCCCGCTGCTGATCGTCTGCACCGCCCGGCCGGAGCTGTACGAGCGCCACCCCGACTACGCGGCAGGGTTGCGGAACACGAACTCGATCAACCTGGCACCGCTGTCCCCGGAGGAGACGGCGCGACTGGTCTCGGCGCTGCTGGACGCGAGCGTGATCCCGGCCGAGCTGCAGCAGCCGATCCTTGACCGCGCCGGCGGCAACCCGCTGTATGCCGAGGAGTTCGTGCGGCTGCTCCAGGACCGGGATCTCCTCATCCGCAAGGGGTCGAGCTGGGTGCTTCGGGATGGAGCGGAGGTGCCGTTCCCGGAGTCGGTACGAGCGTTGATCGCCGCGCGGCTGGACACGCTCCCACCCGACGCCAAGTCGCTCATCGCCGATGCGGCCGTGGTCGGCAAGGTGTTCTGGGTCGGTGCCGTTGCCCAGATGGGAGGACGCTCACCGGATGACGTGGTGGAGGCGCTGCGTGAGCTCTCACGCAAGGAACTGATCCGCGCCTCACGTCACTCGTCGATGCAGGGCGAGGCGGAGTATGCGTTCTGGCACATCCTCACCTGTGATGTCGCATACGCGCAGATTCCGCGTGCCTCGCGCGCGACGCGGCATGTCGGCGCTGCGACGTGGATCGAGTCGAAGGCACCCGGCCGGGTGGAGGACCTGGCCGACGTGCTGGCTTACCACTACTCCACCGCGCTCGATCTGACGCGCGCCGCCGGAGAGGCCGACAGGGCCGCCGAGCTCCAGGCCCCGGCCCGCCGGTTCCTGACGCTGGCCGGCGAACGCGCGCTTGGCCTCGACACCACCGCGGCGCTGGCCAACCTCGAGCGAGCGCTGGCACTCACCTCGCCCACACATCCCGCCCGGCCGGAGGCGCTCGTGCGCTTCGCCGAGGCCGCATTCCACGCCGGCCGCACCCTCGAGGCGAAGGAGGCGCTGGAGCAGGCTATTCCGTTGTTCCAGGAGCGTGGCGATCTCCCCGCCGTGGCACACGCCATGCACGTGCTCGCCAGCCTGCTCTCCCGCCTGGCCGATCGCCGCTGGGTCGAGCTGCCGGGCGAGGCCCTGGCACTGCTGGAGCCGTTGCCCAAGGGGCCTGCCCACGTCGAGGCGCTGACCGAGGTCGCGCGTGCGGACTTCCTGCACGGCGGAGCTGACACGGCACTCGCCTCGGCCCAGCGAGCGATTGCGCTGGCCGACGAGCTCGGCCTGGACCGATCGCCGCGCACGCTCGGCTACCTCGGCTTCGCCCGCGTAAGACTCGGAGATCCCCGCGGCTTTGATGATATGCGCGAGGCAATCAGGCTCGCCACGGACGGCGGACTGGGACGCGAGGTGGGAGTCCTCCACAACAACCTCGGCATCCAGCTGTGGGCCTACGAAGGGCCCCAGGCGGCGCTCGACGAGTTCGACACCGGGATCGCATTCGCGTCCGCCTGCGGGCTCAACGAGATTCTCGACCTGATCACGCTCAGCACGATCGATCCGCTGATCGATGCCGGCCGCATCGACGAGGTGCTCGAGGTCGCAAACGGGCTCGCCGCGCGTCTCGAGATCGAGGCACCGGGCGACCTCGTCGACGTGCGCGGCGCGCTGGCGCGCGTCCACACGCTTCGCGGTGCCCCGGCGCAGGTTGCGGGATGGCTCGACTGGCTCGAATCGAGCGCCCACGCGGTCGGAAACGCCGAAATGCTGGTGATCGGCCTGGCATCGGCGGCCATCGTCCACACCGCTCTTGCGCACACCGACCGCGCCGCCGCGTCGCTCGAGGAGCTCGCCACGACACCCGCCGCGCGCGAACCCGAGTACTACACCGCATACCTGCCTGCCCTCGTGCGAAGCGCCATCACGTTCCGCGACACCACCCTCGCGCAGCGTCTCGTCACCGGCCTCGACCCGCACACCCGGTACGCCGAACACACGCTGGTTGCAACCGCCGCCGCGATCGCCGAAGCCACGGGCGACGTCCCGGGAGCTGCGGAGGGCTATGCCGACGCAGCCGGCCGCTGGGAGCGGTTCGGGGTGGTACCCGAGCACGCATTCGCCTTGCTGGGACACGGCCGCTGTCTCGTCAGCCTCGGTCGCCCGGGTGAGGCGGCTCCCGTCCTCCAGCAGGCTCGTGGCCTGTTTCACGCACTCGGCGCAACGCCGGGGATCGCCGAGGCAGATGCGCTGCTCGAGACCACCACCGCGCTCAGCTCCTGACGCCGTCGATGGCGCCCACGCAGGCGGAGTCGGTGTACAGCCTACGATGCCTGACGCTCTGAGTCCTGTCGGGTAGCCGGATCACAGCACCGACGCTGGTATAGTCGCTCGCCGGTGTCCCCCGTCGAATCGCCGAACAGCAGCTCGGCCGCTCCGCAAGACGGGCAGGTGATCGCAGGCCCCCGGCCGTTTCGCCGGAACATCACGATCGGGTTGCTGGTCGGGGTGCCGCTCAGCCTGATCTTCATGTTCCTCGCGGTGCGCGGCCTGCAGCCCGGTGAGGTCGCGGACGCCCTGCGCCGGGCCGACCCGCTGCCGGTTGCCGGCGCGGTCGCCCTGATCGGCGGCATCTACTCGGTCCAGGCGGCGCGCTGGCGCTGGATCACGCGCCGCTCGGCTCGGATGCGCTGGCGCAGCTTCCTGAGGCTGGTGATCGCGAGCGTGGCGGTGAACAACGTGATCCCGGGCCGACCGGGCGAGCTGATGCGCGGCTACTGGCTGGGCCGCGCCGCCCGCATCCCCCAGAACCGTGCCTTCTCAACGGTGCTGGTCGACCGCTCATCCGACGTCCTCTTCCTGGTGGTGGCGTTCAGCGCGATCTTTCCGTTCGTCCCGCACCGATCATGGCTGCGGCACGTGTTCCTGGCCGCGCTCGTGGTCGGCGGGCTGCTGTGCCTCGTGCTGGCGGTCGCGCGACTGCACACCGGCGGACAGCGGCTTGCACCGGCGCGCGTTCTCGACCGGCTGCGCAGGTCGCGGCCGGGCAGGCAGCTGAGCGGCCTGGTGCACGGCACGGGCGCGCTCGTCAACCGGCGCGACGCGGTGGTGGTGATGGCGTTCACGGCCGTCGGCTGGAGCTGCTGGGCATTCGCGGCATGGCTGGTGGCCGACTCGCTCGGCATCGGCGTGTCGCCGCTCGAGATCGCGTTCCTCACCACGGTGATCAACCTGGGCGCGGCGATCCCATCGTCGCCGGGGTTCGTGGGCACCTTCCAGTGGCTCTGCGTCTCGGGCATGGCGCTGTTCGGCGTCGGCCAGGCCGAGGCGCTCGCCTTTTCGATCATCATGCAGGCGATCTGGTACATCCCCACCACCGCGGCCGGCGTGGTCCTGCTGATGCACAGCGGCATCACGGCGTGGTCGTCTGAAGGGATGGCGGATCTCTCGTCGCCGGTATGATCACGCCGGCCCGCAGCGCGGCCGCCTATGACCAAGGTCGTCATCACGATGCCCGCGTACCACGCGGCCGACACGCTCGAGCGCACCGTCGCCGACATCCCCGTCGGGATTGCGGATGAGCTGATCCTGGTCGACGACGCCAGCGGCGACGAAACCGTCGCGGTCGCCCGCAAGCTCAACATCACCGTCTACGTCCACGACGAGAACCGTGGCTACGGCGGCAACCAGAAGACGTGTTACCGGCGGGCGCTGGAACACGGCGCCGACATCGTGGTGATGCTGCATCCCGACTACCAGTACGACCCCACCGCCGTGCCGCTGTTGATCGCCCCGCTTTTGGCCGGACGCGCCGACATGACGTTCGGCTCACGCTTCGCCGGTCTCTCCGACCCGCGCGGTGGCGGGATGCCGCTGTACCGGTATCTGGGTAATCGCACCGCGACGACGCTCGAGAACCTGATGCTGGGCTCGCGGTTCACGGAGCTGCACAGCGGGCTCCGCGCGTACACACGCCGCTGCCTGCTGGAGTTGCCGATCCTGCGCTACAGCGACGACTTCGTGTTCGACTCACAGCTGATCGTGGACGCCGTCACCACCGGCCAGCGCGTCGTCGAGGTGCCGATCGAGACGCGCTACACAAAGGAGTCATCGTCGATCTCGGTCGCCAGATCGCTGCGCTACGTCGCGCACAGCCTGGCCTACTGCGGGCGGCGCACCGCGACCCGCGGACGCCGCGGCCGCCGCTCGGCCGTCACCTTCTCCGGCGCGCGGCAGCGGCGCCCGTCGCTCCGCGGACGCGTCGAGCACACGTGCGCGCTCTGCGGTTCCACCGAGGCAGTGTTGCTGTATCCGGCCAACGTCACGGGCGAGGCATCGGTCAGCGAGTTCTCGTGCACCAGCGGCGGCCTCGCCCGCCACGACGACATCGTCCGCTGCCTGGACTGCGGCATGACCAGCTCGCGGCCGGCCGACACGCCGCAACGGATCGTCGAGAACTACGAGGCGATGGTGGACGAGCAGTACCTGTCCGAGGAGCAGGGCCGGCGCGAGCTGTTCCGATGGGTGATCGACCGTCTGGACGGCTACCTTCTGCCCGGCCGGCGATTGCTGGAGGTAGGCTCGAATGCGGGGCTGTTCCTGTCGGTCGCCCAGCAGGCGGGATGGGATGCGAAGGGCATCGAGCCCAGCCATTGGGCGGTCGAGACCGGCAGGCGGTTGTTCGACGTCGATCTGGTACAGGGGACGGTCGAGACGCTCGACGCCGAGCCGGACAGCCGCGACGCGGTGGTGATGCTGGACGTGCTCGAGCATCTGGTGGATCCGCTGGACACGCTTCGCCGGCTGCGCGGCGTGCTCCACGACGAGGGCATCCTGGCGCTGTCCACCGTGAACGTGGCCGGCCTGCACGCGCGGATGCGCCATGGCAGCTGGCCCTGGTTCATCCGGCCGCATCTCCACTACTTCACCCCCGAGACGCTCGACATGATGCTGCACAAGGCGGGCTTCACGATGGTGGAATGGCGGGTCGTGCCTCGCACGTTTCACGCCTCCTACATCGCCGGGCGGCTCGCTTCCAGCCACGGCGCGGCCGGCCGGGCCGCGCAGCGGGTGACACAGGTGGTCGATCCGCGGGTGCCGGTGGGCTGGCTGGGTGACGTGGTGTTCGTGCTGGCACGACCTGCCTGAGGAGCAGATCGTTTCGGCATGTTCGCCGGTTGCCACCAGGACTGGGCTTGGAGACAATGCGGCGCGTGGCGGGGAGGGAGATCCAGTATGCGCGGAGCGGCGGAGTCGCGATCGCCTACCAGGTCGTGGGTGAGGGAGACACCGACCTGGTCTACGTGCCCGACTACATGTCGAACCTCGTCTATGGGTGGGAATATCCGAGGTGGCGTGACTTCTACCTCCAGCTGTCCGCCCGCTTCAGGCTGATCCTGTTCGACAAGCGTGGCACCGGCCTGTCCGACCACGGCGGCCAGTTCGCCACCCTGGAGACTCGGATGGAGGATCTCCACTCCGTGTTGGACGCAGCAGGGTCGACCAGGACGGTGATCCTTGCCTCACACGAAGGTTGTGGCATGGCCGCCCTGTACGCAGCGACCTATCCGGAGCGGACCGCTGCGCTGGCGCTGTTCCATCCCCGGGCATACGGCCATGGGCTCGAAGACCCAGATAGCATCGCCGCGCTCGCTGATCTCCGCGATCGCTGGGGAACAGACGCGATGTCCGACGAGATCATGCGCGAGGGGTGTCCGAGCCTGTTTCCAAGCGAGGAGGAGCGGCGCTGGTTCGCGAACTACCTCCGTATAGGCGCTAGCCCAGCGGTGGCGTATGCCCTCAACCGTGCCTTCGAGGAGACCGACCTGCGCGATGTCCTGCCGGCCGTACGGGTACCAACGGTGGTGCTGCATCGCACGTCCGACCGGGCCAACGCCCTTGATGTTGCTGCGCGTATCCCAGCGTCGCAAACGATGCTGGTCAGCGGCGACGACTACCTCGAGATCCACCTCTCTTCGGAGGTCACCGACCTGGTTGCGGAGTTCGTCTCCGGCCAGGCGGCTCCGGAGGTTCCCGACAGCGTGCTGGCAACGGTCATGTTCACCGACATCGTGGCCTCCACCAAGAGCGCGGCCAGCCTCGGAGATCGCGCATGGCGCGACCTGCTGGCCCGCCACCACGCTGTCGTGCGGCGCGAACTGGGGCGATTCCGCGGGGAGGAGCGCGACACGGCCGGAGACGGCTTCTTCGCGACGTTCGACGGGCCGGCGCGGGCAATCCGCTGCGGCCAGGCAATCGTGGCCGGGCTCGAACCGCTCGGACTCGAAATCCGAATCGGCATCCACATCGGTGAGTGCGAGGTGCACGAGAGCAAGCTCGCAGGCCTCGCGGTGGTGGTCGGCGCGCGCATCTCCGCCCAGGCCGGCAGTGGAGAGGTGCTTGTGTCGGGGACGGTCCGGGACCTGGTCGCCGGATCCGGCCTCGAGTTCTCCGACCGCGGCCGGCGCACCCTGAAAGGTGTCCCGGGACAGTGGCCGCTGTACGCGGTGGCGTAACACCACGACGGCGGACAGATTGGCGGATTCTGTGAACGGCACATCCGGCCACGGCCGCCGGGCCGTAGTTCGTTCCATTCCGTGATTACGACTACACGAGGAATGGTGACGATCATGCGTAGCAAGTTGCTGGTAGTGGTGCTCGGCGTTGCGATGGCGGCCGCGGCCTGCGGCGGCACGTCCGGGCAGGGCGGAGGAACCAGTTCCAGCCGCTCGGTGAGCACGCCGCCCCCGGCATCGACCGCCAAGGCGCCGCCCGCGACGACCCAGAAGGGTGGGGGCAACGGCGGCGGGAAGTCCACATCGACCGCCAAGGCGCCGTCGTCGGGGATCCCCCAGAACGGCGGCGGCGACGGCGACGGCGACAACTTCGGTGGGCCCAGCGATGGCGATGGCGACCTCTAAATCCGCAGGCGTGGCGAACGCTCGAGGAGCGATCGTCGCGGCCGGTCTGATCGTGGCCCTGCTGGCGTCGGCCTGCGGGTCGGCCGGCTCGGCCGGCTCGGCCGCGACAGCCGGGCATAGCGTGAGTGCCGGCATGCTCGCCTCGCTGCGAACGCAGGCGGCGCCGCATGACTGGCGCCCGGTTCGTCTCGCCGCAGGAGGGGCCGCACTCGCGGCCCCTCCGGGCTGGCGCCGGGTGTCCGGGGATCCTGGCTCGGCGACCGTCGTGCTGGGCACCGACGCCGATCATCCCCGCGCGTATCTGAACGCGACGCCGGCGACGGAGGAGGAGCAGCTCGGCTCGTGGGTCGGGTTCCGCATCAGCCACAACCGCGGGGAGGGAGATCGCAACGTGCGGCTGCTCGCAGCCCGTGGTGAACTCCGGCTCGGAGGCATCGCGGCACGCTGCGTGCAGGACGCCTACACCAGCGGCACCACCCGCTACACCGAGATCGCCTGCCTGGCGCAGGCCCGGTCGGGGCGGACGGTGATCGTGGCCGCCTCGCCGACGCCGGCGTGGCAGCAGGAGCGGGCGACGCTCATGCGTGCGATCGACGCGGTTGGGGCCGCGTAATACGACGAGGGCTACGACGAGCCATGGCGCCGGCATCGCCGCCGGGTCGCCCGCGAAAAGCGCGTCCGAAATCAGGCGGCGATAGGATCCAGACATGGGATCGGTGTGCCACTCGCCGCAAACGTTACGGACCGACCGCGTGCTGCACAGAGTCGCCAGCGCCTGAGATCCCTCGTGTTCGGCGCCTAGCCACCGCTGCAGGGTCCGGCCGGTGGACGTCCCAGGCCAGCCCAGCACGCTCGAGGCCCCGGATCACGAGGCCGGTCGCGTCTGGTCGGCTGCCCATGCCATGGTAGGCCATGGCCGGGAAGGCGTGGTGGTTGTTGTGCCAGCCCTCGCCGAACGCCAGCACGGCGATCAGGCGGTTGTTTCGACTTTCGTCCCCGGTTGCGAACGGTTGCGAGCCGAACGCGTGGCAGATCGAGTTGACGCCGAACATGGCATGGTTGTGGATCGCCATCCGTACGATTCCACCCCATAGCAGCCCGCGCCAGCCGTCGATCAGGGCCGGTACCGCCAGGCCCAGCGCCAACCACACCAGTGCCGTCCGTTCGACCAGCATCACGACAGGATCCCGCATCAGCCGGCGGCAGTAGCGTTCGCGCTTGGCCGCGCTGACGCCGAACATCCAGCCGACGTGAGCGTGGAGCAGGCCGTCGAGCGGGCTGTGCGGATCGCCTTCGCGGTCGGCGTGGGCATGATGCTCGAGATGCCGCGCCGCCCAATCGATCGGCCGGCTGGGCACGGCCATGGCACCGGCTGCCAGCGCCATCCCGGTGATCCAAGGAGTCGTCTGGAAGCTGCGGTGGGTCAGCAGGCGGTGGTAGCCGAGCGACGTGCCGAGCCCGGTCACGACCGCGAACACCACCAGCAGCAGCAGATCGATCGGCTGCAGCGCCCACTGCCAGAGAGCCCACATCGCATACACCAGCCCGGCCAGCGGTCCCAGCACGAACACCAGCAACCCGATCCGGACGGCGACCGGCGGGATCCGCTGCTCGAACGTCTTCACCACGGCAAGCGCCGCCAGCACGCTCAGCACCGCGGCGGCCGGGATCATGCCGGTATCCGTTGTGCGCGCAGTGCGACCAGACCCAGCGTCAGCGTGATCGGACCGACCAGCAGGTGGAACACGTTCTCGCCACGGTCGAGGCGCAGTCCCAGCGGGTGATGAACGAGCAGGCCGAGCACGGCCAGTCCCGTGTAGAACACGCCGAACACCAGCGCCAGTCGCACGCAGCCGCGCTCGTCCAAACCTCGCGCCAGCAGGATCAGCATTACGGCGCCCCAGGCGACGTGGATGAATGCATGCCGCGGGTCGGCGTTGGCGAACCGCCAGGGCAGCGCGTTGCTGGCACGGCCATCCCAGTCGAGCGCCCATGACAGCAGCCCCTGCGCGAGCAGTGCAGCTCCCAGCAGCCACAGGTACGGCCGCAGGCTGGGCGCCGTCACGCCGTCTCCGACGCAGGCCGAAGCGAGGCGATCCCGGCGACGGCGAACCCGGCCAGCCCGGCCGCCAGCGCCCCCGCCCACACCCAGGTGGACGGGCCACCCTCGAACTTCGCGTGGTGTGCCAGCGACACCGCCGCCGTCACCGCCACCAGGGTCAGCGAACTCACTGCGAACGCCCGCACCGCCTGGGGACGCCGCTCGCCGGCGGCCAGCGCTGCTCCCAGCGCGAACGCAAGAAAGATGGCCGCATAGGTGCGCGCCAGCACCGCTGTCAGCGCCCACGGCCAGATCCGAACGGCGGCGTGCGGCGCGGCCACCAGCACAAGTCCGATCACCGAGAACACGGCCGCCTCGGCGGCGTACACCGGGCTCATCCGGTGCAGGCCTGGACTCTCCGCGCGCCACAGCCGCAGCCCCACTAGGATCGCCACCCCAATGATCGGCTCGGCCACATAGGAGGTGACCCAGGGGTACGGGACGCCGCCGTCGGTGTAGGTCGACCAGTACCAGATCGTGGCCGCCAGCAGGAGTGCCGTAACGGCGATGAATCCGACCAGGAAGATGCGGGTGTCCACCGCTCGACGCGCCGCCGCAGAGGCGATCAGTCCGGCCGCGCCGGCCAGGTAGAAGGCGGCAACGAACCGGGTGTTCAGCGGCGTCGTGTTGAGCGGAAAGCCGACCACGTGGGCCGGCCGGATCAGGCCGGTCAGTCCGATCGCAAGCCCCTGCACCGCACCCACCAACAGGTATGCGCGGAGCCACCAGGGGACACGCTGTCGCGGTGGTTGCAGCATCGCCGACGACTCGCGACAATACCGCACCTGACCAGACGACACCGTTTCCCACCCGGCCCGGGCGCCCTCGGATCGCTCCACGTCGTCACCGGCCTCCATGACGACCCGACGGCAGTGATGACGGGGCTACACGAGCGCCACGGTGACCTCGTGCACTTTCGCATCGGCCCCCAGCACGTGTACGTCGTGCTGCGCGCCGACCTGATCCGCCAGGTGCTGGTCACTCACCAGAAGTCGTTCAAGAAGGGGCCCGGTTTCGAGCGAGCCCGTATCGTGCTGGGAAACGGCCTGCTCACAAGCGAGGGCGACTTCCACCTGCGCCAGCGCCGCATGCTGCAGCCAGCCTTCCACCGCCGCCGCGTCGCCTCCTATGCGGCCGTGATGGTCGACGAGGCGGACCGCCTCGATGCGGCCTGGTGCGATGGCGAGTTGCGCGACGTGGCAGCTGACATGTCGGAGCTGGCGCTGCGGGTCGTTTCGCGCGCGTTGTTCGGTGCCGAGCTGGACGACGACGCGCGCGATATCGGCCGTGCGGTGGCCGAGGTCGGCGAGTTCTTCGACTACCTGACCGTGGCACTGCTGCCGGTGCTGCTGCGGACGCCGCTTCCCCGCATCCGTCGCTTCCGCGCCGGCATCGAGCAGCTGGAGCGCTCGACCGCGCGGGTGATCGCGGAGCGCCGTGCCGAGACCGACGGCGGGGACGGCGACCTGCTGGCGATCCTGCTCGCCGCCCGCGACGTCGAGGGCGACGGCACCGGCATGAGTGACACGCAGATCCGTGACGAGGCGCTGACGCTGATCACCGCAGGTCACGAGACGACCGCGAACGGACTCAGCTGGACCTGGTACACGCTCGCCCAGCACCCTGAGGTCGAGGCCCGCTTCCATCACGAGCTGGCGGAGGTGGTTGGCGAGCGTCCGCTCGTTGCCGAGGACGCCGCTTCGTTGCCCTACACGCAGGCGGTGCTGCTCGAGTCGATGCGGCTGTATCCGCCGGCCTGGGGCATCGAGCGGCGCGCGCTGCGCGACCAGGAGATCGGCGGGTACGTGATCCCGGCCGGCGCCGCCGTGCTGATGCCGACCTTCGTCGTCAACCGCGACCCGCGCCTCTACCCCGACCCGCTTCGGTTCCAGCCCGACCGATTCCTCGGCGATGTCGCCGCCGCCCGCCCCGACTGGGCGTACCCGCTGTTCGGCGCGGGCACACGCAAGTGCATCGGCGTCGGATTCGCGATGCTGGAGGCGGTGCTAGTGCTGGCCGAACTGGGCCGCCGCTGGCGGCTGCGGCTCGATCCGGCCCGGCCCGTGGTGCCTCAGGCGCGGGTGTCGCTGCGCCCGCGGGACGGTCTCTGGATGCGACCCGAGCTGCGGACGGCGTGAGCACTCCGGCCGCCGAGGAGGGCCCCAGCCTGCGAGAGGCGCGGGCGCTGTGGCTGATGTGGGCGACCGTGGCGGCGCTGGTCTGGATCACTTACGCACGCCTGCCGGCGGGCGACTTCTACAACGTCACCGGCACCGGGTTCGGCGCGGGTGCTGCACGCGTGCTGGTGCTGCTGGGCTGGCCGATCTCGTTAGCGGCGGTGGCGCTGCTGGCGCCGGCCGCCGACCGGCTGCTGAGCTCGACGCACCCGCCGGCCGTGCGGCGGGCGGTGATCGGCGCTTCCGCTGCGTCGGTGGTTCTGTGCATGACCATCGCCTGGCCCGGCGTGATCACCCAGTCGAACCTTGACGCAAAGCCGTCCAATCTACTCGCCGCCTGCGGCGTCGGCATCGCCGCGGCGGTGACAGCGGTGACGCTTCGCCGCACCGGCCGGGGCTCGCGGATAGCCGTCGGCCTGGGCGACCGCGTCGCGATCGCGCTCCTGACGGTGATGGGAGTCGCGGCGCTGCCGTGGATCTTCGCCAACGTCGGCGTCTACATCGGTGACGTCCCCGCCCTGTCGCAGGTGTTCATGTCGAAGAAGATCCTGCCCGAGCCAGGGCATCCGCAGCTGCATGCGGTGCACCTGGGAAACCACGAGGGCCTGGATGGCTGGCTGCTGGCGGCCACGGCGCTCGGCCTACGCCGTGCCTTGCCGACGATGCGCGCCACTCGACTGCAGACGGTGCTGTCCGGCTACCTGGCCGTGCTGCTGGTCTACGGCGTGATGGTCGCCGCAAACGACTTCTGGCACGAACAGCTGGTCAAGCGCGGAACCACGTCCTTCATGCTGCCCGACGTGATCACGCCCGGGCTGACCTGGGGCTGGGGGATCCTGCTGGTAGCCGCGACGATCCTCTATTTCGTTGGGTTTCGAGTACGCGCCAAGGCCACCGGCCCGTCGGTGATTCTCGGCGGGTCTGAGTGACGCCCAGGTGACAACTGGGGAGCGCGGGCGTCAGACGCTGCGTGGGACCAGCTCGTAGACTCGGCTGGTGATGATCTGCGCCACGTGTGGTCACGAGAATCTGGAGGCGAACAGGTTCTGCGGCAAGTGCGGGACGCCGCTGCGGGAGCCGGCGCCGCGGGTGGCAAAGGAGCGCGACCCGAATCGGACCGCGGGCAACGAGGAGCTTGAGGTCGAACTGCGCGCGCTGGTCCAGGAGGCGAACGCCTCGGAGCGTCGCCTGCTCGACGTTCTCGAGGGTGTCCAGCTGGTCGCGGTGAGCACTGCCCTGGACGGACGTACGGCGACGAACGGCACGCACGGTTAACGACTGCGGCCCGGACGGAGGTAGGTCAGACCCGCCGACCGCAGGACACGCAGCGAGTGCCGGCGGAAGCGTGGACGGTCTGGTGGTGAGGGCAGAACAGTCGGCGCAGGCGTCGCATCTCGATCACGCCGCCCGATCCTGATCACACCGCACCATGGGGCGCCCCGGTTGGGGTCAGTGCTGTTCTCGGGCCATCTGCTCGTATTCTGCTGCCGCCTGTTCGGCGCTTTCGGGTTCGAACCACTCGGGATTCGGGTACCCGCTCTCGCGTAGCGCCGTCGCCAGAGCGTCAGCGTTAAAGCCGCTGCGGCGGGGCTCCACCGCCGGTCCGAACACCGTCCAGTAGGCCCAGCCGGACTGCCCCTGGTACGCCATCCCCACGCTGCCGGCGTTGACCAGTCGCCGGTTCGCCACCACGCGGTCGAACTGGACGTGGGTATGCCCGGACACGACCAGGGCTTCGTCGACGCCGTCCAGCATCGGTTCGACCCGTGCGGCCGTCGACACGGCCGTGACGATGTCCTCGTCGCTGCGCGGCGACCCGTGGCAGAAGCAGACCGGGCCGAGGCCGTCGACGTCGATCGTGACGGTCGTGGGTAGCCCGGCGAGCCAGGCAACCCGCTCCTCGACGACGCGCTCTCGCACCCATTCGCTGGGATCGCGGTCACAGTTCCCGCGCACCCAGACCCGCGGCACCTCGACGGCGTCCAGCAGCTCCAGCGTCTCCACCGGCTGGGGCCCCTCAACCACATCACCGCCCACCACGATAAGGTCGGCATCCGAGCCACGCACGTCCGCAAGCACCGCATCCAGCGCAGAAGCGTTGCCATGAATGTCATACAGCGCGGCGACCCTCACGGCGACACGATATCGGGAACGACAGAACTCATGGAAAGGCAGACAGGCTGAGATGACCGACCTCCCACTGACCGGGGGCTGCAACTGCGGGGCGGTGCGATACGAGGTGACCGCACCTCTGGTCGCGGCCAGCTACTGCCACTGCAAGCGCTGCCAGCGGCGCAGCGGAGCGGCCGCGTCGCCGAACGCTCATCCCGCGCCTGGCGGATTTCGGATCGTTGCGGGCGAGGACGCGCTGCGGATGTGGCAGCCGCCGGGCGGCGGCGAGAAGTGGTTCTGTGGCAGCTGCGGCTCATCGCTGTTCGGGCGTAATGTCAGCCACCCTGATTCCATCGGTATCCGGATGGGCACGTTCGACGAGGACCCCGGGATCCGTCCCAGCGTGCGTCAGTTTGTTGCCTACGCCGCACCATGGGAGCCGATCCCCGACGACGGGCTGCCCCGCCACGACGAGAGCCGCCACCAATGAGGTGGTTCTCGGTGGGTCCGGATCCGCACGTAGTTGGAGGGATGCTCCCCGGCGCCATGGCCGGCCCGGGGAGCATCCCGATTCGCCGTTACTGGCAGATCCCGCTGATCGGGGTCGCCGCGTCGTATCCAGTGGACGCTCCGCTCAGCGCCCCCAGTCCGTAGCACGCTTCGAGCGTCTTCAGTAGCCCGTAGTGGTTGGACGGGGTGGAATCAGTCTGGTTCGCGCTGACTCCCGGGCCGATCGCCAGAAAGACGATGTTGCCGCCGCCGGCGAACTGCTTCGAGTTTGACGGCCCCCTGTTCGAGGTGCCCTCGTCAAAGGTGATGATGATCAGCGATCCGGGATCGAATGCCTGGATCGCCGGCACCTCGTTGCTCAGGAACGTATCGAACTGCGCGATCGCGGTCTTCTGCGGCTGGCAGTTGTCATGGGCATCCTCACATTCATTCGGCACCACGAGGTTGAAGTCCGCGTGGCCGGCTGCCGTGTTGAACACGCTCATGTCATTCGGGAGAACCGGATTGGTCTGGCCCGCCGGCAGATCGTTGTTGAGGCACTCCTGGCTCGGATTCGTCGCCGACCAGACGTACTGGGTACCGTCGAACGTCCCCTCGATGTTGTCGAAGAAAATCGCCGGGTTGTGCTTGGCGCCATAGTGGTCCTGCGTCTTGGGGGCGCCCGAGCTGCTGAGCGCGCACGGCGATGGCATCGACTCCATCCAGCTCTGCCACGAGACCCCGGCGCCGTCCATCTGATGGAACAGGTTGTCCCACGGCCGATGGCACGACGCGGCAGACCCGTCGAACTGCTGGCACTTGTCGAACTGCCCGGCCATCATGCCGACGTAGTTCGCCTCAGAGAAATGGGTCAAGGCGAAGTAGTTGCTCAGCCACGTCCCCTGGGGCTTCAACGTGTTGAGCAGGTACGGCGCATTGTTCTTGTTCACCTGCGTAATCTCGGTGTTCTCGCCAATGATCAGGTACACGTGGGGTACGGTCGACGAGTCCGGTACCTGCTGCGCCGCCGCCGTCGATGCCGCTCCGACCAACGCAAACAGCGCAACCGCCAGCGTTGCGGCTATCCGATGTCGCATCGCGCCTCCTCCCTTTCACCCGGCACGTACGCGGGTGGTCGCATGCGAGGCAAACACGCCCCGGGCAGGAGCGCCGCGTCACACTACGCCCCGGCCCTGAACCCGTCAAGTTCAGCCGCCGCCGGTCTGCTCCGTCTCTCTGAAAAAGTGGGTATCGGAAGTGGCGAGGGGCAGAGTCGAACTGCCGACACCGCGATTTTCAGTCGCGTGCTCTACCAACTGAGCTACCTCGCCGCGGGCGTCAGTCTACCGCGGGCGCCGCGGCGGACGGCAACACAGATGAGCGGCCTCCGGGACGGTGATACCGCTCCGCGAAGGCCGCTCTGTGTCGCCCATCCCACCACTCGCGGCGGGCCGCGTCAAGGGGGGTCGCCCGATTCGTTCAGCTGAGCACGGGGTCGAACTCGACCAGCACCGTATCCAGCGTGGAGGCGTCCATCAGCTCGCCGGCGTTGCCGCGGTTGATGGCGATCGACAGCCGCTTTTCCGAGTCCTCGTAGAGGACGAGATCGCCCCGCCCCACGTCGGCGAAGGTGCGCGCGCAGGTCGCGAAGTAGCTGTCGTCGCCAAGCGTCACCTCGACCCTGCGGCCGCTCTCGAATCGATCGCCGAGGTCGGCTAGCGCCGCGGACAGCTGGATGTTCCCGAACCGGTCGAGCTGCTGGACGGTGGCCGTCAGCAGCGTCCCCTCCACGCTCGTCGCCAGCTCGCGCGCCCGCACCAGCGTGTCCGGATCGACCGCGTGCCCCAGCCGCTCGGGGTCGAGGCCGGCCGCCAGGTGGCCGCTCACGGGGGCGAACACGTCGCGGCCGTGGAACGTGCGCGACACCGAATCCAGCATGTACTCGGCGCTGGTGATCTCGATCGCCAGCTCGATGCCGCCGCTGGCCTCTGCGGCGGCGATCAGCAGCCCGTTGTCGGGCCCGACGAACAGCCGCCCGTCGGCGCTGCGCAGGCAGATCGCCCGTCGCTCCGACCCCACTCCAGGGTCGACCACCGCCATGTGCACGCCCACCGGCAGGTAGGGCACCGACGCCGCCAGCACCCGCGACCCCTGCCCGACCGACTGCGGCTCGATCCCGTGCGCCAGGTGGATCACCTCGGCCTCCGGGCAGGTGCGGACGATCACGCCCTGGCAGACGCCGACGAACGGATCCGACGATCCGAAGTCGGACAGAAACGTGACGATCGGCCGGCTCATCTGGGGTCTGACTCTATCGCCGCCGCCCGCAGCACCGCCGCCACCAGACCTTCCACGTCGTGCGGGTCGGCCTCGACCAGCGGCTCGACGCCAAACGCTCGCAGCGACCCGCTCGTGACCGGCCCGATCGAGACCGCCCGGATCGCTGTCAGGTCGGCCGGCGGCAGCGCCCCCAGCACGTTCTCGACGGTCGATGACGACGTGAACGTGACCAGGTCGGACGCGACCACGGCCTCGCGGTCGACCGGCTCGCGCAGTGTCCGGTAGAGATGCAGCACGTCCACCGCCGCTCCCCGCGCGCGCAGCTCGTCGGGCAGGGCCGTGCGCGCGCCCTCCGCCGTTGCCACCAGCACCCGCTTGCCGCCAACCTCGCCCAGCGCGTCGGGCAGCGCGTCCGAGACCGCCTGCTGCGGCACCACGTCGGCGACGATGCCACGCGCCGCCAGCGCATCGGCCGTGGCGCGGCCGACCGCCGCCACGGTCACCCCGTGCAGCGCCCGCACGTCACCGGCCAGCAGCCGCCCCACGCCGTTGGCGCTGGTCAGGCAGACGACGTCGTACGACGCCAGGTCGGGCGGCTGGAACTCGAGCGGCTCGATCGAGATCCCCGGGGCCTCCACCACCTCCGCCCCCAGCTCGGACAGGCGCGCGGCCAGCCCGCTGGCCTGTGCCCGCGCCCGCGTCACCACCACCCGCAGCCCGAACAGCGGCCGCCGCTCGTACCACGCCAACTGCTCGCGGAGCGACGCGACGGCGCCGACCAGCGTGATCGCGGGCGCCGGCAGGTCGGCCGCCGCCTCGGCGATCCCGGACAGCGCCGCCACCACCGTGCGCTGCCCGGGGCGGGTGCCGTGGGAGATCACCGCGGCCGGCGTCTCCCCGGGCATGCCCTGCTCGATCAGGCGGGCAGCGTTCGCCCGAAGCGCGCGCACGCCCATCAGGAACACCAGCGTGCCGGGCGTGGACGCGAGCGAGGCCCAGTCCAGGTCGCTCTCCGGCTTGGTGGGATCCTCGTGGCCGGTGACCACCGTGAACTGGGCGGCGACCCCGCGCTGGGTGACCGGGATGCCCGCGTAGGCCGGCACCGCGTAGGCCGACGAGATGCCGGGCACGACCTCCCAGTCGATGCCCGCCTGCGCCAGCACCTGCGCCTCCTCGCCGCCGCGGCCGAAGACGAACGGATCTCCGCCCTTCAGCCGAACGACGCAGGAATGGCGGCCGGCCAGCTCCACCAGCAGCGCGTTGATCTGGTCCTGGGTGAGCGCGTGGCGGTCCGGCTGCTTGCCGGCGTAGACCCGCTTGGCGGATGCGGGCGCCAGCGCCACGATCCGGGGGTCGGCCAGGCGGTCGTAGACCAGCGCGTCGCAGCGGCCCAGCAGCTCCCGCCCGCGCACGGTCAGCAGCCCGGGGTCGCCCGGCCCGGCACCCACCAGGTACACGGTCACGGCGCCACCCACGACTGCACGTGCAGCTCGCCCCGCTCGAACCAGGAGTACGCCGCCACCGGCACCGTGCAGCCGCCGCCCAGCTCCGCGACCCGGGCGCGCTCGGCATCCACCCGCCGGTGCGACGGCGTGTGGTCGAGCGACGACACCAGCTCCGCCTCGCCGGCTCGCACCTGCAGCGCCAGGGCTCCCTGGCCGGCCTCGGGCACGAACACGGACGGATCGAACAGGAAGCCGATGCGGCTGAGCAGTCCCAGCCGCACCAGCCCAGCCGCGGCCAGCACGATCGCGTCGGCCTCGCCCGCGTCCAGCTTCCGCAGCCGCGTGTCCACGTTGCCGCGCAGCGGCACCACCTCGAGGTCGGGCCGCAGCACGCCCAGCAGGCCGGCCCGCCGCGCCGATGACGTGCCGATGCGGGCGCCCGCGGGGATCTCGGCCAGCGAGCCGTACGGCCCGCAGCAGGCATCCCTGGGGTCCTCACGCTCGGGCACGGCCGCGATCTCGAGGCCGGCCGGCATGTCGCCGGTGAGATCCTTGGCGCTGTGCACCGCCACGTCGATGCGGCCGTCCAGCAGCGCCTGCTCGATCTCGCGGGTGAACACCGCCCGGCCGTCGCCGATCTGGTCGTAGCGGCGTTCGCGATCGCGGTCGCCGGCCGTCTCGATCACGACCAGTTCGGCACCGTCCAGACGGTCTGCCACCCACCCGGCCTGGGCTCGAGCCAGCGCGCTGCCGCGCGTGCCCAGCCGGATCACGGCCGTGAGCTGAGGCCGAACAGCTCGTTCATGGCGGCCACGTGCGCGGCGTCGCCGTGCTCGGCGGCGAGCTCCTTGAGCCGCACGGTGGGCCGGTGCAGCAGCTTGTTCAGCATGCTGCGGGTGAGCTGGTCGACGCGCTCGCGGTCGGCCGCGGAGAGCGACTCCCAGCGGCCGTCCATGCGCTCCAGCTCGTCACGGCGGATCTGCTCGGCCAGCGCCCGCAGCTGCGTGATCGCGGGCACCACCTCGAGCGCGGCCAGCCAGCTGCGAAACTCGTTGGCCTGCACGGCCACGATCGCGTAGGCCTGCGCGGCCTCCACCTGGCGCAGGCCGATGTTGTGCAGCACCGTCTCCTCGAGGTCGTCGATGTTGACCAGCGTGACACCGTCGATCTGGGCGACGGCCGGATCGATGTCGCGGGGCAGCGCCAGGTCGACCAGCACGCGGCGGCCCGCAGGGACGTCGCCGGGGCCGATCAGGTACCCATCCGACACGGTCGAGCTGACCACGACGTCGGCCTCCGCCACCGCCTCGGCCAGCCGCTCGAGCGGGACGCTGGTGCCGTGGAACCGCCCGGCCAGCGCGGCTCCGCGCTCGCGGCTGCGGTTGGCGACCACGATCTCGACGCCGCCCCGCGAGGCCAGGTTCTGGGCGACCAGCTCGGCCACCTTGCCCGCACCCACGATCAGCACGCGGGCGCCGCGCAGGTCGCCCAGCCGCTCGCGCACCAGCTCGGCGGCGACCGACGCAACCGACGCGTTCGAGCGGCCGATCGCGGTCTCGTTGCGGACGCGCTTGCCGGCCTCGAGCGCCTCGTGGAACAGCCGGTTGGAGACCGTGCCGGTCGATCCCATCTCCAGGGCGTGCTGGTAGGAATCGCGGATCTGGGCCAGGATCTGGGCCTCGCCCGGCACCAGCGAGTCGAGGCCGCCGGCCACCTCGAACAGGTGCTCGGCCGCGTCGCCGCCCTCGCGCACGTACAGCAGCGGCTCGAGCGCGCTCTCGCTGCGGTGCGCGTAGTCGGCCAGCCGCCGCAGCGCCGCCTCGCGCATCGCCTCGGGATCCGACCCCACCATGTACAGCTCGCAGCGGTTGCAGGTGGACAGCCCCACCGCCTCGATCACCGCGTCCTCGGCGATCACCGCCTCGATCAGCCGCTGTCCGTGAGCCTGCGCCGCCAGCTGCTCGCGCACGGCGATCGGGGCATGCCGGTGGCTGGTGCCGACCAGCAGCAGGTGCACCTGGTCAGGCATCGCTGGCCGCCCTGCGCTCCATCAGCGCCGCGATCTCGTCCAGCTGCCGCTCCATCCGCCCCAGCTTGGCGTTGAGGATCGCGATGTAGGCCAGCGTCACGACCCAGGCCAGCCCGTAGACGGCGGCCACCGACTTGACCGCGAACTCGTCGATCACGCCTCGCCCCCGGCCAGGCGGCGGATGGCGCGCAGGCGGTCGTCGATCCGCTTGCCGCGCAGCTCGATCAGGTACATGGTCACCGATAGCGTGATCATCGCCGCCAGCGCCACCAGGAACGTCAGGAACATGCTGCCGTCCATGTTGGCACCGTTCTCGTTGAAGGTGATTGGATGGATCAGGTCGTTGGTCTGGGCGACGTGCACGCCGATCACCGACAGCGGGATCAGGCCCACGCCCAGCACCGCGTAGACGGCCGAGAAGATGGCTCGGCGCTCGCCCGCCTCGACCGAGAAGCGCAGCATGAAGTAGGCGCAGTTGAACAGGAAGATGATCAGGAACGTGGTCAGCTGGGTGTCGCCCCAGAACCACCAGGTGCCCCACGCGATGTTGGCCCAGATCGAGCCGGTGACGAGCGTCAGCGAGCCGAAGATCACGCCCAGGTGCATGGGCACGTAGCTCTTCAGGTCGAGCGACATGTCGCGCGACAGCAAGAAGCGGGCGCCGTTCACCGCCCCCCACGTGAACAGGAAGTACGTGGTCAGCGCGATCGGCACGTGGAAGTAGAAGATGCGCTGCGAGTAGCCCTCGCTGACGTCGGTGGGGACGTAGAAGAAGATCATCGCCAGGGCCAGCGCCATCAGCAGCGCGGCCGCCGTGGCGGCGGCAGTGGCCCGGTCCGGGCGGGCCCTGTGCGAGCCGTTCACCAGCGTTCAGTCCTCCACGACGTACTCGAAAAGCGCCCAGCCCAAGAGCGCAAAGATCGTATCATAGAGAGCCAGAAACCCGAGCCCCTGAAGTGCGCCCAAACCGCCATTTTGCGGGGGGATTGAGTCCACCGACATGCGCACCGCGACGCTCACAAGCGGCAGCGCGAAGGGCAGGAACAGCACCGGCAGCAGCACCTCGCGGGCGCGCACGTTGGAGACCAGGCCGGCCAGCAGCGCGCCCAGCATGGCAACGCCCAGGTCGGCCAGCGCCAGCGCCGCGGCCAGCACGGCCAGCGACGGCGACCGGCCGTCCTGGAGGAAGAACAGCCAGAACAGCGGCAGCGCCACCGCCTGCGTCACGCCCAGGAACAGGAAGGTGGCGCTGGCCCGCGCGGCCCAGATCGCGGAGCGGTCGGCGGGGGCCGACAGCAGTCCGTCCCAGATGCCGTGCTCCCGCTCCTGGGCGAAGCTGCGCACCAGCGCCAGCATCGACGTGAACACCACCACCACCCACAGCAGGCCGGTGGCGGCGCGGGTGCCGCCGGCCAGCCGCTCGCCGCCCAGACCCAGCCGCACCAGCACCAGCGCGCCCACCACGAACACCACCATGGCCGGCACCAGCTCGCGGCCGCGCAGCTCCAGCAGCAGGTCCTTGCGAAGCAGCGCCCGGTAGGCCCTCATGCCGCCCTGCCCGCGGCCAGTCGCAGCCGACCGTGCTCCAGCCCGGCGAACCAGTCCGGCTCGTGCGTGGCGATCACGGCCGCGCCGCGGTGTGCGATCAGCGCGCCGCGCAGGCGCTCGCGACCGTCCTCGTCGAGTCCGGTGGTGGGCTCGTCCAGCAGCAGCAGCGAGGGTGAGTGCAGCATCGCCCGCGCCAGGCCCAGTCGCTGGCGCAGGCCGCGCGACAGCTCGCCGGCCGGGTCCCCGCCGCGCCCGTCCAGCCCAGCCAGGTCGAGCACCTGCTCGATCCGCTCGCGGCCCACGCCGTACAGCGCCGCGTACAGCTCGAGGTTCTCGCGCGCCGTCAGCACGGGATAGACCAGCGGCTCGTGCCCCACGTAGCCGATCGCGGGGCGCACCTTGCGGGCGTCGCGCGGCAGCAGGTGGCCGTCGATCGCGACCTCGCCGGCGTGAGGACGCAGCACCGTTGCCAGCACGCGCAACAGCGTCGTCTTGCCGGCGCCGTTGCCCCCGGTCAGGAGCAGCCGCTCGCCGGGCGCGACCGTCAGGCTGACAGCATCGAGCGCCACTCGCTCGCCGTAGCGGCGGGTGAGGCCGTCGCAGCGGACGGCCGGCGTGCGCTCAGGCGAGAACATCGGCCAGCACCCCGGCCAGAAAGACGACCGAGATGACGCCGTTCAGCGTGAAGAAGGCGACGTTGACGCGAGACAGGTCGTCGGGGTGGACGATCGAGTTCTCGTAGCCGAGCAGCGCCGCCACCGCGGCCAGCCCCAGGTAGTAGAACGGGCCCAGGCCCAGCGACACGCCCACCGCGATCAGCAGGCAGACGGCGAGCAGATGGCAGATCCGCGTAACCGTTAGGGCGGGACCGATCCCGAACCGCGCCGGCAGCGAGTACAGCCCCTCGCGGCGGTCAAACTCGACGTCCCCGGTGGCGTAGATCACGTCAAACCCGCCGATCCAGAGCGCCACCGCGAACCACAGCAGGAACGGCGCCAGGTCGGCGTCTCCGCTGACGGCCAGCCAGGCACCGATCGGGGCGAGCCCGGTGGACAGGCCCAGCGCGAGGTGGCAGAGCCAGGTGAAGCGCTTGGTGTAGGGGTAGAGCACGAACGCGAGCACCGGGATCGGCCACAGCCAGCGCACCACCGGGTCGAGCTGCCAGGTGGCGACCAGGAACACGGCCAGCGCCAGCCCGCAGAAGGCCAGCACCTGGATGTTGGACAGGAGCCCGCTGGGGATCTCGCGGGCGGCGGTACGCGGGTTGCGGGCGTCGATCTCGGCATCGATCAGGCGGTTCAGGGCCATGGCCAGGCTGCGCGCGCCCACCATCGCCAGCGTCACCCAGCCCAGCGTGGCCGCCGACGGCACCTCGCCGATCGACAGGATGGCGCCCACGAAGGCAAAGGGCAGCGCGAAGATGGTGTGCTCGAACTTGACCAGCGACACGAACCGGCGGGCGGTCACGGCCGTGGTCACGGGTGCTCCGTGGGTCGCGACGTGAGCAGCTCGATGCCGTGACCGAGCGCCGGTGCGATCGCGTCGAAGCACTCGGCGCAGGCCCGCGGGCTGCCGGGGAAGTTGATGATCAGCGCGGCGCCGCGGATGCCGCTCGAGCCGCGCGACAGCAGGCCGTGCGGCGACGCCCGTCGCGACACCTCGCGCATCGCCTCGTCGAGGCCGGGGGTGGGCCGCTCGACGACCGCGGCGGTCGCCTCGGGCGTGACGTCGCGCGGCGCGAACCCGGTGCCACCGGTGGTCAGCACGAGGTCGGCCAGGCCGGCCAGCTGCTCGAGCGCGCCGGCGATCTGATCGCGCTCGTCGGCGACGGTGCGCCGCTCGACCACCTCGAACCCGGCCGATATGGCCCGCTCCGCCAGCACCTCGCCGCTTGTGTCCTCACGCGACCCGGACGCGACGCCGTCTGACACCGTCAGCACCGCCGCCCTCACCCCGGTCTCCGCCAGTGACCCGACTTGCCGCCGTCCTTCTCGAGCAGGCAGGCGTGATCGATCGTGATGGCCGGGTCGAGGCCCTTGGTCATGTCGTACACGGTCAGCGCCGCCGCCAGCACGGCGGTCAGCGCCTCCATCTCGACCCCGGTCTGGGCGGTGGTCTCGGCTGCGGCCGTGATGGTGACGCCGTCCGCGACGACCACCGGGGTCACGTCCACGCGCGTCAGCGGCAGCGGGTGGCACAGCGGCACGATGTCGGGCGTGCGCTTTGCGGCCATGATCCCGGCCACACGCGCCACCGCCAGCACGTCGCCCTTGGGCAGGCTGCCGGCCACGATCCGGTCACGCACCTCGTCGGTCATGGTCACGTGCGCGACCGCAACCGCGCGCCGCTTGCTGACGGGCTTGTCGCCCACGTCGATCATGCGGATCTCCGACATCGCGAGAAGTCTACGGGCTGATCACGCCGAGATTGCCAACAGCTAGGCTACCGGCGTACTCGGCGGTTGAGACGCGCGACGGTGGGCCAGGGTAGCGATCACGAAGCACGCGGGCACGGCACCACCCATCACGACCTCAGCATCCCAGACCAGACTTGGCGGCGGAAGCTGCCCGACCGTGTGCCGCGCGAACGGTTCCAGGCAGAGCGCACCTGTGACGAGCGTCGCGCTGATCCAGGATCGGTGAACCCTCCAACGCTGACCCAGCAGGCCGTACAGCGGCCCGGTCACAAGCCCCGCAACGACCCACGTCGCGTTTGCCCCGTGCAGCCCGCCGTTGACAAGCAGGCCGTGGAGTCCTGCCGGGAAGCCGCTGAGCGGTACACCCTCCAGCGGGTTGAGCCTCGACGCGAAGTACCCGACCAGTGCTGATTGCGTGACGATCAGGCCCAGCAGCATCGCTCGGCCAGGACGCACCTGGCTCCAACCCAAGGCGAACGGCAAGACCAGCCACGGAGCGGACATCCCGCTCGCGGCAAGCGTCCACGAGCCGAGTCAGATACGGCGTAAGGCTCCCCAGGTACCGATCCCCGCCACCAAACACCAGCCCGACGGCAACTGCGACAAGGTAGGCCATGGATTCGATGATACCGGCCATGCCCGGCGTCCTCAGGGGCTACCCGGAGCCACGAGCTCGAGCCGGTTGCCTAACAGATAGTTCAAAACAACGAACTGTTCTAACATTGAAGCCGGGAATGGCTGTAAATCGGTCGCTCGTATTGCATCGGGAAACCACATTGTCTGGGCAAGTATCGCTACGGCCTGCGAATCACAAGGAGATGTAGCGGGCGACGATTGGCTTGCCGACCTACCTCCATCACCTCGAGTGCGACGAGTCGCGTTTCAGCTCATATGTGCGAGATTCCTACGCCGGTCGAAGCCTCCAGTGTGACACAACGTGGTATCCGCTTCGAGCAGCGCGTGAAGGTAGTTGAGAACTGTGTTGACGATTACGGCATATCGCTTCGGACCCGATTCGTGAATAGTGTGTACCGAACCGGCGTCGATATAGCAATCTGGTCGTGATTGCGCCCATCGACCAGCACCCGGATCTGCGACCAGTTTTCCAAATATCCGAGCGGGCAACGCCAGCAAAGGTCACGATCACTCCTGGAGTCCAGCTCAATCCCAACTACCCGCGCCGCTGCGTCGGCGCGGTAAGCCAGTGACAATCACGCTTCCGTGGCGGGGAACCAGCCGATCTCCCAGATATGACCCTCCGGATCGGCCGCGTAGAGGATCCGTGGCCCGGATGGCTTGTCCTCGGCCGGAGCGATGATCGGCCCGCCCGCAGCCCGGATTCGCCGCATGTACTCGTCAACATCGTCCGGCTCGCGAACTGTGATGGCGAGTGTCACCGGGCCCGGTAACCCGCCGAAGTTGGTGAGGTGCGTTTCTTCTAACAGTACGTCGGCCTTGATGATATCCAAGAAAATATTCTGCAATCGAAAGCGTGCGACAATCTCGCTCTCGCTGATCTTCTCAAAGGCGAACACATCCTCATAGAACGTTACGGTCTCACGGAAGGCTGTGGACGCTAACGTCACTGCGTCGATTCGGGCAGGGATTAGGGACATTGGGTGGCTCCTCTTCGTTGTATTAGCACCGCTCTGTCGCGTATCCGAGGGCGTTGGATATTCCGAGGGCATGGTGCTGTAGCGTCTTGCCCAACTCTCGCTCACGTCCCGCGAGACGCTGCGTGGGCGCGGAGACACTAACCGTCGCCGCCACGTGGCGCGGCGCGCTAAGTACTGGCCCGGCGACACAACGCACGCCCGCCTCGTTCTCCTCGGCCTCGACGGCATAGCCCCGCCGTCGAACGCCGCGCAGTTCCCTCTCGAGTTCGGAGATATCTGTAATAGTTGCCTTAGTAAAACGTTCTAGTGCGGGCCCGACGAGTTCGCGCCAGTCGGACCTGGGTGCAAGCAGCACTTTTCCCGAGGCGGTCGCGTGTAGTGGCAAAGCCCGACCGACTTCTCGATGCACTTGGACACCCCGGGTGCCTTGGACTTGATCCACGTAAACTGCTACTCGGCCCTCTAAGACGAGCAGATTTGCGGTCTCACCGACCTCTTCGGTGACCGCTTCAAGGTACGGCCGGGCTACGGCGCGTAGCGACGCACTTCGGCGGCGGGCATCCTCTGCGAACCGGGTCATACGGTAGGCAAGGGCGTATCGGTTGCCGTCCATCATCACAACGTAGCCTTCGTTGTGAAGCACTCGAAGGGTCTCATTCACGAGACCGGCGTCTTCACCGCTGGAAGCGGCGATCTCCGCGCAGTCGCTCCCTGGGATCTCCCGTAGCGCCTCCAAGATCAGGAAAGCACGGCGCACGACAGCGGTGGATACGGTAGCTCGAGTCGCTCGAGTCATGACTCTGCTCCTGGTGTCTTATGTAGGCGATCGACGTCGCTCTTCAATGTTCGCGTGTCGCGTTGGTCACGTGGGGCGATCGCCGAGTAGCCAAGTTGACGCGACAGTTCAACGGCGTGGCTTCGAAGCAGGCGCGTAAGGCTGTTCTCCATCTCTAGAAGCCGGGTGGTCGGTGCGCAAACACTGATCGCAGCGATCGGTGTGAGGCTGGTACCGAAGACAGGTGCCGCGATGCAGGTAACGCCAATCTCATTCTCTTCCCGTTCAACTGAGACTCCGCTCTCGCGGATCACAGCGAACTCTGCCTCGAGTTCCTCAGCCGTCACCTTAGTATGTGGCGTAAAACGGTCGTACGGCTCATCCCTGCCGAGCACAGCTTGCCAGTCCTTGGTGTGGGCTAGAAAGGCCTTGCCGGAGGCGACGGAATGGGCCGAAAACCCGCGGCCGAGCTCCATGTTCATGCGCACTCTGCGGGTACCCTCCGCCTGCTCTATACAGACCGCACGCCCTTTCTCTAGCACAACAAGATTCACGGTCTCGCCGCACGCATCGCAGATGGCATCTAGGTGCGGTCGCGCAATTGCACGAAGCTCGCCGGTCATCTTGCCGGCGTCTTGGGCAAGCGCAAGCACCGCGTAGCCCAATCGGTAGCGAGCCGTCCGTCGATCTTGAGTGACGAACCCTCGCTCACTCAGGGTTCCCAGCAAACGATGCGCGGTGCTCGGGTGCAGGCCAACCTCATGCGCGAGTTCGCCCAGACGTGAGTCACCCCTACGTCCGAGTGCTTCGAGCAGGTCGAGAGCGCGGAGTAGGGATTGTACGCTCGAGGAGTGGCGATCGGGTTCAGGTTTCACACCCGGGATCACCTCGTTCTCGGCGTCGGGAGAGGGGTGTGCGCTAACGGACGTCACCGTCATCTGTCGACGCAGTTCGCCGGTTGAGCACGGCAATCGCTTCAGCTTCGATCAGCAGCCCTGGGTAGATTAATCCGGCGACACGTACCGCGGTCGCGGCCGGACCGGGATGCTGGAGAAACTCCATCCGCACCCGAGTCATCTTCTCCCAGTAGGGTGTCAACTCATCGTCGGTGCCGTTGAAGACATAATAGGTGTTCAGCTTGACCACGTCGTTCCAGTCGGCGCCGGCCTCATCGAGCACGTTCGTGATGTTCTGGAAGACATTGCGAGTCTGAACCTCAATGTCACCGACGCCGATAGTCTTTCCGTTCTCGTCGGCTGAGATCTGACCCCCGACGAACAGCAAGTTCTCTACCATCCATCCTTGAGAAAGCGGAACAGGGATATTCCAATCCCAGTGGTTCTTCGGTACAATTCGGGTCTTTTCCACCACACCTCCTAAGTTGGTAGGTTATATACTTACGTCATGGTCAGGTTCGCCGGTCCGCCCTCGGCGACTGTACCCGCGTACCGCCCGCCGCTGAGCGGTTGAGCGATCACGGCACTCGAGCGCAGCACCGTAGTTGCAGTGCTAGTCGCCACCATCACCGCCTGCGTCACGACGTCGGTTGGGTCGACGATGCCCGCCGCGATGTAATCGACATACTCGCCACTGCACGTGTCAAACGCCAGTCGCTGACCTCCATCTCGGAGCTGGCCGACAACCTCAGATTCTTCCCACCCCCCGTTTCGTGCTAGCACTCGAGTCGGCGTCTCGACGGCAAGTCGGATGACGTCGAACCCGACGGCCTCGTCGGCGCTATGGCCGTTGACCGGCGGCGCCTGCAGGGCGGTCCCGGCCCGGAGTAGAGCCGCCCCTCCACCAGCCACAACGCCAGAGCCAACGGCGTTCTTCACTGCCTCGAGAGCGTCGAGCGCCCGGCGGAACCGCTCTCGACGTTCGACGTCGGTCGGAGCTGCGATGCGCACCTTGGCAAATCCCTTGCCCGCGAGGCGGGAGCGCCTACCCTCCAGTTCGTCGCGGTCATGCAGCGTGTCAGAGTCGCGTGCGTCGGATGCGAGCGCCGCAAGTCGCAGGCGGAGCGTCTCAGGGTCGGCTCCGCCCTGGTGAACGGTCGTGCTTGTTCGGCCGATCACCACACGTTCCGCAGTTCCGAGGGAGGTCGCGTGGGTCTTACCACACAACGCCAGCCCGGCTCCATCGAGGACAGTGGCCCCAGTGAACACGGCCAGATCTTCGAGCACTTCGCCTCGTGTCACACCGTGGCCTGGGGCGACAACGGGGACACAGGTCGCTCGCTTATTGAGGCTGTTGACGGTGATCAGAGCGAGAATATCTGGGGTGAAGCTGGTAGCTACGGCCAGCAATGGCCGTCCCCTCTCGCTGCAGACTTCCAGCACGCGCGCGAATGCTCGCATGTCGTCGACCTCGACGGCGCTGATGAACACAAGCGCATTCTCAAGAACGGCCTCAATGCCACCGCGGTTCGGGATCAGGTTGGGATCAAGATACCCGCCGCGAAGCGAGAATGAATCGTCGATCTCGATCGTGATGCCGGACTCGTGGCCCTGTTCTTCGAGCAGCACGTTCTCGCTACCGACTCGTTCCACTGCCTCGGCGATCGCCTCGCCGATCGCAGCGTCACCGGATGCTTGCCTGCCCACAACCTCCAGCTCAGCACTGTTCGATACGGGGGCTGAATGATCCGTAAGAAGTCGGCAAAGCAGTTCCGCCGCTGCGTCCATCCCGCGGGATACCGCTATAGGTTCGTAACCGGCGCGCACGACACGAAGCCCACTGCTCACCATCGCGTCTGACAGTAGGATAGCCGTAGTGCTGCCGTCGCCGGTGGCACGCTTAGCCATCTTGCCGGCGTCGCGGGCGAGGAACACACCTTGGTTGCGGTAGGTGTTCGACGTCAGGATCTCGCGCGCGATGGCGTAGCCATCATTGCCGAGAATCGGCGCACCGCCCTTAGAGTCCATCGCCGACACGGAGATCTCGGGAGTGCCAAATCGACTGTCCATCATCACGACGCGACCGTGTGGCCCTAACGTTCCAGAGACGGCACGCGCGACGAGATCGATACCGCTGGCCAGCTCGTCCTGCGCTCTTTCGTTGTACTTGATTCCTCGCGGCGGTCGCTGAGGCACATTATCCTCCGTTTATCGGGCGTGGCTCGGGGCGCACGCCCCGTGGAGTGCGTGATGTTCGAGATCTGGGCGAAACTTCTGGACCGCTGACGAAACCGGCAAGCGGGGCATGCCAATTAGGCTGCAGATCCCTCCCTGGCCGTTGGCGAACTCGACCACCTCTGAAAGCTTGTCGATCAAGATGCTTGGAGCTCCGCCTCTTATTTGGCCGACTAGCTTCGCCAGCATGTTCGTTTCCATTCGGCAAGGGGGACACTGACCGCACTGTTCCTGAGCGAAGAACTCGCAAATATCGAGCAGGCGCTCGAGCACGCACTCGTCCTCTCCTATCACGCCGAAGACGGCGCATCCAAGCGCCGACCCCAGGCCGCGGACAGATGCGTGGTCAAGTGGGGCGTCGAGCTCATCGGCCGTCAGAAACCCTGAAGATGGGCCGCCGGGAAGCACAGCACGGATCGCTTGCCCTGAGCGGAGTTGCCCTCCGCAGGAGAAGAGCATCTCGCGGATGCTCCTCCCGAACTCCACCTCGTAGACGCCAGGGCGCTCCAGCTCATCTCCCAGCGTGCAGAGCAGCGTGCCCGGACTCGAACTGGTCCCAAGATCGCAGTACCATGCCGGTCCCTCGCGGAAGATGACCGCCAGCGTTGCGGCCGTCTCGACGTTCAGTACCGCCGTTGGCCGTCGCATCAACCCCTCTGTAACCGGGTACGGTGGTCGCTCGGTCGGCAAAGCGCGGCCGCCACTCAGGAGCGCGAGCGCGGCAGTGTCCTCACCCGAGATGTATGTGGAGGGGGCACCAGCAATCCGCAGCTCAGTCGATTGAGATGTGCTGTCGTGCGTCGCGCTCCACGCGGCACAGGGAATGTCGCCTGCGGCAGCGGCTTCACGGACTCGTGCGGAGGACGAAGGATAGAGCTCGCTGAGATAGAAGATCACTTCTTGCGCGCCTACCAATAGGGAGGCGATCAACGCGCCCTCAACTACCAGTCCAGGGCACTGTTCCAGCAGCGCGTGATCCTTGCCACTGCCGGGCTCGTCCTCGGCGCCATTGATGACGATGTACTTCCGGGTGGCGGGTGCCTCGGCGGCTAGCCGCAGCTTCTTCGCTGTCGGAAAGCCGGCGCCACCCCTGCCCTGCAGCCCTGCTCGCTCAACCCACTCCAGACCATCCTCTACTGACAGTGTCTGAGCGGCCTCCCAGCCTGCGTATGAGAGCGTGTCTGCTCGCCCAAACACTGGACCGGGATACATGCGCGGAATGCCCTGGACGCTCATCGGCCATTCTCGGTGACCGACGACAGCGATCGGCACACGCGCGCACCGGCGCCACTCGCTGGCCTCGTCCCACGAGGATGATCGAGCCGCCAGCGCATTCGAGACCGACTCGTCAGTCCTCGAACCAAGCGACGGCCCGAATGGGTGACCCCGTCCCGCCACTGAAGTTGATCGGCAAACCCATAAACATGAACCGCTTACCGACCACCAGATCCAGGTTCGTTAGCACTTCTGTGTTCACGATGCCGTACTCGCCGCACACCATGTGGCCGGAGAACTCGAGATCGTCGCTGTGGTCGATAGCGAGCTGGTCGATGCCGATGTTGACCACACCACGTTCGGCCAACCAGATGGCACCATCGCGGCTAAGCCCCGTGTAGGTGTCGATGAATTCCTTGGTACCGAACGTGCGGTCGCCATGGCCGGTAAAGAGAAGCACGATGTCACCAGCGCGAATATCTTGACCGCTGGCCGCTAGAGCGCCCTCGAGCACCTCCGGAGTAAGCCAGTCTGGGTGCCGAACATGTCTGACATCGAGGCAGATCGCCGATCCGTAGTAGAACTCGAGCGGAGTCTCATCGATCGATGGGCCGCCTGGGACATATTCGATCACCGCGTCGGTGTGCGTGCCCGTATGTTCGCTCAGGAGCCAATTGTGCGCCTCGAAGCCGACGCTCGTGCCCCATCGCTTCTTGAAGCCCTCATGATCCTGGTTCACGAACATAAACGGCAACTGGTGACCCGGCCAAAGTGGCATGCCTTGGTGGATGTCGCGAGAGAGGTCGATCACTTGTAGCGAACGCTTGAGCAAACCCTCTCCGCCCCTCGGCGTAGCTCGCCTACCGGTGTCGCTCGTAGTGCTCATATACACACTCTCCTGTCTCGAATGCTGCGGCTCAGAACGATCCCCATCCCCCGGCATCAAGGATGTTCAGGATGAAGCCTGCTGTTGTCCTGTCGGCTGTCTCGAGTCGCTCAAGACGTGGCCCACGCCCTGTTAAGTTCTCAACTAGTTCCGGGACGTCCGCTTCGGTCACCCCGCAGTACCAGGCGCGATCGGGGTACACGATCATGTTCGGGCCGATATCACAGCCGCCAAAGCAGGTGTACTCCTCCAGCTCGACCTCACCGCCGTCAGGATCATCGTCGAGCAGTCGTTGGATCTCGTCCGCCAACTCGAGCGACCCGCGCGAGCGGCAGTCGATGTTGTCGCAAATAAACAGCTTTTTCGGTTGATCGTCCATCTCTTCTCAGATCTGCAGTCTTGGTCAACGAGACAGCTCTGCGCGGACGAGGGCGTGACTCTCCACGCCGTAGTCCGACAACGGTTTGTCGTCCTCGAGCGCGGTACCGTTGTAGCTCAGCGACACGGAGTGGAGGTCACCTGGTTCTCCGAACGCCTCCAGCACAGCCGCGCGAGCATCATCTGCTGAACTGGAGGGTGTGACGCCGGGAAGCGCTCGCGGCGGCAGCTCATCTGGCACGAGTGCGTAGATCATCTCTACACCTCAGTGGCTATGGCCATTGTGCGTGTGTTCTCCATTGGGTGCGAAGAGGTCGCCACCCAGACCCGGCTCACTGATGCCGATCATCTTCAAGAACTCGTCCGGGTCGTCTGGCATTGCGCCGTCAAGAACGAGATCGACGATCGTCTTCGCCCCCTTGTACTTCTCAGGCTCATTCATGAAGATTTCGCGGCAAGGGGTCGAGCAGAACCAGTACGTGCGTCCGTCCAGCTCAACCGGGCCCTCTATCATCGGGCCATTCTCATCCTGGAACATGCACGCAACCTGGCAGAGATTACACACGGGTACCAGGCCGGCGTTGGACACATCACGACCGCCACGCACCTCGTCCCAGAACCCGCCGACCAGGTTCGGCCAGTCCGGATACTTCTCGGTCAACCACTCGCGATCGTCGTCGTCTGGTTGGAACGTCTTGAACCACAGCATATCTTTGCGTTGGTACAGGTATTTCCAGACAACGTGGGAGAGTTGATCCATGTCGTCCAGCATGTATTGGAGATAGGCAGGCTCTTTGAGGCCAAAGGGGCCGAGGTCGGCGACCAGTCCGCCGATGAAGTCGTCCACGAAGTACTTCTGAAACGCCTCCTTGTACGACATGACTTTGTTCTTCGCAAAGTAGTCGAAGAAGATTGACCCGCCGAGCGCGTCCACGCGGTAGAGCCGCCATGTCCACTTGTCGAGCCAACGTTGAATAATTGGCAGATTGCGTGGGTCTTCCTCAAGTAGGGTGCGCATCATGGACTGGCCAATGGCCATGTGGCGCGTCTCGTCAGACTGGGTCGTAAGCTGCAGCTGGGACCAGGCGTACTCGTAATTCGCGGCCCCAACCGCTGGTAGAGCAACGAAGTTGAGATTAGTAAAGCCAATCTCAAGTACAACATTCGCGCCTATGATCGCCTCAAATGGGTTCGCCGTGAGGATGTCTTCGAAGCAGTGTCGAATGCCCTGGTAGAGCCAATGGTTCTGGAACAGCGTCGCCCATCCACTGAATCCAGGAAGTTTTCTATTTGCATAACGAAGATAGTGGGCGTAGTTCTGGGCGTGTCGCAACTCGTCGATCGACTGATACAGGGCAGCGGCGCGGAGCGCGGGCGCCGGAGAATACCGCGCTATGGCCATGTGATCCTTGCACGTCTCGTATTCGGTTTGACCCTGTCCGCAGGCGAAGAGCTTCATCCCCTCCAGCCAGGTTGCCTCGACGCGGGTTAGGTAGTCGTATCTAGCCGCATGGTCGAAGACCATATGGAGGCTTTCTTCCTTCTTCTCCTGGACCTTCACATAGTCCTTGTAGAAGAGACGGAATGGGTCATCAAACTTGTCCCAATCGCTGAAGTGCACGCCCTCAGCGTGCTCTGGCGGATACATCTCCTCCTTGGGAACGTAGCTCGGTTCCCACCCGAGGTCACGAGTGAATTCCTTGTACTGATCCTTGATGTTCTGCTGCGTGGCTTCTTGGACGCCAACGCGGGATGGCCTTGTGCTCATGGAGGCGTCACCTCTCCGTCCTGATGTTCGTAGGTCTCGTTGGTCCAGCTAAGTGTGACGCCGGACTCGTCCATTCGGACGATGTAGCCGGCGTAGTTGGCGAGAATGACTTGGAGCTCGCGGGTATCCCAACTGCGCCCCAGTGCCTCGCTAACGTCGGCGCACTCGAACTCGAGGCGACCAGGGGCGGAGATATTGAGCTGGCCTGGGAGCACTTCCACGATGGCGTTTGGAGTGTTCTTAACCACCGCATCGGCAATCGCGTCGGCTTGCTCGCCGCCCATGAGCTCTAGCCTCGCCTGTGCCACAAATTCGGGCGTTGAGGCGTCTGTCACGACGTCTCCCCACCCACAACTGTCGGCCGATCCTGAAGCGCCACGCCGGTGACTCCGGCCGACTCGAGCACATCGGCGGCGAGGTTACGTGCCTCAGCGAGGGCGGAGTCGAAAACCGGCTCTTTCCCGACGATCGAATACACCGGGGCGAGTGCTTCGACAGATCTAAGCGCGAGCGGCGTCCAGCTGTCGATCCAATCACCGGTCGTCGCCCTGTTCTCGTCGGACTCTTCGTTCAGCATCGCGGCCAACGCTGCCGCCCAGCTCCAGTGCCGCTCCTCGTCTCCGTAGACGGAATAGGCGAAATGTGGGAGCACACTATCCGAGTGGGCATTCCCAAGGTCGCTGAGTGTTCGGTATAACACCCGCTGCAAGAGCGGTTCCAAGACGAGGTTGGTGGCTACCACGACCTCACCCCAGTCGCGCAGCACGCAGACTCGTTCGAGGTACTCCCGCATCGGCTGGAACATCGGGTCCTCCAACCACTGGGCTCGATAGCCTCCGAATCCGCCGTGCTCTGTCTCCAGATCGTGCGTCCACTCTGCGATTCGCTGGGTGTGGCGCAGCTCGTCGAACACCTGGAGGATGGAAGGGTTAGTGACCAGGCTCGAGATTGAGAATCGACCCACGTATTGATGCGCCATGCTAATGCCCCACTCAGCGAACCGCATCGGTGCGAAAAACATCCGCAGTGTCTCCACCCACTCTGGGTCGAGGTAGCGCACGGCGTGTTCTGAACGCGCCGCGGCGAGGACCGCTTCCAAGGCCGCCTCACGCTCTGACTGGACTTCGTGGTATGACCGGTACGTCAGTCGGTTCGGGTCGCGAAACGATTCCCATTGGTGGGATTTCCATCGCGTCTTTGTGGGATCCCAGTAGCCCAGCTTGTAGTGCTCGGGAAAGTGGTAGTTCGCCCCTTCATTGGGCAGCGTTGGAAATTTGTCCCGGAATGTCTCGCCCCACTGGACGTACGCGGTGACCTCCTCGTACACGTCGGGCCTTCGACGCTGGCCCTCCAGATGCTCAAATGTCTTCCGCGCCATGGATCCCGTTTACCTCGACTTTCTGACGGCTTGGCTTGGCGGATTCGGGTTCGGAGTCTCGTCCTGTGGTTCCACGCATGCAAGGGTCGCGTTTTGCGATGCGAAACGGCGCGTGCACTGCGACCCCGATGGCCGAATCTGCGCGGCATCCTGCATGGTTGGCGTCCTACGTATGGCTTTCGGGGGAGATGCCCGCGTACTCCCGGGCAAACCGCGCCATCTCGGATCGGTCGGTGTGCTCGTAGACCAGATGGGCCACGTACGCTGGCGGAGTGGCGTTGACGTTCTCGAACAGAGCCACGCGGTTCGCATGTGCTCCACTCACCAGGTCCCAGACGAAGCTGAAGAATCGGTTCTTCTCCGCCGCTGTGACCCCGGTGCCGGGCAGGAATGACTCCAGCATCGGGCCGAACTCAGGGTGGTTCCACACCTTTTCTGGCCATCGCGAGATCAGAGCCTGGCCGCTGAGGTCCTTCATCAGATACGTGATCCGCGGGTACTCCCTGATCGAATACAGGCGGCCCGCTGTCACAAGCGGCGGATTCGGCACCTGGATGCCGCACCACTCGACCGACTCTTCGATCGTTGCGACGGTGTACGCGCGCAGCGTCTGAGCGTAGAGCGTGATCTCGGCGACCGCCGCTTGCACCCCGGGAATCTTGTCCGTGCCGAGAATCTCCGTGATCGCTTGGGCGACCCCCGCGAAGATCTCAGCCCGGAAGCCAAGTCGCATCATGATCGACCACAGCATGTACGCACCGCTCTCGTAGTACACGTCGAGAAGCGCACGGTTGCGCACGCTGAATACGAGTTCGTTGGGGATGAACACGTTGTCGAATAGGTAGAACTGGTCAGTCTCTTCGCCCTTCGCGTCCACCGGATGGTCCACCGGATTTGGATTAGCACCGACAGTCGGCTCACGTAGGAGGAGCGAGAGCCCCGCACTGTTCGTCGGGACCGCAGCCCAGATCGCCGCGTCATCGCTGACTCCCTCGCCCAACACCGTGGACAAGGTCAGCATGTGGCACATGGCGCCGATGCTGCCAGCCACCTTGGCGCCACGTACAACGATCCCGTCGGGTCGGTCTTCAACGATCCTCAGCTGACCAGGCTTCTCATTGCGCGGGATTCGACGATCAGACTGGGGGTCAGCAATCAGATCAGTGCTCAGGAGGTTGAGATCACCGGACATCTGGACGTACTTCCTCATGTTGTCGGCGAACTCGCGGTTCTCCGCCTCGACTCTGTCGATCACCGCGAGGAACCCCATCGACATCAAAGGCCCGTAGTCAGGTGGGCGGCCGTACATGCCGAGCGTCTCGAGGGTGATCATTCGCGTCGCATCTCGCTTGGCCCAAAGGTGCTCCCGCTTCGTGGGGACCTGCCAGCCGATGGCACGTCGAGCACCGTCGTCTCCTACATAGGTGAGGGCGTCCTGTGTCGCAGAATCGTGCTGCATGTCGAGAATATGAGCGATCGTGTTCACCACGCTGGTCGCCGGGTGATCGGTGACATCCTTGATCTCTTCGGCGTTGGCGCTGACGATGCGCCGTCCGTCGCGGAGGCTTGCCCGGTACTGATCGCCAGTCAGTAGGTGTGGCTCCTCGCTCCCCTCGAGCGCATCCGCCACCTTCTTGACGCCGAGCCGGTCTGGGTCAATCGCGATGCTCATCGACAGTCCTTCCAGTCAGGAGAGATTCCCGCGCAGGGCGACCGCGCGGATCGGCGATCCGGTACCCGCCCGGATGTTCAACGGTAGGCCAAGGTAGTAGAATCGAGTTCCTGCAACCTTGTGGAGATTCGTGAGACTTTCGGTATTCACGATTCCGTATTTCTTGCACACCTGGTGCGCGGAGAACTCGAGGTCAGTGCTCTTGTCGATCGAGAGATTGTCGGTACCGATGTTGACCACACCTGCCTTCGCTAGGAACTCCGCCGCTTCTCGCGTCAAGCCGGGGTACTCCTCGGCGTACTTGAGCGTCGGGAACACCGTGTCCCCGTAGCCGGTGTGGAGCAGACAGACATCGCCACGGCTGATGGAGAGCCCGCTACGCTCAAGGGAGTCGCGGAGCATCTCGTCAGTGATCCACTGATCAGCAGATATCGGTGCGAGGTCGAGACAAAGACCCGGACCGTACCAGTAGGCCAGCGGCGATTCGTCCAGATGGGGCCCGGACTCGTCGTATTCGAACACCGCGTCGGTGTGGGTGCCGCAGTGTTCGCTGATGAGCAAGTTGTGCGCCTCGAACCCGCAGCTGGTCTTCCAGATCTCCTTGAACTCTTCGTGAGTCTGGTTGCGCATAATGAACGTCTTCTGGTGCCCGAACCACTGGGGCATCCCTTCGTAAATCGGACGCGTGAGATCGATGACCTCTGCGTCCCGCGCAAGCAACTCGTCGCCCAAGAGCGGGCGAGTCGCGGTTGTTGATACTGGGCTGGTGGCTGACACTGGTCCTCCTCTTCCTAGCCAGTCGCCTCGTCGGCGATGACCGCAATGACTTCGACTTCGATCAGAAAGCCGTCCGACATGAACCCGCCCACCCTGACGGCGGTCCCGCAAGGGCCCGGGTCGGGTAGGAACTCCATGCGCACCTTGGTCATGCGCTGCCAGAAGTCTTCGACCTCAGCACCCGATCCTTCAAACGCGTAGAAGGTGTTGATCTTGACGACGTCCCGCCAAGTCGCGCCGGCATCTGCGAGCACACGGGTGATGTTCTCGAACGTATTTCGGGTCTGAACCTCGATGTCACCCGCTCCGATGACCTGACCGTGCTCATCCGCCGAGAGTTGGCCGCCGATGAAGACGACATTCCCGATCTTCCAACCTTGGGAGAACGGCACCGGCATGCTCCAGTTCCAGTGCCCTTGGGGCATAAGTCGACGCTTCGGACCGAGGTGAGCGACCGTCAAACCGCCGGCGTCTCGACCATGAACCCCTTCGGTGACATCGCTCAAGGTGACCTCCCAATCCTCGACTGAACGGCCCGGCGACCCGGACGACGCGCGGCAAGATTTAGCATGTGCGGTAAGGTTTGTCAAGAAACCAGGCTGTGCTCCGCAGTGCGCCCGGCGCGCCATCCATCGAATGTGCGATCGTACCGCAGGAGAGTGAATATGCCCCGAATGGAGACACGAGCAACCGCAGAGTTGAGCGACGATCTGGACTCGGATCGGGGTCCGCAATCCTCCCCCGCGCTTAGCCGCCCAGGCGGCGTGTACATCACCCAAGCCGCGCGAATCGTCGGCGTCTCACCCTCGCTGGTCAGGTCGTGGGAGAACGAAGGGCTCGTGAGCCCGGCCCGAACAGAGTCCGGCTACCGAGTATTCGCCCCCAACGATATCGAGCGGCTGCGCCAGATTCGAGACCTGATGCATCGCGACGGTCTCAACGCGGCAGGCGTACGGCGTGTCTTCGGCAACTCGGGCAACGGCACCGGCCCAACCCGACCGGTGCTGGCTGTAGGCGAGCGGATCCGCGCGTCTCGACGTCGGAAAGGGCTCTCGCTTCGCGCAGTAGCGAGCCTGACGGGACTGAGCCCTTCGGCCATCAGTGCCGTCGAGCGAGGTCATAGCGCACCGACGGTCGGATCGTTGCAGCGGCTCGCGCGCGCGTTCGAGACGACGGTCCCCTCCCTGCTGGGAACGGCCGAACCGCATCGCCGCCTCGTGGTTCGCGCGGAGGAACGACCGATGCTGTTCGAGACCCCGGGCGTGATTATGCAGAATCTCTACGACATCGACACGGTTCTTCAATCCATGTTGATCACTGTCGATCCAGGAGCAGGTAATCTCGATTCATACGCGCATGAGGGAGAGGAGTTCCTCTACCTGATCGACGGCCAGCTCGATCTGACCCTCGACGAGATCGACACCTACCGGCTGCGCGCCGGAGATGCGATGACCTTCGCGAGCACCCGACCACACCGGTGGGCGAACCCCGGCACCGTGAAGACCACCATCGTGTGGGTCAATACGCCCCCGACGTTCTGACGGCTGGGCCGGCGGGGACCTCTCGGTAGATCCCTCCAACTCCGGTAGCATCCGTCGGCGCTGTGGGCGATTCCAACAGATATGGCATTGCCGCGGAGACGACAACCCGAGCCGCGGCCACGAACTCTCCCGAGTCCTCGCAATCGGGGGGGCGATCGGACGACCGCGGTCTCAACGCCTTCTCGCCGATCCGACTTCGGAAAGCATCGGACGAAGTGCTCGCCGTGCTCATTGATGCCATCCGCGGAGGCCTTTACGAGCCCGGCGACCCGCTGCCCCCTGAGCGAGACCTGGCGTTCCGGCTCGGTATCAGCCGAACAGTGCTCCGAGAGGCCATTGAGGTACTCCGCCAAGCAGGCGTCGTCAGCGTCCGCCGAGGCTCGGGAGGTGGGGCGTTCGTCGTGTCGACCGAGAACATCGCTCAAGTATCGGCCGAACTTCGGGGTCTGACCCGAGCGAGCCTGAGGTCTTTGCTGGAGGTTCGACGCCCACTCGAATGTTATGGCGCCGCCTTGGCCGCAGAGCGAGCAACCGATGACGACCTCGCCGAACTGAGGCGACTCGTCGCGATGCTGGTCGAGGTGGACGATCGCCCCAAGGAGTTCTGGGAGGTCGACATTCGTTTTCACTTCACTGTGGCGGAAGCGTCCAAGAGCCCGCCGATCCCCGAATTCCTACGCGAGGTCTTTCAGCGCCTCGACGCCATCCGAGACCAATTCCCGTTCGCATATGTTCCGCACAAAGAGGCCATCGCGAACCAAGCCGACACACTCGCAGCTATCGAAAGTCGGAACGGCAACCGCGCCGTGAGGGCAATGGACGCGCACCTCAGCTCACTAGAGGTCGTGCTGATCGGCACAAGACTACCGATGCCGCTTGTCGGCTTCGGCGGCGGCATCTGACATCGGGTAGTCCCCGACTCGTCGCCCATCGGTCTAGATTCAGCACCAATCGGCGATGGAACTCCGAAGCGTCCGTCGCGGGAGTCACAAGCGCCGCAAATCCCATGGTTGACGGGTTTTCAACATGCGCAATGCTCCGCATAGCCTGCCTTGACTTCGCGACAATCGGTCTCTAAGGTACCCATCCTATACCTCTACTAGTGTCGACTGTCACAGAGTTCATCCGACTCTTGTCGACCGGGAGAGGGGAGCACACCGGCCGGAAAGGAGCGCCGCATGTCCACTTCAGAAGGATCAAAGGTGAGCTTCACAGAGGCCAAGCAAATGGCGTTTGAGAGTGGGCCGGGGAAGTTCCCAAAGCTCGGAGACCATCTTCTCGAGCGCCGAGGAGAGGTGATTGATCTCACCCGGCCCATGTTCGAGGGGATGCCCATGTGGTTCGGGCACCAGAAGTTCTTCATCGTCACCAACCAGGACTACGAAGGCTTCAGACGGACGTGGAAGACCGATCCCGGCTTCTACGCGAGGAACCTCATCATGAGCGAGCACACAGGCACCCATACGGACGGGATAAACGAATGGGATCCCGACGGCCCAGGTGTTGACGGTGTGCCTCTGTCGTTCTACTGGGGTGAGGCGGTCTGCCTCGACATGTCGCACGTGAAGTTCAAAGATCCCGATCCCGACGGCGAGGGCTACGCCACGACCGAAGCGATCCGACTCGCCGAAGCCGAGCTCGCACGAAACGGCGAAGAGATCCGGCCAGGTGACATCTGCCTCCTCTGGTTCGACTGTGGCGATCGACTCTTCCCCCAGCAGGAGTTCCTCGAGCAATACCCGGGAGTCAGCTGGGAGGGTGCGGAATACCTCGCCAACAAGGGCGTGGTCAATATTGGTACGGACTGTGTTGGTATCGACAATGCCCTCGACGTCCAGTTCTCCGGGCACATGGTCTGCAAGAAATACGGCATCACGAATACGGAGAACCTCGCCCACCTCGACAAGATCACGAACAAGCGCGTTCTGTTCTTCGGACTCCCGCTTTTCATCGAAGGCGGTACAGGATCGCCCATCCGGGCGTTTGCGTGGGTCCCCCCGACGGCTTGAAGAGAAGGAGGAGCGGATGCCCACGAGACCGCCCGGGACGGCTGTAGCACAACGTCTCATGCCGAAAGATCACTGGGACTGGACAATGCCGGTGCCGTTCTCACAGGGGTGGAAATGCGGCGATTTCATCTTCGTTGGCGGTCAGATCTCCGCCGATGCCAACGGACGAACCATCGGCGCCGGAGACATTGAGACCCAGACAAGGAACGTCTTTCAGAGCATCCGCGCGGTGTTGAACGAGGCCGGCGCGGGCATGGACGACATCGTGAAGTTCAACACCTTCTATTGCTTCGAAGGTTCCGGGGATGTCATCCGCGAGTACTGGGAGGCAATGACACGGGTTCGCTTGGAGTTCTTCAAGACCCCAGGTCCGTGCGGAACCGCAGTTCGCGTCGAAGGATTCGCTTATCCCGACCTACTCATCGAAGTCGAAGCGATCGCCTACGTGCCCACCGAAAGCGGAGCGAAACCGTGAGTGGCATCGCTGCCCGATCCGTGCCACAAGCAAGAACCATGCTCGACGGCGACTTTACCGTCATAACCGTCCCCGGGCACGCAGAAGCAGACGTACAACCCGCGTTTCAGAACCCCGGTTTGGGGGGCGTGACGATAGACGTGTTCCGCCACGCTATGCGCAAACTGCCAGGCGGCGTCGTCATGGTGACTACCCGGATTGGCGACCGGCCGTGGGGACTAACGATCAGCTCGTGCTGTTCCATGACAGCTGATCCTCCGCAGATTCTGATCTCCCTGCAGAAGCGAACCGCCAGCTACCAACAGATCCTGCACGACGGATGCTTCGGGATCGGGATCCTTGGCCCTGAGCATCGTTTCCTCGCAGAGCTCGGGTCAAGGCCGGGCGTCGCAAAGTTCATTGAGGAGCACTGTCATGACCATACGCGGGAACGCCTCGCATCACCAGTGATCGTAGGGGCTCTCTGCCACCTCGACTGCCGAGTCACACACACGCACCCGATCGGCGACCACGTACTGATTATCGGAATCGTCGAGAACATCTTCGCGGCCGAAGACGACGACCAGTCCGCCGGCGCCGCAGCACGAAGTCCACTCGTCTATTTCAATCGTGAGTTCTGGGCACTCGGCATCCCAGCAGCCGGTGACGACAGAAGTGACGGTCGATGGCACTAGACCAGAACGTCCGCACCACTGACGCAGCCGATGTCGTACGACTGGCACAGCGGCTGGTGCGAATCAAGAGTGAGAACCCGCCGGGCCATACCCGCGAGGTCTGCCAGGCAGTGGCCGACGAGTTGCAGGGTCCCTTCGACGTTGAGCTCATCGAGTCTGAGCCAGACATCGTCAGCGTGCTGGCTCGGAAGGAGTTCTCTGCCGATGGCCCCACCTTGATCCTCTGTGGACACGTCGACGTCGTACCTGTAGATCCAGGCAACGCCGGCTGGCTACACGATCCCTGGGGTGCCGAAACGGTCGACGGCCGACTCTACGGCCGCGGAAGTCTTGACATGAAGGGAGCCGTCGCGGGTTTGATCACGGCCGCCAAGATAACGAGCGAAGACGCAACCGGGCTGTGCGGTCACCTGGTCGTTGCCGCCGTTGCAGACGAAGAAAGCGGTGGGCACCTTGGTGCAGGTGTTCTCATCAACCGTGGCAAGATCACGGGGGACGGAGTCATAATCGCCGAGCCAAGTGACGGCGGAATATGCCTCGCGCATCGCGGGATGTGCTTCGTGGAAATCACTACTCATGGCCGTTCCACCCACGCGAGCATCCCTCATAACGGCGAGAACGCCGTCGAGCGGATGGTCGACGCATTACATGCGCTGCGCGACATTACCTTCACCCACAACGTACATCCTTTGCTCGGCGGACCGACGGTCTCCCTGGGTACAACAATTATGGGCGGCACAAAGATCAACGTCGTCCCCGACACCTGCCGAGCCACACTGGACGTGCGCAAAGTCCCCGGCATGACGGACGAGACCGTTCTCGAGGACATCCACGCTCACCTAGTGAAGAAACGCGTGCATGAGGTGGATATCAAGATCACAACTTCTGGTGAGGCCGCGGAGACTGGTGAAGGAGAAAAGATCATTCAGGTCGCAAGAGCGGCCTGCGTGAGTGAGTTCGGGTATCAGCCGGAGATTCGTGGGATGGTCGCCGCAACAGACGGCTGGTGGTTCGCTAACCGCGCGGGCATTCCGACCGTCATGGCGCTCGGACCCGGCTCGATCGAAGATACACACGGCGTTAACGAAAACGTTGACGTAGCAGAGCTCGAGGCCTACACCCGAATCTATGTAGACATCATACGAGCCTTTCTGTCCGCATGACCCGCGACCACACCACGAGGCGCTGTCTTTGGGGGTGATGAGCTAGATCACAACCGATTCCTTTACATCCATCCCGCCGATCCGCTCACTCACAACGGTTCACGGGAATGTTCATCACTCCCATCGACTCCATCAGGAGGTCCTTAAATGTCTGCGAAACCACCACCGAACCTGGAATCAGCTGCACTCCAGAGCGGTGTGGATATCGTCGGTGAGGTCGAGACGCACGGCACCGACTACATTCCCGAGTCAGAACGGCATGGCCGCGCATCCGAGTTGCTATGGGTGTGGTGCGGGGCTGCTTTCTGCCTTGGCGTGATTGTTATCGGCAGCCTGCCCGTGGTGTTCGGTCTCGGATGGTGGGCATCGTTCGCATCGCTCACCGTGGGTATCACTGTCGGCTCGATCTTGTACACCCCCCTTGCCCTTTACGGACCCCGTACCGGAACAAACGATCCCGTAGCAAGCGGCGGCCACTTCGGCGTTCGTGGCCGAATTCTCGCGGCAGTGATTACGATATTTGTCGCGATGGGTTTTTATGCCTTGGCCATCTGGACAGGGGGCCAAGCTATTCAGGTTGCTGGAAACAAACTATTCGGCACATCGATCGACAATACGACCCTCGGGGTCTCAATGGCTCTAACTTCCTTGGTGACGGTTGTGATCGCAGTATATGGGCACGCCACATTGATCCTCACCTACAAATGGTTCACAATAGTGGTCGGCGCGCTTCTAGCAGTCTTGGTCGTGGTACAGCTCGGGAACTTCGACGCCAGCTACGCCGGAGGAAGCTACCTGCTCGGCTCATTCTGGAAGACGTGGTTCCTTTCCATGTCGATCGGTGCCTCACTGCCGATCTCATACGCAACGTTCGGAGGCGACTACAGCAGGTACTTCTCTCGGAAGGACGTTTCGGACGGCTCTATCCTCGTCTGGAACTTCCTGGGCATGTTTCTGAGTAGCGAGATCGCTCTGTTGCTCGGGGCGTATCTCACCATCACCTTCAAAGATCCAGCCGCGCCCTTCGTCCAAGGTGTGGCTGACTCTGTGCCTAGCTGGTTCGTATTTCCGTTTCTGCTTATCGGCTTGCTCGGCACGTGGCCGCAAGGAGGCATGTGCCTGTACGGATGTGGCCTTTCGTCGAGCACGATAACGTGGCGGATAGGACAACGCGCCGCGACGACTGTCGTGCTATCCCTCATCGGACTCGCGGTCGTCTTTCTTGGCGTGCTTTATTTCAATGCCGTCGACTCGATCTCCGCTTTCGTTCTGATCATGAACGTCACGATCTCCCCCTGGATGGCGATCATGCTGGTCGGATTCGCACTACGCCGCGGACGCTACTCTCCCGCCGACCTGCAGCCCTATACAGCTCTCGGCTCGCGAAGCATCTATTGGTTTACAGAAGGAATCAACCTTCGGGCGTTCGTGGCATTCATTCCCGCGGCGATCGTCGGATTTATGTTTTCTAACACGACGCTTCACGTTGGACGGTTCGCGAACTCAGCTGGCGGTGTAGACTTGAGCTATGCGAGTGCGTTCGTAATCGCCGGAGTCGTCTATCTCATACTCGCTCTGATATTTCCTGAGCGACAGGCAATGCTCGCGGATTCGGCCAGTCGAGTGAGTCCTGCGCCGGCCGGGCTGTCCCCGGACAAAGGGGCCGCGTGACATCATATGAGATGGATGGGACACGAGTCACCGCTGAATCATACCGGGAGGTTGCTAACTCTGACCGTGTCGGCTCCGAGGTGCCGACTTAGCGTACGGCACCCGATCGTCTTGCGCCTGGCTGAGCGCGTGGCGTGACCAGTCAGTAACCGTCGAGGTCAAATGCTCAAACCCAGCACGCAACCGGAGGTTGAACATGTTTCGGACCATGGTTCTCGCTATCGACGGCTCAGAGAGCTCAGATAGAGCAGTGGACGTCGCAGGGCGACTCGCAAAGGCGTTGTCCGCGAAGATCGTCGCCGTGCATGTCGTGGAACACCTAGCTGGCCGCGCTGGGGGAGTACCCGCTCATGCAGACGAGGACAATGTCCAGACCAAGATCAGCTCCCAGGTGGACGCATTAAAAAACTCCGGAATAGATGCGAACCTCCAGTTCGCTGAAGGAATCCTGGGCGGACCCGCACACGTCATCGCCGAGGTTGCCGCCACGGAGAAGGCTGATGTCATCATCACTGGAACACGTGGACACTCACCACTGAGCGGCCTGGTTATCGGAAGCGTCGCGCAGCGGCTCCTTCACATTGCGCGGTGCCCCGTACTCGTGATACCGAGCGAACACAAGTAGGTCTGTGACCGATCCGAGTTGCACTCGTCGCCGAATACGTCGTCCAAAATAGAGTCTTGTCGGTCGCGACGGTCGCCAGTGGCTGCCGTTGGCATCCTGCGCACACTCAGCCCTATGAGCAACCTGCATTTCCATTGAAATCTCGCCCATGGCGACGCCGACGCACACTACTTAGGTCTACTCGATGACCACGTCTTCTGCACTCCACAACCAGGCAGCTTCAACAACACCGCGCGCGACGACTGGCAGCACAAGGAGGGGTCAAGTCATCGGGCGTGGTAGACGATCCGGGTTTTGCTGGACACGTCAAAACATCGTGTACGCCATCGACCTCTGGCACCGACGGCATCTCAGAGCGCCAACGCGAAACGAATGGACGCACGCAGGAGACGATCATCCGTCGGGGCAGACCGTGTACACAGTGTTTGGAAGCTGGAACGCAGCGTTGCAAGCCGCGGGCCTTCGAGTCCGACAAAGAGGCGGAAGCCACCCCGGCGACTACCGCGGGCGAGTGCGGACACTCAACGAGCGCGCGAAGGTGGAGGCGTAGGTGAACTCCGTAGTCGCGGGGGTCCGTTGTCGTTACTGTCAAGACCGTACACACTCCATGTTCGGCTCTTGCGCCTCCGATGCCGCCGCGGGCCTCAGTCTCCAAGTAGCCATCCGACGGCTGATAGGCGTAACGCGATGGCATACTGCCCCACCTTCGGGATCCGACTCGTAGAGGACGCCGGCTTCCGCTCCTCGTGCCGCGCGCCTGAGGAGCCGACGCTCCCCACACGCGCGGCCCTGCGAAGGTTCCGTGGCGCCGACAGACGGGCCCTCGACCGCTGGCCCAACACCTGGACCCGGTCACGCCGACCAATCTTGATCAGGTTCCGTTCACGATCGATCGACCGACCGCTGCCTCGACGGTGAAAGTGCAGTTGGCGGCGGCCGGGTCGTCGTACACCTGCGGCAACGCCACGTGCAGCTGCTGGCCGCCGACCGCGAACCCAGCCGCCGCGCGCCGCCAGGGCCGGCGGCTTCTCCACCTCGGCCAGCTCCAGCAGCCCGCCGTAGAAGCTGCGGGCGGCCGGCTCGCAGCCGGGCGGCGCCGCCACCTGCACGTGGTCGATGCCCGTGATCACGCCTTGACGGGGCGAAGCGCGGCCAGGTCCTCCAGCTGCGTGTCGATCCAGCGCGAGATGTCGTGCTCGCGCACCTGCGCGCGCAGCCCCTCGATCCGCTCATGCCGCTCCGTGGCGTGCATGGTCAGCGCCTGGTAGATGGCGTCGGCCTGAGCCTGGATGTCGAACGGGTTCACGCACAGCGCCCAGGGCGACAGCTCCTGGTGCGACCCCGCGTTCTCGGACAGGATCAGCACGCCGTCGCGCTGGTTCACCAGCGGCGCCTCCTTGGCCACCAGGTTCATGCCGTCGAAGATCGCGTTCACCAGCAGCACGTCGTAGTGCTTGTACGCGGCCACCGCCTGCGGGAAGTTGTCGGAGATGCGCATGTCGACCGGAGTCCACATGCCGGTCATGTACCAGCGGTCGTTCACCTCGCGCACGGCCCGCTGGATGGCGCCGACGTACTCGGCGTACTCGGGGATCTCCGGCCGGGACGGGTCGAGCAGGGCCAGCATGGTCACGCGGCCACGCCACTCGGGATGCTGGGATAGGAACAGGTCGTAGGCGCGCAGGCCGCGCACGACGTTCTTGGAGGGGTCGGTGCGGTCCACCCGCAGGATCATCTTCTCGGGCCGGGCCAGCACCACCGACGCCTCCTCCTCGCGCACCTCGTCGGAGGCCGCCAGCCGCTCGAACTCGGCCGGGTCGACCGAGATCGGGTAGGCGCGCACCTGCACGTCGCGCCCCTGGAAGCGGACGGTGCGGGTGGCGAAGTCGACCTCGCCATCGGTCAGCTCGTTGCAGCAGTGCAGGAAGGCGCGCACGTAGCGGTCAGTGTGCAGCCCCACGATGTCGCAGTTCAGCAGCGACTCGTGGATCGCCCTGCGGATGTCATCGGGCAGGATCCGCCAGTAATCGGGCATCGGCCAGGGAATGTGCGTGAAGTGCTGGATGCGGGCCCGCGGCGCCCGCTCGCGCACGCCCCGCGGCACCATGAACAGCTGGTAGTCGTGCACCATCACCACCGGCGAATCGTCGGCCGACTCCTCGATCTCGGCGGCCACGGCCTCGGCAAAGCGCTCGTTCACCGGCAGGTAGCCGGCATCCCAGGCCAGCCGGATGTTGCGGTCGACGTCCGGCTCCATGGCCAACCCCCACAGGTAGTGGTGGATGAACCACAGCGTCGGGTTGGCGAAGACGTTGTAGTAGCGGTCGTACTCCTCGCGGTCGTGCGCAACCAGGCTGAGACGCAGGTTGCCGTCCTCGTAGACGCCCTCGGCCGCCACCTCGGCGTCGTCATCGGAGAGCGCGCTCGCCACCCAGGTCAGCGGCCGCTGCGTCGTCAGCGCCGACAGCGCGGTGACAAGCCCGCCGCCGCCGCGCTTGGCGGTGTGCGAACCGTCGGCGAGCGTTTCGAACCGCATCGGGCCGCGGTTGGACACGATCAGGAGAGGAGGCTCTTCCATCCGCATGACAGGGTAGTCCATGCCCGCAGGCGAGCGGGGCTACGCCCTGGCGTCGTGGAAGTCGAGCTCGACCTGCTCGCCCTCGAAGTGGTGCATCAGCGCCAGCCAGTTGCGCATCAACCGCGGTGTCAGGAACCGCAGGCGCACCTGCTCCTTGCCGCGCCGCGCCATCTGGCGTGCCTCGGCCGGGTCGGCCAGGATCTCGAGCGAGCGCTGGGCGCACTCCTGGGAGGAGCTGACCAGGTGCCCGGTCACGCGGTCCTCGATCTGGGAGGTGATGCCGCCGACCTTGCCGCCGATCACCGGGCGCGTCTTCCACAGCGCCTCGGAGACGGTCAGGCCGAAGCCCTCCTTGATCGACTTCTGGATGCAGGCCGCCGCGTGCACCTGGAACGCGTTTACCTCGACCGCGCCGACGTTGTTGAGGTTGCTGAGGATGTGGACGTCGGGGTCGTCGCCGGCGAACTCGACGGTCTGGTTGTAGAACTCCCAGCCCTCGGGGTCGTCGTGCGCCATCGACCCGACCAGCGCCAGCTGCATCCCGGGGTGCAGCGACTTCACCTCGTGGTAGGCCTGGATCACGCCCAGCGGGTCCTTCCAGGGGTCGAAGCGTGAGACCTGCAGCAGCATCGGGCGGTTGGCGTCGATGCCGAACTGGTCGACGATGTAGGCCGCATCCTCCGGGGCCAGCGCCATGTTCTTGGGCGCCAGCGGGTCGATCGCCGGCGGCCAGATCACCGCGCCGGCGAGCCCGGCCGCGGACGGGACGTACTCGTGCATGTGGAAGATGGAGGCGTCGTAGCTCGAGATCGACGGCAGCAGGAACTCGAGCACGTCCGGGTTCGGGTCGGACAGGTCGATGTGACAGCGCCACACCCACCGCGGCCGGGTGGTCGTGAGCATGCTGCGGATGGCGGCCGGCTGAGGATCGTGCACGACGATCAGATCCCACTCGTCGGCGTCCTCCAGCTCGTCGGCGTTCAGCCGGTTGTAGCGCATGAAGACGTCCTTCTGCTCGTCTGTCAGCGACTGCGGATTGCCCTGCAGGCCGTTGTGGATCGCCTTGGTCACGTCGAAGAACTCGTCGCGGCCGTGGATCACGCGCCACTCGGCCTCGATGCCGACGTCGTTCAGCAGCGGGATCAGGGTGTACTGGATCTCGGCGACGCCGCCGCCGAAGGCGGTGGCCGACAGGTGCAGCATGCGCTTGCCGCGCAACGGTTCGGCCAGCGTGCGGATCTCGTCGGCCAGCGACCGGCCCACGATCGACGCGTAGTCGGCAAGGGTCTTGTGGCCCACGTTGACGCGTTGCATGGGCGCGGACACTACCAACCGCATCCCCCGGTACGCGCACCGAGGTGAATCCCCTCCTAGAGCGGTCTCACACCCAGCGTCACGTTGACCGAGCGCGACTGGTCGCCGCGCTGCACCTGCAGGTGCAGCACCTGGCCCGGAGCGGCTTCCGCCACCAGCCGCACGAACTGGTCGGAGCCGACCACGGGATGGCCGTTGACGGCGGTGATGATGTCGCCGTCGGGCCGGATCGAGGTTCCCTGGAACTGCTCCAGATCGCCACCCACCTTCAGCCCGGCGTCGTCCGCCGGTCCGCCCGGGGTCACCTCCACCAACAGCGCGCCGTGCTTCACGGACAGCCCGAACCGGTCGGCGATGGCCGGCGTGACCGTGCTCAGCCGCACGCCCAGCCAGCCGTAGGAGACCTTGCCGTGCTCGACCAGCTGCTGCAGCGAGTGCCGGGCCAGGTCGATCGGCACGGCGAACCCGACGCCCTCGCCGCCGCCGCTGGTGGTCTGGATCTGCGCGTTGATGCCGATCACCTCCCCGGCCGAGTTGAAGAGCGGGCCGCCGGAGTTGCCGTGGTTGATCGCGGCATCCGTCTGGATCGCTCCCGGGATCGCGAACCCGGTACCGCTCGACAGCGAGCGGTTGATGGCCGAGACGACGCCGACCGACAGCGAGCCGGCCTCGAGGAACGGGCTGCCGATGGCCGCCACCGGCTCGCCCACGCGCACCCGCGAGGAGTTGCCCAGGGGCACGGGCTCGAGCTTCTCGCCGTCGGCGGTGACCCGCAGCACGGCCACGTCGGCGAACAGGTCGTAGCCGACGATGCTGGCCGAGATCTGGTCGCCGTTCTGGAACCGTACGAACACCTGGTCGGCCGGCTTGACGTCGCTGGCCTGCACGTTCTGGTCGGCCGAGTTCGTGACCACGTGCGCGTTGGTCAGGATCAGCCCGTCGTTCGAGACCACGAAGCCGCTGCCGCCGGCCTCGCCGTCGGGGAACACCGAGGTGATCGTGACCACGCCACGAATGCGCGCCCGGTAGATGCCGGCGGGATCGAAATCGCTCTGCGACGTTGTCACGTTGACGGGGGCGACGGTCGCGGCGCCGGCCGTGATCACGGTGGTCGATCCGTCGAAGGCACCGTTCGAGGACGCGATCGCGACGGTCACGATTGCAGCCACCACGCCGGCCACCAATCCGGCGATCGCGGCAATGATTGCGGTCGGTCGCATTGACGCAGGTTAGCTTTGCTCGGCCGGAAGGCTGAACGCGAACCGCGTCTCGCCGTCGTCGCTGACCAGCTCCAGCCGCCCGTCCATCCGTTCGGCCAGCTCGCGGGCGATGGCCAGACCGAGGCCGCTGCCGGCCGCGCTGGTGGCCTCGCCGCGGTAGAACCGCTCGAACAGGTGGCGGGCGGTCTGATCGTCGATGGCGGGGCCGTTGTCGGCCACATCCAGCCGCACGCTGCCGTTGTCGGCGGTGACAGCGACGCGCACCTGCGTGCCCGAGGGGTTGTGCCGGATGGCGTTGTCGAGCAGCGCCCTGCCCACCTGCTGCACCCGCAGCTCGTCCCCGATCGCGTGCGGCAGGTCGGCGTCCGGCTTCACCAGCGAGATGCGGCTGCCATGGCCGACGGCCAGCCCGCGGAACTCGCGCACCAGCCCACGCGCCGCCGCAGCCATGTCGATCGGCTCGTGCTCGACCGCCACCGCGTCGGCGTCCAGCCGGGACAGGTCGAGCAGGTCGGTGGCGAGCTTGGTGAGGCGGTTCACCTGCTCCCGCATCTGCTGCATGAACGCCGCCCGCGTCTCGTCGTCGAGCTCCTCGTCGTCCAGCAGCTCCATGAACCCGCTCAGCGAGAACAGCGGCGTGCGCAGCTCGTGCGAGGCGTTGGCGACGAACTCCTTGCGCACGCGGTCGGCGCGGTCAAGGCGGGTCTGCATCAGGTCGAACGCGCGCCCCAGCTGGCCCAGCTCGTCGGGCGACTGGTCGCCGATGGGACGGTCGAACTCGCCCAGCGCGATCCGCCGCGCGCCCTGCTCGAGGTGGGAAAGGCGACGGGTGACGGCGTGAGCCGACGCCCAGCCGACAAGCATCGCCACCAGCAGGGCCAGCGCGGCTGCGATCAGGATCCGCCGCTCGACCAGGTCGGCGGTCTGGTTGACGTCGCTGACCTGCTGGCTGAGCGCCACCAGGCCCACCCCGCCGACCGTGAAGGCCACCACCAGCGTTCCGCCGTGGTGACCGCTGGCGAACCCGGTGCGCGCGGCGCGCAGCACGATCGGGTCGCTCCTGGTGACTCCGGCCAGGCCGTTCACGCGAGTGTCCAGGACCTCGCTCCCGTCCAGCTTGAAGACGCCCACGCGGGCGTTGGCAAGCCGCACGATGCGACGTACCGTCTTGTGCGTGCCGGGCGGCAGCACGCCGGTGCGGCTGAGGTGCGCGATCTCGCCGCGCAGGGTGGAGTCCCTGTCCTGCTCGGCGTGCGACACCTGCTCCAGCCGCTTGAGCCGGCCGGCGATCAGGTTGTCGCGAAGCGTCGGCACCACGTACAGGAACACGACGCCCATGGCGGTGGCGACAACGGCCGCCAGCACCAGGATCAGGCGCAGGCGCAGCGACCTCACGGCACGGACGGCGCCGGCGCGATGTCGCGGAAGTGGTAGCCGGCTCCGCGCACGGTCAGGATGAACGACGGATCGGCCGGGTCGGCCTCGAGCTTCTCGCGCAGGTGGCGGATGTGCACATCGATCGTGCGCGGCTCGCGGTAGGCGGAGCCGCCCCAGACGGCCTCCAGCAGCGACTGGCGGCTGTACACGCGGCCCGGGTGCGTCGCCAGCGTCCGCAGCACCTCGAACTCCACGTAGGTCAGCTGCACGGGCTCGCCGTCCACCTGGACGGTGCGCTTGGCGGGATCGATCACGAGCCCGTCGACGGCGATCGCCTCGGTGCCGAACGGCCGCAGCTCCGAGAGCAGCGTCGCCCGCCGCAGCATCGCCCGGATGCGGCTTCGGAACTCACGGATCGAGAACGGCTTGGTGATGTAGTCGTCGGCGCCCAGCTCCAGCCCCAGCACCTTGTCGACCTCGTCGTCGCGCGCCGTCAGCATGATGATCGGCACGGCCGAGGTGGTGCGCAGCCTACGGCAGACCTCGAGGCCGTCCAGCTTCGGCAGCATCACGTCCAGCACCACCAGATCGACCGGCCCTTCCTGGAAGCGGAGCAGCGCCTCCTCCCCATCCCGGGCCTGAACGACCCTGTAGCCCTCCCGCTCGAGCGGGAAGGTGAGCAGCTTCTGGATCGACTCCTCGTCGTCCACGAGCAGGATGGTTGCGTCACCGGTCACCCCCACATCGTAGTGCCCCACCCCCCGTGCAAAGGGCGATTGCGTGCTATAAGGCCGCGTGCCGCGCCGTGCCGCCAACACCCGCAGGGGACTGGTCTCATGGCCGCTGTATCGCCTGCTGCTGGTGATCGCCCTGGTTCCGGTGCTGGTCGCGGCGCTGGCCACGCGGGAACCGGCCCTGCCGCCCACGCCGCCGACGCCGCCGGCGCCGTTCAACGGAGGCGCTGCGGCCACCCGCGCCGCCTACATGCTGTCGCTGCCAAAGATGCGCGGACCGGGCGGCAAGGGCGATCTGGCTGCGGCCGGCTGGATCAGCTCCCAGCTGCAACGGTTCGGCTACAAGGTCAGCGATCAGACGTTCGCCGCCGACCTGCCGGGCCAGCCGAACGTGCCCATGAGGAACGTGATCGGCTACCTGCCGGGACGGCTGCCCGACCTGATCGCGGTCGTCGCGCACCACGACGGCGTCGGCACCGGCGGCGACGACAACGCCTCCTCGGTAGGCGTGATGCTGGAGCTGGCCAGGGAGCTGCGGCCGGCCGCCCTCGAGCACGGGTTGCTGTTCGTGTCCACGGACGGCGGCACCACCGGAGGGCAGGGAGCCGCGTACTTCGCCGATCACTCATTGCTGGCCCGCCGTGTGGTGTCCGCCATCGTGCTGGAATCGGTTGCCGCGCCGGACGGCACTCCGATCCGGATCGTGATCAGGCCGGACACGACCCGTGGCACGTCGCCGACGCTGTTTCGCACCGCGCGCAGCGCGATCCAGCGCACCACCGGACGATCGCCCGTTGTGCCCGGCCTGCTCGACCAGCTGTCCGGCCTGGCCGTGCCCTATGCCCTGGGTGAGCAGGGCCCGTTGCTGGCCCGCAACGTGCCCGCCCTGTCGCTGACCGCCGGCCCGCCGCCCGACCCGAATGCCACGTTCACCAGCTACAGCCCCGCTCAGCTGACCGATGTCGGCAACGCGACGGCCAGCCTGGTGCAGCAGCTGGACGGCGCGTCCGTGATCGAGCCGGGCGGACGCCCTGACATCTTCCTCGGCACCCGCACGATGCGAGGGTGGCTGGCCGAGACGGCCCTGGTGGCGCTGCTCGCCCCCGCTCTGGCGTGCACGCTGGACATGGCCGCGCGCTGCCGGCGCCGGCGGCTGCCGCTGGCGCCGGCGGTGACGGCGTTGTGCTGGCGGGTGCTGCCGTGGGCGGCCTTCCTGGTCACCCTGTGGCTGCTGCCGGCGCTGCCGGGGGACCTCGCGTCCGGCCTCAACCTGGCGCCGCGGCCACACGCGCTCGGCATCACCTGGAGCGGCATCCTGCTGGCAGCGCTGGCCGGGGTGGCCGTCTGGCGGTTCGCGACCCGCCCGCGGACGGCGATCGTCACGACCGTGTCCGGTGGCGAGCGCACCTCCGGGCTGGTGGCCGGCCTGCTCGGGCTGGCCTTTGCCTCGACGCTGCTGGTGGCGTTCAACCCGTTCGCGCTGATCCTGGTGCTGCCCGCTGCGCACGCATGGCTGCTGCTGCCCACGGCGGCGCGCGCCGGGCGCCGCTACATGGTGCTGGTCTACCTGATCGGGTTCCTGGGCCCGGCGCTCCTGATATTCGAGTACGCGACACAGTTCCACCTCGGCCTGTCGACCCCGCGGGCGATGCTGGCGATGACCGCCAGCGGCTACCTGTCACCCGCGATCGCGGTCTGCCTGATCCTGACCGCCGCCTCCGCGGCGCAGGTGGCGGCGCTGATCGCGGGCAGGTACGGACCTGCGCATCCGCCGCATCGGCTGTATAACTGAGTCATGGCGACTCGCACCATGGCGGCCGGCACGGCCGCCGGCTCTCCCGGCCGCCGGCTCCGGCGCATCTCCACCACCCTGATCGTGGTGGGCGTTGGCGTGATCCTGTACGCCGGCCTGATCCTGGCCTGGGGCGACCCGATCACCTGGCTGTGGGCGCACTACCAGCAGCGGGCGCTGACGTCCGAGTTCCACAAGTCCCAGCAGCAGTTCAGGATCGTCACGCCGCCGCCCGACAACAGCGCCGCCCTGGCGCTGGTGCGGAAGGACGCGCTCGAGTTCAAGCACAGCCTCCAGGAGGGCCGTGCGTTCGGGCGGCTCACGATCCATCGCATCGGCCTGTCCGACGTGGTGGTGGTGCAGGGCACCACGGCCGGCTTCGACGCCGACCTCAGCAAGGGCCCCGGCCACTACATGAACACGTCCTTCCCGGGAATGGGATCCACGGTGGCGATCGCCGGCCACCGCACCACCTACGGCGCGTGGTTCCGGCACATCGACGAGATCCGCGACGGCGACACGATCACGCTGCAGATGCCCTACGCCACCTTCAGGTACCGCGTGCAGACGCACCAGGTGGTGCCGAACACGGACTGGGGCATCATCAAGCCTCAGGGCTACGACCGCCTGGTGCTGTCGGCCTGCCATCCGCTCTACAGCGCCTCGCACCGCTGGGTGGTGTTCGCCCGCGGCGTCTCGGTGACGCTGCCCGGCAAGCACGGCCGCACGGTTCCATTGCCGAGCTAGACGACCTGCTAGATCACGAGGTAGCTGACCAGCTCGCCGGCCGCTGCCTCGCCCTCCCCGGCAGCCACCAGCGCCAGCGCGTCGGCCGACGCAGCGTGCGCGATCATGTGCGAGTCCTGTGCGTCCTGCGGATGCAGCCGCATGCCGTCATCGCTGGATTCCAGGCGGCAGCGCACCGCGTGATCTCGCTGGCGCAGCCGCCGCACCGGCGCCGCCAGCCGTGCCACCGGCAGCGGCCGCGCGCGGGCGCCGGTCATGGTGTCCAGGGCGGCTCGCACGAACAGCTCGAAGCAGACCAGGCTGGAGACCGGGTTCCCGGGCAGGCCGAACACCAGCGCGCCCGAGGGCGCCGCGCCGAACCAGAGCGGCTTCCCGGGCTTGTGGGCAACGCGCCAGAACAGCTCGCGCACGCCCAGCGCCTCCATCGCCGGCTTGACGTGATCGTGCGGGCCCACGGACACACCGCCGGTCGACACCACCACGTCGGCGGCGGCGATCGCGTTGGCGAACGCGCGCTCGGTGGCCGCCGGGTCGTCGGGCACGACACCGGAGGAGATCAGCTCGGCGCCGGCCCGCGCGGCCTGGGCGGCCAGGGCCGTGGCGTTGGACTCATAGATCTGGCCCGGTTCCAGCGGCTGCCCGGGAGCGACCAGCTCGCTGCCGGTGGCCAGCACCGCAACCCGCGGCCGGTCTGCCACCGTCACCGAATCGCAGCCGGACGCGGCCAGGGCGGCCAGCACCGCGGGTGAGAGCGCCGTCCCGGCCGCGGCGACCAAGCCTCCGGCTGCGATGTCGCCGCCGGCCGGCCGGATGCAGGCTCCCACCGCCGGCCGTTCGGCGATCAGCCCGTCCTGTTCGCGCGCGTCCTCGATCGGCACCACCGCGTCGGCGCCCTCCGGAAGCGGAGCGCCCGTGGCGATGCCGGCGCTGCTCCCCGCCGGCAGGCGGCCCGGCGGGTCGCCGGCGGCGACGCGGAACGCGATCGGCACCGGGGCGCCGCCCAGGTCGGCGGCGTGCACGGCGAAGCCGTCCATCGCTGAGGTTGCAAACGGCGGCAGGCTCACCGCGGCGAACACGTCGGCGGCCAGCACCCGGCCACTCAGCGTCCAGTCCAGCGGCTGCTGCGACGCGCGCACCCGCGGGCTGGCGCCGCGGATCACCTCGAGAGCTTCGACGACCGACAGCACGGACCGATGCTAGATGATTGGTTCCATTACCCGGACGATCAGGTCGTGGGCGGCGGCCCACCGCTGCCGCCACCGCCGCCGCCGCTGGTTCCGCCGCTGGTCCCGCCACCGCTGCTACCGCCGCCGCTGCTACCGCCGCCTCCGCCCTTGGTGGTCTTGGGGTTGCACTTGACCGTGCAGGGCACGAAGGTCGGGAACTGCGAGTGGAACGGCACCCACTGCACGGGATGCCTGGGCAGCGGCCAGTCATAGACCGCCGGGAACTTCTTCGGCTCGAGCGCGAACGCCCGCTCCATGTAGGTGCGCCAGATCGTGGCCGGGATGTCGCCGCCGAACGGCGTGTGGCCGTTCAGGTTGGTGAGCGTGATCTCGCCCTTGGGGTAGCCCATCCAGACGCAGGTCGTGAGGTTGGGCGTGTAGCCGCAGAACCAGGCGTCCTTGTAGTCGTTGGTGGTGCCGGTCTTGCCGGCCTCGACGCGGCCGTCGGGGAACTGCGCCGTTGCAGCGGCGGTGCCGCAGCAGATCGGCCCCTCCAGCACCTTGTTCGCTTCGTAGGCGACGCCGTCCGACAGCACGCGCTTGGCCTGCGGCTTGTTGCTCTCGAGCGTGCGGCCCGAGGCGATGCTATCGATGCTGGTCACGAACTGAGGATCGTGGCGAACGCCGTTCGCGGCCAGGGTCGAGTAGGCGGCCGCCATCCACAGCGGCGAGACCGGGCTGACGCCGAGTGTGATCGACGGGTAGGGCGCCAGCTTGACCGACTTGGGGATGCCCATCTTGTGGGCGGTGTTCACGATCGACGGCGCACCCAGGTCGATGGCCAGGCGCGCGAACACGGTGTTGTCGGACTGGGCGGTGGCGTCGGCGATCGTGCGGGGAGCATTCAGCTCCTCGCTGTCCGAGGCGGTGTCGACCACCCACGGGTTGCTGGGCCCGAGCGCCGTGTTGGGGAACGTGTAGGACAGGTGCGCCGACAGCTCCGACGTGGTGTTCGGGTTGTAGCCGTCGCCGATCGACGTGACCAGGGTGAACATCTTGAACGTGGATCCGACCTGGCGGTAGGCCTCGGCCGGGATGTTGAACTGCGAGGTCTTGCTGAACGGCACGGACGCGTCCATCGCCAGCACCTGGCCGTTGCGGGGGTCGATCGAGACCAGCGCGGCGGCCGGGGCACCGGACCAGCTCATCATGTTGCGGAGCGTGGTGTGCGCGGCCGCCTGCAGCCGCGGGTCAAGCGTGGTGTGGATGGCCAGCCCGCCCTTCTTGACCGTGTTTCGACCAAGCTTCTCCTCGAGCGTCTGGCGCACCCACGACACGAAGTAGCCCTCGTCGCCCCCGGTCTGGTCGAGGTAGCGGCCGGGGTGGGTGCCGAGCTTCGACGAGGAGGCCTTGTCGTACTGGGCCTGCGTGATGTGGCCGGCCGAGAGCATGGCCGCCAGCACCTCGTTGCGGCGGGCCCGGGCCGCCGCTTTGTTGGACAGCGGGTTGTACGTGATCGGGTTCTGCGGCAGCCCTGCCAGCAGTGCCGCCTGCTTGATCGTCAGCTTCGAGCAGGGGCGGTCGAAGTAGCGCAGCGCAGCCGCCTGGCAGCCGTACGTGACCGCGCCGTAGGGGACGACGTTCAGGTACTCGGTCAGGATCTTTCGCTTCGACCACTCGTCGGCCATCTGCGTGGCCAGCCAGGCCTCGCGGATCTTGCGGGTGGCCGACTGCTCGTCGGACAGGTAGAGGTTTCGCACCAGCTGCTGCTCCAGCGTGGAGGCGCCCTGGGTGATCTGGCCCGCCTGGAGGTTGTCGAGCGCCGCGCGGATGATGCCGGGGTAGTCGAGGCCGCCGTGTTGCCAGAAGCGCTTGTCCTCGACGTCGACGGTCGCGATCTTCAGCCACGGCGAGATCTGGCTGGCCTTGACCGGCGTGCGGTTCTCGGTCGACGAGATCGTCTCCAGCAGGTGGCCGTCGCGGTCATAGATCTGCGAGTTGATCCCCGGCGGGTCCGCCTGGAGCTTGTCCAGGGACACGCCCGTGAGCACCCCGCGCACGTAGATCGCACCCGCCACGGCGCCCGAGACCAGCAGCGCCATCACGACGAACACCAGCAGCAGCACGAGCGTCGCCATCGCCGATCTGCGGCCGTTGCGGCGCTCCCGGGAGCGTCGCTTGCGGCGCTTGGCGGCGACGTGGGCGAGCACGTCGTCGTACGAGCGGTTGCCGTCGCGGGGCGTCACTTCGCGATCGAGGCCTCGGCGCCGCGGAACATGCCATCGTCGGCGAGGCGCGCCAGCGTCTGCTCGCGCAGCCAGGCTGCCGTCTGCACCGCCGTCTGCGGATCCGCCACCCACACGCCGAGGCTGAACACCGCGCTGTCGGCGGTCAGTTCGGCCACGGCCACGCCCGGATCGGGACGGTCACCGAGACGGCCCGGCGCGACCAGCACCAGGCCCGCCAGCAGCTCCCGCACGCGCGCCGTGTCGGCGCTCAGCGGCACCGTCACCAGCACACGCGCCAGGCTGACGGAGTCGACCAGCGTCTGGTTGGTGACGCGTGAGCTGGCCAGCTCTTCGTTGGGGATCAGCACCCGCCGGTTGTCGGGCGTGCGCAGGCGCGTGTAGGTGAGCCCGATGTCCTCGACTTGGCCGTCGGCGTCGCCGATCTGGACGCGGTCGCCGAGCCGCACCGGCTGGGTGATCGCGATCATCACACCGGCCACGAAGTTGGCGATCGTCGACCGGGCGGCGAAGCCGACGGCGAGCCCCAGCACCGCGGAGGATGCGAACACCGCCTGCGCGTACTCGCGCGTGGCCGGGATGCTGAACAGGAGCGCACCCACGGCCAGGAACAGCACCACCGCCGAGGCCACCCGTCGCAGCAGCCGGTAGCGGGTCTCGAGCATGGGGCGGTCGGCCACCGGCAGGCGCTCCGACCAGCGGTGGCCGTAGCGGACCAGCATCCCGTCGACGGCCCACAAAACCAGCAGGCCGCCGCACGCAATCGCTATCGTGGGCCAGTTATTCTGCAGCCAGTCGGCCGTCGTAGATCACCCTTCCGGTGGCGAGGTCGATCAAGCCGACGGTCACGTTGGGGCCATCCTGGCCCCGGTGCCCCGTCACCTTCCAGAGTAGCTGGGACTTCGTCGTGAGCTCGCGGTTTCCCTGCAACGTGCGCAAGCGCACGCGACGGTCCGGAAGCCACAGCAAGTCGACGCGGGTGGGCCGCAGCGTGCCGTCGTCGAACGTGCGCAGCGCGATCCGGCGAGCCTCCGCCGGCGTGCCGGCAACCGCGCCCGGCCGCTCACGGGCGGCGGTCAGCATGAACTTCCAGCCCTCCAGCGGGTGCGACAGGAACGACACCGGCTCGTCTGCGGCTGTCGAGTGCTGCGCCAGCTCCGCCGGCCCGTAGAGCACGGCGCCGGTCACCAGCACCAGCAGGAACGCCCAGAACAACCAGCTGTGTCGTTTCACGATCGAACAGTACAATCGCGCTCCATGCTGCCCCGGGTGACCGCGCTTGCGCTGATCGTTCTGCTCTGCAGCTCGTGCGGGTTCAAGCCTGAGCCCACGGGCGCACTGCCCGCGTACCCGCAGACGGTGCGTGACGCGCTCGGCCGCCAGGTGCGAATCGACACCGCTCCCCGCCGCATCGTCTCGCTCGACCCGGGCATGACCGCGGCGCTGTACAGGATCGGCGCAGAGAAGCTGCTGGTCGGGCGCAGCGGCCTCGAGAGCTACCCCAAGCAGTCGCTGCACCTGCCCGTCATGGTCACCAACGGCCGGCCCGATCTGAAGCAGATCCAGCACGCGCAGGCCGACGTGGTGCTGGTGCCAGAGTCGATGGTGCCCACAGCTCAGGACGTCGACCGGCTGCAGCTGAAGGCGGCAGCCGAGGTCTACGTGGTGGGCGGCAACTCGGTCAGCCAGGTCGAGAACGACATCGCCGCGATGGGCCTGATCACGAACCACGCGGATGCGTCCCGCGCGCTGGCCGGCGCGATCTCCACGGCGGTCGGCCGTGTCCAGCAATCGGTGGCCGGCCAGCCGCCGGCCCGCACCTACGTCGACGTCGGGCTGGTGACCCCCGGGACGTTCACGATCGACCCGACCAGCATGACCGGCGATCTGGTGCAGCTGGCAAACGGCACCAACGTCGCCTCCGAGGTGCCGCCCTCTCAGCCGGTGACGTTCACCCAGATGGCGGGGCTGGCGCCCGACGTGTACCTGTCGGAGCAGGGTCAGGGCGCGATGCTGTCGGATCTGCGCAAGCACAAGGCCACCCGCACGATGCCGGCGGTCGTGAACAAGCGGGTGGTCCAGCTGCCGGCCTCGGTGCTGAACGAGGACGGACCGCGGGTGGCGGTGGCGCTGGCGCAGATCGCCAAGGCGCTGCATCCGGACGCGACCGTCCCGCAGTGAGCAGGTACCGGGCGGTGCTGTTCGATGCGTTCGGCACGCTGATCGAGCTCGACCGCCCCGCCGCCAGGCTGCAGGCCGCCGTTCGCACGCACCTCGGGACCGAGATCTCCCACGAGCAGGCGGCGGAGGCGATGCGCGCCGAGCTCACCCACTACGCGGCTCACTGCAGCACGGCCCGCGACCAGGCCACCCTGCTTCACCTGCAGCAGGAGTGCGCGGGGATCGTGCTCGACCGGCTGGGGCTCGAGGCCGACCAGGCCACCGCCCTGAAGGTGCTCTCCGCTGCGATCGCGTTTCGCGCCTTTCCCGACGCCACGGCCGCGCTGCGCCTGGTCGGCGAGCGGGGACTGGCCACGGCCGTCGTCTCCAACGGCGACTGCTCGCTGCCGGGCGCGCTGCGGTCGGCCGGCATCGAGGTGGGCGTCGTGGTCGACTCCGCCACGGGCGGCGCGGCCAAGCCCGACCCGGCCATCTTCGAGCTGGCGCTGCGGCGGCTGGAGGTGGACGCGGCGGCGGCGCTGCACGTGGGGGACGTGCCGGAGCTGGACGGGGAGGGGGCGCGCGCGGCCGGCATCGACGTGGTGATCGTCGACCGCAGTCCTGCGCCGGCGGCCGGCACGATCTCCTCGCTGCTCGACCTGGAGCCGCTGCTGGCATGAACGACGGCCCGCGCATCTCCCCGTGGTGGCTGGCTCCACCGGCGGCGCTGATCGCGCTCAACCTGATCGCGATCAACACCAGCTCGCCGTCGGACATGCGGAACGGCGTCTACCAGGGGTCGGTGGTGGCCTCGGCGCTGGTGTCGGCGATCGCATTCGGCGGCTACTCGGTGGTGGCGGCGTGGTTCGCGCGCACCAACGTGCGCGAGGCGCTGGCACTGCGCCGGCCGCATGACCTGCGCCGAGCGGCGCTGATGTCGGCCGGCGTGGTGGTGGTGGTGTCGGCCGTCAGCCTGGCGCTCGACCCGTTCCTGCACGGCGACCGCGACCAGGGGCTGACGCCGACCCGCTCGCCGCACGGCAACGAGTGGCTGGTGCTGGCGCTGGCGCTGCTGGTGCTGGGCCTGCTGGTGCCGCTGGGTGAGGAGCTGCTGTTCCGTGGGCTCACGTTCGCCACGCTGGGCCGCTATGCGGTGCCCGGCAGCGCGGTCTTCTTCGCGCTGGCGCACGGCTTGCCGCAGCTGCTGATCCAGGTGCTGATCGCCGGGCTGCTGCTGGGCGAGCTGCGCCGCCGCACCGACTCGCTCTGGCCGGGCGTTGCCACGCACGCCGCCATCAACCTGCTGGGCATCCTGCTGGCGCTGGCGACCGTGTCCCGTTAGGGCACGATCCGGCGACAGCGTCCGCACGGCTGCCGGTAGACTCGCACGCGATGGATGCAACCCAGGATCCGGTCGTCGCCAGCTACCGCGAGCGCATCAGCGCCGTCGACGACGAGATCCTGGACGCCGTCAACCGGCGGGTGACGCTGGTAGCAGAGCTGCACGGGCACAAGCGCGAGCAGGGCTACCCGATGCGCGATCCCGCCCGGGAGCAGACACTGATCGAGAAGCTGAACACCACCAACACCGGGCCGCTATCCGAACAGCGGCTGGCCGACCTGTACCGTCTGTTGCTCGAGATCTGCACGAGCGAAGCAGCGCGGCTGGCCGACCAGCCGAGCTGAACGTACGGGTAGCCGCACCCCGCTCGCGGGCTACCCCACCCGCGAACACCGGGCGCACGCACGACCATGCGGTGACGATGAACCTCCGGGAGGATGACTTGAGCGCACCAGCCGAATCCAGTGCCGCCACGATGGTCGTGGCCGCACACGACGTCACCCGCGACTACGGCGAGGGCGACACCATCGTCCAGGCGCTGCGCGGCGTCGACCTCGAGATCCCGCCCGGCCAGTTCACCGCCGTGATGGGCCCCTCCGGCTCCGGCAAGTCGACGCTGATGCACATCCTGGCCGGGCTCGACCGGCCCACCACCGGCAGCGTCTCGATCGACGGCCAGGAGATCACCTCGATGGGCGACCAGGAGCTGACGCTGCTGCGGCGTCGCCACATCGGCTTCATCTTCCAGTTCTTCAACCTGCTTCCGATGCTGACGGCCGAGGAGAACATCGTGCTGCCGCTGCGGATCGCGGGACGTGACGCCGAGAACGGATGGGTCGACGAGGTGATCAGCAAGGTCGGCCTGTCCGACCGCCGCACCCACCGCCCGGCGCAGCTCTCCGGCGGCCAGCAGCAGCGCGTGGCGATCGCCCGCGGGCTGGTCTCACGGCCGACGGTGATGTTCGCCGACGAGCCCACCGGCAACCTCGACTCCACCACCAGCGAGGAGATCCTGGTGCTGCTGCGCGAGGCGGTCGAGAGCTACGGGCAGACCACCGTGATGGTCACCCACGACGCCCGCGCATCGGCGATGGCCGACCGCATCCTGTTCCTGGCCGACGGCCTGATCGTGCGCGACCAGGGCCGCGCCAGCGAGCAGGACGTGCTGACGGCGATGGCGGAGGTGTCCGGGCAGTGACCCTGGTCGCCCTGCGAGGCCTGTGGGGCCGCAAGACCCGCGCCATCCTGACGGCGATCTCGATCGTCCTTGGCACGGCCATGATCGCGGGCACGTTCGTCGTCCGCGACCAGATCACGGGCGCGTTCGACAGCATCTTCCAGACGGGGCTCGAGAAGACCGACGTGCTGGCCTCCAAGCGCACGGCCTTCACCAGCAACAACGGCGCCCAGCCGGGCCCGCTGCCGGCGTCACTGATCGGCACGATCGCGCACGTCGACGGCGTCGCCAAGGCGGAGGGACAGATCCAGGCGGCCGGCGCCCTGGTCGTGAACGGCAAGTACGCGGGCTCGAGCAGCGGCGCGCCCAGCCTGGTGATCTCGAGCCTGTCCGACACGTTCAACCCCTACACGTTCTCCGCCGGCCACGCGCCCACGGCCTCGGGCGAGGTGGTGGTCAACTCGAAGCTGGCGGACGACAAGCATCTGAAGGTCGGCCAGCACGTCCAGCTGGCCACCGCGATCGGCCTCAAGCCGGTCACGATCGTGGGCATCTTCAACCTCGGCAGCGCCTCGTCGATCGGCGGCGCCACCATCGTCGGCACCACCTTCGAGGACGCCCAGCAGTGGTACGACCGCGTCGATCAGACCTCCACGATCTCGGTCAAGGCCGACCCGGGCGTCAGCCAGCAGGAGCTGAAGCAGCGCATCATCGCGGCCGTGCCTCACTCCGTGAAGGTGCAGACCGGCCCCGAGGCGGCAAAGGAGCAGGCCAACCAGGTGGCCAGCGGCATCAACGACTTCCTGACGCCGCTCCTGCTGGCGTTCGCGGGTGCCACCGTGTTCGCGGGCGCCTTCATCATCTTCAACACGTTCTCGATCACGGTCGCCCAGCGCAGCCGCGAGTTCGCCCTGCTGCGCACGATCGGCGCCAGCCGCCGCCAGGTGCTGCGCTCGGTGCTGATCGAGGCGCTGGTGATCGGCCTGCTGGCATCGCTGTCCGGGATCGTGGTCGGCATCGGCTTCGCGAAGCTGCTGGACACGCTGTTCGACAAGACCGGATCGGGGCTGCCCACCTCGGCGATCACGCTGAAGCCGCTGACGGTGCTGCTGCCGCTGTTCGTGGGCACGCTGGTCGCGATGCTGGCGGCGATCGGGCCGGCCTTCCGGGCGACGCGCGTGCCCCCGATCGCGGCGCTGCGCGAGGGCGCCGAGTTGCCGCCCTCGTGGATGGCCCGCCACCGCGGCCTGCTCGCGTCGTTGATGGGCGCCGTCGGCCTGGGCCTTCTGGTGGACGGTGTGTTCAACAAGGGCGGGATCGTGCACGCGCTGTTTGGATTCGGCAGCACGCCGAGCGTCCTGCTCAGCATGGCGGGCGGCGCGATCCTCTGCTTCCTCGCGGTCGCGATGCTGTCGTCCTACGTGGTGCAGCCGCTGGCGGAGGTAATCGGCGTGCCGTTGGGGCTGCTGATCCGCCTGGGAGACTGGATCGGCACGCAGATCCTGCGCGTGCCGGGGCTGGGACGCGCATGGTACGTCGTGCGCCGGGTCGTCTCCTACGTTCTGGCGTTCCTCCTCTTCATGCTGCTGGGCGGCATGGTCTGCGGCATCCTGGCGCTGATCTCGACCCCGCTGGCGCTGTTCGGCCTGCTGGTGTCGGCGGCGCTCTCGATCTATGCCGTGTTCCGGATCTGGCGGCGCACCGAGACCGAGTGGCCGCCGGAGCGGCCCTCGCCGCTGACCAGCCAGCTGGCGCGTGAGAACACCGCCCGCAACCCGGCCCGCACGGCCGTCACCTCGTCGTCGCTGATGATAGGCGTTGCCCTGGTCGTGTTCGTGGCGGTGTTCGTGAACGGGTTCAAGGACTCGTTCCTGGGCGCGCTCGACAACTCGATCACGAGTGACCTGATCATCCAGTCGGACAGCTTCTCGCCGATCCCGGCCGAGGCCGTGCCGGCCGCACAGGCGGTGCCCGACGTGCAGACCGCGACCGGCATCCAGTTCACCGACGCCAAGATCAACCACGGCGGGATCGACACGGTCAACGGCATCGACCCGCTCGACTTCCCGCAGCTCTACAAGTTCGACTGGCAGAAGGGCGGGTCGGACGCGCTGCTCGGGCACTTCCAGGGCGACGAGGCGCTGATCGAGGAGCAGTTCGCGAAGTCACACCACCTGAAGATCGGCCAGCACTTCCAGGTCACCAGCATCGAGGGCAACAAGCTGCACCTGAAGGTGGTCGGCCAGTACAAGGACCCGGTGCTGATGACCGGCATCTCGATCCCGACGTCGACCTTCGACACCTGGACGACCAACAGCGACCCCGGCGTGCTGCTGGTCAAGTTCAAGCCGGGGGTCAACCTCGACCAGGGCAAGGCCGCGGTGGCCGCGGCGCTGAAGCAGTTCCCGGTGGCGACGGTGCGCACCAACGCCGAGTACAAGCAGCACACCGAGAGCCAGGTGAACGGCTTCCTCACGTTCCTGTACGTGCTGCTGGCGATGATCGGCATCATCTCGCTGGTCGGCATCATCAACACGCTGGCGCTGTCGGTGTTCGAGCGCACGCGCGAGATCGGCATGCTGCGCGCCGTCGGCACCACCCGCCGGCAGCTGCGGCGGATGGTGCGCTACGAGAGCGTGATCACCTCGGTGATCGGCGGCCTGATCGGCGTCGGCGTCGGCCTGGTGTTCGGCTGGATCCTGACCAAGGGCCTCAGCGACCAGGGCATCCAGTTCTCGGTGCCGGTCTCGTTCATCATCGTGGTGCTGATCGTGGCCGCCCTGGCGGGAGTGCTGGCGGCGATCCTGCCGGCCCGGCGGGCGGCGCGGCTGGACGTGCTGGAGGCGCTGCAGTACGAGTAAGGGCTAGACCTGGGCCTCGGCCTGGGGCTGGGTCTCAGTCTCCGCTGGAGCGACGACCGCCCCGGGCACCGTCGCGGACTCGTCTTCCGCACGGTCGGCCGCGAACACCTTCGGATTTCGCAGGTTCGCGAACAGCCGCTGACCGGCCTCGACGGCCTCGATCTCGTCGTTGGGAAGCTGGGCCACCAGTGGCTGTCCGTCCTCCAGCCGGAGGTGGAGCTTGGACATCCACCCCATGTCGGTTCGGCGTTCCACCGCCACCGGGAAGGACGTGGAGCCGGCCTCACTGGTGATCTCGATGTCGTGAGGGCGAATGTAGGCGATCGCCTCGGCGCCGTCGGGGATCTCGTGCGCCCCGGCCACGATGGAATGGCCGAAATGCACGTGGCGCTCCCAGACGGTGCCCCGCAGCACGTTCGAGGATCCGACAAACGCTGCCACGAACGGCGTGGCCGGCTGGTTGTAGATCGCGTCCGCCGGGCCGACCTGCTCCACCCGGCCGTGGTTCATCACCACGATCTCGTTGGCCAGCTCGAGGGCCTCCTCCTGATCGTGGGTGACGAACAGGCTGGTCACGCCCAGCTCCCGGTGTAGGTGGTCGAGCCACGCGCGCAGCTCCTGGCGGACGCGGGCGTCCAGCGCGCCGAACGGCTCGTCCAGCAGCAGCACCTGGGGCCGGGGGGCGAGCGCCCGTGCCAGCGCCACGCGCTGGCGCTGGCCGCCGGAGAGCTGATCGGGATACCTGTCGCCGAAGGGAGCCAGGCCGACCAGCTCGAGCAGCTCGTCGACTCGCTCGCGCTGCGTGCCCTTGTCCACGCGCCGCACGGACAGGCCGAACGCGACGTTCTTGCGCACGGTCATGTGCCGGAACAGCGCGTAGTGCTGGAACACGAAGCCGAGCCGCCGATCCTGCACGCTCGCCTCCGTCAGCTCCTCGCCGGCCACCCACACGCTGCCGACATCGGCCTGTTCCAGGCCGGCGATCATCCGCAGCACCGTGCTCTTGCCCGAACCGCTGGGGCCGAGCAGCGCCGTGATCGTGCCCTCCGCCGCCTCGAACGTGACGTCGTCCACGGCACGGAACGTGCCGAAAGACTTCGTCAGCCCTCTCACCTGGATACTGCCCGCCACCTAACCCGCCTCCCTCGAAGCTCTGCGTTTCAACGTCTCGATCCCGATCAGCATCACGATCGAGAAGCTGGCCAGCGTGAGCGCCACGATATAGGCCTGCTGCTCCTGGTACTGATCGAAGGCACGCAGGATGTAGAGGGTCGCGGTCTCGGTCTGCCCCTGCAGCGACCCGCTCACGATCAGCACGGCTCCCACCTCGCCGATCGAGCGTGCGGCGGAGAGCGCGATCCCGTACAGCAGCCCCCAGCGAATGTTGGGAAGCGTCACGCGACGGAACGTCTGCAGCCGGGATGCGCCAAGCGTCCAGGCGGCCTGCTCCTCCTCCATGCCCAGCTCCTGGAGCACCGGGACGACCTCGCGGATCACGAACGGGATCGAGATGAAGATGGTGACCAGGATCATCGACGGCAGCGCGAAGATGACCTGGATGCCGCGCGCGGCGAAGAAGGGCTCGAACCACCCACCCCGGCCGAACAGGAGCACGGCCATCAGCCCGACGATCACGGGTGAGACGGCCAGCGGCAGGTCGACCAGGGCCGACACCAGCCGCTTGCCGACGAACCGGTCGCGTGCCAGCACCAGCGCAACGATGATCCCGAAGAAGGTCGTGACGATCACCGTCACCACCATGATGATGGCGGTCAGGTAGAACGCGTGCCGGACGTCGGACTGGCGGAACGTATGACCGACCTCGCCCAGGCCCTCCTTGAGCGCGTAGTAGATGATCCCTCCGAGCGGCGCGAGCAGCAGCACGGCCACGTACAACAGCGCGACCGAGAGCATCAGCGCGCGCCACAGCCGCGCCTTGCGCCGGTCTGCCCTGGCTGAGGTGGAAATGGCGCTCACAGCTCAGCGGCCCGTTGCAGGGAATGCGAGCTGACCCGTTCCGTGATCAGCACCAGCACGAACGAGAAGAGGAACAGCAGCGAGGACACCGCGGCCGCCTCGCCCGGGCCGGCGACGGCACCGAAGGTGGTCGGGTTGAGCAGCTGCGTGATCAACACCGGCGCGGTCAGCGTCTTGTTGGGGATGTTGCCCGACACGAACACGATCGCACCGAACTCCCCCAGGCTCCTCGCGAACGCCAGCAGCGCGCCGGCCGTGATGGCCGGGCGCAGGGCCGGAAACACGACCTTGCGAAACGTCGTCAAGCCGCCGGCTCCCAGCACTCTGGCGGCCTCCTCCTCGGCCGTGTCCAGCTCGATCAGCACCGGCTGCACGCTTCGCACGACCAGCGGCAGCGTCACGAACAGCAACGCCAGCAGGATGCCCAGCGGCGCGAAGATGATGTGGATGCCGTGGCGTTCGAGCCAGCCGCCGACCGTGGAGTGGGGCCCGTACAACGCCACCAGCATGACCCCTGCGACCAGCGTGGGCACCGCGAACGGGAGGTCGACCACGGTCGAGAGCAAATCTCTCCCGGGAAACGGCACCCGGACGAAGATGTAGGCGAGCAGCGTCCCGAACACGCCGTTGATGATCGCCGTCAGAAAGGCCATCATCAGCGTCAGCTTGATCGCGTTCTGAGCTCCAAATGAGTTGAGCGCATCCTGGAGGTTGCCCAGGCCGTTGCCGAACCCGCTCTGCAGCACCGCCGCCACCGGCAGCAGGATGAACAGGCCCAGATAGAGGAACGCCGTTCCCCGAAGCGACCAGCGGCCCAGCGCCGCCCCCGGCCGAAGCCGGGAGCGAGCGCTGGACCGCTGCTGGACTGTCGCCTGTACCGCGATGGTGCTAGCCCTTCGCTGCCTGGAACGCCTTGGTGAACGCCCCGCTCGGGCCGAACACGGTGTCGCTCGTCAGCTTGTGCCAGCCGCCCAGGTCGTCCGTGGTGAACAGGTCCTGGACCGGCGGGTACTCAGAGCCGTTGCCCTTCGCGGCGGCAGCGACGCTGATCGGCCGCTGGTAGCCCACCGACTGGAAGACGTCCTGGGCCTCGGACGTGTGCAGGTACTTGACGAACGCAGCCGCGATCGGCGCGACGCAGTGCTTCTCCGCATTCGCGTCGACCACCACGGTCGGCGTCTGGATCGAGACGGTCGACGGCGGGATCACGAACTGATCCTTGCTCCCCGCCGCCATGCCGGCCAGCGCCTGGTTCTCGTAGGTGATCGCAACGTCGCCGTTGCCGGACTCGAAGTTCTTGAAGGAATCGTTGGCGCTCTTGTCGAGCACGGTCACGTTCTTGAAGACGCCTTCGAGCAGCTTCTCCGCGCTGGCCGGATCGTTCGCCGTGTACCCGGGAACCTTCCCGCGCATCGCCGCACCGTATGCGCCGACGATGTTCCACCGCGCGCCGCCACTCTGCTGCGGATCGGGCGTCAGGATCTGAAGCCCCGGTTTGGTCAGGTCGTTCCAGTTGTGGATGCCCTTCGGGTCGCCCGGCCGCACCATGAATCCCACAACCGAGGTCGCCACGATCGACCCGTCCTGATCCTGCTTCCAGTCATGGGTGATCAGGCCGGCCTTCTGCACCAGCTCGACGTCGGTCGCCGTCGATGCGGCAAAGACATCCGCCGGGAAGCCGTTCACGATGTTCTGGGCCTGGGTGGTGCTGCCGCCGAACGACATCTGGAAGATCAGGCTCTGGCCGTTGTGCGCGTCCTTCCACTCCGACGCGAACATCGACGTCAGCTTGCCATACGCGTCGTACGGGTTGCTGTAGGCGGCGAGCGTGATCACCGGGGACTTCGCCGGTGTGCAGGCGCCGCTCCCGGTTCCACCATCTGTGGCAGCGCTGCTGCTGCTGTCACAGCCCGCGGCCAGCGCCGCGAGCGACACTGCTGCCACCGCCACCGCCGCTCGAATTTGTATTCTATACAACTTGTCCCCTTTGTCTATTGACTTTGTTGACTACCGCAAGGTACCCTTGCCTCAATGACTCGTCAAGAGGCAACCGACCAAGGGAGCTATCAGCCAGTGCCAGAGCGTTCGATCGGGACGAACCTTCGGCATCTGGTGGGCATGCACGATCTGCTCCAGCGCGAGGTTGCCGCCTACATCGGACTGTCCCCCCAGGGCCTGTGGAACATCCTGAACGGCCGCTCCGAGCCGCGGTCGCGCACGGTACGCGACTGCGCACACGCGTTCGGCGTCACCATCGACGACCTGTTCGCCGACACCGGCAGCTGCGTGCGGGCCGCGGCCCGCAGCTACGAGCGTGCTCCGATCCGCCAGCTGGCCGCACCGGAGCCGCTGGCGAACGGCACCGAGGGCTGATCCCCGCACCCGCAGTTCGCGCTCGCTCGAGCCAGTAGACTGCTCCACCCGGGGCGATTAGCTCAGCGGGAGAGCGCCCGCTTCACACGCGGGAGGTCGCTGGTTCGATCCCAGCATCGCCCATACCCCTCCGGCCGCCACCAGCTCTCCACATGTCCGGCGCGCCACCTGCCACAATCCAGGCATGACGCTGACCGAGGGTGACCGCACGCCTCCCCGTCCCGCCCTGGCGGGATCGCGCGTGCGGGAGCTGGCGGAATCGCAGCTGGCCGCCCCGGCCACGGCGCTGCTGCTGGTGGCGGCCTCGACCGCGATGGTGGCGCTGGTCACGCCCACGGTGCCCTACGACGCCGGCGGCGTCATCTACCTGGTGGGCGTGCTCGGCGTGTCGTCGATCTACGGCCTCTGGTGGGGGCTCGCCACCAGCCTGGCCTCGGCGCTCGCGTTCAACTTCTTCTTCCTGCCCCCGCAGCACACGCTGGTGATCAACTCGTCCAGCGACTGGGCGGCGCTGGCCGCGTTCGTGCTGACCGCGCTGGTCACGTCGAACCTGGCCTCGCGCGCGCGCCGCGAGCGCGACGAGGCCGCGCGGCGGGCGGCGGAGGCCCGCCTCAGCGAGTCGTTCGCGACGCTGATCGCCGACTCCGACGAGCTGGCCGCGGTGCTGCCGACGCTGGCCAGCCAGGCCTCGCGGGCGCTCGGCGCCGCCGACGGCGTCATCCACCGTGGGTCGCCATCGCCGCCGGAACGGCGCGGCTCGGTGCTGACGCTCGACTTCAACGGCCGCTGGATGGGCGAGCTGCGTCTGATCGACGTGCCGCCGGGAGCGCTCGACGACCCGGCCGCAGCCCGCATCGGGCGCAGCCTGGCAGGCCTGATCGCGCTCGGCGAGGAGCGCGAGCGGCGGCTGCAGCAGCAGGTGCAGGCCGAGGCGCTGGCCCGCTCGAACGAGCTCAAGACGGCGCTGCTGCGCGCCGTCTCCCACGACATGCGCTCGCCGCTGATGGCGATCACGACGGCCGCGGGCGGCCTCCGCTACGCGGGACTGGACGCGGACGACCGCGAGCTGCTGGAGACGATCACCGACCAGAGCGCGCGCATGAACCGGATGATCGAGAAC
>JAICYJ010000137.1 GCA_025934255.1 Thermoleophilia bacterium | reverse complement strand
CGGATGGAGTCCGCTGATCCGGCCGCGTTCCACGCCGCTGGGGTGGTCAGCGTGCCGGCCGATCCGCTGCGCGACTTCGTGATCCCCGGCCTGTCCATCGCCGAGCACGCCGCCCTGTGGGATCGCGCCAAGTCCGGTGGCACGGCCCCGTTCGACAGCAGAACCTCGAGCCGCAAGCTTGCCGACAACGGCCGCCGCCTCGGTCTCAAGCTCGCCGATCCCGCCCGGCAGCTCGATCAACTCTCCGGCGGCAACATCCAGCGAGTGCTGCTGGCGCTGGCTCTCGGCGAGAAGGCGCGCGTGCTGGTCGCTTCCTACCCGACCCGCGGCCTGGACGTACTCACCACCGAGACCACCCGGCTGCTGTTGCTGAAGGCGCGCGATGCCGGCGCGGCGGTGGTGCTGGTGAGCGAGGACCTGGACGAGATCCTGCAGCTCTCGGATCGGATCGTGGTGCTGGCGCACGGTCGGGTCAGCGGAGTCGTGCAAGCGGCTGATGCCGACCGGCAGAGCCTGGGCAATCTGATGACGGCGGACGCGGCATGACCGCCACACCGGTGAACGAATCGTCGGTCACGAGGACGGACGTCGACCTGATCGCGCCTGAACAGCCGGACCTCCCTTCGCGCTTGGGCCCTGGATCCCGCTATGCGCTGGTCAGCACGCTCGGCTACGTCGCCTCCTTGGCGATCTTCGGGGTGCTCGTCGCGGTCAAGGGCGTCGAACCGATCAGCGTCTATCACACGATCATCTCCTCGACGCTGCTCAACGGCGATGCCGTGGCGCAGACGGCGTTGCGGGCCATCCCCATCGGATTGGCGGCGCTGGCGGTCGCCGTCCCGGCCCGGGCCGGGCTGATCAATGTCGGTGGCGAGGGTCAGCTGATCATGGGCGCGGTGGCCGCGACAGGCATCGGGGTAGCGATCGGAGCGCAGGTTCCCGGCGCCCTGAGCTGGGCGGCGATGTGCATCAGCGGTGCGCTGGCCGGTGCGTTGTGGGCGGCGGTCTCGGGTGTCCTACGTACCTGGCTCGGCGCCAGTGAAGCCGTCACCACGCTGCTGCTCAACTTCATCGCCAACGACGTGATGCTGTATCTGATCTATCAGGCCTGGAAGGATCCCCACGGCTCGGGGCAGCCCCAGAGCCGCCCGCTGGCGCACGCCGCCCAGTTACCCAAGATCTTCGGCAGTCAGCTCAACATCGGTGTGCTGATCGCGCTGGTGGTGGTCGCCGTGACCTGGTTCCTGCTGCAGCGCACTGGCTGGGGATTCCAGCTGCGCGTGGTCGGCGGCAACACCGAGGCCGCCCGACGTGCGGGTCTGCGGGTCAACTCGCTGCTGCTGTCCTCGATGGCGGTCGGCGGAGCGCTGGCCGGCCTGGGCGGCGCGCTGAACCTGGCCGGCGTGGAGACGCAGCTGCGCCCGGACATCACCCTGACCTTCGGTTACGTCGCCTTCCTGGCCAGCTTCCTCGGTCGGCACCAGCCGGTGAAGGTGATCGGGGCGGCCTTGCTGTTCAGCGCCGTCGCGCTGAGCGGCAACGGATTGCAGATCACCGATGGGCTCGACGGAACCATCGTCGAGATCCTGCTAGCCCTGATTGTGGCGGTGCCGTTGGTCGTGGCCAACTACCGGAGGAGGGCAGCGTGAACGGTGTCGAGCAGAGCCTCATCGGCGGGGTGAGCGGTGGGACGGCGATCCTGCTGCCGGCCCTGGGCGAACTGATCGGCGAGCGGGCCGGAGTGATCAACTTGGGCACCGAGGGTGCGATGCTGGCCGGCGCGCTCGGCGCCTACGCGATGACCCAGAGCAGCGGCGTGATCTGGTACGGCGTCATCGCGGGGATGCTGGCCGGCGCGGTCGTCGGCCTCGCGCACTCGTGGATCACCGTCCGTCGCGGCGGCGACCAGATCGCCAGCGGCCTGCTGCTGTGGTTCCTGGCGCTGGGCGTCACCTCGGTGTTCGGCACGGACTATGTCGGGACGGCGATCACTCCGCTGTCCAACATCGCGATCCCGGGGCTGCACTCCATCCCCTGGGTGGGCGTCATCCTCTTCGACCAGAACATTCTGGTTTATGCCGGCTACCTACTGGTCGCGGTGATCTGGTTCGTCTTCTACCGGACCCGGGTCGGACTGATCCTGCGAGCCACCGGCGAACGCCCCGAAGTCGTGGCCGCGACCGGCGGCAAGCCGCAGCTGGTGCAGATCG
>JAICYJ010000037.1 GCA_025934255.1 Thermoleophilia bacterium | reverse complement strand
TTCGCCGCCGTGGCGCGGGCGCTGCCCCACGCGCTGCGCACATCCGACTGCGTGGTCGACGGCGAGCTGTGCATGCTGGACGAGGACGGCCGCCCCAGCTTCTCGCTGATGCAGCGCGGGGAGGGATCGCCCGCGTACTACCTGTTCGACCTGCTCGAGCTGGAGCGGCGGCCGCTGATCGACCAGCCGCTGGAGCAGCGACGCGAGCAGCTGGCCGAGCTGCTGGTGGAGGGAAACCCGCTGGTGCGGCTGTCGGCCGGATTCGAGGACGGGGCGGCGCTGCTGAAGGCCGTGGTCGCGCAGAACCTGGAGGGCGTGGTGGCCAAGCGGCTAGGCTCGCCGTATCGGCCGGGACGACGGACAGCGGACTGGGTGAAGGTGAAGACGCGACAGGATGGCGAGTTTCTGGTGCTTGGCTGGACGGCCGGCCAGGGGTCACGCGAGGCGCTAGGCGCGCTGGTGCTGGGCGAGGGCGAGGGCAATGACCTGGCCTGGGTCGGCAACGTCGGCAGCGGCCTGGACGAGCGCAGCATCGGCGAGCTGCTGCGCCGGATGGAGCCCCTACGGGTGGCCAGGCCGCCGCTCGATCCGGTGCCGAAGATGCCGAAGACACCGGCCCGGCTGGTGACGTGGATCGAGCCGCGGCTGGCCGTGAAGGTGCAGTTCACGGAGCGCACGCGCGACGGCCGGCTGCGCGCGCCCGTGTTCCTGGGGATGGCCGAGGAGCGCGCGCCGCGGCGCCGCTCACGGGTCACGCTCTCGAACCCGGACAAGGTGTTCTTCCCCGACGAGGGGATCACCAAGGGCGACCTGTTCGCCTACTACGAGGCCGTCTCAGACGTGGTGGTCCCGCACCTGCACGACCGGCCGTTCACGATGCTGCGCTACCCCGACGGCATCAAGGGCAAGAGCTTCTTCCAGAAGGACGCTCCCAGCCACCTGCCGGCCTGGGTGCGCACCTACACCCACGACGGGATCCGCTACATCCTGGTCAACGACGCGGATACGCTGGCCTGGGTGGTGAACATGGGCTGCATCGACCTGCACCCGTGGCTGGCCCGCCGCGACCGGCCCGACCGGCCGGACCTGGTGATGTTCGACCTCGACCCGGCCGAGGGCGTGCCGTACTCGACAGTGGTCGAGGTGGCGCTGCTGGTGCGCCAGGCGCTGGCGGCGCTGAAGCTGGAGGGCGTCCCTCGCACCAGCGGCGGCAAGGGCATGCACATCCTGGTGCCGATCGAGCGGCGCTCCGATCAGTCCAGCGCGCGCGCGTTCGTGGCGGCGGTGGCGCGGGCGCTGGCGCGCACGCACCCGGACTTGATCACGACCAAGTGGAAGAAGTCGGAGCGGCACGGGGTGCTGGTCGACGCCAACCAGAACGGGCTGGGACGGACGACGGCGGCCGCCTACTCGGTGCGGCCACGGCCGGGGGCCACGGTGGCCACGCCGCTGGCCTGGGACGAGCTGACGCCGGACCTCGACCCCACGGCGTTCACGATGGAGGCCGTGATCGAGCGGGTCAGCCGGCTCGGCGACCTCGCGTCGCCGTTGCTCGGCCGCCGCCAGCGCCTGCCTTAGCGGCCGGCTTGGCCGGGCTCTTCTTCTTGGCCGGCTTCTTGACCTCGTCCAGCGACGCCTGCAGGGCGGCCAGCAGGTCGGGCGCGGCCGGTGCCTCGCTCTCGACGGCGCGCTTGACGCCCTCGCCGCTGCGCTTGGCCTCGATCACGCCCATCAGCCGCTCACGGTACTCGTCGTGGTACTTGTCCGGGTCGAACGTGCCCTGGTACTGGCCGATCAGCTGCATGGCCATCTCCAGCTGGCGCTTGTCGACCTTGGCGCGGTCCGGGGCGATGCCGTCGATCGGGCGCACCTCGTCGGCGAAGAACATCTTCTCGAGGGTGAGCACGCCCTCGCGGACGCGCAGGCAGCCGAGGTTCTCGCGCTCGTGGAAGACGTAGGTCGCGACCGCCACCAGGTCGGCCTGCTCCATCGCCTTCACCAGCAGCGCGTAGACCGGCTCGGCCGAGTCCTCGGTGGGGCCGAGGTAGTAGGTGCGCTCGAAGTAGATCGGATCGATCTCCGCGGCCGGCACGAAGTCGTGGATCGTGATCGTCTTGTACGTCTCCGGCGCGGCCGCCTCGAAGTCCTCGTCGTTCAGGAAGACGAACTCGTCCTCCTCGACCTGGTAGGCCTTGACGATCTCCTCGTTGGGGACGGGCTCGTCCTCCAGCTTGCAGATCTTCTGGTAGCCGATGCGGCCGCCGTCCTTCTCGTGGATCAGGTTGAACTTCAGGTTCTGCTCGCTGATCGCCGCGTACATGCGCACGGGCGCGTTCACCAGGCCGAAGCTGATGCTCCCGCTCCATACCGCTCGTGGTCTCGCTGAAGCCATGTCACCTACACGATAGGGGAAAACCGGATTCTGGCAACACGGCCAGATTCCTGCCAGCACCTGGAACGGAGGTGCCGGGCACCGTCACGGCTCGTGTTGCACGTCCGTGACCGGAAACCCGCCACCGGCGTCACGGGAGCGTCACGCCTCGGTAACGCGTGTAACGACGGTGCCCGGCACCTCCGTTCCACCCAAGCGACCGCTCAGACCTCGCGCGCCAGCAGACCCTCGACCGTCTCGCGTCGCTGCACCAGCCGCGCGTGGCCGTCGGTCACCATCACCGCCGCCGGTCGCGGCAGCTGGTTGTAGGTCGACGCCATGCTGGCGTTGTAGGCGCCGGTTGCGGGCACGGCCAGCAGATCGCCCGGGTGCAGCTCGGGCAGCTCGATCCGCTCGATCAGGACGTCCCCGGACTCGCAGTGCTTGCCCGCGATCGTGTACACCGTTCGCCCCTCCTCGTCCGGCCGGTCGCAGAGGATCGCCGTGTAGCGCGCGCCGTACAGCGCCGGCCGCGGGTTGTCGGACATGCCCCCGTCCACCGCCGCGTAGACGGTGCCGTCGGCCGCGCGCTTGATCGATCCGACCCGGTAGAGCGTCGTCCCGGCCGGCCCCGCGATCGAGCGGCCCGGTTCCACCACCAGCTCCGGCATCGGCAGCCCGTGTGCGATCAGCGCGTCGGTCAGGTGCGCGCAGATCGCCTCCATGGACGGCTGGATCTCGAGCTCGATGTCGCCCGGCGCGTGAGCGATCCCCAGGCCGCCGCCCAGATCGAGCACCGGCAGCTCGCCCAGCCCGTGCTCCTCGATGAACGAGACCAGCCAGTCGACCGCCTTGGCGTACGTCCCCAGCTGGTTGATCTGCGATCCCAGGTGGACGTGTAGGCCCGATGGCTGCACGTGCAGCAGCGAGCCCGCGCGGTCGAGCGCGTCCAGCGCGTCCGCTGCCGCGAACCCGAACTTGGAGCCGTGGTGGCCGGTCCTGATCTTCTGGTGCGTGTCGGCGTCGATGCCGGGCGTGACGCGCACCAGCACCGGCTGCACGCGGCTGGCCGCCACCGCCAGCCGCTCCACCTGGTCGAGCTCGCCCATGTGGTCGACGACCACCAGCCCGCACCCGGCCTCGATCGCCGCCGACAGGTCGGCGTCGGACTTGTTGTTGCCGTGGACGATCACTGACTCCGGCGCTGCGCCGGCACGCAGCGCCGCCGCCAGCTCGCCGGCGGAGGCCACGTCGGCACCGAGCCCCTCCCCCGCCACCGCCGCGATCACCGCCACCGTGGCGTTGGCCTTGCAGGCGTACACCGCCCGCGACGCTTCGGGGTAGCTCTCCAGACCGGCCAGGTAGGCCCGCGACCGTGCCTGCAGCTCGAGCTCGTCGTAGACGTACAGCGGCGTGCCGAACTCGGCTGCCAGCGCAGATGCCGCGACGCCGCCCAGCAACAGCTCGCTCACAGCGCTGCCACCGCCGCGCGGGCCTCCGCCAGCTGCGCGCGCAGGTCGTCCGGCGCCAGCCGGCCGGCCGCGGCCTGCTCGGCGGTCGGCTCGGCGAACCGCTCGCCTGCGGCCACCCGCCCCGCCACCCGCGCGTGCGCCTCGCGGAAGGGCACGCCCTCGCGCACCAGCTGCTCGGCCAGGTCTGTCGCGACCGTGCGCCCATCCCCGGCCGCCGCCGCCATCCGCTCGCGGTCGAAGCGCAGCCCGCGCACGCACACCGTCAGCGCCGCCAGCGACCCGGCCAGGTCGTCGACCTGGTCGAAGCTGGCCCGCTTGTCCTCCTGCAGGTCGCGGTTGTACGCCAGCGGCAGCCCCTTGAGGGTGGACAGCAGCCCGGTCAAGCGCCCGATCGCAGTGCCGGCCTTGCCCCGCACCAGCTCGGCCGCATCCGGGTTCTTCTTCTGCGGCATCATCGAGCTGCCGGTGGCGGCGCTGTCGTCCAGCTCGGCGAAGCCGTACTCGGCCGACGTCCACAGCACCAGCTCCTCGCCGATCCGCGACAGGTGCACCATCGCCAGCGCGGCCGCGTAGCAGAGCCCGGTCAGGTAGTCGCGGTCGGACACCGCATCCAGCGAGTTCGCAAACGAGCGGGCGAAGCCCAGCTCCGCGGCCACCCACTCCGGGTCGAGCGGCAGGCTCGAGCCGGCCAGCGCGCCCGCGCCCAGCGGACACACGTCGGCCGCCTCGCGCACCTGGGACAGCCGCCGGCCGTCGCGGGTCAGCGCCCAGACGTGGGCGGCCAGGTGCTGGCCCAGCCACACCGGCTGTGCGCGCTGGCCGTGCGTGTAGCCCGGCAGCACGGCGTCGCCCTCGGCGTCGGCACGGTCGAGCAGCGCTGTGGCCAGCCCGCGCACTCCCTCGACCAGGTCGCCGCAGGCCTGCTTGGCCCACAGCCGCATCGCGGTCTGCACCTGGTCGTTGCGGCTGCGGCCGGCGTGGACGCGCGGCCCCAGCTCGCCCAGCAGCCGCTCGATCGCCGAGTGCACGTCCTCGTCGTGCGCGTCCGGCTCCACCTCCACCGAGGCCAGCGCCGCCACGATCGCGTCGGCCTCAGCCGGGTCGATCAGACCCTGGCGGGCCAGCATCCGCACGTGCACGGCGCTGGCGCGCAGGTCGTAGGGGAGCAGCCGCCGGTCGACCGCCAGCGAGGCGGTGAAGTCGAGGATGGCAGGATCGAGGCCGCCGGACAGGCGGCCGGCCCAGAGCGGTGCAGGGTTCCCCGTCACACCTCGACTGTATCGGGCTGCGTGGCTGCGGCCCAGGTCTTTGTCGGCAGCGACCACACGTGGATGAAGCCGGCGGCAGCCCCGTGGTGGAAGCTGTCGCCCTCCTCGTAGGTGGCAAGGCCGTGGTCGTACAACGACCCCTCGGCCGTCCGCCCCACCACCGCGCAGCTGCCCCTGTAGAGCTTGACCTTGGCGGTACCGGTGACCGACCCGGTGACGTGCTGCATGAACGCCTGCAGCGCCGCCCACAGCGGCGAGTACCAGAGGCCGTTGTAGATCAACGTCGCGTACTGCAGTGCCAGCTCCTGCTTGGTGTGAGCCAGATCGCGCTCGCAGACCAGCTCCTCCACGCCGCCGTAGGCGGCCATCAGCAGCGCGGCCGCCGGCGCCTCGTAGATCTCGCGGCTCTTGATCCCGACCAGCCGGTTCTCGATCATGTCGATGCGGCCGACCCCGTGGGCGCCGGCCAGCGCACCGGCGCGGCCGATCAGCGACACCAGGTCGAGCCGCTCGCCGTCGATCGCGACCGGCAGCCCCTGCTCGAACTCGATCTCCACCACCTGCGGCGCGGGCAGCGCCCGCTCCGGCGAGATGGTCAGCGCGAATGCCTGCTCCGGCGCCTCCACCCAGGGATCCTCGAGCGGGCCGGCCTCGATCGAGCGGCCCCACAGGTTGTGGTCGATCGAGAAGGCCTCGCCCGACTTGACCGGCACCTCGATGCCGTGCTGCTCCGCGTAGGCGATCTCCTGCTCGCGGGTCATGCCCCAGTCCCGCACCGGCGCCAGCACCGCCAGGTCGGGCGCGAGCGCGGCCACCGCCGTCTCGAACCGCACCTGATCGTTGCCCTTGCCCGTGCAGCCGTGGGCGACCGCCGTCGCGCCGCGGGCGCGGGCGACCGCCACCAGGTGCCGCCCGATCAGCGGCCGCGAGAGCGCCGACACCAGCGGGTAGCGGCCCTCGTAGAGCGCGCCCGCCTGCAGCACCGGCAGCACGTAGTCGGTGGCGAACTCCTCGCGCGCGTCGATCACCTCGACGTCGCTGGCGCCGGCGGCCAGCGCGCGGGCGGTGACCGCCTCGGCGTCGATGCCCTGGCCGACGTCGATCAGCAGCGCGATCACGTCGGCGTCGTACTCGTCGGCCAGCCAGCGCAGCGCGACCGATGTGTCGAGGCCGCCGGAATAGGCAAGAACGATGGTGTCGTTCACGGAGTCTCCTCTTGCAGCCGCTCGATCAAGCGGATCAGGTCGTGCCCGGTATGTGGCTCGCGGGCGATCAATGCCAGGGTGTCGTCACCGGCGATGGTGCCGATGATCTCGGGGAAGGACGCGTTGTCGAAGGCGAAGGCGACGGGATGCGCGTTGGCGGGGCCGGTCTTCAGCACCGCCATGTGACCGGACGCCTCCATGCCGCGCACCAGGCCCAGCGCCAGCACCACCTGCCCGATCGGGTCGGCGGGCGCGGCGTCGGAGTCCTCGGACAGCGCGTAGACCAGCCGGCCGTGCCGGCGCACCCGCACCACGCCCAGGCGGTCGAGGTCGCGCGACACCGTCGCCTGCGTGACGTCGTGGCCGCGCCGGGCCAGCAGCCGCTGCAGCTGCAGCTGCGTGGAGACCTCGTGCTCGTCGAGCAGCTCGGTGATCGCCTGCTGTCGCTCGTTCATGCCGTCACCATCGTCTCAGCTCCGATCCGGACGCGCCAGACGCCGTCGGCGAGCGCCGCCAACCCCGCGTCCAGCTTGGGGATCATGCCGCCGGTGATGCTCCCGGACGCCACCAGCTGCGCGGCGGATGCGGCGGTCACGCGGCGGATCACCTCGCCACCCGGACCCATCAGCCCGGGCACGTCCGACAGGAAGATCAGCTCGGATGCACCGAGCGCGCCGGCCACGGCTGCGGCCGCGTTGTCTGCATTGACATTGAGACCGGAGGCGGTGGGCGCGATCACCGGCACGATCCCGCCGGCAAGCAGCGCTCGCACCCCGATCTGCTCGACCGAGGTGATGCGGCCGACCAGGCCCAGCCTGCTGTCACCCCACGGCTCGGCCGTCAACGCGTCCCGCATCGGCCGGCAGGCGACGCCCTCGGCCTCGAGATCGCCGCACAGCACCGCGTTGGCCTCGGCGATGGCGGCCGCGACCACGCGCATCACCGCATCGTCGGTCACGCGCTGGCCGTCCACGAACCGCGGCTCCAGCCCGGCGCCGATGCAGCCCGCGGTGATCTGGGGGCCGGCGCCGTGCACGACGGCCACCTGCCGGCCGGCCCGTGCCAGCGCCGCCATTTGCGCGGCCGCGCCGGGTGCCGTGCCGCCGACCTTCACGACCGCGATCATGTCGTGCTCGCGCTGTTGAACTGGACGTAGCCGGGCGACAGGTCGGAGGCGATCACCGTGGCGCTACCTTCGCCCAGACCCAGCGATATCTCAACCTCTACTTCATCCTTAGATAATTGCTGCCGCGCCCTGACCGTCGTGCCGTCGATGCCGCCGCCTCCGGCGACGATCGGCACGCCGCCCACCGCCACCGAGACGCGGTCGGGATCGAGGTGCACGCCGGCTGCGCCCAGCGCCGCCAGGATCCGGCCCCAGTTGGGGTCGCCGCCGTGCAACGCGCACTTGACCAGCGTGTTCTCCGCCACGCCGCGGGCCGCCGCGCGGGCCTCCGGCGCGCTCAGCGCACCGTTCACCGTGTAGACGCAGACGCGGGTCGATCCCTCGCCGTCGCGCACCACCTGCTTGGCCAGGTCGAGCATCAGCTCGGAGACGGCGCCGCTCAGCACCCGCAGCTGCCGCGGCCCGTCGACGGCGACACCCGATGCGCCGTTGGCAAGCATGAACACGCAATCGTTGGTGCTGGTGCACCCGTCCACCGAGATCGCGTTGAAGGAGCCGGCCACCGAGTTTCGCAGGATCCGGCGCAGGGCGGCCTGCGGCAGCTCCGCGTCCAGCGTGACCTGGGCCAGCGTGGTGGCCATGTTCGGCCGGATCATGCCGGCACCCTTAGCCATGCCGCCGATGCGCACCGGCCCGCCGGCCAGCTCGACCTGGGACTGGGCCAGCTTCGGGTAGCGGTCGGTGGTGCGGATCGCGTTCGCCGACCGGCGGCCGTTGGTGCCGGCCAGCGAGCCGGCCGCGCAGTGGATGCCCGCCACGACGTCGTCGATCGGAAGCTGGCTGCCGATCACGCCGGTCGACGCGACCAGCACCTGCGACGATGGGATGCCCAGCGCGGCACCCGCCTCGGCCACCATCGTCCACGCGTTGTCGCGTCCGGCGGTGCCGGTGCAGGCGTTGGCCGAGCCGGAGTTGGTCACGATCGCCCGCGCCAGACCGCCCTGGATCTGGGCTCGGCTGACCGTGACCGGCGCGGCCACCACCCGGTTGGTGGTGAATACGCCGGCGGCGGTGGCGGGCCGATCGGAGACCAGCAGCGTCAGGTCCGACTTGCCGCTGCGCTTCATGCCGCAGGCGGCGACGCCGGCTGCGAACCCGGCCGGGTAGCAGGCTCCTACAGCCACGCCGGCTCCCCGGGCAGGCCCATGGTCTCGTCCAGGCCCAGCATCAGGTTGGCGTTCTGGACGGCCTGGCCGGCCGCGCCCTTGACCAGGTTGTCGATGGCGGCGGCCACGATCACTCGGCTCCGCTCCGGGTCGACCCAGGCCTGCAGATGACACAGGTTGCTGCCGCGCAGCGCCTGCGTGCGCACGCCGTCCACCAGCCGGACGAACGGCTCGCCCCGGTAGGCGCCGAGCAGCACCGCCTCCACCTCGGCCTGGCCCGCGCCCGGCCGCAGCGGCGCGTAGGCGGTGACCAGCAGGCCGCGCGTGAACGGCGCGAGGTGGGGCGTGAACGTGACCGAGACCGGGCCGCTGCCGACCTCGGAGAGCTGGGCCTCGATCTCGAGCTGGTGGTGGTGGCCGACCGGCTGGTAGGGGGCGATGCCCTCGGCCGCCGCGCAGAAGCTGTTTCGCTCGGTCGGCGTCTTGCCGGCGCCGGACACGCCCGACTTGCCGTCCACCACGAGGTCCGGCTCGACCAGGCCGGCGGCCACGATCGGTGCCAGCGCCAGGAGGGCGGCGGTGGCGTAGCAGCCGGGGTTCGCCACCTGACGCGCGCCGGCGATGGCGGCGCGGTGCAGCTCGGGCAGGCCGTACTGCCACTCTCCCCGCAGGTCGGCGGAGAGATCGATGACCGGGACGCGCGCACCGGCCAGCTCCCGACCGACCTCGCCCGAGACGCCATGGGGCAGCGCCAGCAGGACGAGATCGCACCGGGCCGGTGCACGCGTGTCGGCCGCGCAGGCAACCGCCCTCATCCGCGGATGCGACGCCAGCAGCCGCATCAGCTCGCGACCGGCAAGGCCGGTGGAACCGAAGACGGCGGCGGTGGCGACGGCGGGTGGTGCCAGCACGGACATGTGCAAGAGTATACACATGGTCAGTATGAGTATGCACCACCACTGAAGTCGGGGCAGACGCGCTCGCACTAAGGTGCAGGCGTGGCGAACCGCGTGCTGATCGTCGGCTGGGACGGCGCCGACTGGGAGATTCTCGATCCGCTGCTCGCTGCGGGCGAGCTGCCCAACCTGGCGGCGCTGATCGAGCGCGGCCGCAAGGGCGTTTCCCGCTCATGCGTTCCGTCGCACTCCTGGGCAGCCTGGCCGACCTTCCTGACCGGATGCGACCCGGCCGGCCACGGCGTCTTCGACATCCTCGAGTACCGGCCCGGCGCCACCCGCCGGCTGCCGGTCTCCTCGCGCTCGATCCTGGCGCCGACCTGGCCCTCACAGCTGACCGATGCCGGACGCACCAGCCTGATCGTGAACGTGCCGCTGACCTACCCCGCCCCCGAGATCAAGGGCGTCGCCATCGCCGGCGGCGTGATCCCGCAGGGCGCCCCCTACAGCCACCCGCCCGAGGCCGGGCCCGACCTGGGCTGGCCCATCAACGGCGGCTCCTGGACGACCTTCCGAGGCAGGCCGCTGGAGCTTGTGGCCGACGTCGAGGACGTCACCCGCCGCCGCGCCGAGGCCATGCGCCGGCTGATGGACGAGCAGCCCTGGGATGCGGCCTGCATGGTCTTCGTGTCGCCCGACCGCATCCAGCACTGCCTGCTCGAGTACGTGCACCCCGGGCATCCCGACTACGCCACCGCCTCCCAGACGCCGGTGGCCCACCGCGTGATCGACGTCTACCGGCTGCTCGACCGCGAGCTGGGGACGCTGATCGAGCGCACCGATGCCGACGACCTGGTGCTGCTGATGTCAGACCACGGCCACCAGCCGGTCACGCGCGCCCTCAACATGAACCGCGTGCTGGAGAGCATGGGCGCGCTGCGCATGGGCCGCGGCTCCGCCCTCGTGTCGCTGCTGGCCTGGGGCCGGATCCGCTCGCTGGCACGCGTCGCCTACGACCGCCTGGGCCTGCACGGCAAGGTGAAGGTGCCCACCACGCCCATCGACTGGGCGCACACCACGGCCTACACCAGTGTCACCTCAACCGGCGAGGGCGTCTCGATCGCGCTGGACGGGCGCGAGCCGCAGGGCACGGTCCCGGCCGAGGACTACGAGCGCGTGCGCACCGAGGTCGCCGACGCGCTGCTCGGCTTCGTCGACCCCGCCACCGGCCGCCACCCGATCGCGCGGGTGATGCGCAAGGAAGACGTGCTGCACGGCAAGTACCTCGACCGCGCGCCCGACCTGCTGCTGCAGCCGGCCCCACTGTACAGCCTCACGCACGCTCGCCAGATCGTCGAGCCGGCCGACTGGCTGTCGGGCGACCACCGGCCGGAGGGCGTTTACGTCGCCGCCGGTCCCGGCATCGCCGCCGGAGCCGGCGAGGAGATCTCGCTGGCCGACTTCGCCGGCTGGATCAAAAGCGCGCTGGGCGTCGAGGTCGCGGCCGGCGCCGACGCGCCCGAGCAGCAGGCGGTGGGCGTGTTCTCGGACGACGAGGAGCGCGAGGTCGAGGAGCGACTCCGCGGTCTCGGCTATCTCGACTGACCCGGCGGCCCACCCTCAGCGGGGGCTGCCCGGCCACCACCCCTGCGGCCGCCACTCGCGGGAGTCCGCGCCGTCGCGCACCGCGGCCCCCAGGAACAGCACGAACAACGGGATCACGATCACGGCACCCATTGCACACCATCCTTTCCAGGTGTGGAACGGGGGAGATCGCCGGCCCGTGAGAAACAGTATGACGACATGAGCGACGAGCGCACCCTGCTGTCGGGCACCGCCGTGAACATCGCCGGGCTGGTGGCGGGCGTGGCCGCAGCCTTCGGCGTCCAGATCCTGATCGGGCGCCACCTGGGGCGCTCAGGGCTGGGCCTGGTGACCGTGGCCGTGCAGGTCGCGTTCGTGGCCGCGGCGGGCAGCCGCTTCGGCATGGACCTGTCGGCCGTGCGCGACGTGGCCATCGGCCGCGGCAGCGGCAACTCGGCCACGCTGCGCAGCCTGGTCGACCGCTGCACGCTGCTGGCCATCGGCGTCAGCGTGGCCGCGACCGCCGTGATCGCCGCGTGCGCCCTGGCGGCCGGCAACAGCCAGGTCGCGGTTGCCGCCGGGTCGATCCCGTTCGCGGCGGCGACCGCCGTCTACCTGGGCGCCACGCGCGGGCTGAAGGCGATGACGCCGACCCTGTGGGTGTTCTGGATCGGGCAGCCGCTGGCCTGGATCGTGCTGGCCGTCGTGACCTTCGCGGCCGGCGGCGGCACCGACGCCGCCTGCTGGTGCTACGACGCCTCGTGGGCGCTGGCCACGGTCGGCGCCTGGTGGTTCTGGCGCCGGGCAAGCGCCGGCTTCGGGGACGAGCCGGCGACCCGCGAGCAGTTCCGCGCCGCCGTCCGCTTCGGGCTGCCCCGCGCCCCGTCCGCGCTGCTCGCCCAGACGCTGTTCTGGGCCGACCTGTGGGTGGTCGAGTACTACGTGTCGAGCGCGCAGGTCGGCACCTACGCCGCCGTCGGGCGGATATCGCAGGTGCTGCTGCTGTTCCTGACGTCCGTCAACCTGCTGTTCTCACCGTTCGCCGCCGACCTCTACGCGCGCGGCCAGCACGAGCGCCTGGACTCGCTGTTCAAGAGCGCCACCCGCTGGGCGCTGGCCGCCACGATCCCGACCGTGATCATCCTGTGGGTGGCGGCCGCCGACGTGCTGGCGGCCTTCGGCCCCCGCTACGAGGGCGGCGAGACGGCGCTTCGGATCCTGCTGGCCGGGCAGCTCGTGAACGTCGCCACCGGCGGGGTCGCCTTCGTGCTGATCATGGTCGGCCGCACCGGCCTCGACCTGGCTGACAACGCGGTGGCGGTGCTGGTGATGGTGGGGCTGGCCGCGCCGCTGTCATCGGCGTACGGCATCGAGGGCGCGGCGGTCGCCTCGGCGGTGACGCTGGGCAGCGTCAACCTGCTGCGGCTTGGCCAGGTCAAGCACGTGGTGAACATCCAGCCCTACACGCTCGACTACCTGCGCCTGGCGCTGCCGACGGCGGCGTGCCTGGCGGCGGCCGTGATCGTGCACTCCGCCACGTCCCAGAGCGCCTGGTACCTCGGCCTGTTCGCGACCGGCGTGGCGGCCGGGGCCGCCTACCTGGCGCTCCTGCCGGTCGGCCTGCCGGCCCGCGAGCGGACGGTGCTCTACCGATCGACGCGCAGGATCACGAACCTGGGGCCGCGGTAGGCGACGGTCAGGCCCGGCTGGGCCAGGATCTGGGGCGCCACGTTGGCCTGGCCCTTGGTGTCGAGCAGCACGTAGTCGACGTCCAGCTGCTTCAGGATCTGCGTTCGCCGGGCGCTGCTGGTGTCCGGGTCGAAGAAGACCTGCTCCAGCTGCCGGCGGGCCTGGGTGTTCTCCTTCGGCTCGGCCCGGGAGCGCGCCTCGGGAAGAGCGGCGGCGTACACGTCGGCGTAGGCGAGCAGCTCGAACACGCGGTGCTCCTCGCCCAGCACCACCGGCGGCGGCCCCGGCTGAGCGCGGAAGTAGCGCCACACGTCCGGCGTCAGCACCGTGGCAAGATCGGCTCTGGGCGCGCGGTAGGGGCCGTCGCGGGCCTCGTCGGCCACCCGCGACACGCCGTGCACGACCGGCCCCACCATCACCGCCGCGACCAGCAGCGAGGCCAGCCACCAGGGCCCGCTCTCGACCATCCGCCGCGGCCGCAGCCACAGCGCCGCCACCACCGCAAGCAGCGCCGCCACCACGACGACGCTGGTGGGCAGGCGCCAGAACGACCCGTGCTCGCGCGCCTGATCCAGCACCACCGCCAGCACCAGTGCCACCGCCAGGCCGCGCCGCACTCCCAGCAGGCCAGCGGCGACGCACGCGCCCGCGGCCAGGACGAGCGGCCATGGCAGCACCTGCCAGAAGCGGTGGAACTGACCCATGCCGGTGGCCGCCACCACGGCGGTGCTCAACCCCGGCAGCAGCAGCAGCGTCAGCGGCGCGAGCATGGCGCCGGCCGCCGGCAGCAGGTCGCGGAAACGCACCAGCAGGATCAGGCACAGGATCGCCAGCAGCACGTAGCCGCGCCCGAACACGGGCGCCCACGGGTACATCAGGATCGCACGGGCGCCGTGGTGCAGGAACTCGTCGGAGTGGGTGATGATCGCGCGCCGCTCGCCGCCGCGGATCGCCACCCACCAGATCCAGGCCGCAACCGCGGCGCTGGCCAGAAACGACGCAGCCAGCCCCTCCAGCGCCACCGGCGGCATCCGCATGTGCGCGCGCCAGGAGCCGAGCGCGATGCCGGCCGCGATCGCAAGGCAGGGCACGGCGTAGGTGGGATGCACCAGCGCGATCACCGTCACCGCCGCCATCGCCGACCAGGCAGCCGAGCGGGAGCCGCGCATGGCCCCGACGAACAGCAGCAGGGCGGCCGGCGTCAGCACGAAGAAGGTGAAGACCGGCGGCTGGTTGACCTGCTGGATGAGGCCGTTGATCAGCGTCACCAGATCCCACGCCAGCACGGCGGCGGCCAGGTAGCCGGCGGTGCGCCAACCTGTCAGCGAGCGGGCGACCGCGAACGCGCCCAGCACGGTCAGCAGCGCACACAGCGGCTGCAGGTAGATGAACGCCGTTACGACGTCGACGCCGGCCAGGTCGGCGACGCCGGCGAACGCCGCGTGCAGCAGCGGAAAGGCGTAACCGGCGTGAGGAGCGCCGTCCTTGTAGGACGAGATCGCCGTCAGGGACAGCGAGCCGATGTCCTCAAGCTTGCGCATGCGGCCCACGTGGAACAGCGCGTCCGAGATCACCCCGGTCGAGATCCGCCACGAGACGAATGCAAACAGGCAGGCGGCGAGCGCGCCGGCCGCCGCCTCCCAGACCGACACCCGGTCGAACAGCAGCGGCCGGGTCACGGCCACGCCGCATAGCGCCCCCCCGGCGATCAGCACCGCCACCAGCGGCGCGGTCAGCGGCAGGTGTACGGCGAAGGCGGCCGCCAGCGGCGCGATCCAGATCGCAAGGCCCAGCGAGGTCGAGACCACGGCCGCGCCGGACAGGCCCAGCCCGCGCTCGACCCGCAGCAGCCGCATGGCGCCCCACCCCGGCAGCATCACGCAGACGGCGAATGCGCACCACACCGCCAGCGCATCGATGCCGGCCAGTCGGGCCGCGACCAGAACGGCCGGTGCCACGAGCAGCGCGGCCGGTTCGAGACGGGAGGACATCGGCGCGGGAGTCTATCGACGACGGGGTCTGGCGGCTGTGGGAGAATGAGCCCGTGGTGCCGAGCGCCATACCCCTCAGCCCCCGGTGATCGCGCCGCTGTCGACAGGGGCGTCCCACACCGTGCTGGGGCTGGCCGGCGCCGCCGTGGGGATGCTGGTGGTGTGGATCGCGGGCTGCGCGCTGGCGCCGGCCCGGCCGCCCGCCGAACGGCTGGCCTGGGGCGTGGTGGCGATGCTGGCGGTGGCGTGGTCGACCCTGTGGCAGCCGCTGCTGGGCGTCTCCTGGCTCGGCCACCGCACGCTGATGGCGGTGATCGTGGTGGCCTTTACGGTCGTCGTCGCGGCTCGCACCCGCACCTGGCGCACCGCCCCGGGCGTCCGCAAACCGGTGGTGCTGGTGGCGGCCGTCGCGCTGGCCGTGTCGGTGCTCCCGCTGGTCTGGGGACCGTCCGCCGTGGTGCCGATCTCCGACATGCAGTTTCACGAGGGATGGATCCGGCAGCTGGTCGGCGGCCTGCCCGAGCCCAGCGGCGTGTACGCGCACGTGCCCAACAGCTACCCGTGGCTGTACCACGCGCTGGCGGCGTGGCTGGAGCTGCTGCCGGGCGGGATGGTCGAGCTGTACTGGGCGCTGCAGGCGTTCGCCGTGGGGTCGCTGGCGCTGGGCACCTGGCTGCTGGCGCGCGAGCTGGGCCTGCGCGAGCGCCCCGCGACCTGGGCGGTGGGGTTCGCGTCGCTGGCGGGCGGCGTCGGCTGGATCTGGGTGCACGAGCCCGTCGCGGTCGTCTCGTCAAGCCGCTACGGGCTGGTGCACGGCGACTTCCTGGTCGGCCCGGCGGTGACCCCGGCGCTCGCCAACATGCCCGCCATCCTGCCCCGCGACCTCGCGCTCGCGCTGTTCCCGCTGACCGTCTGGTTCGCGCTGCGGGCGGTCGCCGGGCGGCGCATGCGCGATGTCGCGGCCGCCGGGGCGCTCGCCGGCTGCCTGCTGCTGATCGGGCCGGTGGGCGCGGTCGTGGCGGTGCTGGTCTGCGGCCCGGTCGCGGTGCGGCGGCGGATCCCGGTCGGGCACGCGGCGGCCGCCGTGGCGGTGGCGGCCGTCGTGGTCGCCCCCTGGCTGGGCCGGCTCGCGCTCAACTACGTGCGGTTGGGGGGATTCTCACCCCACCAGCCGCTGCCCAGCGTGACCGCCTCACAGGCGCTGGTGGCGATGGGAGTGGTGCTGCCGATCGGGCTGCTGGGCGTGGTCTGGATGCTTCGCTCCCGGCCGCCTGACATCGACCTGGGCGCGCTGGTGCCGCTGGTGGCGGTGCCCGCGGTGCTGTGCCTGCTCGCGGGCCTGCTGCCCGGCCACAGCCTGGCCGGCGTGGCACCCGTCGTCAAGCTGCAGCGGTACCTGCCGTTCTTCGTGCTGGGGCTGGCCATGCCGGCCGGATGGGCGGCGGACGCCGTGCTGGCGCGGATGTCGCGCAGGGGCGCGATCGTGCTGGCGGCGGCGCTGGTCGCGGCCGCCGGCGCGTCGACGGTGCTGACGTCGATCGGGCTGGCCGGTGACTTCCGAAGCGCCGAGCCGCGCGGCCTGCACTGCCGGGGCCGGGCGCCGATGGGCGCCGGCGACGTGGTCGCGGTGGCGGGCATGCCACCGCAGGCGACCCTGCTGGTCGACAGCTCCGTGTTCCGCAGCACCGGTGCCTGGCTGCTGCACTGGGTGCCACCCGCGCAGCTTCGCTACCGCGACGTGTTCTCGACCATCGAGGGGCAGAGCGAGCGCGCGGCCGAGACCCGCGAGATCGCACAGGGTCACGTGCCGGCGGGCATCGACTGGGTGGTGCTGCCGGGGGCGGCGGCGGGCAGCTCGCTGGTCAAGGTCACCAGCTGCCGGGTGGGAGGCCTGCACCATTCCGTCGACGTCCAGGTCTACCGGCCACGACCATCCGGCTAGGCCGCTAACCTCCCCCGCGCTATGACGGCGTGTGGGAGAATCCCGCCGTTACGTCTGCGGACGTAGTCATGCAGCGATATCGACCCTGGGAGAGCAGCGGATGCGTGTACTGATTTTGGGCGGCGACGGCTATCTGGGATGGCCGACGGCCATGCGCTTTTCGGGCAAGGGCCACGATGTGGCGGTGGTCGACAACTTCGCCCGGCGGCGCTGGCACGAGCAGGCCGGCACCGATTCGCTGACCCCGATCGCGTCGCCGGACGACCGCATCTCCGCCTGGCACGAGGTGTCGGGCAAGCGGATCGAATCCCACATCGGCGACATCTCCGAGGGCACCTTCATCGCGGACACCGTGCGCGACTTCATGCCCGACACGATCATCCACTACGGCGAGCAGCCCAGCGCCCCGTGGTCGATGCAGAGCGTCGACCACGCGGTGATCACCCAGCAGGCCAACGTGATCGGCACGCTCAAGCTGCTGTGGGCGATGCGCGAGCACGCGCCCGATGCGCACCTCGTCAAGCTGGGCACGATGGGCGAGTACGGCACGCCCAACATCGACATCGAAGAGGGCTACATCGAGATCGAGCACAAGGGACGCAGGGACATCCTGCCGTTCCCGAAGGTGCCGGGCTCGTTCTACCACCTGTCCAAGGTGCACGACAGCCACAACATCCACTTCGCCTGCCGGATCTGGGGCCTCCGCGCCACCGACCTCAACCAGGGCGTCGTCTACGGCATCGAGACGCCGGAGACGAAGCTGGACGAGCGGCTGGTCACCCGCTTCGACTACGACCAGGCCTTCGGCACGGCGCTCAACCGCTTCTGCGTGCAGGCCATGATCGGGCACCCGCTGACGGTCTACGGCAAGGGCGGCCAGACCCGCGGCACGCTCAACATCGTGGACACGATCCAATGCGTCGAGCTGACCGCCGACAATCCGGCCGACCCGGGCGAGTTCCGCGTCTTCAACCAGTTCACCGAGTCGTTCACGGTGGCCGGGCTGGCCGAGAAGGTGCGCCACGCCGGCGAAGAGATCGGCGTCGAGGTGATCGTCGAGAACGTGGCCAACCCGCGCGTCGAGCTGGAGGAGCACTACTACAACCCGGTGCACACGAAGCTGCCGTCGCTGGGCCTGAAGCCGACGCTGCTGTCCGAGACGCTGATCGAGTCGGTGCTGCACACGATCCAGCGCCACAAGGGCCGCGTGATCGCCGAGGGTATCGACCCCAGCACGCTGTGGAAGGCGCCGCTGCCCGAGCGGGTGAAGTAGGCCGCTCGTGCCGCTGACGCCGCTTCGCACGGCGGGGCTGATCGTCGCGGTGGTGTTCGCCGCGCTGACGATCCGCAGCTACCGGCAGGGCAAGATCGGAAACGGCGACCTGCTGGTGCGGTTCGTCGTGTTCGTGCTGCCGCTGCTGGTGCTGTCGGCGCTGCCCGACCTGATCGGGTGGGGCTTCGACGAGTTCAGCTTCAAGCGCGGCGGCGGCCGCCAGGTGCTGGGTGCGACCGTGCTCGCGGTCGGCATCCTCTACCTGTTCGCGTTCTCGCTGTCGGGCCGCCAGGAACGCTCGCGGCGCGACCTGACGCGGCTGATCGAGAACCTGGCGCTGGAGCAGTTCGAGCAGTTCGGCCACCCGGAGGCCTTCTCCGGCGGCATCGCGGTGGTGATCCCGGCCTACAACGAGTCCCAGAACATCCACCACGTGCTGGGCGCGCTGCCGGAGCGGGTCTGCGACCTGCCGCTGCACGCGATCGTGATCGACGACGGGTCGAACGACCGCACCACCGAGGCCGCGCGGGCGGCCGGCGCGGCCGCGATCCGGCTGCCCATGAACCGCGGCCAGGGCGCGGCGCTCCGCACCGGGTACCGGCTGGCGCTGGTGACCGGCGCCGAGATCGTCGTCACCATGGACGCCGACGGCCAGCACCAGCCGTCCGAGCTGTCGCGGCTGGTCGGCCCGATCGTCGCCAGCGAGGCCGACGTGGTGGGCGGCTCGCGGGTGCTGGGCGAGGCCGACCCCAACCACGCCGCCCGCGAGCTGGGCGTGAAGCTGTTCGCCCAGTTGCTGTCGCTGCTGACCTGGAGCAAGGTCACCGACCCGGCCTGCGGCTACCGGGCGGTGCGCACCGAGGCGCTGCGCGGCCTCGAGTTCCGCCAGGACCAGTTCCACAACTCGGAGTTCATCGTGGAGGCGTCGAAGAAGGGGCTGCGGTCGACGGAGGTGCCGGTGACGATCACCCAGCGCATCTCCGGAGTCAGCAAGAAGCCGGCCCACTTCCGCTACGGCATGGGCTTCGCGAACGCGCTCGTACGCGCATGGCTGCGCTGAACGGCGACGCCGGGCGACCGGTGATCGGCTACACGCTCGAGCTGCAGGATCCGATGCTGCTCGAAGTCGAGCCCTCGCTGCGGGCGCCGCTGCAGCAGTTCGGCGCGGTGCCGGTGGTGCTGCCGCGGGCCACGCCGGCCGACGCCATCGACCAGCTGCTGGACATGGTGGACGGCCTGCAGCTGTGCGGCGGCGCCGACGTGCATCCCAGCCATTACGGCCACGATGCCCACGAGCTGACCAAGCCCGGCGACCAGGTCGAGGACGCCTTCGAGCTGGAGCTGGTGCGCCGCGCCTACGACCGGGGGATGCCGGTGATGGGCATCTGCCGGGGCATCCAGGTGATGGCCGTCGCCGACGGCGGCACGCTCACCCAGGACGTCGAGACGATGCACGAGGGCGCCATCCAGCACCGGCGCAGCTGGCGCGACCTGGCGCTGGAGCCGCCCGGAGAGCACTGGCACACCGTGCAGACGGAGCCCGGCTCGGCGGTCGAGCGCTGGCTGGCGGGCGGCGAGCCGCGCGTCAACTCGTTCCACCACCAGTGCGTGGCCACCACCGGCGGCATCATGCGCGCCACCGCCCGCGGCGAGGACGGCGTGATCGAGACGATCGAGCGCGTCGACGGCCGCGGCTGGGCGGCCGGCATGCAGTGGCATAACGAGCTGATGTGGCGCCACGACGAGCGGTTCCTGCGCCCGTTCCAGGACCTGGTCGAGGCCGCCCGGACCTACGCCTCTTAGGTCAACTCGCCATCTTGGAGGGGCCAGGACGGCGGCAATCAACCTGCCTGTACTTGTTGCAGACGCCACGTTCAGTCTGTAGGGTCGGCGGGACGAGATGGCGCCGCCAACCACGGGTGGCGCCTGATGGTCTCGACTGGGGAGGTGCGCCAGATGGAGCCGGTTGACGCTCAGCGGAGGCTTCGACGCGTGGCGGCGGTCGTCCTGGTGGTTGTCGGATGGGCGCCCGACGCCGCCTCCGCCGTCGCCTCGCCGGTGACCTCGATGGTCGCCCAGGGGGGTAGCCCGTCGATTTCGGCAACCGGCCGCTTCGTCGCCTACGAGGCGATCGGCGGCATCTACCTGCAAGACACGCTGCTTGGCACCACGGAGCAGATCGACGTCTCAACCACCGGCGATCCCGCGAACGATTTCTCCGATCACCCGCAGGTCTCCGCGCGTGGCCGCTACGTGGCATTCAACTCGGACGCCACCAATCTGGTTCCGCATGACGACAACGAGTTCGGAGACGTGTTCCTACGCGACCGAAAACTTGGCACGACGAGGATCGTCCCTCAAGTGACAAGCGACGTCGAGGGGGAATGGGTGATGAGCGCGACGGGCCGCTACTTTCTCTATTCGCCGCCGGGACGCAGCTTCGACATCAATCGTTACGACCGAAAGACCGGCACGCGGATCAGCTCCTTTATCGGCAATGACCAGTCCCTTGCGATCGGCATATCCAGCGACGGGCGCACCGCCCTGGCCTGGGGAACGACCACCGGATATCGGATCTGGAAGCCGCGCGCCGACCGCTTCCTTCGCTTCGATCAGGCCCTGGGCGGCGGCTATGCGAACGGCCAGGTCTTTGCCGACGCGCTGTCGGCGGATGGTCGCGTGGTCATGTTCGACAGCGCCGCGACCAACCTCATCGGACACGACACCAACGGCGCGCGTGACGTATTCGTGCGAAACCTGGTGACCCACGAGACGCAGCGGATCTCGGTCGGCGGCACCCATCGCAGGCGCCAGGCGAACCACCGGTCGGCAGGCGTGGCGATCTCCACGCACGGCGGCTACGCCCTCTTCTCCTCGCGGGCGACGAACCTGGTCGGCTCAGACACCAACGGCAAGATCGACCTGTTCCTACGTGACCGGTCGCATCACACCACCCGCCGCTGCACCGTCTCGACGAGCGGAGCGGAGGCGAACCGGGGCACCCTGGTCGGTGATCTGTCCCTGGATGGAGCGTTCGCCGCATTCTTCTCCCGGGCGACGAATCTCGTGCCGAACGACAGCGACGGCACCGGTGACATCTTCGAGCGCGGGCCCGGCTGTTAGCCCAGAGCGCAGCTCGATCCCAGCCGTACGAGGCCGCCCGGGCCATAGGCCGGCTGACGACGCTTAGCCATTCGTTTCAGCGTCGAAGCACTCTCTTCACTGGCGGATCGAGCGAAGGTGGTGGAGAATCGTCCGATGAGCGACCTGCCTGCACCACTCAATCCGCCCGAGCGCCTGCTGTGCGGCCCGGGCCCGTCCAACATCGACCCGCGCGTGCTCGAGGCCATGCGGCTGCCGATGCTGGGCCATCTCGACCCCGACTTCCACAAGATCCTGGAGGACCTGATCGAGCTGCTGAAGGCGGCGTACCGCCGCAGCGACGGGTTCACGATCGCGCTCTCCGCGAGCGGCACGTCCGGCATGGAGGCCGGCCTGGCGTCGCTGGCCGAGCCAGGCGAGACCGCGATCGTGGCGAGCTGCGGCTTCTTCGGCAACCGCATGATCGACATCGCCCGGCGGCACCGCCTGAACGTGATCGAGCTGCGAGCGCCGTTCGGGCAGGCGGTGCCGAACGATCAGATCGTCGAGGCGCTGGCCGACCATCCCGAGGCGCGGCTGGTCGCGGTCGTGCACGCGGAGACCTCGACCGGCGTGGCGCACCCGCTCGAGCAGCTGGGCGAGGCGATGCGCGGGTCGGACGCGCTGCTCCTGGCCGACTGCGTGACGTCGCTGGGCGGCATGCCGCTCGAGGCCGAGGGCTGGGGCGTCGACTACTGCTACTCGTGCAGCCAGAAGTGCCTGGGCGCGCCTCCCGGCATCTCGCCGGTGTCGCTATCGGAGCGGGCGATGGAGCGGATCCGGGCACGCACCCAGCCGGTGCCCTTCAGCTTCGACTTCGAACAGCTGGCCCGCTACTGGGTCGGGCGGCCGGCGGTATACCACCACACCACGCCCAACACCCAGTACTATGCGCTCTACGAAGGCCTGCGGCTGGCGCTGGAGGAGGGGCTGGAGGCGCGCTGGGCGCGTCATGCGGAGGCCGGAGCGCACCTGCAGGCCGGGCTGGCCGACCGCGGCTACCGGCTGCTGGCCGATCCGGAGGTACAGCTGGCACAGCTGTCGGCCGTGTGCGTGCCGGAGGGCGTTGACGGCAAGGACGTCCAGATGCGGCTGCTGCGCGAGCACAGCATCGAGGTGGGCGGCGGCCTGGGGCCGGACGCGCCGGACATCTGGCGCATCGGCATGATGGGCACCAACGCGCATACCGAGACCGCCGACCGGCTGCTCGAGGCGTTCGATGCGGTGCTGGAATCGCCGCGCGAGGGCGTCTCGGCGGGCCGCGCCTGATGGCGGTTCGCGATCGGCTGCACCGCAGCGAGCTGGCCGTCCCGGGCAGCAACACGCGCGCGATGGAGAAGGCGCCGGGGCTGGGAGCCGACATGGTGTTCCTCGACCTCGAGGACGCCGTCGCGCCGGACGACAAGGAGCAGGCCCGCGAGAACGTGATCGCGGCGCTGACCGGCCAGGACTGGTCGGCCTGCAGCGTGTCGGTGCGGATCAACGGGCTGGACACGCACTGGTGCTACCGCGACATCGTCGAGGTGGTGGAGCGGGCCGGCTCGCACCTGGACACGATCCTGATCCCGAAGGTGGGAGCCCCGGCCGACGTCCTGTTCGTGGCCACCATGCTCGACCAGATCGAGGCCGCCTTCGGCCTGGAGCCGATCAACCTGCACATCCTGATCGAGACGGCCCTGGGCATGGCCAACGTCGAGGCGATCGCGCAGACGTGCCCGGAGCGCCTGGAGGCGATGGTGTTCGGCGTCGCCGACTACGCGGCCTCCACGCAGGCGCGCACCACCAACATCGGCGGATCAAACCCCGACTACGTGACGCTGACACACGCCGGCGCGTCGGGCCTGCGCGAGCGGCACTGGGGCGACCAGTGGCACTTCGCGCTGTCACGCATGGTCGTCGCCTGCCGCGCCTACGGGCTGCGGCCGATCGACGGGCCGTTCGGCGACTACCAGGATGCGGAGGGCTACACGGCCGCGGCGCGCAGCGCAGCCCAGCTCGGCTGCGAGGGCAAGTGGGCGATCCACCCCTCCCAGATCGCGCTCGCGAACGAGGTGTTCACGCCGTCGCCGGAGGAGATCGACCGGGCCCGCCGGATCATCGAGGCGATGCAACAGGCGGCGGCCGAGGGCAAGGGCGCGGTCTCGCTGGACGGCAAGCTGATCGACGCCGCGTCGATCAAGATGGCCGAGAACATGGTGCGCAAGGCCGACCAGATGCCGGTCGACGTCGCGTCCGCCTGACGCTCGGTGGCGCTGGTCAGCCTTCCTGGAACCACTGCCAGGTGCGTGCCAGTCCCTCGGCCAGCGGCACCTGCGGGGCGTACCCCAGCCGGTCGCGGGCCTTGTCCACCAGCGAGTAGTTGCGCTGGATCTCGCCGGCCCGGGGCGGCTCGTGCTGCAGCTGCGGTGAGCGGCCCGACACCTCCGCCAGCATCGCCACCAGGTCGTTGAGGCCGGTCTCGACGCCGCTCGCGAGCTGGAAGATCTCCCCTCCCAGCTCCGGCTTCTCGGCCGCCCGGATCAGGCCGTTGGCGAGATCGGTCACGAACACGAAGTCGCGCGTCTGGGTGCCGTCGCCGTAGATCGTGAGCGGCTCCCCCGCCATGATCTTGCGGATGAACAGCGGGATCACGTTCGACTTGCGGGCGGAGCGCGGGCCGTACGCGTTCGAGAACCGCACCGCCACCGCCTCGAATCCGTAGGCGCCGAAGAAGGCCGAGCAGTACGCCTCGCCGGTGGCCTTGCCAGCGCCGTACGGCGACAGCGGCGCCACCGGCTTGTCCTCGGAGGCGGGGTAGGCGTTGTCGCCGAGCGGCGCATTGCTGGACGAGAACACGAACCGGCCGACGCCGGCCTGCTTGGCGGCCCACAGCGCCAGCAGCGTTCCACGTGCGTTCAGGTCGAAGTTCTCGATCGGGTTCTCGATCGAGTCCACCACCCCCGCTCCCGCGGCCAGGTGGAACATCGCATCGATCCCGTCGCAGGCGCGCTGCAGCGACTCGATGTCGCGGACGTCGCCCACCACCAGCTCGACGTCCAGCCCCTCGAGGTGCTCACGGGAGCCGCTCGAGAGGTCGTCGTAGACGCGCACCGAGTATCCGCGCTCCAGCAGCAGGCGGGTGAGCGTGGAGCCGATGAACCCGGCTCCGCCGGTGACGACCGCGGACGGCATCGCGGCAGACTACTCTGGGGGCTCAGCGCCGGCGCCGGATCGGCGCCGGTCGTGCTGCCAGCAGGGTGCGCCCTCGAACGCCTCCAGCCCGGCCACGGGCTGCGGTCCCTCGCGCTGGTCGAGCCCGCGCCGCAGCCGCGGCGCCGCCACCGCGACCAGTCCGCCCACCACGCTGCCGAACACGAACGAGCGCAGCCGCGGCCGCCGGCGCCAGCCGTCGCTCATCCGATCACCTCACGGTGCGCGATGAAGCCCGCGATCAGCAGGCCGATCGCCTGCACCCCCGTCGATGCGGCACCGCCGGCCGACACGGCGATCACCACCGCGGGCACGACGTACGCCCAGGCCGCCCCGGCCGCGGCGATCCAGGCGGTGGCGGGAGCGCGGTAGCGGCCGGACGCGGACAGCACGGCGCGGCCGCAGGCGAGGCCCACGATGTAGGCGATGATGAAGGTCACGAACCCCAGCCCGTAGCCGCCGACGAACGCCAGCCCCACGCCGAAGGCCGTACCCACGCCGAACGCGGCCCCGATCGCCCGGGCCGCCGTGCTCGGCTTCAGGATCACCCGCGCGGAGCGCGGCAGCCGGGCGCAATCGCGGCACTTGATGCCGACCGGTGCCTGCACCATGCAGTCCGGGCAGATCGGCTTGCCGCAGTTGGAGCAGGAGACGTACGTCTCCACCTTGGGGTGATTCGCGCACATCCGCGGGCCGGTGGTGAGGTCGGTCCCTGCGGCGGCTGACACAAGGCCGAGTGTAGCATCGCGCCCATGCCGGAGCCCTTGATCGTGACGCTCGGAGACGTGCTGGCCCTGTCGCTGATCACCCCGCCCGAGGGGCTTCAGGCGGAGTCTGCAGAGCCGGCCGAGACGCGGCTGATCGTGGGTGGCCGGGCCGCGATCTGCGCATGCTGGGTGGTGGCGGCCGAAGCCCGCGGGCGGGCGGTGTCGGCTCGCTCCTACGACCGGCTGGGCGATCTGGTGGAGGCCGAGCTGGCCGACCGCGGGGTCGAGCTGGAGGGGCCGGGCGTGGAAGGCCACACCGGCGTTGCAACCGTGGTTCGCACGCCCGGCGCGCGCCGCACCGCGCTTACCGACCGCGGCGTCTGCGCGAAGCTGGCGCTCGAGCTGATCCAGCCCGAGTGGTTCGACGACGCCGACGTGCTGCACGTGAGCGGCTACGCGCTGGTCGACCAGCCCTCGGCCGGCGCCGTCGAACGTGCCTGCGAGATCGCGCGCGAAGCCGGCGCCAGCCTCTCGGTCGACCTGGCCAGCGCCGATATCGTCTCGCCGCTGGTACGCGAGCGGATCCTGCGGCTGCAGCCCGAGGTGGTGCTTGCCACCGCGGCCCAGGCCGAGGCCATCGGCGGCATCGACGACCTCGGCGACCTCGCCGTGATCAGCGACGACGGAGCGCTCCCGGCGATCGATCCGATGGGCGTGGCCGATGCCTTCGCGGCCGGGTTCCTGTCAGCCCTCGCGGCCGGGGCCGACGAGGACGATGCGCTGGACGACGGCCGCCTGCTGGCCGATCACTGCGCGGGCCTCGACGGGCCGTTGCCGTGACCCGCGGCTTCACCGGGCTGCTGCGCCTGGCACCGGAGGTCGAGCGCGCCCTGATCCGATCGCAGCCGGTCGTCGCGCTGGAGACGTCGCTGGTGGCGCACGGCCTGCCGCACCCCGACGGGCTGGAGGTCGCGCTGCGCTGCGAGGACCGCGTCCGCGAGGCGGGCGTGGTGCCGGCCACGATCGCGGTCGTGGACGGGGCGGTGCGGGTCGGCCTGGACGAGGAGGAGCTGGAGCGTCTGTCGGTGGCTCGCACGGCCCGCAAGGTGGGCCCGCGCGACCTGGCCGCGAGCGTGGTGTCCGGGGGCCTGGGCGCCACCACGGTGGCCGGGGCGCTGGCCGTCTGCCGGATCGCGGGAATCCACTTCATGGCCACCGGCGGCCTGGGCGGCGTGCACCGCGGCTGGCAGCAGACGCGGGACGTGTCGGCGGACACCTACGAGATCGCCTTCGCGGCCGTGTGCGTGGTCTGCTCCGGGGTCAAGTCGCTGCTGGACGTGTCGGCCACGCTGGAGGAGCTGGAGACGCGCGGGATCCCGGTGATCGGGTACCGCACCGACAGCTTCCCGCTGTTCTACCGGCGCGACAGCCCCCATCACCTGCCCGACCGCGTCGACGACGCGGCCACGGTGGCGGCGCTGGCCGCCACGCACTGGGGGTTCGCCCGCGCGGCCGGGGTGATCGTGGCCAACCCGGTGGCGGAGGAGGCCGCGCTGTCGGCCGACGAGATCGACCCGGCCGTCGACCAGGCGCTGGCCGAGGCGGAGGCTGCAGGGATTCGCGGCGCGGACGTGACGCCGTTCGTGCTGGGACGCGTGCACGAGCTGACCGAGGGCCGCAGCCTTGCCGCAAACCGGCGGCTGATCGAGGACAACGCAGCCCTGGCGGCGGAGATCGCCCGCGCCTACTACGCGGAGTAGCCGAAGACTTCAAGTCCCACCGCACATCTACCCTGGTTGTGGGGGTCTCTGGTCACCTACCTGGGCAGTCCCGGGGGCAAGCCTGCTCCCCGTGAGGCCTCTTGAGGAGCGTGCGAGGCTGACGGAACCATTCCGACGCGTGGTGCGTCCTACGGATATGTGGCGGAGCGTGGCGCTAGGAGGTGTCTTGGCTGGAGTGCTGACTTCGGGCTGCGGAGGTAGCCAGGGCGGTCGCCCGGTGGATTGCACCGGAGGCTCCGTCTCCAACGGCGGCTGCGTACTACCAGGGCCGGTGACGGTGGTGTCGCCCAGCGCGACGACACCCGTGTCGGTGAGCGGAGGTAGGCCGGTGATGCGTGCTCGTGCTCGCCGGATCCTGGAGGGTATGGGCAGCGTTGCGATTGCCAGCGTCAGGTTCGGCCGTGCTCCCGCCACCTACCACCAGTTCCGGGCGGTTCGCGGTGCCGACTGGTGTACGTGACGGTGCGAGCGCCGCTTCCGACGGACACCGCACCGGCCGACCAGGATCGCAGGGACTGGCTGGTGTGGCAAGCAGACGTGTTCGAGCGCGCCTACCTCGCCGCCGTGCCCGAGGCTGCGATCAGGATGCGCGGCACGTCGGAGAACGTGCTCGCAGACGGCGTCACCCAGCCGCTCAGCAGCGGCACAACCGCCGCAGCCCAGGCGTTCGCTCACCAAACGAGCAGCAGCAAACTGATCGCCTCGATCAAAAGCGCAGCCAGCGCCGCCGGGTTCACCGTTAGGTCGATCACCATCACCCACCCCGACCGCCTCGCAGCCACCGCCCAGTTCACGGTGTCCGCTCGCCACGGCTTCGCACATCGCCTCAACGCCTTCTATCCCACCCTCAACGCACTCGGTGAGGGTTTGGACGGGCTTGGCTGGCAGCTTCGCGACCACTGTGGCACGCTCGTCGCCCAATCAGCCAACAGCTGGTTCGTGAACCCGCGATGGGAGTGCCCGAACCCTGGGATGTTCGGCATCCAGCCCAGCCCAGCCGCGTGCCGAAAGCTCGCGGCCCACTATCCAGCCTGCTGAGCCTGACGACATGCGCCGGTCAGTGGCGGTCGAACATTTCGCTGATCTCGTCCGCGTGCGGCAGCGGCCGATCCGACTCGTCGCTCGGTTCGTGTTTATGGCCGCACTCCGTGCAAAGCCACGCGATCCGTCCGGTGCGGCGGTCGCTCTCGTCGTCCTGGCTGAGCGTCACCATCCGGCCGTAATGTCGTGTCACCGTGCCGCAGGCAGCACACGCCAGGTCGCGCCGAGGTGCGCCCCACGGCGGCGGGAGAGGGATCATCCTGGTGGGTTCGTTGTCGGGCACGTGCCTCCTTCGGGAAAGCTGCAGGGCTGGGTTAGGCCGAAGTCCAAAGGGATATGACGAGTGCGAGCGAAACGAGAGTAAGGTCAACGTTTCAGCCGTCCCACACACAGGAGCGTTCCCATGCGAGACGACGACAACCTCGATCCCGGCAGCAGCCCGGAGCAGCCGCCGATAGAACCGACACCCGAAGCCGCTACGCCGCCCAGTTCGCCCCCCGAGCCGACGCCGCAGCAGTCTGGCGCACCGCTGTCATTGTGGGAGCGGATCAAGAAGGCGTTCGGCGGCTGAGCGGCGCTGGGGTGGTTCAGGAGCCGTCGCCTTACGCGGAGTAGCGTCGCCCCGTCACCAGGTCAGGGTGAGGTGGCGGAAGTCGCAGCGCGGCTCGTATCCGATCTCGGTGTAGATGTGGTTGCTTGTGGGGTTGTCCGCGTCGGTGAACAGCGAGCACCATGACTGGCCGGCGTCCAGCTCGCGTTGCGACAGCTCGGCCACGACGGCGCTGGCGTAGCCCCGGCGGCGCAGCGGCGGCGGGGTGTAGACGTAGGCGACGGAGGACGACCAGGGCGTGCGGCGGACGACCGCCGCCATCGAGACCACCTCACCGTCACGTTCCCATACCACCAGGTCGTCGTTCGACAGCATGCGGGCGACCCGAATGCGTCGGGGGTGTCCACCAGCCGCCGCAGCAGGCCCAGCGTCAGCTCACCCTCGGCCCCGGCCGCGCCCAGCGGCTCGGCCACCAGGTCGAGCGACGCCTGCGCGTCTGCGAAGTGCCTGACGTCCATCGGCTGAGTATCGCGCGGCCGGGTGCCAGCCCCGTGCACTTGGGGGGTTAACCACACCGGCAACGCTCGGCGGGAGCCGGATGATTGGCGCACAGACGAACGAGACCCGTCCCGGCCGCGCCGGGAACGGCCTGACGACAGGAGTACGACACCATGAGCACCCTTCGTGTAGAGGACTTTGCAGCACTGCGTGACCGCCTCGCCGGCCGGGTCGTCGAGCCCGGCCATGAGTCGTGGGACAAGGCACGCACAGCCTGGAACCTGACCGCCGACCAGCACCCGGCGGCGGTCGTGGTGGCCGCGTCCGCCGACGACATCGCGGAGACCGTCCGTTTCGCCTTCGACAACGGGTACGGCGTCACAGCTCAGGGCACAGGCCACGGCGCCGCGGCGCTCACGAGCCGGCTGGACGGCGTGATCCTGATCAAGACGCACGAGGTGCGGGGCGTCGAGATCGACCCGGAAACCCGCACCGCTCGCGCCCAGGCGGGTGTGCTGTGGATGGACGTGACCGGCCCTGCCCACGAGCACGGACTGGCCGCCCTGGCCGGATCGTCGCCCGACGTGGGCGTGGTCGGCTACACCCTCGGCGGCGGTCTCAGCTGGCTCAGCCGCACCTACGGAGTGGCCGCGAACAGCGTCACGGCGATCGAGGTGGTGACCGCCGATGGCCAGATCATCCGCACCGACGCGGACAACGATCCGGCGCTGTTCTGGGCGCTGCGCGGCGGCGGCGGCAGCTTCGGCATCGTCACCGCCATCGAGTTCACCCTCTACCCGGTGCCGGAGGTCTACGCCGGCGTCATGTTCTGGCCGATCGAGCGGGCCGCCGAGGTGCTGCACGCGTGGCACGACCTCGTGCCCTCGCTGCCGGAGTCGATGACGACCGTCGGCCGGCTGCTGATGCTGCCGCCGATCCCCGAGATCCCGGAGCCCCTGCGCGGACGCAAGTTCGTGGTGGTCGAGGCCATCCACCTCGGCGGCGAGCGGGAGGGCGCCAAGCTGCTGGCGCCGCTGCGGGAGCTCGCGCCCGAGATGGACACGGTCGCAACCATCCCCACGTCGGCGCTGTCGGCGCTGCACATGGACCCGGAGCACCCGGTGCCCGGTGCCGGCGACGGCATGCTGCTGAGCGACCTCGAGGCCGGCACGATCGACGAGATCGCGGGCCTGGGCACGTCGGGTGCGCTGGATGCCCTGCTGTCGGTCGAGCTGCGCCAGCTGGGCGGAGCGATCGGCCGGCCCACACCGGGCCAGGGCGCGGTCGGCCACTTCGACGCCGCGTACGCCATGTTCGCCGTCGGCATCGCGCCGGTACCGCCGGCCAAGCGGGCGGTCATGGCCGCCGTCGGCACGGTCATCGCCGCCCTCGAGCAGCACCGATCGGACACCAGCTACATCAACTTCCACGAGCAGGCGACGGATCCGGCGAAGGTGTACACGCCCACCGTGCACCGCCGGCTGGCGGAGCTGAAGCGCTGGTACGACCCGACCGACGTGATCCGGTCGAACCACCCGATCGCACCGGCGGCGTAGATGGTTGATTCCGTGGGATCCGTGGCTATGGGCGCAGGACGAGTCGTTCCAGACGACGGGATCGACCGCAGGCCAGGCTGGATAAAGCCTGTTCAAGGGCGATCGTGGCGTCTGGGGCAGCTCGGACCAGCTCCAGAGCCACGCAGCTCGTGGAATCAATCATCTGAAGCTGAGATACCCCCGCGTGGCATGCGCCGCGCGGGGGTATCTCCTCAGTCGGTGCGGTCCTGCGGAGCCACCACGGTGCGGCCGGTGAGGTCGCCGTAGAGGGCGCGGATGAACAGTGCCGAGAACGGCCAGGCCACCGGCGCCGCCAGCGCCAGCGCCAGCAGCGTGCCGGTGATCGACCCGGCCACCGACTGCACGACCAGGAACATCGAGATCGCGACCGGCGCGCAGAACAGGAGCGTGACCATCCAGACGCCCCAGACGCGGCCGAAGTGGGCCATCGCCATCTGCGGCCCCCGCCACAGGGCGCCGGCCGGCGAGCGGTCGCCGGCCGCCACGGCCGGCACGATCAGGAGCAGCAGCGGCATCGGCGCAACCGAGTAGGGCTGGAACACCAGCACCACCAGCGACGCCACCAGCCCCACGATGATCGCGGTCAGATAGGTCGCTGCCACCCGTCCGCGGGGCGCCGACTCCGGCAGGCCGCGCAGCATCACGTGCGCGAGCAGCAGGAAGTAGGCGACGCCGTAGCTGAACACGCTGGCCACGAACGTGGCCGTGTCGGTCGACCGCGACCCGACCACCAGCACCGGCACCGTGGCCAGCCCCAGCGCCACGGCGGTCGCCACCACCAGGTCGGCCCAGGCGCTGCCGAAGCGGTGCACCGCGGTGGCGAACAGGTCGCCCAGCGGCGCCTGCTTGTGCGGCGCCGCCTTCCCGGCGTCGCTCACACGCCCGCCTCGGCCGGCTCGTGCGTGCGCTGGAACGTGATCTCGCCGTCGTCGGCGTCGACCACGACCCTGTCGCCCTCCGCCACCTCCCCCGACAGCACCTTCAGGGCCAGCGGGTTCTCGACCTCGCGCTGCAGCGTGCGCTTGAGCGGGCGCGCGCCGTAGGCCGGGTCGTAGCCATGCTCGACCAGCAGCGCGCGGGCGGCGTCGGTCAGCTCCAGCTCGATCCGCCGCGAGGCCAGCCGGGATCGCAGCGAGGCCGCCTGCAACTCGATGATCTCGTTCAGCTGCTCCCGGGACAGCGCGTGGAAGGTCACGATCTCGTCGATCCGGTTCAGGAACTCGGGCCGGAACACCGACTCCAGATCGCGCGCGTTCGAGGTCATCACGATGATCGTGTTGCGGAAGTCGACCGTGCGGCCCTGGCCGTCGGTCAGCCGGCCGTCGTCCAGCAGCTGCAGCAGGATGTTGAACACGTCGGGGTGCGCCTTCTCGATCTCGTCGAGCAGGAGCACCGAGTA
>JAICYJ010000098.1 GCA_025934255.1 Thermoleophilia bacterium | reverse complement strand
CGGACGATCCTGTTCTGGATCGCGGTGATCCTCGCGCTGGCGGTGCTGGCGTCCCTGTGGCTGCGCAGCGCGCTGCTGCCCGGCATCGGGTTCATCGTGCTGATGGTGCTCAGCGTGCTGATCAGCGGCATCTACCCGGCGATCGTCCAGCAGGTGTCGGTCAAGCCGAACGCCAGCAGCAAGGAAGTGCCGTACATCCTGCGCAACATCGAGGCGACCCGTAACGCGTACGGCATCGTCACGGACAAGAACGTGACGTACGTTCCGTACACCGCGGCGACGAACCCGCCCGTCTCCGCGCTGACGACGAAGAGCCCCACCATCGACAACGTGCGGATCCTCGACCCGAACGTCATCTCGCCCACCTTCGCGCGGTTCCAGCAGGACGGCAACGTGTACGGCTTCCCGGAGAAGCTGGACGTCGACCGGTACACCGTCGACGGGGTCACGCACGACTACATCGTCGCCGTCCGCGAGCTGGACAAGAAGAACCTGACGGGCAATCAGACGAACTGGATCAACCAGCACACGGCCTACACGCACGGTTACGGGTTCGTCGCCGCCGAGGCGGACAAGGACGTCACGAACACCGGCAACGTATCGGATTCCTTCGCTGCCGGCGGGATTCCGCCTTCCGGGGCACTCGACCTGAAGGTGCCGCAGGTGTACTTCGGCGAACTGCTGCCGGACTACTCGATCGTGGGAGCGAACGGCGCCCCGCAGGAGTACAACGGCAACGGCACGCAGAAGGTCCGGTACGAGGGGAGTGGCGGCGTCTCGCTGTCGAACATCTTCACCAGGCTCGCCTTCGCAGTGAAGTACAAGCAGGGCAACTTCCTGCTCAACGACGCGGCCAGCGCGTCCGGCGCGAAGATCATCTTCGATCGCGACCCCCGGCAGATGGTGAAGAAGGTCGCGCCGTTCCTCACCGTGGACAGCGACCCGTACCCGATCGTCGACCAGGACACCGGACACATCGTCTGGATGGTCGACGGCTACACCACGCTGAACAACTATCCGTATTCCGAGCGGCAGTCGCTGTCGAGCCTGACCAACGATTCGCTGTCAGAGACGAACAAGACCGCGAGTCAGCCGAACGACAGCATCAACTACATCCGCAACTCGGTGAAGGCGACCGTCGACGCGTACACGGGAAAGGTGACGCTGTACCAGTGGGGCAGCGACGACCCGCTGCTCGACGCCTGGACGAAGGTGTTCCCCGGCCTGGTCAAGGCGAACGATGCGATGCCGCAGGGCATTCGCGAGCACGTCCGCTACCCGGAGGACCTCTTCGAGGTACAGCGAGCCACGCTGGCGATGTACCACGTCGACGACGCCGTGACGTTCTACAACGTGGCCGACAAGTGGACGGTGCCCGACGACCCGACCGCCCCCACGGCCGCGCAGCAGCCGCCGTACTACGTGCTGGCCGCGCCACCGGACGGCAAGTCGAACACGGCGGAGTTCCAGCTGACGTCCCCGATGAACGTCAACAACTCGACGTACCTCGCCTCGTTCGTCAGCGTGAACTCCGACCCGTCGGACTACGGCGCGATCACGGTGCTGCAGTTGCCGCATGGCTCGTCCGCCGTGCAGGGGCCGGAACAGGTATTCAACAAGCTCAGCAGCAACGGAACGATCACGAAGGACCTGTCGCTGTTCAACACCGCCGGCGGAAACTCCTCCGTCATCCACGGCAACCTGCTGACGCTGCCGATCGGCAACTCGTTCCTCTACATCGAGCCGCTGTACACGCAGGGCACCGGTGGCGGCAAGGGCGTCTACCCGCAGTTGCAGCGGATCATCGCGGTGTACGGCGACAACGTCGGGTACGGCGAGAGCCTCGCCAATGCTTTGAGCGACTTCCTGCCGGGCAACTGCACCGGTCATACGTTGGCGAACGTGACGTGCGGTGCGAGCGATCAGGGCTCGCCGAGCGGTGGCGGCGGCGGCACGACCACGCCGCCGAGCTCGTCGACGCCTACGCCCACCGGCTCGTCGACGTCCCCGCCGCCGGCTGGTCAGCAGGCGCTGCTCACCCAGCTGAACACGGCCTACGACGACCTGGTTGCCGCGACCAAGACCGGCGATTTCGCCAAGATCGGCGCGGCGCAGGAGAAGCTGAACGGCCTGGTCAAGCAGTACTTGAGCCAATACGGCAGCCTGCCGGGCGGTTCGGGCACGCCTGGAGGCAGTTCGTCACCGTCTGCGACGCCGTCGAAGTAGGCCGGTTTGGAATGCCGGGGTGCCGCCAGGTAGGCTGGTGGTACCGACGCGGGGTGGAGCAGCTCGGTAGCTCGCTGGGCTCATAACCCAGAGGTCGCAGGTTCAAATCCTGCCCCCGCTACTTCTAGATCCAACCGGGCCTGGATTCGTTCCGGCCCGGTTGGAGCTTCCTTCATGTAGCGAGCCTTGATGCCCAGCGTCCGGTGCAGCGCGGCCCGATTCTCCCGGTCGGCGGACCCACTGGCGCGGATGCAGTCGCAGTGGGAGCTGTGGCGTGCGCTCGGTATCGCGAACCTCATGGTCATCGACCGGCTGCGCCACGAAGATCATCTGGGCGCAGGAATCCGGGGAAGCGGCCAAGACCGCGGCGACGCTCGGGCTGCCCGGCACGGAGGCGAAGGAACTGCCACAGCTTGTGTCGCTGGCCTCGCGGCTACGCGAGTGCTGGTTCGGCGTCCTCCATGCTGGCGTGGATGCCCTCGCGCAGTTCGGGCGTGTCCTGGTGGCCGTGCTTGGCAATCGCGTGTGCCACGGCGGTCTCGATCACCTCGTCTTCGGTGCCTGCGATAGTGAGCGAGCAGTTGCTGTCGCTGGGCATCTTGCGGCAGTCGACCATCTTGCGGCCCATGGTGGCCTCCTCACGGGTGTGTTCTGGCTATGTGCATAGATCGGCAGGTCGGGTGCGTCGCCGCCGAGCGACAACGGGCGGTTTCGGGTCCTTCGGTCGAGGTTCGCGCTGTGCTGGATGGTCAGCCGAGCTGGGCGAGTCCCTTTTGCAGGTCGTCCGAGTTCATCACCGGCGTGAACGTGACCCGCGCGCCGAGGTGGGAGAACGCCGGCTCGGCGATGGCGGGGATATCGGACGGGTCGGCGAGATCGAAGAAGATGAACGCGGTACGGCGGCCGGACTCGGTGCTGAAGTAGCTCGCTTCCGGCTTGGTCTTGTCCATCACCTGCTGCATGATCTTGGGCAGCGCACCCTCGCTGATGGCCTTGTTTCCGGCTTCGGTGTCGATTTCCAGCTTGAGCATGCAACGCATGACTGCTCCCTTTTTTCGAACCCTGAGTGTTATCGGCCCGACGGTGTGCGGGCTGAATGGTGGTGGCGTCTGAGGAGATGGGGGTGCTGATCCGGTTCGCGCGCTGGGGTGTGCGCAGCGCCGAGTCGAGCTGCGTCCGCCGTCATGGTGATCATCTGTTCCTCGCCCGCAGGCCCGATCCGCCCACGGGCGGATCGGACACTGCCGGCAGCCGTCGCGGCGCGGTCACGCTACCGACGACGACGGTGCGCTACTGCCCCTCCCGGGTCGAACGGTTCCCCCTAGCCTGGGTCCGCTACCGCGCCGGCTGCCTGACAGTGCCTTACCTGCGCGGGTCACGCTAGTCAGAAGTCTCTCGAAAAACAAGAGGCACGAAATCCAAGCAATACTGATGATCTTTCGATAGGGTTGCGTGGTCATGACGAGTAAGCGTGAACCTGAAGACGGCGTGGGTGAGCTGCGGGCGCTGCTGCTGGCCGGGCAGCGATTCCGTCAGGCACTAGCCGACCGTTTCGGGCTCAGCCTGAGCGAGGCAGTCGTGCTGGGTCATCTCGCCGACGCCGGCGGCCAGTTGATGCCGAGCGAACTGACCGAGCGCATGCTCGTCGGCTCGGGCACCCTCACCGCGATCATCGACCGGCTGGCCGACAACGGACACGTGCAACGCAGCCCGCACCCGCGCGACCGCCGCCGGATCCACATCACGCTCACGGCAGCCGGGCGGCGAGTCGTCCGCTACGCGCAACAACACCTCGAACAAGCCGAAACCGCGGCACAGCAGGTGCCCGCCTCGCCGCTTCGCGCACTCGCTACGGCACTGCACACCGAGACCGAGCGGGTACTACGCCGCCGTCCCTGAGCGCCGCACGATCGCCGCGACACCGTGCCGATACTGCTCGCGGCTGGCGTCGCCGCGCCCGGCATCCTGTGGACTGCTGCAGCCGCGTCTGCCCTCCTGGCTCAGTCGACTGATGTCGATACGCGGTGCAAGCCCCGGTGACGACATTCTGCCAAGGCGCGTCCGCGCATCCGCAAGAGTCCACGGTGTCGCCGTCTCGCGCGGTCATCGCGTGACCTCAGGCAGGAGGAGGGCAGCGAGCACCGCGGCGGCGAGGCAGATCGCGGTGTCGACCCCGATCGCTGCCCGGAGCCCGGTTAGCACGCCATAGTCGTGGGCGACGCCTGTTGCTACGGCGGACATGATCGGAGTGCCGAGGGCGATGCCGAGTTGTTGGCTCATGGTCGCAAGTCCGGTCGCCAGTCCCTGTTCGTCGTCGGGCCGTCCGCTGGTCGCGGTGACCATGAACCCGACGATTGCCACGAGGTTTGCGACGCCGCCCAGGAACGTCGCGGCGAGCACGAGGGCCAGCCAGGCGCCGGCCCGCCCGAGGGCGATCATGGGCACGGTGGCGAGCGCCTGGGCCGTCAGTGCGATGGCGATCGCGGCACGGTTCCCCACACGCCCGATCAGGCGGGGGCCGAGCATTCCGCCGAGGACGGTGCCGATGCCGAGCACAGCGAACGACAAGCCGGTCTGCAGCGGGCTGAAACCGAGAATGCGCTGCAGATAAAGGGTTAGCAAGAACACCAGTGACGTTTCGGTGGCGAAGGCCAGGATCCCCACGATGTTGCCGGTGGCCACGCTGCGATGCCGCAGGACCCGGAGGGGAACGAGAGGGTCCCGCACACGCTGCTCGATGAGCGTGGACATGACGAGGAGCAGCGCGGCGGCGACGAGCGGGACCCAAGCGTGCCGATCGCCCCAGCTGTGTTCCCCGGCCTGGGTGAGGCCGTACGTCAGGGCGGCAAGCGCGGCGGTGACGGTTGCGGCGCCGAGCATATCGAGTGGACGCCGCTTGGTGGACGGCGTTTCGTCCAGCACCCGCGTCCCGAACCCGAGCACTACCGCAGCGATGATGACGTTCAGGAAGAACGCCCATCGCCAGCTGATCAGGTCCGTGAGTAGCCCGCCGACAACTGCTCCGGAGGTGAACCCGGCGGCCATGAGGGCCCCGTTCAGACCGAGGGCACGGTCGCGGCGGGGCCCTTCGGGGAAGATCGTCGTCAGCAGTGACAGCGCCGCCGGAATGACAGCCGCTGTGGCCAGGCCTTGGGCGAGGCGGGTGACGATCAGCTGGGCGGGAGACTGTGCGAGACCACCGGTGAGTGAGGCCAGGCCGAGTAGCCCTATGCCCGCCAGGAACTGGCGACGCCGACCGAACAGATCGGCGCACCGGCCGAAGAGGAGCGTGAATCCGGCCGCACAGATCGCGAAGGCGGTCGAGATCCACTGCAGGCCGGCGAGGCTGAATCCGACGTCAGCCCCAATGCGGGGCAAGGCGACATTCAGGATCGAGAAATCCACGGCGAGAACGAAACTCGCGGTGAGCAGGACTGCCAGGGCGGCCCTGGCCCGCCGGTCGCCGCGATCCGTGGGCGTCTGCGAGACCGATCGGAGGCGGCCGGCGACAGAGGTTTCGGTGTGCGTGGTCATGGTTACGACGATCGGTGCAGGCGTGCCGTGCCTGCCACGCCCGGTCGGGGGTACCTCTGGAAGGGGCAGGCGGGCTGGGGCCGCTGCGCGGGACACTGTACGGATGCGAGCGAGCGAGTACGGCCGGCTGGCGCCCACGGTGGGCGCATCGCCGGTCAATCATCTCGGTGAGTTCCTGCGGAGCCGCCGGGCGGCCGTCACGCCGGAAGCGGTCGGGCTCGCGACGTGGGGCAGTCGGCGCGTCCCTGGTCTCCGGCGTGAAGAGCTGGCGCAACTCGCCGGGGTCTCGATCAACTACTACACCCGGCTCGAGCAGGGACAGTCGGCGAACGCATCGGACGCCGTCATCGAGGCGATCGCCTCTGCGCTCCAGCTCGACGAAGCCGAACGCACTCACCTGCGGGCGCTGGCCCGTCCGGCGCCCCGGCGACCCGCGCGGCTGCCACGAGCCGAGACACCGAGCCCGGGCGCACTACGACTGCTCGCTGCGATGTCTGATGTGCCGGCCATGCTGCTCGGGCGACGGGCCGACATCCTCGGCTGGAACACGCTCGGCCACGCGCTGCTCGCCGGCCACCTCGACCCCGCCGCGCCACGGTCGGCCACGACCCGCCCCAACCAGCTGCTACTGCTGTTCCTCGACCCGCACACCCGCGAGCTCTACCGGGACTGGGCAGAGGAAGCCGCGATGGCCGTCGCTTCGCTGCGCTTCCAGGCCACCGGCCAGCAGGACGAGCGGCGCTTGGCCGAACTGATCGGCGAACTCAGCCTGCGCAGCGCCGAGTTCGCCAGGCTCTGGACCAGACAGGACGTGCGGCTGTGCTCGAGCGGCACCCGCAGGCTCCACCACCCGGTCGTCGGCAACGTCGACCTGCGCTTCGAGGCGCTGCACCTGCCCGACACCGCCGGCCAGCGGCTGTTGACGCACACCGCCGAACCAGGCAGCAGCTCGGCCGCCGCCCTGGCCCTGTTGGCCTGACCAGCACGAAGTCCCTCACACCTCGCTGCTGCTCGCTGCGGGGCTGGGTGCGTTACGCCCGCCTCGCCAGGTGTAGTCGAAGCGGCGCGCAAACTCCGTGTAACCGGCTCGGGCGAACGCGGCGCGCATGGGATGGTTCCCCAGGTCCGTGTCGGCGCGGATCTGGGCGGCGCCGGAACGGGCGAGCAGCCGAGTTGCATGGGCCAGCAGTGCGTCGCCGTAGCGGTGACCGCGATGGTCGGCTGCGACTCCCAGTTCGGCGATGATCGGACGATCACCGTTGATGAGGGCGGGAACGACATAGCCGACCAGGGAGTCACCATGATCGACGCCGATCGTGAACCAATCGGGTGGACCGTCACTGTCGAACGCGGCCTGTAGCCGCAGCTCCGCCTCGCGGCGAACACCCGATCG
>JAICYJ010000047.1 GCA_025934255.1 Thermoleophilia bacterium | reverse complement strand
CGGCGTCACGCATGCACCCGGGTACGGCCGTCTGCTGACCGAGCTGCTCACGACCGGCTCGACGGAGCTATGTTCAATCGAGGCGTTCGACCCCGGCCGCTTCGGAGATCTGTACCCGGATGGCCGATCGGTCGTTACAGGCTGCAGCGAACGCGCTCGGCGATCTGAAGTTCTGGTACCGCCGCGCCATCCGCCGTTACGGCTCGGTCGCGCCTCTCAGCCTCGGCCTCAGCCATCGGCCAAACCTAGACGAGGGTCGGCGGCGGCCCCCGATGCCAGCCGTCCCAGAACAAGGTTAGGCCGTGCCGCAAACTACCGTCGCCACGTGTCACGTGGTGTTGCGTTCAAGGGTGTTGAACTCTCGGATTCCATCGAGCACTTGCACGGCGTGCGCGGCGGTTCGCACGTAGCGGTGCGTGACGAGGAAGACTCCGAGGCGCTGCTGCTTGGCTGAGAGTTTCCGGTCGCTGAAGTCCTGGATGTCCTGGTGAAGTTGGTCGAGGTCGTCATCGGCCGGGTTCCAGTAGGGCAAGGGCGCCTCGCCGGGTTGAACTGTGGCGGCGGCCGGCTTCCGCGTCGACTGGTAGGCGGTCGTGGGCGATTGCTGTAGGTGGTACATGACGGCGCTGACCGAGCAGGCAAGCGTGGAGGCGATCTTGGTTGGTGGCATGCCTTGCTGGGCGAGTCGGCGGGCCTCCCGTGGGTCAATTTTGCCGTGCTCGGGTGAGCCGCCCGGTCGCAGCGCGACGCCCTGCTGCCGCGTTCGCGTAGCGACGCCGTGGCGGGTAAGGAGGGCGTGGATACCCGACTGTGTCTGCCCGGTCACCGCGGCAATCTCGTTGGTACTCATACCCTCGTCCTGATACATACGCGCGATGTCCGCCACGGTGTATCCGCGACGCTGATCGGCGAGCGCCGTGGCAAGGCAGCCGCGGCACAGCAGGCCGAGCTGGAGGTGCTTGCGCGAGTGCACGTTGGCAGGGTGGCCGCAACGCTCGCACGGCTGGCGTTTCCGTGCGCGGCCCTCGGCGTACTGCTGCTCGCGAAACTCGGGATCGATCCAGCGGCGCAACGTGTTGTACCCGATGCCAAGCTGCTTGGAGGCCTTATGCGCGCCGATCTCGGCCGCCAACCGGATCGCCCGCTGGCGCTCCGCCGTGTTGTACACGGGTTGGCCGTGCCGCCTATCGGAGACTGGGCTAGGCATCGATGATGGCCTGTTTCGCCTTCTCGATCCGCCGCCGCTCGTCCGCCAACTCCTGTTGCTGTTCAGCGAGCAGCGCGGCGATCCGTTGAGCCGTCTCCACCAGCTGCCTGGCAAGCCGGTCAATCTCACTAGACCGATCGCGGGCGGCACGAGCGCTGGTCGGAGGCGTCGCCTTGATACTCGAGCCCTTTCCCCGATTCCGTGCCTCACGGTAGTAGCTGGCCGAGATGTTTCCCTGCGTCTTTCCGATCTCATCGGCGAGACGCCGGAATGCCTCCTGACGGCTCATATCCGGATCCTCGGCCTTCATCTCCTCGATGCGCTCGTACACCTGTTTGCTGACCACCGCGGTTCGTGCCATCGCTAACCGAATCTCCTCCATCTCTTCAGGCGTCAACAAGCCCCCACACCTCGCCCCCTCTAAAATCGACCCTGCCATGACTCTAACAGATAACCACCGCCTGCCGACCTCCCAGCGACCCGCCGCAGCTAGATCGAGGCGGAGCATCGCTGCGAAAGAAATTCTCGCCGCGCCCTACAAGATTGCTCCGGGCGCTCACTAACTGACATGGACACGAAGAACGAGACCACGGCCGGCCAGACCCATAGGCCAGCCCGACCGGTCGGGCGATCGACCCGGAGCCGAGTCGGCCTGAACGTCCGCGAGGCCGCGTGGCTCCTGGGCTGGTCGGAGTCCCAGGTGCGTCGCCGGATCGCGTCTGGGGAGCTCGCACTGGCTGTCGCACCAGCCCGCGTCGACCCCCGGTCGATCGAACGCCTTCTACCTAAAGGCCCGCAGGGCGATCTCTGTCGACAAATCCTCCGGGAACTCTTGGCCGGGCACATCTCAGTACCGCGTCCAGCGTCTCGCTACGGCCGTCCGGAGCCGCTGACAGACCATCTGCTTGCTCGAACATGTCGTTCGATTCCGACGCCCGGATCGTTCGATTCCGCAACAGATAGCGCAAGTCATCTGTAACTACAAGGGCGCTATCATGGAATATGGGCCCGATCATTCGTTTAGATGTTGCGGCCCTCCTGAGGAGAACTCTGATGATCAACACTTCTGCTTCCACTTCTTACGACCCCGCCGCGCTTCGCGCAGGCGTTCAGCTGCCTGACCAGGACGCGGTCCTGTCGGCCGGGATCGAACTCGACCTAGCGCCTGCTCGGCTGGTGCTGGTGGCGCTCTCCTGGCTCGTGGCGGACGGCCGCGCCCAGACGCGCAGCGGGTTGAACAGCACGATCATGGGGATCGTCGACGTCTGCCGCCAGGAGAGCGTGCACTTTGGCGTCGTCACGCCGGCGCCCTACCCGACACTCCGAAGGACGCGCTGGCCGCTGGGCGGTGTGGTTCTGAACCGGCTTCGGATCAGCGTCGAGGACATTGACCAGGCGTGGGACAAGACGCGCCACACCGCGGACGATGCCTGCCTCCCGTTGGAGTGGGTGCTCGGGTTCTTCCCGGCCGACATCTGGGCACCGGTCGCGACGTTCATCGCCTGGGGCCCGGACACCGCTCGCATGCGGATGGAGGACGCCGTGGTCGGCATGACCAAGCAGGTTACGGTCGTCGACCGGCGCTCCAAGCCCGCCGGCAGCCCACTTTCGCGCAGCACCATCGAGCACCGCATCAGCGGCGTCTGGAGGCTGATGCGAATCCTGGTCGACCTGCGCGCCTACCTGCGCGCCTGCCCCAACCTGTCCCTCCCAGCGCCGCTACTGGATAGTTGGGGGTACGTGCCGAAGCGGGTCAACGCCGCCGCCTGCGGCGCCCAGGACAACGGCGTGGACACCGGCGGCCCCTCTGTCGAGCGGTGCAGCGAACGGCTCAAAGAGCTTGTCCATGACCTGGAGTCGGCCCCGCCCGACCGTCGCTACATGCGGCTGCGGCGGGTGATCCACCAAGCCCTGCTGCCGCTGTGCGGCTCCCGCGCCGACGCCACCCGCACCCCGCACGTGGACGACTTCCTCCCCCACCACGTGTGGCGAGACGGCACCACCGGCCCGGCGCTTCGCATCTACCCCGGAAAGACCTGGCCAGTGAAAAAGCCGCACTACCTCCCGCTACCGGACCTCCTTGCCGACTGGATCAGCCAGTGGATCGCTCTTAACGGCTTCCAGCTCGGGCAGAGGGACGTCCCGTTGTTTCCGACCACGAAGCCGGCACCTGGTAAGCCACCCCAGAGCCTCAGCTCACCCGCGTTCTACCAGGCGATCGCGGGGCGGCGGCGAGCAAGCGGCAATCGAGGGAGCCTCGCGCTGATGCCACGAGGCGACGATCGGTACGTCGGCTGGAACCCGCACGCCTATCGCCACACCGCCTATCAGCTGGCCGTGCGCGCCGCCATCCAGTTCAAGCAGGACCACCCCCAAGAGCTCGATCACATCCACAACGACGAGTTCGCTGGCGCACTGCTCGGCCACGCCCCGAGCAAGGATGTGTCCACCACCTACAGAGACGTTAACCCTGAACGCCTGATGCGCGCCGTCGTTCCGATCATGTGGGACATCCTCTGGGGAGACGGATCCCGACGCAAGGGCCTTGACCTCGAACGGGTGCGCACCGCCCGCGAATCCCGCGATCTGCTGCGACTTCAAGTACAAGCGCTCGAAGCGGAAGTGCGAAGCCTCCAAGCCGAGGCCAATCGCCTAGCCGCTCGCGTCGGCAATGGCACCTCGGCGCCACCGGCGCTGCTCGTTTCCGCACTACTCGCAAGCCAACAGGCAGCAGCCAAACGCGACCAACGAGACCAGGCAGCGGCCCGGCTCAGCGACGCAGAAGCTGCACTCAAGGAGGCCCTAGAAACGCAGGTGCCGCTCGCGGACGACCTCACCGAGGCCGAGTACGACGCGCTGCTAGCGGACGCGCTCGGCCAACCCCAACTCAAGCCGACCCCAGACGACGGGGCACTCGCAGCCACCATCACCATCGACGACGTCGCGGAACTCTGGGACAGATCACCCCAGGCGATCCGCAGCTGGATCAGAAACGGGCCGCCCGGGCACCTCCCCACACCATGGTTCGAGGACGCCTGGGTCATCCGCACTAAGAAGGACCGACGCCTCCGCATCAGCGCAATCAACGAGGCAGCACTCACCCAAGTACAGATCGAGCGGCTACGCCTGATCCGCCTGCGTCGCGCGCACGGCGACGCCGAAACCTTCCACCCCGCAGTCGAGATAACCTCGAAGCATGACGCCACCACGGAGGAGACGCGCATGAGCGACAGCCAGACCACCGGCCGACAGATGGCTGATGGCCTCGTCGACGCCTGGCAGACCAGCGGCACATCGCCGCCGAATGAAGGCCGTTTCAAAGACGACGAGGAGGGCACCTCGTGAGCCGCGCCGCCTCCTCGCCACGTGAAGCACCGTACTTGGTGCTTGCCGACCAGAGTCCGGATCCACACACGCCCTCAGACACGCCCGGTGACACTGCCCCGGCGGTCTCCGGGAGGGCGGAGATGGAGGCGTTGATCACGACGCGCGAACTGGCGGCGCTCTGGAGCCAGACGCCGCGGTGGGTACTACGCATGATCCAAGACCAGGGCTTGCCGCACTACCGACTCGGCGGCGCTATCAGGTATCGCAGCTCCGAGGTGGAGGCGTGGCTTCAGCAGCGCCGAGTCGGGCGGCGCCTCGATTCAGCGTCCGCCGGGGCGCAACGTCGGAGCGCGGCATGAACGCCTCGCTGACGGATCTGCAGGTCTTCAAGCCGAACGGGGACTCGCGGTGGGCGTTTCGGTTTCGACTCCCGGACGGCGTCGCAGGCCCACGCCGGCCGATGGGCCGCGGATACGCCACCAAGCGCGACGCCAAGGAGGCCGCGGAGCGGCGCTTCGAGGAGATCATGGCCGATGCCGATGCCTCGACCACCCTCCCGTCGGTCTCTGGACTGATCCGCGAGTACCGGACGCTTCGTCCCGGCAAGGGCGGTGGTAAGGAGCGCGTGCTGTGGGCGCTTGCGAAGTTCGAGGCCGGCTTCGGAGGGACGCGGATCGACAAGGTAACCGTCCGCGAGGTCGAGCTGTGGATCGCGACGCTCCCGAACGCGAGCACCCGCTGGGAGGTCAGCCGCGTCGGCCGACAACTGTTCGCCCAGGCAGCTCGCCATTACGGGATCACGAACCCGGTGTCCGTCACGGCGCAGCCGCGGCGCGAGGAGGTTAAGCCCTTCCAGACTCTTGAGGAGCTCGAGCGCGTCGCGATCGAGCTAGGCGAGTGGGGCGATGCCGCCCGGTTCGTCGCCGCAACCGGCATGCGCCCGGAGGAGTGGATCCCACTCGAGCCCGGCGACATCGACGAGCAGGCAATGACCGTGACGATCCGGCGCACCTACACCGAAGGCAAGGGCTTGGAGCAGTTTGTCGGAAAGACCCGCGGCTCGATCCGCACGATCTCGTTGTCAGAAGCGGCAATCGCCGTGTACCGCTCACAGCGACAGAGGCATCCAGACTCGCTGCTGGTCTTCCCGGCGCGGCGCGGGGGCTACCTCAACCTCCGAAACTGGCGCCACCGAGACTGGCAGCCCGCACTCGAGGCCGCCGGCCTTGACCAGCGCGGCCCGAACGCGCTCCGCCACACCTTCGCGACCTGGTTCCTGCTGCAATCCGACGACCGCTGGCTGCTGGCCAAGCTGATGGGCACCGGCGTGGACATGATCGAGCTGCACTACGGCCACCTGATCGCACCCCACGCCAACCGCAGCCGCGCGATCCTGGACGCGATTTGGGAGAATTATTTGGACGCAAATTGGACGCAAACCCAAAACGCCATCCCCATCGAGTCACTGGAGAACCCTTAGATCTGGCTCAACCAAGCCGGAAACAGCGAAGCCCTCTAACGGACTCGAACCGTTGACCCCTTCCTTACCATGGAAGTGCTCTACCAACTGAGCTAAGAGGGCGGGCCGGCCGTCGCCACGAGGCGCACGGCCGTCCCGAAGCATATCGGCTTGCGGCGCCGGTTAGTTCAGCCCGGCCGCGGCCCGCGCGAACGCCAGCGGGCTGGTGGCCGTCAGGTCGATGGCCGGCTCCGCCGTCGACCACGACTGCACGTTGTCCCTGAACTTGGCGGCGTTGTTGAACTTCTTGAAGGAATCCACGTGATGCACCGGGCAGTCGCGCATCCCGTCCACCTTGCCGCTCGACGTGACGCCGTTCGGCCCCTCGACGGCCGCCCCGGCCAGCACCGGCGGCGCCCCGTTCAGCGAGCCCGCCAGGTTCGCGACCTGGTGCTGCATGCAGCGCGGGAACCGGATGCCGTCACCCACCACCAGCGAGACGCCCCAGGCGTTGGCGCCCAGCACGTTGCCCAGCCAGTGGCCGGCCTGCTTGCTGTAGCGCTTGGTGCCGGTCAGCTGGTCGTACTCGCTGGCCATCACCGACAGGCCGAAGCCGTGCGAGGTCGTGTCGAAGGCGGCCCACGGGAACCCGAACCGGAACGGATCCTTGCCGCCCTGCGCGATCGCGCGGTCGAGCTGCCTTCGCAGGTCGGCGAGCAGCGCCGGCTGCGTCACGGCCAGGCCGTTCGACCCGCCCGCCATCGAGATCGCCCGGTACAGGTCGTAGTGGGCGAGACCGCTCACGTCATACAGGTTGAGCGTGTCGGCGGCGTCGTTCGGGCCGGTGATGTACGCGTGCGCCCAGTGCGCCGCCTGCCGCAGGTAGAAGCGCGGGCTCGCGTGCGGCAGCCCCGGCGGCAGGTGCCCGCCCTTGGTGGCCAGGTACAGCTCCGTGGCCCCCCACTCGAGGTCGTCGCGCCACTCCGTCTCCGGGTAGAAGTCGAACGGGATCACCGTCAGCAGGTGGCCCCGGGGGCTGGTGTCCGCCAGCGCGAAGATGTCCTCGGCCGAGCGCAGGCAGCGAGCCGCCAGCCCCGGGTCGGTGCTCTTGAACACCTGGTAGCACTCCGCGAAGGCCGCGGCGTCGCGCCCGGCCAGGTTGGGGCTGATCGGCGAGCCCGGCTTGCCGGCCCGGAACACCGGCCGGTGGCGAATGTAGCGGTCGGCCCTGGTGTGCCCGCCCCAGGTGTCATCGGCCTGCGGCAGCCGCCAGATGTCGTGGTCGCCGGTGGTCTGGTCGTTGGCCTCGCCCACTCCCACCTGGTAGTAGAGCGTCTTCGTGCGGTCGTTCCACATCCGCAGCAGCCAGCGCACGCCGAACGTGGTCTCGGCCGTGAAGTCGGCTCCGCTGTGCGGACCCATCTGCGCCGGGAAGTCGCGCAGGCCGCTCAGCAGCACGCCGGTCGTGTAGCTCTCGGTCTGCACGAACTTGAGGTAGTCGCCCGCATCCCACCAGCCGCCGGCGGCGTTGACGCGGGTACCCAGCGGCGTCAGGCTGCCCTGGAAGTTGCCGTCCGCGTCCACCTTCGGCGTCAGATACGTCATCGCGTTCTGGTCGTTCAGGTGCGCCGGCGCCGTGCGCAGCGGCGAGGGGATGTAGGCCGGGCCGTCCCGCTCGTTCTGGTAGAAGCTGAGCGCGTTACCGATCGCGCCCGCGTAGACCGCCGGGCCGGCGCCGATCGCGAAGCTGGGTGACGTGGCCGCGGCCGGCCCGCTGACCGTGATCGTGTAGCTGCCGGCGGCGGTGGTCGGGAAGTCGAGCGCGTAGACGTGCGGGAAGTTGGCGCTCCACGAGCCCAGCTGCGGCCCGACCGATGCGGTGAAGACCACCGTCGATCCGTCCATCACGGAGAAGGTGGCGCCGGCCTCGCTCACGCTCGACATCAGGTAGGCGCGCTTGGCCGCGCTGGTCGAGTAGCCGAGCTGGTTCACGCGCACGTAGGCGGAGCCGGCGACCACGTGCGGCAGCGCCGCTGGCTGCAGCACTCGCGCCGAGGCCGGGGCGGCGCACAGCAGGGCCAGTGCCATCGTGATTCCCGCCAACCGTGCCATCGAACCGCGCATCGCGCCTCCTGGAACCCGCTTCCTCCTGCCCACGACTGTAGGCACGGTTGCCGGACGGTGCAAGGGACGGATGCGGGGATTTGCACGTAACGATATATCGTGATAGAACTTGACCTATCACATGAAAGAAGGAGAAACCCAATGAGTGAGTATGTGATCGTCCCCGCCGGGGGGCGTCGCGGCGAGTTCCGCGAGATGATCGACCGCTGCACCCGCCACGGGCGCAGGGGCCACCATGGCCATCACCGCGGCATGCGCGGCTACCAGGGGCGGGCCGGCCGCGGTGACATCCGCGCGGCCATCCTGGCACTGCTGGCCGAGCAGCCGATGCACGGCTACCAGATCATGCGCGAGCTGCGCGACCGCTCCGGCGGCGCCTGGCGCGTCAGCCCGGGATCGATCTACCCCACGCTCTCGCAGCTCGAGGACGAGGAGCTGATCCGGGCCGAGCAGCAGGGCGGCAAGCGCGTGTTCTCGCTGACCGAGTCCGGCACCACCGAGGCGGCGGCCGCGCCCAGCGAGCCCTGGGCCGAAGTCGCCTCCGACGTGCCACCGGCCATCGTCGAGCTGCGCGACCTGATCTACCAGGTGCGCGCCGCCACCCGCCAGGTCGTGCACGCGGGATCCGAGCAGCAGCTGACCACTCCCCCCGACCTCCTGCGCGAGACGCCAAAGCGGCTGTACAAGCTGCTGGCCGAGGACGAATCGCCCTCCGAGGGCAAGTAGGCCACCGAGGGGCCCGGCGCACAACCGGGCCCCTCGCGGCGCAGCACAGCGGCCGCCCTATGCTGTGCACCATGAACCAGCAGACGAAGGAAGCGCTGGAGGAGCTGCTCGACGTCCACCAGCAGCTGCTGCAGCTCAGCGCGCGCAGCGGCATGACGCCCCAGGAAGAGCTGAAGGCGCTGGCCGCGCGGGTGGCGCAGGTCGGGGCCGCGATCGAGGCCAGCGTCGGCCCGTTGGAAGCCTCCGACTCCCCGCGGTAGCCGGGATGGGCCACGAGCACCGCTACCGCACCACCGTCACCTGGGCCGGCTCGACCGGGGCCGGCTACGAGCACTACGACCGCCGCCACGAGATCGCGCTGCCGCCCTCGGCCGAGCCGCTGACGGTGTCCGCCGACACCGCGTTCCGCGGCGACCCCGCACTGACCAACCCCGAGCAGCTGCTCTTGGCCGCCGCCAGCTCGTGCCAGCTGCTCTCGTTCCTGGCGGTGGCCGCGCGGGCGCGGGTGGACGTGCTGTCCTACTCCGACCAGGCCGAGGCGCTGATGCCGGAGGATGACCCGCCGGTGCGCATCACCCGGATCACCCTGCGCCCGCACATCGTGGTGGCGGAGGGCAGCGACATCGCGAAGGTCACGCGCCTGGTCGACCTCGCCCACCGCGAGTGCTACATCGCAAACACCATCAGCAGCGAGATGCTGCTGGAGCCGGTGATCGAGAGCGCGTAGCGACCGAGAGAATGGTCCTAAGCCGGCTCGGCCTGGGGCAGCGGCAAGGTGGCCAGCGGCGCCAGCGCGGCGCCGGTGAACAGCGGCAGCGCCCGCTCGCGGCCGGCCCGGGCGGCCACGACGGCAAACGCCTCGTCCAGCCAGGGCGGGCGGTTGGCGCGATGCCCGTCGGAGGCGACGATGTCGGCGCGGCCGGTCTCCACGAGCGTCCAGCCTGCATCCTGCACGCAACTACCGTGGCGCCCCAGCAGGCTGGACGCGTTCACCTGGGCCAGCCAGCCGCGCCCGCGCAGCTCGGTGACCTGGTCGAGGTCGCCGTTGACCAGGTCGCAGCGCTCGGGGTGGCCCATGATCGGCACCAGGCCGGCCGCCGCGATGTGCTCGCCGCACGCCACGAACGTGTTCAGGTTGCGGGGGCCGGTGTGCGGCAGCGGCAGCTCCAGCAGGCAGGCGTCGAGTCCCTCCATCGACAGCATCCGCGGATCGGCGTCCAGCAGCCACGGCTCCGGGCTGATCTCCCAGCCCACGCGGAAATCGACGCGCCCCTCGAGCCGCGCGCGGATCTGCTCCCGCGCCGCGGTCACGCGCCGGCGCCGCTCGTCGGTGAACGGATGGCGGTCCATCGCGTGCGGCGTGGCGTACTGCACGGCCGTGCCGCGCGACGCCGCCTCCAGCACCAGCTCCACCGCCTCGTCCACCGACCGCACGCCGTCATCGCCCGACGGAATCATGTGGCTGTGGATGTCGACGAAGCCCTGCACTACCCCCAGAGTAGGCGCGAGCGGCCCGGCGGCGAGCCAGTCAGAATCCGCTCGGTTGTCTGGTGTAGACTGTCGACCGCTATGACCGGCTCCGCCTCCACGAGTGGCCGCAGCTACGACGCGATCATCGTCGGGGCGGGCCACAACGGGCTGACCGCAGCCTTCTACCTGGCCCGCGCGGGACTGTCGACAGTGGCGCTTGAGCGGCGGCCTTTCGTGGGCGGCTGCTGCGTCACCGAGGAGTTCGCCCCGGGCTACCGGGCCTCCACCGGCGCCTACGTGCTGAGCATGCTGCGCGAAGCGATCTGGCAGGACATGCGGCTGGCGCAGCGCGGCCTGACGGTCTCGCCGGCCGGCCCGACGCTGAACCTGTTTCCCGACGGCGGCCGGTTCCTGCTCTCGGAGGACCTGGACGAGACCGAGCGCGAGGTGGCCCGGTTCTCGAAGAAGGACGCGCGCCGGTTCCGGGACTTCGAGCAGCACCTGGCCGACATGGCGGCCATCATCATGCCCATGTTCGACTGGACGCCGCCGACCGGCAGCGGCGGCATCGGCGAGCTGCCGACGGCGATGAGGATGGGCCGCAAGGCCCTGGGCGGGCGACGCGACCTGCTCGACCTGATGTTCCTGTTCTCCACTTCGGCAACGCAGTACCTGGACGGCTGGTTCGAGTCGGATCACCTGAAGGCGACGATGGGCTGGCACGCGATCAACGACAGCACGTCGGGCCCCTCCACCCCCGGCACGGCCTACGTGCTGCTGCACGACCACGCCGGCGAGGCGTCCGACGGCGTGCGCTCGTGGGGGTTCGTACACGGCGGCATGGGCGAGGTCACCCGCCACATGTCCGACGCCGCGCGCGAGGCCGGCGCCGAGGTGCGCATCGGCGCCGAGGTCGCCCAGGTGCTGACCGGCGGCGGCCGGGTGACCGGCGTGCGGCTGGCGAACGGCGAGGAGCTGACCGCGCCGGTGGTGCTCTCGAACGCAGATCCCAAGCGCACCTTCCGCCGGCTGGTGGCCGAGGAGGACGTGCCCGAGCACTACCGGGCGGCGATCGAGGCCTACCGCTGCATCGGTACCAGCATCAAGATCAACCTGGCCGTGTCCGAGCTGCCCGAGGCCACCGGCGCCGACCCCGCCAGCGGCTACCAGCTCGGCATCATGGAGGTGTCCTCGACGCTGGCCGACATGGACCGGGCGCAGGCGCTGGCGCTGCAGGGGATCCCCGCCGAGGGCGCCCACATCGAGATGTGCATCCCCACGCTGCACGATCCCACGCTGGCGCCGGACGGCCGCCACATCGTCACCATCGACGTCAACTCCCAGCCCTACAACCTGGCCGAGGGCGAGGGCGCGTGGGACGACATCCGCGAAGGAGTCGCCGACCGTGCCATCGAGCACCTGGGCGGCTACTTCCCCAACCTGCCCGGCTCGATCCTGCACCGCCAGGTGCTGTCGCCGCTTGACCTCGAGCGGCTGCTGGGCATCACCGGCGGCCACGCGCTGCACGGCGACATGGGCAGCGACCAGCTGTTCTCGATGCGCCCGGTGCCGGGCCACGGCGACTACCGGACGCCGGTGGAAGGCCTGTACCTGTGCGGCGCCGGCACGCATCCCGGCGGCGGTGTCACCGGAGCCAACGGCCGCAACTGCGCGCACGAGGTGCTGCGCGACGTCAAGCGCGAGCAGCGCTCGGTGGGCGTGCGCAGGCTACGCGGTCAGGTGTCCAGCCGGTTGAGCCGGCTCAGGTAGTACGCGACCGCCGCCAGCACGCCCGAGGCCGCCAGCAGCAGCGCGCTCAGCGCCGCCCCCTGGCCGAGGTCGCCGGTCTCGGTGATCAGCTCGGCGTTCAGCTGGCCGAGCATGTAGGAGCCGGTGCCACCGACCAGCGTGGGCGTCGCGAACTCCGTGTAGAGCGGGATGTAGACGAGGATGATCGCGATGAAGATGCCGGGCGCCGACAGCGGCAGGATGATCTTCCAGGCCCGGCGCAGCCAGCCCGCGCCGAGGTCGGTGGCGGCCTCGATCAGCGAGTGGTCGATCGCCTTCATCGAGGCGTAGATCGGGATCACGGTGTAGGTGATGTAGCTGGTGGACAGCACCACCACCACCGCGAAGTTATCGAACAGGAGCCAGCTGATGGGATGGTTCGGGTCGACGATTCCGACCGCCTCCAGCGCCTTGTTGATGATGCCCTCCCGGCCCAGCACCACCCGGTAGGCATAGATGCGCACGATCGGGTTGAGCTCGTCGGCCAGCACCAGCAGCAGGATCAGCGGCAGCTCCCAGCGCCCGGCCTTGAACGCCAGCACGTAGGCCAGCGGCAGCCCGAACGCCAGCTGCACCAGCATCGTGGCGGTCGCGATCTCGGCGGTGGTGACGGCGATGTGCCGGTAGCTCTGGGTCTCGAAGATGGTGCGGAAGTTGTCCAGCGTCCAGCCGCCCACCTGCAGCAGCGAGTTGTGCTGGAAGCCGATCAGAAACAGGGTCAGGAGCGGCGCCACGAACAGCACGCCCAGGATCACCAGCGGCGCCGACAGCAGCCACCAGGGCGTCATCCCGCGCTGCATCCGCTTCCATCGCTGCTTGGAGGGCTGGGCGGCGGCCGTCATGGCAGCGCGTCCACCACGGACGAGCCGTCCTCGTCGTCCTGCCCGCGCAGCAGCCGCCAGGCCACCACCACCATCAGCACCTGCACGAACGAGATCAGCGTCGAACTGGCGTTGATGATCGGCAGGTTCGGCGCCCGGCGCAGCTCCGAATAGACCCAGACCGGGAACGTCTGGTCATAGCCGCCCACGAAGAAGTCGATCTCGAAGTTGTTGAACGACCACGAGAAGGCGAAGATCGCGGCGGCGCCCAGCGCCGGCGTCAGCTGCGGCAGGATGATGTGGCGCAGCACCTGCAGGCGCGAGGCGCCCAGGTCGATCGCCGCCTCCTCCTGGACGCCCTCGAAGCGGGCCAGGCGCGCGGCCACCACCGCGGTCACCAGCGGGAACGTGCACGCCACCTGCACCGCGGTCACGGAGAGCAGCGACAGCGGGAACAGGCCGGGCACGTTGTAGTGGAAGAAGAAGATGGCCGCGCCCACGCCGATCATCAGCCACGGCACCACCAGCGGCGCGCCCACCAGCCCGGCCACCGCCGCCCGCCCGTGGAACCGGAAGCGCGTGATCGCGAAGGCGGCCATCGTGCCGGCCACCATGCTGATCACGGTCACGATCGCGGCCACCACCACCGAGTTCAGCACCGCCGCGCGCAGGTTGGTGTTGGCCCACATCTCGCGGTACCACTGCGTCGTGAACCCCTGCCAGTCGAGCGCGATGATGGTGGCCTTGTCGAACGAGAGCACGGCCAGCAGCACGATCGGGCCGAACAGCACCAGCATCACGAACACCACCAGCGCCACGCTGGCGATGCTGGGCAGCATCCGCTGCAGGCGCACCCGAGCCGGCATCGTCGCCACCTGCGGCGACTCGCGCGGGTGGTCGGCCAGCGTCAGCCGCTCTTGACGTCCTGCCACACCTGCACCCACTCGGCGTAGTTGCTCGGCTCGGAGGCGGGGATCGGATGCGACAGCTTCTGGTTGTTGCCCGACAGCACCAGGATCTTGTGCGGCAGCTGGGCCTTGGCCTTGAGGTTCGCGATCCGGTAGTGCCAGGTGTTTGCCTCGTAGGTCTCGGCCGCAACGCTCGCGTACCAGTTGATCATCGCGTAGGCGGCGCTGAGGTTGTGGGCGTGGGCGCTGATGCCGTAGCCGCACGTCCACTCCAGCTGGCCCTCCTTGGGCAGGACGAAGTTGTTGGGGACGCCGTTCTTGGTGACCGTGAAGGCGTTGTCGCGGTAGCCCGAGCTGATCCAGATCTCACCGGTCTTGTAGAGCTGCTCCTCGTCGGTGTCGCTCTCCCACCAGGTGCGGAACTGGCTCTTGTGGGCGATCAGGAAGTTCTTCACCTGCTCCAGCTGGGCCGAGTCCATGTGCAGCGGATCCGTGATCCCGATCGCCAGGGCGCCGATGTCGATGGCGGTGACCGGGTTGTCCTCGATCGACGCCTCGCCCTTGTAGCGGGGGTCGAACAGGTCCTTCCAGGAGGTGGGCGCAGGGCTGACGTGCGCCGGGTCGTACTGGATGCCGCCGTCGCCCGCGTCGACGGGCACGACGTAGACCTTGCCGTCCGACATCACGCCCGGCAGCTTCTTCAGCTCGGGGTCGATGTACTTCCAGTTCGGGATCTTGGAGATGTCCAGGGGCTGGAACACGCCCAGCCGCACCTCCTCGGCAGCGTTCTCGTCGACGCAGGTGTTGATCACGTCGGGCGACACCGAGCCGGTGCGCAGCTTGGTGAGGGCGCTGGTGCTGCTCGAGAAGGCCTGGGTCTGCAGGTCGACCTTCGGGTACTCGGCCTTGAAGCTCTTGACGTAGCCGGGGGTGAAGCCGTCCTCGTAGGCGTAGACCTTGAGCTGGCCGGAGATCTGGGCGGGGGCGGTGGCGACGCTCTGAGACGGGCTGGACGAGCCGCTGCCACAGCCGGCGGCGGCCACCATCAGGCAGGTGCCGGTGGCCAACAGCGCTGCACGCGACCGCGCCCTCATCCGCGCGCCCGCCGCGTCTCGCTCTGCCAGCGGTCGAGGATCTGCGGCTCCTCGGGCGGCCGTTTGGAGACCTCGTCGACGGCGTCGCGCACCTGGTCGCACGACCAGCGGAACAGGTCAGGCGGCATGTTCAGGGCCGGCTGCATCCGGTACACCCACTTGCCCCACTGGGTGATCCCGAGCACGCCCCGCCGCATCAGCTCGTGGTGCACGTCGCGGTGGAAGGCCGGCGCCGGCGCGATCGTGTCGCGGTCGGTCACGAACTCGATGCCGATGAAAGCACCCGCGATCCGCACGTCTCCGACCTGCTCGTACTGGTCGACCATCGGGGTCAGCACCTCCTCGGCGATCGCCGCCAGCTGGGCGACGTTGTCCAGCGCATTCTCTCGCAGGATGGCGTCGATGCCGGCAAGCGCGCCGGCGCAGGCGGGCGGAACCCAGGCGAAGGTGCCGCCCGAGTGCACGTCGGAGTCGGCCAGCGCCCGCTCGGTGCCGAGCACGCCGGCCAGCGGCTGGCCGCCGGCGGCCATGCCCTTGCCCAGCAGCAGCAGGTCGGGACGCAGATCCCAGCGTTCGGCCGCGAACATCGTGCCGCAGCGTCCCATGCAGGTCTGCACCTCGTCCAGGATCATCATCCAGCCGAACCGCTGGCAGAGCCCGGTCAGCCGGCGCCAGAACTCGTCGGACGGGATCAGGATGCCGCCCTCGCCCGCGATCGGCTCGATCAGCACGCCCGCGATCTGCTCGGGCTCGACCTGGTGCACGAGCAGCCAGTCCTCGATGAAGTCGATGTACATGCCGTCGTCGTAGGGCCCCGGCCCCTTGTGGAAGGGCGCGCGGAAGGCGTTCGGGTAGGGGGCGAAGACGAACCCCGGCACGTACTGGGCGCTGCCGGTTGTCACCTCGGACAGGTCGGTGCCGAGCGCGGCCGTCAGCAGGCTGGCCTCGCCGTGGTACTGGCCCAGGAAGGACAGGATCATCGGCCGGCCGGTGGCGGCGCGTGCGAACTTGAGCCCCGATTCGACGGCCAGGGTACCGCTGACGCTGGGCGCGACACGGGTCAGGCCGGGCGGTGCGATCTCGACCAGCCGCTTCGCCAGCGAGATCACCGGCTCAGACGTGACGTAGTCGGTGATCTCCATGCCGTAGCGGGCCTGAGCCTCGATCACGGCCTCCTCGACGGCGGCGGGATGGGCGCCGAGCGGCGTCGAGCCCCAGCACGACTGGTGGTCGGCCCAGGCGTTGCCGTCGACGTCGGTCAGGATCCAGTCCGCCTTGGAGGCCAGCACCAGCGGCATCTCGTCGTACTCGCGCATCGGCCCGTACACGACCCGTGACTGCTGCTCCAGGAGCTCCCTGCTGCGGGGGCCGGGGAGCGCTGTCTGCACAGACGGAACGACGTACTCGACGCTGCTCGCCATCGGGGTGGGGCCTTCCCTCCCGGTCGCCGGTTGAGTTCTCGGCCGACCGGCGGCCTGTTGACAGTCGACAGTCTTGCACCTCGGTGACCGGGTGTCAAGGTACACTCCTGGCATGCGCCCACTGCGCGCCCGAAAGCCTCTCGCCGAGGAGGCTGCCGACCAGATTCGCGAGGAGATCCTGGCCGGCCGGCTGGGTCAGGGCGAGCGGCTGGTCGAGGTGCGCATCGCCGACGCGCTCAACATCAGCCGCGGCCCGGTGCGCGAGGCGTTCAAGCTGCTGCGCGCGGAGGGGCTGCTGAACGAGGAGCAGAACCGCGGCACCTACGTGGTGCAGCTGTCGAGCGACGACGTGCGCGAGATCTACGACCTGCGGGCGGCGATCGAGTCGCGGGCGGCCAAGCTGCTGGCGCGACGCGGGCGGCCGGCCGACCTGGAGGCGATCCGCCAGGCCCTGTCAGAGCTGGAAGACGCGGCCGACCGGCGCGACATCGCGGCCGTGTCGCGCACCGACCTGGCCTTCCACGAGACCGTCTGCCGGCTGACCGGAAACCACCGCCTGCACGAGGTGTTCATGCGGCACGTGCCGGTGGTGCGCACCATGATCCGGCTGGACGAGCACCTCTACGCCTCGCCCGAGGAGATCGCGGGCGAGCACCGGCCGATGGTGGAGGCGATCGAGGCCCGCGATCCCGAGCTGGCAGCCACCCGCTTCGAGTCGCACGTGGAGCTGGCCTTCGGGCGCGTGTCGGAGTACATCGAGCACCTGCCGGCGGTGCGGAGCGGCGACGGCGTCGCCTGAATGTTGTAGACGTAGACTGTTGACAGTTGCCAATCTGAGCGTCTAGCATGGCGGGGGGCGCGGACGCCCCGGTCGCGCCCGCGTGATTCGCATCCGACGCCTAGGAGGCCGCATGCCGGACCTGTCGATCTCGAGCATCACGGCGCGGGAGGTGCTCGACTGCCGTGGGCTGCCGACCGTACAGGTCGATGTCATCGCCGGCGGCGTGCTGGGACGCGCCGACGTGCCGTCCGGGCGCTCGACCGGGTCGTACGAGGCGCACGAGCTGCGCGACGGCGGCGCCCGCTTCGGCGGCTTCGGCGTTCGCACCGCCGTCGCCAACGTCAACGATCGCATCGCCCCCCACCTGATCGGCCACGACGTCGCCCCCCAGCGCGCGCTGGACGCCGCGCTGATCGAGCTGGACGGCACCGACGACAAGTCGGCGCTCGGCGCCAACGCGATCCTGGGCGTGTCGCTGGCGGCCGCCCGCGCCGCCGCGGCCGCGCACGAGCTGCCGCTCTACCGCTACCTGAACGCCAACGCGCACGTGCTGCCGGTGCCGCAGGTGAACCTGATCAACGGTGGGCGCCACGCTTCGAACGACCTGGACTTCCAGGAGTTCATCATGATCCCGTCCGGCGCCGAGAGCATGCTGCATGCGCTCCAGATCGCAACCGAGGTGAACCTCCAGCTGGGCGAGATCCTGCTCGACAAGTTCGGTAAGGCCGCGCTCAACACCGGCGATGAGGGCGGCTACGCGCCGCCCCTGTCCGACCCCGAGGAGGCGCTCGGCTACCTGCACGAGGCGGTCGGCCGGGCCGGCTACGACGACCTCGTCAGCTACGGCCTGGACTGCGCCGCCACCCACTACTACGACGCGGCCACCGAGACCTACCTGCTGGCCGGCCAGCGCCACGACCGGGCCGGGATGATCGAGCTCTACCAGCGGCTGATCGCGCGGTTCGGGATCGTCACCATCGAGGATCCCCTCCACGAGGACGACTTCGAGGGCTTCGCGGAGCTGACCGCGGCCAGCGGCATCCAGATCGTCGGGGACGACCTGTTCGTGACCAACCCGGCGCGGCTTGCGCGCGGCATCGAGGCCGGCGCCGCCAACTCGCTGCTCTGGAAGGTGAACCAGATCGGCACGCTCAGCGAGGCGCTGGACGCGGCCGACCAGGCCTACCGCCACGACTACACCGTCGTCGTGTCCGAGCGCTCCGGCGAGACCGAGGACGCGATCATCGCCGACCTGTCGGTGGCGCTGAACGCGGGCCAGATCAAGACCGGTGCGCCGGTGCGGGGCGAGCGCACCGCCAAGTACAACGCGCTGCTGCTGATCGCCGAGGAGTTGGGAACCGCCGGCGTCTACCCGACGCGGACAGGGTCGCCCACCGTGCCGGTGGGATGAGCGCCACCGGCTCGGGCATCCCCTCGAATCGGAAGGCATTGGTCGCCCGTGGCCCGGCGCCGTTGCGCGAGCTGGTGCTCGACATCGTCGAGGCCGGCGTGCAGGCGGCCGACCCGCAGGCGGCGGTGCGCGCGGCGGTGACGCTCGGCGAGGGCGGCGCCGTGATCGTGGACGGCGTCTCGCACGTGCCGGGTGCCAACGGCAGGGTGCTGGTGCTGGGTGCGGGCAAGGCCAGCGCGCGGATCGCCACCACGCTGGAGCAGCTGCTGGGAGACGTGATCGCCGGCGGCTTGGTGGTCGCGCCCGACGGTCACGCCGCATCGCTCGACCGGATCGAGCTGCTATCAGCAGGTCACCCGCTGCCGACCGAGGCCAGCTGCCATGCGGCACAGCGCCTGATGCAGCTGGCGGGGACGGCCGGGCCGCAGGACGTGGTGCTGGCGTGCTTCACGGGCGGCAGCTCGGCGCTGGCGTGCCTGCCGGCGGAGGGCGTCAGCTTCGAGGAGAAGCGCGAGCTGCACCGGCTGCTGCTGGGATCGGGCGCCGCCATCCGCGAGATCAACGCGGTGCGAAAGCACGTGTCCGGGTTGAAGGGCGGCCGGCTGGCCGCCGCGATGGGCGGTGCCACCGTCGTCAACCTGACGGTGTCCGACGTGGTCGGCGACCCGCTGGACGCGATCACCGACCCCACGGTCACCGACACCACCACCGGCGAGCAGGCGATCGCGGTGCTGCACGCGTACGATCTCTGGGATGCCGTCGCGCCCTCGATCCGGCGGCACCTGACAGCCACCGTGAACGACACCGCCCCCCAGCTCGACGACCTGTCGATTCAGAGCCTGGTGCTGGTCACCGGCGCCGACGTGGCCAACGCGATGGTGCGCAGGTCGACCGAGCTGGGCGTGACCGCCCACGTCGTGTCCACCACGCTGGAGGGCGAGAGCCGCGAGATCGGCACGGCGCTGGCCGCCATCGCCGTCGAGATCCACGACCACGGCCGCCCGTTCGCCCGGCCCTGCGTGCTGGTCGGCGCCGGCGGCGAGACGACCGTGACCCTGACCCAGTCCGAGGAGTTCGGCCTGGGCGGCCCGAACCAGGCGGCGGCGCTCGCCGCCGCGCTTCGGATCGGCGCCGGCCGTTCGATCACCGCCGCATTCCTGGACACCGACGGGATGGACGGCGGCACCGAGGTGGCGGGCGCGCTGGTGGACGGCTCCACGCTGGAGCGGGCCGTCGCGCTTCAGATCGATCTGCGCACCGCGCTCTTGCGGCACCGCTCGAGCGAGGTGCTGACCAAGCTCGGCGACACGATCGTGACCGGCCAGACCGGCAGCAACGTGAACGACCTGTTCGCGATCGCGGTGGGGCCGGCGTGAGCGACCGCACCCAGGGCCAGATCGTGCTGGAGCACGTCAGCAAGCGGTTCGGATCGGTGGTCGCCGTGGACGCGGTCAACCTCACCATCCCCGGCGGCGAGTTCTTCTCGATGCTGGGGCCGAGCGGCTGCGGCAAGACCACCACGCTGCGCATGATCGGCGGCTTCGAGGAGCCCACCAGCGGCCGCATCCTGCTGCAGGGCGAGGACGTGACCTGGGTCCCGCCCGCCAAGCGGAACGTGAACATGGTGTTCCAGGCCTACGGGCTGTTCCCGCACATGACCGTGGCCGAGAACGTAGCCTTCGGGCTTCGCATCAAGCGTGTCGGGCGGGCGGAGACGACCGCCCGCGTGGCCGACTCGCTGCGCATCGTGCGGCTGGAGGGCCTGAACGAGCGCCGGCCCCGTCAGCTCTCCGGCGGCCAGCAGCAGCGCGTCGCGCTGGCGCGGGCGCTCGTCAACCGCCCGGCCGCCCTGCTGCTCGACGAGCCGCTGGGCGCCCTCGACCTGAAGCTGCGCCGCCAGATGCAGCTGGAGCTGAAGTCGATCGCGGCGCAGACCGCAACCACCTTCGTCTACGTCACCCACGACCAGGAGGAGGCCCTGACGATGTCCGACCGGATCGCCGTCATGAACGAGGGCGTGGTCGAGCAGGTGGCGGAGCCGCGCGAGCTGTACGAGCATCCCGGGACGGCGTTCGTGGCCGGCTTCATCGGCATCTCGAACCTGCTCGCGCTGCGGGTGGACGAGCGGCGCGCGGGCGTTCTCGAGATGCGGCTGGGCGAGGGCCAGCGGCTGCTCGCGCCCGACCCGGGCGGCGTCGGCGACGCGTTCCAGATCACCGTGCGGCCGGAGAAGGTGAAGCTGTCGAACGGCTCGGTGCCGGACGGCTGCTCGCTGATCGCGGGCACCGTCTCCGAGGTCGTCTACCTCGGCTCGATGACGCAGCTGATCGTGCAGCTGGCAACCGGCGAGCTGCTGACGGTGCACCAGCTGAACGACGAGTCCGGCCACGCCGAGGCCCGCGTCGGCGATCAGGTGCGGCTGCAGTGGCGGGTCGATCACAGCTACGTGATCGGATCCGGGGCATCCCCGGACACGGAGCCGAAGGCATGACACCGACGGCCGCGAAGGGCGGCGAGCTCTCGCTCGACATCGACGCGGTGCCGAGCATGCGCACGCCGCCGCCCGGGCCGCGCAGCCGCGAGCTGCTGGAGCGGATGCGGGCGTCGTTCTACCCGGGGCTGACGGCGGGCCTGGCGCCGTTCGTGGTCGCCCGCAAGCGCGGCTGGGCGGTCGAGGACGTCGACGGCAACGTCTACCTGGACCTGATCTCCGGGTCGGCGTCGGTGCCGCTCGGCGCCGGCCGCGACGACCTGATCGAGCCGGCCGTCGAGATGCTCCGCCGCTACGGCAACGAGGACAGCCACGGGCTGGCCTCCGAGCTGATGGCGCCGCTGGCCGAGCGGCTGCTGGCGATCGCGCCGCCCAGCCTGACGCGGGTCGACATCGCCCTGAACGGCACGGAGGCGATCGAGATCGCGCTCAAGCTGATGCGCCGCGCCACGGGGCGGCAGCTGGTGATCGCGTTCTTCGGCTCCTACCACGGCGAGTCGACCATGACCGCCACGCTGGGCGCCGAGCGCCAGGACATCTCCAGCGGCCTGCGGCAGCTCAGCCCCGGGTTCGTGCACGTTCCCTACCCCAACCCCTACCGCTCGCCGTTCGGCGATCCGCGGCCGGGAGGAAGCGGCGACGCCACCATCGACGACCTGCGCGACCACGTGCTGTTCCACGCCCTCGACCCGCGCGACGTGGCCGGCGTGGTGATCGAGCCGATCATCGGGTCGGGCGGCGTGCAGATCCCCCCGGACGGCTTCTGGCCGGCGCTGGTGGAGCTGTGCCGGGAGCACGGCTGGCTGCTCTGCGCCGACGAGGTCAAGTCCGGCATGGGCCGCACCGGCACCATGTTCGCGGTCGAGCACTGGGGCGTCGAACCCGATTTGATGTGCCTGGGCAAGGGCATCGGCGGCGGCGTGATGCCGCTGGGCGCGGTGCTGGGATCGGAGCGGGCGATGGGCGGCTACGACGACGTGCCCACCGGCAGCACCTGGGCGTGGCTGCCGGCGGCCTGCGCCGCGGCGCTGGCGACGCTCGACGCCTTCGAGCACGAGCCGGTGCTCGAGAACGTGCGTGCGCTGGACGCCCGCGCCCGCGAGACGCTGGGCCGGCTGCCCGAGCGGTATCCGGTGGTCGGCGACGTCCGCATCAAGGGCTGCTACATGGCGGTCGAGTTCGTCGCCGACCGCGAGACCAAGCAGCGCGCGCCGGAGCTGCAGGAGGCGGTCGCCGACGAGTGCCTGCGCCGCGGCCTGCTGGCCGATTCCAGCACCGCCACCTACAACCTGCAGCCGTCGCTGGTGATGCCGGTGGCGGCGCTCGACCGCGCGGTCGCGATCCTGGAGCAGGCGATCGAGGCCGTGCTGGCTCGCGAGCCGGCCCGGTAGAGTCCCGCGGGATGCGGCTGTGCCTGATGATCGAGGGCCAGGAGGACGTGACCTGGCCCGACTGGGTGGCGCTTGCCGAGACCTGCGAGGCGGTCGGCATCGAGGCGCTGTTTCGATCCGACCACTACCTGTCCGGCGACGGCCAGATCGGGCGCGGCTCGCACGACGCCTGGACGACCCTGGCCGCGATCGCCGCGCGCACCAGCCGGCTGCGGCTGGGCACGATGGTCTCGCCGGTCACGTTCCGCCACCCCTCGCTGCTGGCAAACGCGGTCACCACGGTCGACCACATCTCCGGCGGCCGCGTTGAGCTGGGGCTGGGAGCGGGCTGGTACCGGCTCGAGCATCGCAGCTTCGGCTTCCCGTTCCCGCCCATGCGGGAGCGCATGGACATGCTCGAGGAGCAGCTCGAGATCGTGACCCGCCAGTGGACCGAGCAGGAGTTCTCGTTCGACGGCCACCACTACCAGCTCGAGGCCTGCCAGGCCCTGCCCAAGCCGCTGCAGCAGCCGCATCCGCCCATGATCGTGGGCGGCGCCGGCAAGCCCCGCACCGTCGAGCTGGCGGCCCGGTTCGCACAGGAGTACAACGTTCTCTCGGCCGACCCGGACGAGTGCCGGGCGGTGCGGCGCAGCCTGGACGAGGCTGCGGAGCGGCACGGCCGGCCGCCGCTGCATTTCTCGTTCATGGAGACGACGCTGATCGGCCGCACGCGCGACGAGCTGCTGGAGCGGGCGGGGCGGCTGGGCGCGCTGCACTTCGACGGGATCAGCGGCGAGCAGCTGCTGGCCGAACGGGTCGACGGCTGGGTCTGCGGCACGCTGAATGAGGTGGCCGGGCAGCTCGAGGACCTGGCCGCGGCCGGACTCGAGCGGGCGATGCTGCAGCATCTCGATCACCGCGACCTGGACGCGGTGCGGATGATCGGCGAGCAGCTGGCGCCGCGCGTGGCCGGGCTCTGAATCCGGGCGCCGTGGGCGAGCCGATCGTGATCAGCGAGTACGACCCGCGCTGGCCCGCCCTGTTCTGCGAGCTGCGGGACGGGCTGCCGGCAGGCCTGCGGATGTGCGCGCGGTCAATCGAACACGTCGGTAGCACGGCGGTGCCGGGACTGGCGGCCAAGCCCATCATCGACATCGACGTGGTGGTCGCCGACGAGGCCGACGTGGCCGAGGCGATCGCGATGCTGGCGGCGGCCGGGTACCCGCACAAGGGCGATGCCGGCGTGCCCGGGCGCGAGGCCTTCGACCAGCCGCCTCACCTGCCCGAGCACCATCTGTACCTGTGCGTGGAGGGTGCGGGGCCGCTGGTGGCGCACCTGCGGCTGCGCGATCACCTGCGCGCGAATCCCGGCACCGCCCGCGAGTACGCGGCGCTCAAGCGCGAGCTCGCGGCCGCCTACGGAGACGATCGCGAGGGCTACACGGAGGCCAAGACGGCGTTCATCGAGCGCGTGCTGGCAGGTGGGTAGAGTGCGCGCGTGAGCGTCGATCCCCAGGCACTTGCGGCAGAGCTGCTGGCCGGCCGCAACTTCGGCCACCTCGGCACCGTCAACCGCGACGGCAGCGTGCAGGTGTCACCCGTGTGGGTGCACATCGAGGACGGGCGGCCGGTGTTCAACACGGCCGAGGGGCGGGTCAAGTGGCGCAACATCGAGCGCGATCCCCGTGTCACGCTCGAGGTGATCGACGCCAGTGGCTACCGGTCGGTCGAGATCCGCGGCCGCGCCGTGATGACACGCGACGGCGCCCGCGCGCACGCGGATGAGCTGGCGATGAAGTACACGGGCGAGCCGTTCGACAACTTCGAGCAGGGCGTCGAGCGGGTCAAGGTCACGATCGAGCCCGAGCGCTACCTGTTCCACCACTAGCCGAAGCGCTCGCGCAGGCGCGGCAGCGCATCGGCCGCGAACAGCTCCAGGAACCGCGACTGGTCGGGCGCGGGGCTGTGGAACACGAGGTGGCGGAAGCCCAGGTCGACGTACGGTGCGACCCGGTCGCAGAGCTCGTCGGGGTCGCCGGTGAGGATGAAGCGAGACTCAGCGTGGACGTGCTCCTGCTCGGCCAGGCGCTCCAGCTCGAGCGGGTCGTCGATGCCCTGCTTGCTCTCGGCCGGCAGCGCCAGGGCACCCCAGAAGCGGCACTCCTCGGCGGCGCGGGCCGGGTCGCGCTCGTAGGAGACCTTCACCTCGAGCATGCGCTCGGCGGCCGGGCCGCGGCCGGCGTCGCGGGCGCCCTGCTCCAGCGCGGGCAGCAGCGTCTCGGTGTAGAGCTCGAGCGGCTTGCCGCTGGTGGTGATGTAGCCGTCGCCCTCCGCGCCGGCGAATCGGGCAGCCTTCGCGCCGGCGGCCGCGATCAGGATCGGCACGGGCCGGTCGGGCTTGTCGTAGACCGTGGCGTTGGCGGTGCGGTAGTAGGTGCCGTCGTAGGTGACGCGGTCCTCCGTCCAGAGCAAGCGCATCAGCTCGACCGCCTCGGCCAGCCGCTCCAGGCGCTCGGCGAAGCGCGGCCAGGCGATGCCCAGCGCGGGCACCTCGTTCATCGACTCGCCGGTGCCGACGCCGAGCCACACGCGGCCGGGCGCGAGCGAGGCGATGGTCGCGAACGACTGGGCCATGATCGACGGGTGGACGCGCAGCGTGGGCGTGGAGACGCTGGTGCCGAAGCGGATGCGGTCGCTCTGCACGGCCAGCGCCCCCAGCCACGGCAGCGCGGCGGGGGCATGGCCGCCGGTGTGGCGGAAGGGCTGGAAGTGGTCTGAGACGGCGACGCTGTCGAAGCCGCACGCCTCCGCCTCGAGCGCGTAGGAGAGCAGCCGCCGGGGGCCGAACTGCTCCGCCGAGGCCTTGTAGCCGAGGGCGAGCATCGGCGCAGTCTAGTCTGCCGGTCGTGGGCATCCAGATCCTGATTCCGCTGAAGCGGTTGGCCGGTGCGAAGCAGCGGCTGCACCCGGCGCTAGGCGGCGACGAGCGGCGACGGCTGATGCTGGCGATGGTCGAGCACGTGGCACGCGAGGCGGTGGCGGCGGACGTGGGGCCGGTGGCGCTAGCCAGCTGCGAGCCGCTGGCGCCGACGCTGGCGCGGACATACCGGGTGGGGCTGGTCTCGGACGGCGAGCTGCCGTGGAACGAGGGGCTGGATCACGCGCGCGGGCTGATCTCGCCCGCGCCGGAGGCGGTGCTGTACCTGGCCGGCGACCTGCCGCTGGTGAGCGCCAGCGACGTGCGGGCGCTGGTGGCGGCGATGCCGGAGCGCGGGATCGCGATCGGCCGCGCTCACGACGGCGGCACGAACGCGCTCGCGGTGCGGCCGGCGGACGTGATCACGCCCGCCTTCGGCTCGGCCGCAAGCGCGCTCGTCCACGCCCGGCTGGCGGCGACGGCCGGGATCCAGTCGGTCACGCTCGACCGCCCCGGGCTGGCGCTCGACGTCGACACGCCCGACGACGTACTCCGCGCAAAGCTGTCACTGACAGCGTGACAACGACCTGCAACGCCCCGGTCACGCCGGCGTCACGTGTGTGACGACGTAGCCCGGCACCCCCGTT
>JAICYJ010000051.1 GCA_025934255.1 Thermoleophilia bacterium | reverse complement strand
GAAGCGGACGAACAGGTCGCTGCGCGGCATGTCCAGCCGCGCCGCCAGCCAGCGTGCGTCGCCGGTCAGGTGCTCGAGCAGGAACGCGAACCCCTCGGTGACCGCGTTGTCGCCCAGCACCCGTTCCTCGGCGGGCAACGTGCGCCGCGCGTGCGCGAAGTGCTGCGTGTGCCCGGCCTCGTGGAACAGCGCGGCGTAGTCCTCCTGGCCGCCCTGCGGCAGCACCACCAGCACCACCCGGTCGGGCACCCGGATCGGCGCGCAGAAGGCGCGCGGCACCTTGCCCGGCCGCGACGCCACGTCCAGCTCCACGTTGGGCTGGCGGTCGAGGTCGATGCCGAGCCCGGACAGCGTCTCACGCAGCGCCGGCAGCGCGCGCTCGCCCGGGAAGCCGGCGTCGAACTCGGGTGCCCGCATCAGGCGTGCCAGGTCGGACGGGCCGGCCTCGCCCAGCGACACGCCCAGCCGGCTGCGCAGCTGGCGGTCAAGCTCGTCGGTGTACAACGACTCCGTGTCCGCCAGAAACGCGTCGGTGCGCGCGGCCAGTCCGGCCGGGTCGAACCCGAGCCGTTCGTACAGCGACAGCACCGTGGGCGCGCCAAGCTCTGCCGTCAGCACCCGTTCCCGCCCCGCGAGCTCGGCCAGCACCGGGTTCAGTTCGCGCTCGGTCACCTCACAGCGGCTCCGGTACAGCTCTCGCCGGCGGGCCGCGTCGGGCTCGTTCAGGAGCAGCGGGCGCACCTCCCGGTAGGGCACCTGCGCTCCGTCGAAGGGCACCGTCAGGCCGGCCTCGAGATTGGCCGAGCGGTCGGTCAGCTGCTTGGTGCCGTCACCGATGTAGGCCTCGGCCGCGAACCGCTGCAGCTCGGTGGGGGCGCCCATGTCGGCCAGCTCCAGCGCGCTCTCCAGCGAGGTGAGGTGGGCGTAGTGGTCGTACACCCGCGTCATGTCCATGGTCGGCTTGAGCCCGGCGCTGTGCTGGTAGTACTCGGTCAGCGCCTCGGCCATCATGTCCTCGAGGTCGTCACGGTAGGAGACGAGGTCGACGGCCACGCTCGTACACTACCGGGGGCCATGCCCGCACTCGCCCGCGACCAGGAGCTGGAGCTTGTGATCGACAGCCTCGCCTACGGCGGCCGCGGCGTCGCCCGTCACGGCGAGCTGGTGGTGTTCGTTGCACAGGCGCTGCCCGGGGACAGGGTGCGGGCCAGGGTCACCAAGTTCAAGCGCCGCTACGCGGAGGCGCGAGCGGTCGAGCTGCTGGAGGCGGGCCCGGGACGCGTCACCGCCCGCTGCGAGCACTTCGGCGTCTGCGGCGGCTGCGCCTGGCAGGACCTGGACTACGCCGAGCAGCTGCGCCACAAGCAGGCGCAGGTCTCCGACGCCCTGCAGCGGCTGGGGCGGCTGGAGGGCTACCACCTGGCGCCGATCGAGCCGGCCCGCCAGATCTGGGGCTACCGCAACAAGTTCGAGTACTCGTGGTCGCAGACCGCCGACGGTGCGGCGCTGGGATTCCACGTGGCCGGCCGCTGGGACCGGCTGATGGCGGTGAACACCTGCCACATCGCATCGCCCGTCTCGAACGAGCTGCGCCGCGGGTTCGAACGGTGGGCGCGCGAGCAGGGCCTGCAGGCGTACGATCAGCGCACCGGCGCCGGCTTCCTGCGCCACCTGGTGGTGCGCGAGGGCCGCAACACCGGACAGCTGCTGGCGATGCTCGTCACCGCGCCCGGCCCGGCGCCGGCCGTCGACCACCTGCAGCGAATGCTGCCGGATGGCGTCGTGGGGGTGGTGCACGCGGTCAACGACGGCGTGGCCGAGGTCACGGCCGGGCTGGCCCACACCACGCTGTTCGGATCCGACGAGTTCGAGGAGCGGATCGACGGGCTCACCCTGCGGCTGTCGGCCGGCGCGTTCATGCAGACCAACAGCGAGATGTCGCAGGTGCTGTACCGGCACGCCATCGAGCAGGCGCGGCTGCGCCCCGGCGACGTCGCCTGGGACCTCTACTGCGGTTCCGGCGCGATCGGGCTGCTGGCGGCGCCATACGTCGAGCGGGTGATCGGCGTCGAGATCTCGCCGGAGTCCGTCGCCCGCGCGCGCGAGAACGCGGACCTGAACGGCGTCGCCAACGCCGAGTTCGTGGAGGGCGACGTCGCCAAGCAGCTGCGCCCGCTGCTCGAGCGGGTGCCCCGGCCCAGCGTCGTGTTCGTCGACCCGCCTCGTGCCGGCCTCACCCCGCGGGCTGTGAGGCGGGTGCTCGAGCTGGCGCCGGAGCGGATCAGCTACGTCTCGTGCAACCCCACCACCCTGGCGCCGAACGCACGCCAGCTCGTTGACGGCGGCTACCGGCTGGAGCTGGTGCAGCCGGTGGACATGTTCCCCCACACGCACCACATCGAATGCGTCGCGCAGCTCACCCGGCAGGAGCCGGACGCGGCCGCCTGACGGCCCGCACCCCGTGCAGGATCTCGGCCAGCTGGGCGACGCCGTCCGCGATCCGCGGCGCCGGGCGCGAGAAGTAGGCGTTCGCGTCGACGCACACCGACGGCGCCGGCAGCTCGATCCCGGCCGCCTCGGCTTCGGCGCGGACGCGGTCGAACCCGCAGGGCGCAACCACGATCAGCTCCGGCCGTTCGCCGGCAACCGCGTCCCAGGTGGTCGCGTATGACGGGCGCCCGGCCATGCCCAGGACGTCCTCGCCGCCCGCCAGGTCGACCATCTCGGGCACCCAGTGCCCGGCGGCGAAGGGCGGGTCGAGCCACTCGGCCACGAACACCCGCCGTACCGGGCGGCCGGCGACGGCGTCCATCGCCGCGACGATCGTCCGGCGCATGCTGGCAACGACGCCGGCACCACGCTCGCAGGTGCCCGCCCGGCACGTGTCCAGGCGGTCGGCCAGCAACCGCACGCTGGCCTCGACCTCGCCGATCGTGTGCGGGTCGAGCGAGACCACCTCGGCAGCCACGGTGCGCAGCTGCGCCACCTCGTCGCTGGACACGGCGCACACCCGGCACAGGTCCTGCGTGATGATCAGGTCGGGCTCGAGCTCGGCCAGCACCTGCTCGTCGATCGCGTAGAGCGAGCGGCCCTCGAGCAGCGCCGCGCGCACGGCCGCATCGATCTCGGCGCTCCGCAGCTGCTCGGTGTCCACCCTTGCCGCTGTCACCACCGGCAACGCGCACACCTGTGGCGGCCAGTCGCACTCGGCGGAGCGTCCGACCAGCAGGTCGTCCATGCCCAGGTCGGCCACGATCTCGGTCGCGCTGGGAAGCAGCGAGACGATGCGCATGTCCGAACTATTGCAGCGCGGACAAAAGCTGCACGGCACGCGGTGAGCCGAGGCCGGTGACGTCGTCCCAGCCGACTGCTGTGAACAGCGATGAGTCGCGATCGAGGGAGCGCAGCATCGTGGCCTTCGTGCCGTTCGGCTTCAGCCGGTTGCGCAGCACGGCCAGGGTGCGTCCGCTGGGCGTGATGTCGTTGAAGGCCGAGCTGCCGGCCAGCCGGTACAGCTGCGGGTTGAGGAACCCGAGGGGCCGTTGCTGGGCCTCGTTGGCGAGCGTGGCGATCCCCGCCATCAGCGGCGCCGACAGGCTGGTGCCGCCGATCCACGACTCCTTCTGCTCGGTGCCCCCGCCCGGCTTCGAGTAGGTCTGCGTGAACAGCACGCCGGTCTGCGGGTCGGCCACGAGCGAGACGTCGGGCTCGGCGCGCTGCGTGCCGGGCACGATCCCGTCCTGGTATGAGGGCTTCGCATAGATGGCGCTGGCGCCGCCGCCGCCGCCGTACAGGAAGTAGCCCGGGAACCGCTCGGCCCAGGCGCCGTGCGCCCAGTTCATCTCGGTCGTGCCCCAGCCCGTCTCCCACAGGCGCTGCCCGCTGGAGCCGACCGCCAGGCTGGTGCCGCCGACCGAGGTCACCAGCGGGCTCGAGTCGGGGAACCCGCCCGACACCGACCCGAACGCCTGACGGTTGTCGCCGTCGTCGCCCGATGCGAAGAAGATGCCCATGCCCTGCGCCTGCGCCTGCTGGAACACCGAGTTCAGCGCACGCACCTCGCCCTTCGAGGCGTCGCTCTCGGGCATGCCCCAGCTGTTGGAGACGACGTTTGCCAGGTGCTTGTCGACCACCTCGTTCAGGGCCAGGTCGAGCCCCTTCGAGGCATTCGCCGCCCCCACGTAGAGGATGTGGGCCCGTGGCGCGACCGCGTGCGTCCACTCCACGTCCAGCGCCTGCTCGATGTACCACTCCTGCATGTCGGCCGGGTCACGCGGGAAGTGGGTGGACCCGGGTGCGACCAGCTGCGAGTAGCTGGCGTGCGGCAGGCCGAACGTCCGCGAGAAGCGGTTGAGGTCGGCGCGGATCGTGGGCGAGAAGAACGCCCCCGTGATCGCGATCGTCTGGCCGCGGCCGTCCAGATGCTGCTTCTGCAGCTGGTCGATGCCGTAGGCCGACGCGATCTGCCGGGGCGTGTACCCGCAGATCAGCCACGGCAGCGGCGTGCCGGGGGCGTACGGGTTGGGGAAGTGGCGGCTGGTGTGCTCACCCCAGTAGTGCGAGCAGGGGCCGACCGAGGTACCGGTGGGCGGCGGCGGCGCCGGCGTTTTCACGTACGGCCGCGCCAGCGAATAGGCGTTGTCGAGCCCCGTGATGGCCGTCACGCTCGCCGCCAGGTCGTCCGGGATCCTGGGGTTGGCGTCGGGTGAGCGCACCGTCTGCCCGCTCACGTCGTACAGCGACTCGTTCACCTGGAACGCCTGCTCGACCTGGGCGACCGTCCCGCTGGCCGTGACGAACAGGTGGTTTTGGGGCACGGACACCAGGTCGAAGCCCTGCGCCTGCAGCCAACCGGACACGTTTGCGACCGAGCTCGAGTCAGGCGCGAACAGCGAGCGGAACTGCTGCGGCGACAGCCAGCGGTGATACTCGCCGCTGGAGGGATCCTGCTGGGCGGCCAGGAGCGACTCCAGCTGCGGCTGGTTGCGCCAGCCCAGCCACATCGAGAACACGACCGTGCCGCTGTCGGAGGCTTCGCCCGAGCTGTTGGCCGGCGTCGCCCATGTCGGCTTCGTGTCGGGCACCGTGGTGCTGCCGCCGGCGTGAGCGCTCTGCGCCGCTCCGGACCACATCAACGACAGCCCGATCAGAACCGGGCAGCTGAGGCGACGGAGCAGGCCGTGGGGAGCCATCGCAGATACATCGACGCGCGGTGCTCCGGCGGCTAGTCCCCTTCGGGTGAATCGGTTCTCCCCCCGATGCGCCCCGCCAGCAGGTCGGCGTTGGCGGTCAGGAACGCCAGCGACAGCAGCGGCAGCGCCGGCAGCGCCCGGTCGAACTGGTAGGACAGGAGCAGGGTCAGCCCGAACGAGGCCGTCATCGCCGCCCAGGTCAGCGTCGGGCGGAGGTCAAACCGCGCCGCCGCGGCCAGGAACACCGAGAAGAACACGAAGTCGCTGGCGCCGATCTGCGCCACCCCGTTGCTGCCGAGCGGATGGAACGCCAGCGTGAACGCGTTCAGCACCTGCGCGTGGTGCTCGACGATCACCTTGGTCGGCCCGGCCGCGACGCTGTAGATGTCCACCGCCGCGATCAGCACGGCGATGCCGACGATCTCGACCGGCGTCTGCAGCAGCGACCCGAGGCCGAGGCCGATCAGGCTGGCCGCCACCAGCTTGGTCAGTGTGGCCGGCGTGCCCGAATAGCCGGCCCAGATCAGGAGCGCCGTGGCCAGCACCGCCGGCACCGCCCACAGCAGCAGCCGCGCGCCCACCCCCGCCGCCGGGGCCAGCGCCAGCGGCACCAGCGTCGCCAGCGGGATCGAGATCAGCGCCAGGCCTGCGATCTGGACCGCCGTGGCGGGGCTGTTCCCGATGTGCGGAGCGAGCCGGTCGAACGCGGCCAGGGCGGCCAGCGCCCCGGCCACCCGCAGCGTCAGTACGGCGGCAGGTTGTCGTACCACTCGCCCAGCGCCTTGAACGCCGCCCAGAACTCACGCTTGGCGGCCGAGTCGTTCAGCGAGCTGTCGATGTCGGGTACGGCCAGCAGGTCGATCGTGGGGGTGAACGGCCGCACCTGGCCAAGGCTGAACTCGACCGGCGACGACAGCGGGAACTCCAGCGACCCCAGGAACGCGACGGCGTCGGAGCCCATCGCCACGACGATGCCGGGCTGGGTGATGTGCAGCTCGTGGGTGAGCCAGACCCGCGCCTGGGCGAGGTCGTCCGGCCCGGGGTCGATGTCGACCTTCAGGCAGACGCTGCCGTACAGCTTCAACGGGTCGATGCGGAGCCGCTCGATGCTCTTCAGCACCGCCTGGCCGGCGCGGCCGAAGAAGGCCACACCCTCCTGCACCTCCGCCGCCATCGGCCGGTACTTGAGCAGGAAGATGTCGGCCAGCGGGTGGCCGGTGCCGATCACCGGTGCCTGGGCGGGGTGGTGGTCGCCGACCCAGGTCGCGATCTCATGGCCGAGCTGGTTGGTCTCGGCGATGGCGCGGGCCTGGTAGCGCTCGTAGATCTGATCGTCGGGCACGCTCACTCCGACATATTGGCGCATCCGGGGCCGAAACCTCTACCCCGGGATGCGTTCAAGCTTGCCGGGCGCGCGGTCGATCATCTCCAGACATGCCACGCTTCTCCCGAGCTGCGGCGGCAGCTTGCCTGGCCGCATTCACCCCTCCTGCGCTGGTGGCGCTGGCTTTGCGCCGCGCGAACGGCGAGTTCGAGCTGCCCACGCTGCACGTGCTGGCGGTCACGAGCACCGCCGGCGTTGCCGCCGCCGTATCGGTGCTGATGACGCGGGCGGCGATCCGCAGGAACGACACGCGAGCCGGGCTGGTGGGCGTGGCCTTCACCGTCATGGCCGGCCTGATGACGATCCACGGCCTGGCCACGCCGGGCGTGTTCCTCGAGGAGTACGCCCACAACGCCACCGTCGGCCTGGCCGGCGTGCTGGCGGTTCCGGCCGGGGGCGTGATCCTGGCCGCGGCGGTGCTGGCACCGCCGGCTTGGAGCGGCGCCACCCGCGTGGTGGCACGCTGCCAGGCGGCCGCCCTCGCGGCGCTGCTGGTGTTCGGGGTGGTCGGCCTGGTGCACCCGGAGCTGATCCCGCTGGTGCCGCTGCAGGTGGAGCCCTGGGTCTACGTCGTCCTGTTCCCGGTCAGCGTCGTCTATCTCTGGATCGCGCGGCGGGCCTTCGTCACGCACCAGCTGACCGGCCGCCGCGCCGATCTCACGGTGGCCGTGGGCCTGATCTGGCTGGGCTGCTCGATCGTGATCTACCTGCGCTCGGACACCTGGACGCTCATGTTCTGGGCGGCGCACGTGCTGGAGGCGATGGGCTTCGTGGCGGTGGCGGGCTCGGTCGCGGTCGACCTCGCCCGGCAGGTGCCCTCCTACCACCTCTACCGCCGGGTGGAGGGCAGCGACCTGCTGGAGTCCGAGGAGCGCCTGCTGGGCGGCTACGTCCGCAGCCTGACCGCGACCATGGAGCTGCGCGATCCCTCCACCCGCGAGCACTCGCGGCGGGTGGCCACCCTGGCCGTGCGGGTGGGCATGAAGATGGGCCTGTCGGCGCCGGCGCTGCGCCGTCTGGCCGTGGCCGGGCTGCTCCACGACATCGGCAAGCTGCAGGTGCCCGAGCAGATCCTGAACAAGCCGGGCCGGCTCACCGACGAGGAGTTCGCGGTGATCAAGACGCATCCCCGCAGGGGCGCCGACCTGCTCGCGCACCTGGGCGGGTTCGAGCACGAGCTGCCGATCGTGCTGTGGCACCACGAGCGGTTCGGCGGCGGCGGCTACCCGGACGGCATCGCCGGCCAGGCGATCCCGCTGGAGACCCGCATCATGACCGTCTGCGACGTGTACGACGCGCTGATCAGCCGGCGCGCCTACCGCGAGCCATGGTCACACGAGCGGGCGATGGCGCAGATCGTGAGCGAGACCGGAACCGCGTTCGACCCGGCCTGCGTGGATGCGCTTGCGGCCGTGCTCGCGGGCGCAGGCGAGCAGCCGGTGCAGGTGCTGCACCAGTCGCTGGGCAGCGTCCGGGCGGCGGACGCTGCGGCCTGAGGTCAGGCGTTCAGCTGCCCGTCTTCCCGACCTGCTGCATCCACTTCAGGCCCTGCAGGTAGAGCAGGTTGCGGGGCCGCCGCACGATCTGGTTGTGCCGCATCGCGACCAGGAACTCCTCCGGCCCTTCGAAGGCCGGGATGCGGTTGATGGCGGTGCCGATGCCCTGCAGCACGTGCGCGTCCGAGCCCGCCGACTGCACCAGGTTGTACTTGGTCGCGAATCGCAGGGCGTCGTCGTTGAACGAGTCGAACAGCAGCCGTGAGTTGTAGACCTCGAACACGTCGATCTCGTCGAGGTGGCGGAGCAGGGTGGCGGAGTCCGGGATCGTGTGCAGGCGGTCGAAGGGGTGGGGCATCAGCACCAGGCCGCCCTGCTGCTGGATCTGGGCGATGGTGTCGGCCATGCTCATGCCCCGCTCGATCCGCTCGTGCAGGAACAACCCGATCACCTCGCCCTGCGAGGTCTTGACCTCCTCGCCCACGATCACCGTGATCGGCTTGTCCAGGGCGGCCGCCTCGAGCGCGCCCGAGATCTCGTTGTGGTCGGTGATCGCGATGGCGCCCAGGCCCTGGGCGATGCAGTGGTCGACCAGCGCCTCCGGGTCGGTGGCGCAGTCGTGCGAGTGGTTCGTGTGCATGTGCAGGTCGGCGTCGATCAGCACCGGCCGCGCCGGCACCGCCTGGGGCCGTGTCCGGCGCCGCCGCAGCAGGCCCCGGTAGAGCGACTCCAGCCGCTCGGCCAGCGCCGCCGCTCCGCGCCGGGCCGCAGCCCGTACGCCCTCGGCGGACAGCTGCTCGCGCAGCTCGGTCTGCTCCAGCAGGCGGGACACCGCGGCGGCGGCCAGCGGCGGCTGGTCGGCCGCATACCGCAACCCGGGGCCGTCGTCGACCGAGACCACGACGGCGCCGCTGGCACGAGCCTCCCAGGCCAGGAGCGCGTTCCCGTCCGGCGCCGCCACGAACACGTCGGCGGCTCCCAGCAGCCGGGCTCGCTGCTCGTCGCGCTCCAACCCCTCGGTGCGCACGCGCCCGCGCGCCCGCGGCGGCACGTAGGGCCGCATCGGCCGGCGGCCGCGCCGGTCCCAGACCAGCGCCAGCTCCACGCCGGGCGTGTCGGCGACGGTGCGGATCAGACTGCGGGCGACGCCGCGGCCCTCGCCCGTCCATTCGGCCACGATCCTGGTGCCGGTCTTGCCGGCAGGGGTGAAGATGGGGGAGATGGGGTCGGGCAGGACCTCGTAGTCGCCCGGGTACAGCGTGCCGGCGAGCTCCGCCGCGCGCGTGCTGGCCGCGAGCAGCGCATCGATGCGCGACCCGTAGCGCTTCCGCCGGCCGCTGCGGATCGGATAGCTGAGCGCGCGCTCGGTCTCGGCGTGGAAGGTGGCCACGATCAGACCGCGGGTGTGGCGCAGCGCGGCGGTGGCCAGCCCGGGCACGGTCGGCTCGTGGGCGTGCACGATGTCGAAACCGCCCTCGCCCACGGCCAGCGCGACGTTGGCGGAGGCCGCGATCGGCAGCCCGGCGCCGCGCCCGCGGCCGCGCGCTCGGCTGGGAACGGCCGGCCCGACGGCCACGGCCAGCGGCTCGCCGGGCAGCGCGTGCAGCGCCTCGGAGTCGCCGGCCGCCAGCGAGCGCAGCCGGCGCCGTCCGCTGCGCAGCGACTGCGACGACGCGCTGGGCGCGAGCACCGTCACCCGGTGCCCGCGCCCGGCCAGTCCCGTCGCCTCGTTCCGCACGTACTCGGCCACCGGATGCCCGCCGGCCAGCGCGTAGGGCGAGACCAGGCAGATGTTCAGCGCATCGGCCACGCCGGCCTCAGCCCTTGGCCGCGGCCTTCTCCTTGGCGCCCGACTTCTTGGGCGTGTACTTCTCGATGAAGGTCTCGACCTGCGTGTGGCACTCGTCGTCGGGATGCTGCACCGGGGGCGACTTCATGAAGTACGCCGACGGCCACTCCAGCGCGCCGCCGATGCCGTTGTCGAGCGCCAGCTTGGCGCAGCGCACGGCGTCGATCACGATGCCGGCCGAGTTGGGTGAGTCGACCACCTCGAGCTTGAGCTCGATGTTCAAGGGCACGTCGCCGAACGAGCGGCCCTCCAGGCGGATGTAGGCCCACTTGCGATCCTCGAGCCAGGCGACGTGATCGGACGGGCCGATGTGGACGTTCTTGGCGCCCAGGTCGTGGTCGAGCTGCGAGGTGACCGCATTGGTCTTGGAGATCTTCTTGCTCTCGAGGCGCTCACGCTCGAGCATGTTCAGGAAGTCGGTGTTACCGCCCACGTTCAGCTGGTGGGTGCGCTCCAGGCGCACGCCCCGCTCCTGGAACAGGCGCGCCAGCTTGCGGTGGACGATCGTGGCTCCGACCTGCGACTTGATGTCGTCGCCGACGATGGGCAGGCCCTTCTCCTCGAAGCGGCGGCGCCAGTAGGGCTCGCGGGCGATGAACACAGGGATGCAGTTGACGAAGCCGCAGCCGGCCGCGAGCACCTGCTCGACGTACCACTTGGTCGCCTCCTCGGAGCCGACCGGCAGGTAGCTGACGACCACGTCGGTCTTGGTGTCCTGCAGGATCTTGACGACGTCGGCGGTCTCGCCGGAGGCCTTCGTGATCACCTGCGACAGGTACTTGCCGATGCCGTCGTGGGTCATGCCGCGGTAGACCGGCACGTCCAGCTTGGGCACGTCGGAGAACTTGACGGTGTTGTTCTGGCCGCTGAAGATCGCCTGCGACAGATCCTTGCCGACCTTGTCGGCGTCGATGTCGAACGCGGCGCTGAACTCGATGTCCGAGATGTGGTAGCCGCCCAGGTCGACGTGCATCAGGCCGGGCACGGATTCCCCGGCCCTGGCGTTCTGGTAGTACTGGATGCCCTGGACGAACGACGAGGCGCAGTTGCCGACGCCGACGATGGCGACGCGCACCTTTCCGCTCGAGGCGCGATGTCCGTTTTGCGAGGCCGATTCGGCCATACCTATCCCTCCGATTTTGCGTTCAGTTGTGTGCGTACGTAGGCGATGCGCTGGACGACGGTGATCGACGTCAGCGCGGCCAGGATGTAGATCGCGTAGGGCAGCACGCTGCCCACGCCGGCGAACGGCAGCACCACGGCCAGCAGCACGATCCGCTCGGCACGAGCCATCAGGCCGACGTCGCCCTTCAGGCCCAGCGCCTCGGCCTTGGCGCGGGTGTAGCTGACCAGGAACGACCCGACCAGCGCCACGAACACGCAGGCCAGGGCGAGGGTGTGGCCCTGGTCGGCCAGCACCAGGGCGATGGCACCCAGGATCACGCCCTCGCTCATGCGGTCGAGGGTCGAATCGAGGAAGCCGCCGAACGGGGTCATCTTGTCGTGCGCCCGCGCCAGCGCGCCGTCGAGGGCGTCGATCACGGAGCCGGCCACGAACACAACGGTCGCCCACACCCAGTGCTGCTCGTAGATCAGCACGCCGGCCGCCACGTTCAGCAGGAAGCCACAGGTGGTGAGCTGGTTGGGGGTGAGCGGGATGCTGCGGAAGCTCTGCATGAAGCGCAGCGCGACGCTGCGCCCGCCGTTGGTATACCCGTCCTTGAGACGCGCGAGCGAGGTGGTCATCGCACGTACTATACCACGCGCGCTATCACGTGCATGGGATGCCGCGAATCCTGGTCAGGAGGCGGGATCAAGCCGCAACCGATGGCGGGCCGAGGCCGGCAGCGTGGGGTGGAAGCGCTCGATCGTCCAGGCGACGCCGAGGGCGATGCCGGCCAGGCAGGCGCCCAGGATCGCGTCCAGCCAGAAGTGGTTGCCGGTTGCCACGATCGAAAACACGATCAGGCATGGGTAGAGCAGCCAGATCACGCGGATGGCGGGCCGGCGTACCAGGAAGAAGCAGCTGGCGCCGATGATCAGTGAGAAGCAGGTGTGTACGCTGGGCACCGCCGCGAACGGGTTCGAGAGCAGCGACACGGCGCCGGTGTTGAAGTTGACGTCGGCCGTCTTCTCGAGCGTGTCGATGAAGCCGAGGTCGGTGAGCATGCGCGGCGGCGCGGTCGGGAACAGCACGTAGCCGATCAGGGCCAGCGCCATCGCCGAGAAGACGATGTTGCGCACGAAGTAGTAGAAGTTGTTGCGGCGCAGGTACAGCCAGAACATGAAGCAGGTGGTGACAGCGAAGTGCGCGTGGAAGTAGGTGATGTTGGCAACGTCGAGCACCCACGGCCGCGCCAGCGTCCAGTGCTGGACGTCCAGCTCCGTGAAGATGCCGATGCTCTTCTCGACCGAGACGACGTCGCGCGCGTGCACGAATGCGACCGCCAGATCGCCCTTGGCGAGGGTGCGGGAGATCTCGTACAGCAGGTCCGCGACCGCGAACAGCCCGAGCTGTAACAGGAAGTCAGGCCATCCCTTGGGAAGCACCCGCACACGTTCCCTGGTCCGTGCAGAGGCCAGCGTCGCCATCGGGGGATGGTACCCGATGTGACGGATCGAGCAGCCGCCCCGGGCCGGTGCCTCAGCCGCCGATGTGGGACATCTCGACCCGCGGGCGGTCGCGCGTCTCGGCGCTGCGCAGCTCCGAGTAGCGGTCGCCGCGGTTACCCCAGATCCGGCCCAGCAGGGCCGCCAGCTGCTGGTCGGTCGCGCCCTCGCGAAGCGGGCCCCGCAGGTCGCGGCCGTGGGCGGCGAACAGGCAGGTGTAGAGCTCGCCCTCGGCCGACAGGCGGGCGCGGGTGCAGTCTCCGCAGAACGGGCGGGTGACGGAGGCGATGACGCCGATCTCGCCGGCGCCGTCGGCGTAGCGGAGGCGGTTGGCGACCTCGCCCGGGTAGCGCGGCGCGACCGACTCCAGCGGCCAGCGGGCTGACAGCCGGTCGACCAGCTCCTGGGCGGGCACGACGTCGTCCAGGCGCCAGCCGTTGGTGGTGCCGACGTCCATGAACTCGATGAAGCGCAGGATGATGCCGGTGCCGCGGAAGCGCTCGGCCATGTCCATGACCGAGCCGTCGTTGACGTTGCGCTTGACGACCATGTTGACCTTGACGGAGAGGCCGGCCTGCTGCGCCGCCTCGATGCCCTCCAGCACCCGCGCGACCGGGAAGCGCACGTCGTTCATGGACTGGAAGACGTCGTCGTCGAGCGAGTCGAGGCTGACGGTGACACGGTCGAGACCGGCGTCGCGGAGCGCCCCGGCCTTTGCCGGCAGCAGGGAGCCGTTGGTGGTCAGGGTGAGGTCGGTGAGGCCCTGCGGCTGCAGCGCGGAGAGCATCGAGACCAGGGACTCGAGGTCGCGGCGGAGCAGCGGCTCGCCGCCGGTGAGGCGGATCTTGGTGACGCCGGCGGCCAGGAACAGCCGGGCCAGGCGCTCGATCTCCTCGAAGGTCAGCAGCTGCTCGCGGCGCAGAAACACGAAGTCGTGGCCGAACACCTCCTTCGGCATGCAGTAGGTGCAGCGGAAGTTGCAGCGATCGGTGACCGAGATGCGCAGATCGCGGAGCGGCCGTGCGAGAGTGTCGGTCAGTGCGGTCATCCGTTGAAAGAGTACCCGGCGCGCCGTTTCCAGCCGTCCTCGACCGGCTGCGCGCCGCCTACGGCGTGCGCTCGCACCGGGCGCTGGCGCCGCTGGACGAGCTGATCCTGACGGTGCTGTCACAGAACACGAGCGACATCAACTGCGAGCGCGCCTACGCGGCGATGCGGCAGCGCTACCCGCGCTGGCAGGACGTGCTGGAGGCACCGCCGGCGCAGCTGGTTGAGGTGCTGCGGCCGGGCGGGCTGGCCAACCAGAAGGCGCCGCGGATCCAGGCGATCCTGGCCCGGCTGGCGGCGTCGCCGGCCGGGCTCGACCTGGGCTGGCTGGCCGGCCAGGAGCCGGAGCCGGCGACGGCGTTCCTGACGGCGCTGCCGGGGGTGGGGCGGAAGACCGCCAGCTGCGTGCTCCTGTTCTCGCTGGGCATGCCGGTGATGCCGGTGGATACGCACATCCACCGGATCGCGCTGCGGCTGGGGCTGATCGGCCCGCGGATCAGCGCCGACGCCGCGCATCCGCTGCTGACGGCCATCACGCCGCCCGACCGGATGCTGGAGGCGCACCTGCTGCTGATCGAGCACGGCCGCAGCACCTGCAGGGCGCGGCGGCCGCGCTGCGACGATTGCGTGCTGCTCGACCTGTGCCCGTATGGCGCGACCGCTGCCACCCGTCCGTCAGCGGAACAGGCGGATGCGGGATAGCACCATCAGGGCGGCGACGCCGTCTCGCCACGTCAGCTTCTTGCCCTCGTCGCGCCCGCGGGCCACGTAGGAGATCGGCACCTCATAGATGCGGTGTCCGGAGCGCAGCAGCTTTGCGGTGATCTCCGGCTCGATGTCGAACCGGTTCGCCTTCAGCTTCAGGGAGCGCCACGTCTCCAGCGACATCACCTTGTAGCACGTCTCCATGTCGCTGATGTAGGAGTTGAACAGCAGGTTCGTCCACAGCGTGACCAGCTTGTTTCCCATCACGAACCAGAACGAGTAGGCGGAGTGCGACGAGAAGCTGCGGCTGCCGAACACCACCGTCACCCCGTGTCGTTCGAACGGCGCCAGCAGCGCCGGGTAGTCGGCCGGGTCGTACTCCAGATCGGCGTCCTGTATCAGCGCAAGCTCGGAGCCGGCGGCGGCGATCGCCGTGCGGATCGCGCTGCCCTTGCCGCTGTTGCGGGGATGGCGGATCACCTGGGTGGGGCGCGTGAACGTGCGCGCGGCCAGGATCTCCGGCGTGCCGTCGGTGGAGCCGTCGTCCACGATCACGATCTCGGATACCTCCGGTCGTTCCTCGACGGCGTCGAGCAGCGCCGTCAGGGCACGTTCCTCGTTGTAGATCGGTATCAGGACGGAGAGCGTTCTGGCCATGGCTGCTGCGGGGTGCGAGACAGTATCAATCATCTAGGATCGCCGCGATGAGCGTGTTCGCCGTGGGAGCGGTGTGTCTCGGGTTGGCCGTCCTCGGCGTAGGTCTGTGGCGCCGGCACCTGGCCGCGTCGCTGGCCGTGATCGCACTGGCCGTGGTGATGGCCGTGTCGACGTACCAGTCCGTCGAGGCGCGGGCAAGGCACCTGAACGGGCTTCCGCACGCCTCGCCGGCGCTCGACCAGGCGCCGCCGGCCTATCGCAAGCGCGGATACCAGGAGCTCGCGCGCGCGGCGATCAGCCGGATCCCGCCCGGTGACACCTACGCGATGGTGCCGGTCACTCCGCAGGGAGGCTCGTTCTGGCTGCGCTACGTGCTGGCTCCGCGGATCCGCGTGGAGCCGTCGCAGACCCGCTGGGTGCTGGTGCTGGGCGGCACCCCGGAGCAGGCCGGCGTCACCGGCACGCAGCGCTGGCGGTTCGGAAGCAACTGGCTGGTGCACAGGTGATACGCGAGGCGGCGGGGCTGGTCGCGGTCAACCTGATGCTGGCGGGGCTGGGCGCGGGCGCGCTGCTCGTGATCGGCAGCTGGCGTGCGGCCGGCACGGCGGGTGCGCTCGTGCTCAGCCCGTTCACGGGCATCGCCCTGTACCTGGCGTTGATGCCCCCGCTGCTGTACGCGGGGTTCGCGCCCACGCCGCAGGTGCTGGTCGTGATGACGGCGGTCGCGCTGGCGCTGGGGGTGGCGGTCGATCGCCGCCGCCGCCAGCCGCGAGGCGCTGCGCTGGGGCGCGACGGCCTGCTCCTGGCCGCGGCCGCCGCCGTGCCCTGCGCGCTGCTGTTGGCGCAGGCCAGCACCAAGCGCGCGGCCGAGATCGACTGGCAGCTGGACTGGGCGCAGAAGGCGCGGTTGCTGACGGGCCACGGCGGCTCGTTCCGGGGCGCCCTTGACGACCGCTTCTTCAGCACCGCCTACCTCAACACCCACCGCGAGTACCCGCTGGGGCTGCCGGCGCTGAACGCGCTCGACAACCACGCGATGGGCCGCGTCGACACGGTCTTCGTGCACGTCCAGTTCGTGCTGGTGCTGATCGCGTTCGTGGCCGCGATGTGGGTGGTGCTGCGCCCGTATGCGAATCCGATCGTGCTGGCCGCCGGCCTCACCGCCGTGGCGGCGTCGCCCGGGCTGCAGATACGCACGCTGTACGGGCCCTGGGACATGACCGTCGCCTGCACCTGGGTGGCGGGCGCGGTGCTGGTCGGGATCTGGCTGGCCGGCGGCGCGCGCAGAGATCTGGCGCTGGGCAGCGTGTTCCTGGCCGGCTCGCTCGCGACCAAGGTCGAGGCGACGGCGAACACGGGTCTCCTGTTCCTGCTGGTCGGCCTGCTGCTGGTCGGCCGGCGGCAGTGGCGATCGCTGCGTGATGCCGCGGTGGCGGCGGTGGCCGTGATCGCGACCGCCGCTCCCTGGCAGCTGTACGCGAACGCGCACGATCTTCACTCACGGATCGTGCAGCCGTCCCTGGGCCGCATGATCGACCAGGCCGGCGACCTGCCCACGATCGTGCGGTCGCTGACGCGCTCGGTGGTGGCCTGGACGTGGGCAGGGGTGGTGCCGCTGGCGCTGGCCTGCGCGGTGGTGATGCTGCTGCGGGGACGCAACCGCGAGCTGGCGGTCGCCTACCTGGTCACCTTCTTCGGGATGCTCGCGGCGCTCACGTTCGTGTACTGGAACCACACGGTGGCGCTGCATCCGCTGCTGTCGGAATCGGCGTCGCGGACGATCACCACGGTGCAGGTGCTGACGCTCGTCATGCTGCCGCTGCTGGCGGAACGGGCGCTGGGAGACATCGCGCTGCCCCGGCGGGCGGGCGTGACCGCCGAGGGGCGATCAGGCGATGGCCCGCCGTCGCCTGTCGCGCCGGCGTGGCGTCCAGCCGGTGACGGCCCATAGGTAGAAGCCGGCCAGCGCCAGCGCGCCCAGGGAGTAGTTGATGCGGATCTCGGAGGCGTGGTCGGCCGCGACGCAGCCCGGATCGGAGGCCGAGCACTGCACGCGCGTCTGCGCGGTCTCGGCCACCGTGTAGGTGCGGAACTCGGCCCGCGACGGCGGCAGGTCGAGCAGCACCACGGCCGCCGTCACCGCCACCATGGCGAGCAGCAGCGGCGCCAGCCGCGCACCCAGGGGCCGGCGCCGCAGCACCGCCAGGCACGACAGCAGCGCCACGGCCGCGGTCGGTGCGAGGAACACCAGAAACCAGGCCCAGGCGTGCGACCGATCCGGCCGGCCGAGCTGCTCCAGGGTGCGCGCCAGCGGCAGGCTGGCCGCCATCGCCGCCAGCATCAGCAGCGCCGCCAGCCGGTCGCGCTGCTCGAACAGCCGGTCGGCCGCGCGCGGGGTGAACGACTCGGCGACCGTCCGCGCATCCCCCATCCGGCGCACCGCCTCCGGCTCGCCGTGTGCGGCGGCGCCCTCGCGCAGGTGAGCGTCCAGCTCCTCGATCACGCGCCGGCGGCGGCGTCCGTGCACCCGCAGGTGGCGGTCGAACTCGGCCAGCCAGCGCTCGATCACTGTGCGATCACCGCCTGCATCGCCCCCGCGAACGCCGCCCAGTCCCGCCGCCTGGTCGCCAGCGAGCCGCGCCCCGCCTGCGTCACGGCGTACACGCGTCGCCGCCGCGGCGCGTCATCGGACCAGTGGCTCTCCAGCAGGCCGCTTCGCTCCAGCCGGTGCAGCGCGGGGTAGACGGTGCCCTCGGTCAGGTCGAACGCTCCCTCGCTCCGCTCCCGCAGCCGCTCGATCACGCGGTATCCATGGGCGGGCTCGGCGACCAGCACGCTCAGCAGCAGCAGGTCGATCTGTCCGCGCAGGTCGGTGGCGCTCATACCTAGACAGACTAGGTATAAAGCGGGGTGATGTCAAGACTGGCCGGGCACCGAGAAATCTGCTACAAATCGACTGAGATTTTCTACATCTGACCAACTGAATCAACCCGCAAGGAGCAGCACCGTATGAGCAAAGTGATTGGCATCGATCTTGGCACCACCAACTCGTGCATGGCGGTGATGGAGGGCGGCGAGCCCACCGTCATCCCCAACGCCGAGGGCGGCCGCACCACCCCGTCGGTGGTTGCGTTCACCAAGGACGGCCAGCGCCTGGTCGGCACCCCGGCCAAGCGGCAGGCGGTCACCAACCCGCAGAACACGGTCTTCTCGATCAAGCGCTTCATGGGCCGCAAGGCCTCCGAGGTCAGCGAGGAGCAGAAGATCGTCCCCTACGAGGTCGTCTCCGGTCCCAACGGCGACGCCCGCGTGCAGGCCGGCGACAAGACCTTCCCGCCGCAGGAGATCTCCGCGATGATCCTGCAGAAGCTGAAGGCCGACGCCGAGGCCTACCTGGGCGAGCCCGTCAGCGAGGCCGTGATCACGGTCCCCGCCTACTTCAACGACGCCCAGCGCAACGCCACCAAGGACGCCGGCAAGATCGCCGGCCTCGACGTGCTGCGCATCATCAACGAGCCGACCGCGGCCTCGCTGGCCTACGGCCTCGACAAGGAGCACGACCAGACGATCCTCGTCTTCGACCTGGGCGGCGGCACCTTCGACGTATCGGTGCTGGAGCTGGGCGACGGCGTGTTCGAGGTGAAGGCCACCTCCGGTGACAACCACCTGGGCGGCGACAACTTCGACAAGGCCATCGTCGACTGGCTGGCGGCCGAGTTCAAGCGCGACCAGGGCATCGACCTGAGCAAGGACCCGATGGCTCTGCAGCGGCTCTACGAGGCCGGCGAGAAGGCCAAGATCGAGCTGTCCACGACGCAGTCGACCAACATCAACCTGCCGTTCATCACCGCCGATGCGGACGGCCCCAAGCACCTGGACACGACGCTCACCCGCGCCAAGCTGGGCGAGCTCACGCATGACCTGATCGAGCGCACCGTCGGCCCGACCAAGCAGGCGCTGTCCGACGCAGGCCTCTCCGCCTCCCAGATCGACCAGGTGATCCTGGTCGGCGGCATGACGCGCATGCCGGCCGTGCAGGACAAGGTCAAGGAGCTGATCGGCAAGGACCCGCACCGCGGCGTCAACCCCGACGAGGTGGTCGCGATCGGCGCCGCCATCCAGGCCGGCGTGCTGAAGGGCGAGGTCAAGGACGTGCTGCTGCTGGACGTGACCCCGCTGTCGCTGGGCATCGAGACCAAGGGCGGCGTCATGACCCGGCTGATCGACCGCAACACCACGATCCCCACCCGCAAGGCCGAGATCTTCTCGACCGCGGAGGACGGGCAGCCGTCGGTGGAGATCCACGTGCTGCAGGGCGAGCGCGAGATGGCCGCCTACAACAAGACGCTGGGCAAGTTCCAGCTGGTCGGCATCCCGCCGGCGCCGCGCGGAGTGCCCCAGATCGAGGTCGCGTTCGACATCGACGCGAACGGCATCATGCACGTGTCGGCCAAGGACATGGGTACCGGCAACGAGCAGAAGATCCAGATCCAGGGCGGCTCCGGGCTGTCCGACGACGAGGTGCAGGGCATGGTCAAGGATGCCGAGGCACACGCCGACGAGGATCGCCGCATGAAGGACCTGGCCGAGGCCCGCAATGAGGCCGAGGGCTACGCCTTCTCCGTCGAGAAGTCGCTGAAGGAGAACGAGGAGCGGCTGGACGACGCCACCCGCACCGACATCCGCTCGAAGATCGACGCGGTCAAGGGCTCGCTCGAGTCCGAGGACGCGACCGAGATCCGGGCCAAGCTGGAGGCGCTGCAGGAGGCCTCCTACGAGCTCGGCAAGCTGGTCTACGAGCAGGCCCGCACGCAGGCCGGCGACGCCCCGTCGGGCGCCGCGGGCGATGACGGCGCGGCCGCCGAGGGCGACGAGGAGATCGTCGACGCCGAGGTGGTCGACGAGGCGGGCGATCGCGCGTGACCGAGCACCGTCCCTGCCCGGGGCCCGATCCCGCACCCGCAGGAACGGGCCCCGAGGCCGCGGGCGCGGACATGGCCGAGGTGGTCGAGTCCGAGCTCGAGCAGGCCCGGCGCGCGGCCGACGAGTACCTGGCCGACCTGCGCCGCGTCGCGGCCGACTTCGACAACTACCGCAAGCGGGTCGCCCGCGACGCTGAGGCCCAGGCCACCCGGGCCGCCGAGTCGCTGGTGTCCGAGCTGCTGCCCGTGCTCGACAACCTGGAGCGGGCGCTCGACGCCTCCGAGCATCACGAGGAGGCGAAGGTGTCCGAGGGCGTGCAGCTGGTGCGCCAGCAGCTGGTCGACCTGCTGCGCCGCCGCGGCCTCGAGGAGATCGCCAGCGAGCCCGGCAGCGAGTTCGACCCGCACCTGCACGAGGCCCTGTCACAGCAGCCGTCCGATCATCCGGAGGGAGCGATCTCCGAGGTCTGGCAGCGCGGGTACACGCTGGGCGACCGCGTGATGCGGCCGGCCCGCGTGGTCGTCTCCAGCGGATCGCCCGCAGAGGACGACTAATGCCGACCCACTACGAGACGCTGGGCGTGCCCAAGGGCGCGTCCGACGACGAGATCAAGAAGGCCTACCGCAAGCTGGCCCGCCAGTACCACCCGGACGCCAACCCCGGCGATGCCGCGGCCGAGGAGCGCTTCAAGCAGATCAACGAGGCGCACGACGTGCTGTCCGATCCGGACAAGCGCAAGCAGTACGACACCTTCGGCCAGAACTTCCGGCCCGGCCAGGGCCCGACCAACTTCGACGGCTTCGACATGCGCGCCGCGGCTGAAGGCTTCGACCTCGGCGACCTGTTCGGCGGGCTGTTCGCCCGCGGCGGCGCCGGTGGGCGCGGCACCCGTGAGCAGCGGCCGCTGCGCGGCGCCGATGTCGAGGTGGCGGTGCGGATCTCGTTCGAGGACGCCCTCAAGGGCGCCACCGTGAAGGTGCCGGTGGCCAAGGCCAACACCTGCTACGCGTGTCACGGCTCCGGTGCCGCCCCCGGCACCTCGCCGATCATCTGCCCGGAGTGCAAGGGCCGCGGCGTCACCTCCGAGAGCCAGGGCTTCTTCTCGCTCAGCCACACCTGCCGCCGCTGCGGAGGTGCCGGCACCGTGATCGAGGATCCCTGCGGCGTCTGCGGCGGCAGCGGCCGCGTCCGTTCGACCAAGACCTACCAGGTGCGGATCCCGGCCGGCGTCAAGAACGGCACCCGCATCAAGGTCAAGGGCAAGGGCGAGGCCGGCCCGCGCGGCGGCGAGGCGGGAGACCTCTACGTGGTCACGCAGGTGGACGAGAGCAGCCTGTTCCAGCGCCGCGGCGACGACCTGCTGGTGGAGGTGCCGGTGACGTTCGCCGAGGCCTCGATGGGCGCCCAGGTGGAGCTGCCCACGCCCGACGGCCAGCGCGTCAAGGTGAAGGTGCCGGCCGGTTCCACGGATGGAAAGACCCTGCGCGTGAAGGGCCGCGGCGCTCCCCGTCTGAAAGGCGGCGGCCAGGGCGACCTGCTGGCGCGGCTGCGCATCGCCGTGCCCTCCAAGCTGTCCAAGCAGGAGCGCGAGGCGCTCGAGAAGCTGGATGAGCTGCAGCGCACCAGCCACGGCAACCCGCGAGACAGGCTGTTCGCATGACCGATCCCGCCGAGCACCCCCGCTACTCGATCTCGGTGGCCGCCGAGCTGGCCGGCATGCACCCCCAGACACTGCGCATGTACGACGCCAAGGGCGTGGTCAGCCCCCGCCGTACGCCCGGCGGCACCCGCCGCTACTCGGACTCCGACGTCGCCCGCCTGCGCAAGGTCACGCACCTCACCACCGTGCTCGGCCTGAGCCTGTCCGGCGCCACCCACGTGCTGGCCCTGGAGCAGACGGTGGTGGAGCTGCTGGGCCGCGTGGACGCGCTCGAGCAGCAGCTCGATCTGCAGGCGCGGCGCCTGCACCAGGAGGTGTCGGCGGTGCATCGGCGCTACCGTCGGGATCTCGTCCCCTACACACCCGCGAAACACCCACTGCGATGGACTTCCAGAAGCTGACGATCAAGGCACAGGAGGCGTTCGCCTCCGCGCAGGGCGACGCGATCGCCCGCGGCAACCCCGAGCTCACGCCCGAGCACCTGCTGGCGGCCCTCGTCGACCAGGACGGCGGCGTGGCGCCGCGCATCCTGGAGAAGGCCGGCGAGAGCCCGGCCGCCCTGCGGCCGCGGCTGGAGGAGCAGCTGTCGCGGCTGCCGCGGATGGAGGGCGCGAACGCCCAGCCGCAGGCCAGCCGCTCGCTGCGGGCCGCGCTGGAGGTGGCCTTCGCCGAGGCCGAGGCCCTGAAGGACGAGTACGTGGCCGTCGAGCACCTGCTGCTGGCGCTGTCGGAGGCCGGCGGCCTCGACCGCGCCGCGCTGCTGAAGGCCGTGGCCGACGTGCGCGGCGGCCAGCGGGCCGCCTCGCCCGACGCCGAGGGCAACTACGCGGCGCTCGAGAAGTTCGGCCGCGACCTCACCGACCTGGCCGAGCGCGGCAAGCTCGATCCCGTGATCGGGCGCGACGAGGAGGTGCGCCGTGTCATCCAGGTGCTCTCCCGCCGCACCAAGAACAACCCGGTGCTGATCGGCGAGCCCGGCGTCGGCAAGACCGCGATCGTCGAGGGCCTGGCCCAGCGCATCACCTCGGGTGACGTGCCCGAGGGCCTGAAGGACCGGCGCGTGTGGTCGCTGGACGTGGGCTCGCTGCTGGCCGGCGCCAAGTACCGCGGCGAGTTCGAGGAGCGGCTGAAGGCGGTGCTGGCCGAGATCCGCCAGGCCGCGGGGCGCATCATCCTGTTCATCGACGAGCTGCACACGATCGTCGGCGCAGGTGCCGCCGAGGGCGCCGTCGACGCCGCCAACTTGCTGAAGCCGATGCTGGCGCGGGGCGAGCTGCGAGGGGCTCGCGCCGCGGAGCGTCGCCGGCGACGTCCCCGAGGGGCTGAAGGACCGGCGCGTCTGGGCGCTCGACATCGGCTCGCTGCTCGCCGGCTCCAAGTACCGCGGCGAGTTCGAGGAGCGGCTGAAGGCCGT
>JAICYJ010000127.1 GCA_025934255.1 Thermoleophilia bacterium | reverse complement strand
CTCAACCACCACGCGTGTCCTGGCGGCACCTCATCTCGCATGCGCCTCGAGGGTCTTGACCGCGTCGGCGACCGCCTGCAGGAAAAGGACGATCCGAGGTCCCCACTCGGAGGCGACCGAGTCGTTCACCGGTACCACCTCCCCGCTCTTGACGGCGGCGATCCGACTCCAGTCGGGCCGCGCCGCGACCGTCGCGCGGGACTGGCCACAGCAGACCGTGTCCGTGAGCACGATCAGATCGGGGTTGCTGGCGATGATGTACTCGGCCGAGAGCTGCGGGTAGGCACCGGTCCCTTTGGCCTTGTCGGCGATGTTGCGTAGCCCGAGCAGCTTGTACATCTGGCCGATGAAGGTGTGCGAGGTCGCCGAGTAGTAGTTCTGGTCGAGCTCGTGGTAGACGGTGAGCGGAGTCTTCGGGCGCTGCACCGAGCGCACGATCGCCCTTACCTGGCGCCGGATGCGCGCGTTGACACGCGGTGCCGCACTCGCGTGCCCGGTCGCGCGCGCGATCTGCCCGATCTCGGCGTAGACGCCGACAAGGTTCGCGGCCGGCGGCTCGACCAACACCGGGACCCTCAGCTGACCCAGCTTGCGCACGATGTTGTCCGCGTCGGTGTCGATCAGGACCAGGTCGGGCCGGTACTTGGCGATCGCCTCGATGCTGGGCGTGAAACCGGAGAGGTGCGTGCGCGGCGCCTGCCGCGGATAGGTCGAGTACGAGTCGACCGCCACCACCTGCTTGCCCGCGCCGACCGCATACAGGTCCTCGGTCGCCGTCGCCGAGAGGGAAACGATCCTCGCCGGCCGCTTCGCGATCGTCACCACACCAGCGGGAGTGCGCAGCTTGATCGGATACCCCGTGGTCTTATGCGTCGCTGGCAGCGCCGCCGCCGAGCCGCAAGCGACCACGGCGAGCGCCATACCGGCGATTACGAGGGTCGGCCAAAGGTTCCGGTGCCGGACCCTGCAGCTGCTCTTCATACAAAAACCTCCGCGTTAGCGGAGGTAGGAGGCTCGCTGGCGTGCTGCCGAGCGGACCGCCCTATCCTCCGAGGGCTTGTTCGCTACGGGGTAGGGCAGGCGACCTGGCTTGTCCCCCGAAGGGGCATCACAGTTGCGGGACAGCGCCGGAATCACACCGGCTTCGCTGCGACTACACCGGCCGGGGAATATGGGCCCGACCCGGGCAGCCTACACCGCCGGCCAACCACGCGCCCGCGAATTTCGAGCTAGCGGACTGGAGCGAGGCCGAGCGGCAACTCGGCGTATGGCAGCCCTGGATCCGGCACTGCGTCGGGGTGGATCAGGTGTGCGAGCTGGCGCACACCGTCGGCGATCCGCGGCGCCGGACGCGAGAAGTGCGCGTCGCCGTCCACCACCACCGTCCGCACCGGCAGCTGCAGCTCGCTCGAACGTTCGAGCGCCTGCTCGAGGCTGAACCCACACGCGGCCAGCACGATCAACACTGGCTCCTCCGCGAGCACGGCCTCCCAGGTCGTAGCGAACGAGTACTCGCCCGGCTTGCTCAGCACGTTCGTGCCGCCTGCAGCTTCCACCATCTCCGGCAGCCAATGCCCGGACCCGTACGGCGGGTCCATCCACTCGGCAACGAACACGCACGGCCGCTCAAGCCCGGCCACCGCCACCCGCACCGCACCGACCTCCGCGCGCATCGCCTCCGCCACGGCCACGCCGCGCTCATGGACGCCGAGCCGATCGGCGAGCGTGACCACGCTCTCGACCACATCGGCGAAGCTGCGCGGGTTCATCGAGAACACCTCGGTGCCGATTGGGCAAGCAGTCGTGAGATCGCCGCTCGAGACCGCGCACACCTCACACAGGTCCTGGGTGATCACCAGATCCGGCTGCAGCTCGTTCATCAGGTCCGCGTCGATCGCGTACAGCGAGTGGCTCTCCGACGAGGACTCGTTGACGAGCACGTCGATCTCGGCGCTCGTCAGGCCGGACACGTCGATCGTGGTGCGCGCCACCAGCGGCTTCGAGAGCACCTCCGGCGGCCAGTTCGAATCCTCCGAGATCCCAACCAGCGAATCGAGCAGACCAAGCTCGGCGATCATGTCCGTCGCGCTCGGCAGCAAAGAGACGATCCGCATGCGGCCCCCGACTCTAGCGACCTTCGGGCGAACGTTTCCCGCCCGCTAGCGTGGCAAGTCGCATGACCAGCCGTAGCGATGCCGTTGCGCCGCTCCACGCAATCGTCGTCGCCGGCACCCATAGCGGCGTCGGCAAGACCAGCATCACCCTCGGCCTGATCGGCGCCCTCCGCCGTCGCGGCTTGACCGTGCAGCCGTTCAAGGTCGGACCCGACTTCATCGACCCGCTGCACCACTCCCACGCCAGCGGCCGACCCCCACGAAACTTGGACGGCTGGATGCTCAGTCCAGACACAAACCTGCAGCGCTACGCCCGCGCCACAGCCGACGCCGACGTCGCGGTGATCGAAGGCGTGATGGGCCTCTTCGACGGCAGTGAAGGCAAAAGCGACCGCGGCAGCACCGCCGAGATGGCCAAACTGCTCGACCTCCCCGTCCTCCTCGTCATAGACGCCAGCGCTATGGCCCGCAGCGCCGCCGCCCTCATCCACGGCTACAGCAGCTTTGACCGCGAGCTGCGCGTCGCCGGCGTGATCCTGAACAACGTCGGCGGCGACGTCCACGCCGACATGATCCGCGACGCCGTCGCCGGCAGCGTCCCGATCATCGGCGCGCTGCCGCGCCAGCGCGACCT
>JAICYJ010000128.1 GCA_025934255.1 Thermoleophilia bacterium | reverse complement strand
GGCGCAGGGAACGGCGCTGCGAACGGCGCCGGGGCCGGCGCTGGAACCACCGCTGCCGGCGCTGCCGCGGAAGGCGCGCCGGAGGGCGAGCCACGGACCGACGAGGTCGTGCCGAAGCGCGGTCCCGGTCCGGCGGCGGGCATGCGCGGGCCGATGGCGTTCATGGCCGGCCGGTCCACCGAGAAGTCGCTCGACTTCAAGAACTCCGGGATGCGGCTGCTGCGGATGATGCGGCCGGAGCGCCCGCTGATCGCGATCGGCCTGCTGCTCGGGATCTGCTCGGTCGGACTGAGCGTGCTCGGCCCGAAGGTGCTCGGGCACGCGACCGACCTGATCTTCGACGGCGTTCTCAGCAGGCAGATTCCCTCCGGGGTCACCCAGGCCGAGTTCGTGGCCCGGCTGCGGGCACATGGCCAGGGCAACCTCGCCGATCTGTTCGCCTCGACCAGTCTGACGCCGGGAGCGGGGATCGACTTCACGCACGTCGGGCAGGTGCTCGGCATGGTGGCGCTGATCTACGTCGGCGCGTCGCTGCTGATGTGGGCACAGGGCCTGGTGACCACCACGATCGTGCAGCGGGCCATCTACCGGCTGCGCGAGCAGGCCGAGGAGAAGCTGGCCCGGCTGCCGCTGCGCTACTTCGACCAGCAGCCGCGCGGCGAGGTGCTCAGCCGGGTCACCAACGACATCGACAACATCGCGCAGAGCATGCAGCAGACGCTCAGCCAGGTGATCATCTCGCTGCTGACCATCGTGGGCGTGCTGACCATGATGTTCGTGATCTCCCCGCTGCTGGCGCTGATCGCGCTGGTCACCGTGCCGATCTCGGTGTTCGTCGCGGCCCGGCTCGGCAAGAAGGCGCAGCCGCAGTTCATCAAGCAGTGGGCCACCACCGGAGCGCTCAACGGGCACATCGAGGAGATGTACACCGGCCACTCGCTGGTCAAGGTGTTCGGCCGCCGGCTGGAGGCCGAGGAGCGGTTCCGCGAGCACAACGACGCGCTGTTCGAGTCGAGCTACCGCGCGCAGTTCATGTCCGGGCTGATCCAGCCGACCATGCTGTTCATCGGCAACATCAACTACGTGCTGGTCGCGGTGGTCGGCGCGCTGCGGGTGGCGTCCGGGGCGCTGTCCATCGGCGACGTGCAGGCGTTCATCCAGTACTCGCGCCAGTTCACCCAGCCGCTGACCCAGGTCGCCAGCATGGCGAACCTGATGCAGTCCGGAGTGGCCTCGGCCGAGCGGATCTTCGCCCTGCTCGACGCGCCGGAGCAGAGCCCCGAGCCGAGCGCGGTGAAGCTGCCGGCGCAGGTGCGCGGGCAGGTGGAGTTCGAGAACGTCTCGTTCCGCTACGAGCCGGACAAGCCGCTGATCGAGGACCTGTCGCTGAGCGTGGAGCCGGGGCACACCGTGGCCATCGTCGGGCCGACCGGGGCCGGAAAGACCACCCTGGTCAACCTGCTGATGCGCTTCTACGAGGTGACCGGCGGCCGGATCACCCTGGACGGCGTCGACGTGGCCGAGGTCTCCCGGGAGGACCTGCGCTCGAAGACCGGCATGGTGCTCCAGGACGCGTGGCTGTTCGGCGGGACCATCGCCGAGAACATCGCGTACGGAGCCGCCGGCGCCTCGATGGACCGGATCGTCGAGGCGGCGAAGGCCACGCACGTGGACCGCTTCGTGCGCACCCTTCCGGACGGCTACGACACGGTCCTCGACGACGAGGGCAACAACGTCAGCGCCGGCGAGAAGCAGCTGATCACGATCGCCCGGGCGTTCCTGGCCGAGCCGGCCATCCTCATCCTGGACGAGGCGACCAGCTCGGTGGACACCCGCACCGAGGTGCTGATCCAGCGCGGCATGAACTCGCTGCGCCAGGGCCGCACCAGCTTCGTGATCGCGCACCGGCTGTCCACGATCCGCGACGCCGACCTCATCCTGGTGATGGAGTCCGGGCGGATCGTGGAACAGGGCACGCACGACGAACTGCTCGCGGTCGACGGCGCGTACGCCCGGCTGTACGCGGCGCAGTTCGCGCAGGCGGTGGCCGAGGTCGACTGACGGTCGGAAGGCCGGGCAGGACCGCACAAGTGAGGGTGCTCAGTCGCTGGAAAACGACTGAGCACCCTCGCTGCTTACCTCAAGGGCTGCCCATCTCAAGGACTGCCTATTTCAAGGCTCGTTGCCTCGTGACTTCTTGCCTCAGGGCTCGTAGCCCGGTGCCGCGGTTACGGCAGGCTCCACTGCTGGTTGGCGGTGTCGCCGCAGGACCAGATCTGGGCCTGGGTGCCCGAGCCGCCGTAGCCGGTGTCGTCGAGGCACTTGCCGGAGTTGGGGTTCACGTACTCGCCGTTGGACTGGTGTTGCCAGACCTGGGCGCCGGTGCCGTTGCAGGTGTACAGCTGGACCTTGGTGCCGTTGGCGGTGCCCGCCGCGGACACGTCGAGGCACTTGCCGAGCGCCTGAAGCTGGTTGCCGGAGGTCGCGGTCCACGTCTGCGCGCCGGTGCCGTTGCAGGTGTATACCTGGACCGGCGTGCTGTCGGCGCTGCTGGCGCCGCGCACGTCCAGGCACAGGCCCTGGTAACCGGTGACCGGGCCGGTCTGGC
>JAICYJ010000076.1 GCA_025934255.1 Thermoleophilia bacterium | reverse complement strand
GCGCGCGCGGCCGGCGGTGTTGTCCGCGGCGCCCCCCACCCCGCCCCCCCCCCCTTTGTTGTTTTTGGGGGGGGGGGGCCGCGGGGCCCCCCCCGCCCCCCTTTGCATGTGGGGTCTACTCCGTGGCGACGCCCGCGGGCGGTACGTCGTCCGGCATGGCCGGCGACCAGATCCGCAGCGCCAGCTTGCGCTTGTCCTGCACGACCACCCGGTAGATGTAGAGCACCGCCGCGATCAGCAGCACCGCGATGCCCTGGTAGACGGTGGTCTTGCTGGTGTCGCCCCAGGCCAGGCCTGAGTTCCAGCCGCCCCATATCAGCAGCACCGCGTCGAAGGCGGCCAGCAGCCCGGCACCGACGATCCAGATCCGGTTGACCTTGATTGGACGTGGCCAGTTGGGCCGGTCCTTGCGGAGCAACACGACGCCCGACATCGCAAACACGTGACAGAGCACGTACCCCAGGTTCGAGAAGATCAGGATCTTCAGTGCCCCCGAGGCGTCGGATGCGAAAGTGAACAGCAGGACGATGTTCAGCACCGCGTCCAGCGTCATCGCGTTGGCGGGGACGTGCTTTCGGTTCAGCTTTCCCAGCCACTTGATGGTCATCCCGTCCTGCGAGATGCCGTATAGGGCCCGTGAGCCGTCGGCCGTGGCCGTGTTCATTGCCAGCACGATGCCGGCGCACAGCAGGATGATCGCGATGCCGGTGCCGAAGCCGAGGATGTCGTGGAAGGCGGTTGCGTAGAACGAGATCGTGTTGTTCTCTGTGGCGCTGAACACCAGGTTCTGATCGCCGAAGGTGCCCATCGCACCCAGTGGCAGCAAGCAGTACACCATCACGCCGAAGATGGCCGAGACGCGCAGCGCCTTGGGCGTGTCGCGCGCCGTGTCGTGGTACTCGGGCGCGAAGGTGGCACAGCACTCCATGCCGTAGGAGGACCAGCACATCGCATACAGCCACACCACGATCAGGGTGGCGCTGCTTGTCCCGAGGGCGTGGGCGTTCGTGCTGATGTTGTTGTGCAGGTTCGAGCTGTGCCAGTCGCCCGTGATGTACGGCAGGAACATCAGCACGGCTAGGGGGATCAAGAGCAGGACGCCGGTGACGTAGCCGACCCACACTGCCGGCCGCATGCCCGACACGTTGAAGGCCCAGATCACGATGATGATCACGCTGGTGAGGGCGATCGGGAACGACCAGTAGAACGGGATACCCAGGAAGTGCCTGGGAGCAGCCGTCCAGAACGCCGACGTTGCGGACGACGTGTAGAACTGCGCCTGCACCAGGAAGCCGACGACGACGCCGGTGGCCGACAGCACCACCGACCAGCCGATCCAGTAGCCGAACGCCGCCACCGGGCCGACGAACGAGAAGTACCGCTTCCAGGCCTCGTGGGCGTAGATGGCAATACCGCCGGACAGCTTCGGGAACATCGTCGCCGTCTCGGAGTAGATGTAGTTGTGGAGCGCGCCGAAGATTACGGACACGGTCCACAGGATCACGGCACCCCAGCCGCCCAGCGAAAGTGCCGAGCCACCGAGGCCGGTGATCAGGAAGCTTGGGTTGGCGAGTGCAACCACGAAGCCGTCAAACCAGCTGATCGTCTTCAGGAGCTCCCGTTCCTCGACAACAGCCGTAGCCATGCGCACCTCCGAGAACGACGGTGAAGAAGCAGTACGAGCGGTACCAAACAGGATTCTGTTTGACGGGTCAAGCGGATCTTCCTCCATGCGGCGGACGGCACATACGTAGGTCTGCACACACCCCTGCCGCTTGCCAGCAAGGGCGTTCATGGAGGAAGATGCGCGCATGGGGTCACCGGCGATCACGCTTCGCTGCGATTGCGGGACCGAGGGTCGCGCGTCGTACAACGAGCGCTGGACCTGCCCGGCTTGCGGGCGCGTCTATGACACGTCGCAGATTCCGGCCGACGACTACCAGGCGATCAAGGACCTCGACCGCCGCTACCGACGCGCCAGCCAGGCTGTCGTGGCCGGGCTGGCGCTGATGGTGCTGGCGGTTGCCTACACACAGCAGTTCCTGCCGATCCTGGCGGGGCTGGGCGTGGTGATGTCGAGCTGGTTCCTATTCATCAAGCCATTTGTGCACCGCCGGCACAAGCGCGCGGTCAGCGCGCTCACCCGCAGCTGGGAGCTGTCGGCCGAGTGAGCCCGCTGCTCCGCCAGCACCGCAACGACCCGCTGCTACCACCGGCTCCGGCCGACGGCGGATCGCGCGACCGGCCGGTGATGCTGGCGACGCTGGCGGTGCCGTTCGATCCCGACTCGGCCCGGGTTGCAATCCAGGCGGCGATGGAGGGCGGCGTCAAGCTGATCGTCGTCGACGCGGTGGAGATGCCCTTCTGGCCGCAGTCGCTGGCAACGCGGCGAGCAGATCTGGAGGAGCAGTCCGACCGCGATGCGATCAGGGCGCTGGTGCAGCAGACGGCCGCGCTCGGCCTCGAGGTGGAGCACCTGCGCGTGCGCAGCCCGCGGCCGGTGGAGGCGCTGCTCGAGGTGGCCGGCGAGCGCGAGGCCGCCCTGCTGGTGCTGGGACCGGACCCCTCGCGCCTGCGACCGCGGCTGTTCCGGCGCGCGGTGAAGCGGATCCGCAAGCGGGCGTTGTGCCTGCTGTGGGTCGTGGGGGAAGGCCCGTAGCGGGCGGAGGGCCGAAACCCCCCGCCCGCCCACACACAGGTCAGTCGCCGGCGGTTGCCGGGATGGCCATGCCCGCGGTCTCGTAGGCCTCCGCGGTCGGGGGCTCGTCGCTCGGGTCCGTCCAGCGGAACGGCCGGCCCACCTGGCGCTGGCCGATCACGTAGCCGGCCACGCCGGCCACCAGCACCAGCACGCCCACCAGGATGATGCGGCCGGTGAACGCGCTGGGATCGGTGAACGCGTAGTTCCACGCGTAGCCGGTCAGCTTCAGGAACATCAGCCCGAAGATGATCAGCAGCAGGTTGAACACGGCGAAGGCGCCGGCCAGGTACATCCATACCGGCCCCAGCTTGATCGGGCGCGGCCAGGCCGGCCGGTCCTTTCGCAGCAGCAGCACGCCGCTCAAGGCAAGCACGTGCGACAGCATGTAGCCGAGGTTGCCCGCCGCCAGCACGAAGAAGATGCTGGGGAAGAACATCAGCAGGCAGACGTTCATGAGCATGTCCAGGGTCATGGCGCGCCCCGGCACGTGATGTGAGTTGAGCACGGACAGCTGCTTGACGGTGAGGCCGTCGCGCGCCATCCCGAACAGGGCCCGGGATCCGTCCATCGTGGCCGTGTTCATGGAGAGCAGCAGGCCGCCACAGAGGCAGACCACCAGCACCCCACCGAAGAAGTCACCCACGATCGCCTTCAGCACGTCGATCATGTAGACGATGCCGGTCAGGTCGCCGGCGATCGCGCTGTAGCCGAGCGTGCCCACGACCGCCAGCGGCAGCAGCGCCGACAGGAACACGTTGAACGCGCCCGTCGACATGATCGCCTTGCGGGTGTCGTTCTTGGTGTCGATGAACTCGGGGGCGAACGTTGCCGGCGCCTCCGGGCCGTAGGTCGACCAGCCCAGCACGTACAGCCAGACCATGATCAGGCCGAACTGGTGCCAGGTGCTGGCGGACTCACCGAACACGCCGGTGAGCGTGCTCGACATGGCGTTGCCGTTGACGGCATGGTTGCTGATGTTGCCGGTCACGAAGGGGCCGACCGCAAGGACGATCACCGGCACCGCCATGGCCACGCCGGTCGCGTAGCTGAGCCACACGGCCGGCCGCATGCCGCGCACGTTGAACGACCAGCACAAGAGGATGCAGATCAGGCCGATCACGCGCACGGTGGTGAAGTCGATGCCCGCGACGTTGGCCGTCCAGCCGCCGATGCTGTCGGTGTTGACACCCTTCGAGTTGAGGCTGGTGAAGAACTCGCCCACCAGCAGGTACCCGATCAGCCCGCCGTAGATGGCGAGCACGCTCGACCAGGCGAACCAGTAGCCGAACGTCGCGATCGGGCCGGCCAGCGAGAAGTACTTGCGCCAGCCTTCCTTGGCGTACATGGCGAGGCCGCCCGGCTTGTCCGGAAACATCGCCGCCGGCTCGGAGTACACGTAGGCCTGAAGAGCGCCCACGAGCGCCGAGACGAACCACAGGATTGCCGCGACCTTGGCGCCCAGCGCGCCAACTGAGAAGCCGATCCCCACGATAAGAAACCCCGGATTCGCAAGACCGATCACGAACCCGTCGTACCAGCGCATCGTCTTCAGTAGACGACGTTCGTCAACCGAGACTTCAGCCACGAAGACCTCCTCGAACGAGAGCGTTCCCCCGGATTCGGGGTGGGCCGACCATACAGTTGCGCCCGAACGCATGCAATACTTTTCAGGCGCTACAGACGCCCATGGCGATTCCGATCACGATCACGTGCGAGTGCGGCCGCGCCATCCAAACCGACCTGGGTGAGCGAGTCGTCTGCGAGTGCGGCCGTGCCTACGACACCTCTCAGGTGCCGCGCGAGAAGCGCGCGGCCGTGGTCGCGGCGCAGACGCAGTTCCGGGTCTACATGTGGTTCGGCATCCTCTTCATCGCCGGGGCGGCGGTGACCGGCTACCTGGTACACGGGATGGTGGGGCTGCTGCTGGCGGCTCCCTGCGTGGCCCTGTTCTGGTTCAGGGTCGTGCAGCCGCGGGTGTCGGCCCGCCAGCGCAAGGCCCTGGCCGACCTGCCGTCCTGGACGATCGAGGCCGGCTAGCGATGGCCACCAGCGCCCCGGCGCAGACCGTCGTCGGCGCCGCCACGGGCACCCATGTACGGCCGGTGATGCTGTTGACGCTGAACACACCGCTGGATCCGGCCGCCGTCAGCTTCGCGATCGAGACGGCTCTCGAGACCGGCGCTGAGCTGCTGGTGTGCGACGCCGTCCCGCTGGCCGTCGGGCAGCCAACCTCGAGCGCCGTGCGCACGTTCGGGGACCGCGAGGCGCTCGACGGCTGCACCAGCGCCGCCGCGGAGGCCCGCGCCCGGGGCGCCCGGGTCAGCGAGATGCTGTTCCACCACCCGCGACCGCTGACGGCGGCGGCCCGCGTCTGCTCCGAGCACGGCGTCGGGCTGCTGGTGTTCGGCGCCGACCGCCGGCGCCTGGGCAGGTGGCGGTTCCGGATGGCGGTGCGCCGGCTGCGACGCGATGTGACCTGTCTGGTGTGGTTGAACGAATGAGTGATATACCTGGCTCACTGGACGACCTGCGCGCGCTGCTGATCGCGTGCTGGACGCCGCTTCAGGCGTGCACGGCCGACCAGGAGGCCGTGTGCCTGCCGCTGATCGCCTCCACGCTCGATGACCACGATCACAGCGAGGCCTCGCTGGCCGGGTTCCTCGGCCTGGTGCGCACCGGGACGCTGGGACAGGCTCCTGCGCCCGGGAACGACGCGGACGCGGCCCGCCGCATCCTGGAGTGGCGGCGCGGCCGCGGCGGCGGCGAAGCGGCGGCGGACGACGTCGAGTTCGCCCGGTTCGAGGCGCTGACGCAGGAGCTGCTGAAGGTCACAAAGGCCGAGCTCGACCGCCGCCGCACCGCCGGCTGATCGATCACTTCGGCGACATCGCCAGCCGGATTCGCCGCAGCATCAGCCAGGCCGACTTCTGCGTGACGCCCAGCCGTCGCGCCAGCTCGTGCGAGCTGACGTGCTGGTCGTTGGCAACCGCCCAGATGGCCGGAAGCCACCGCGACAGGCCCAGCGGCGAGCCCTCGAACAGCGTCCCGGCCTTGACGCTGTACTGATGCGCGCAGGCACGGCACTTCCACAGCCGCCGCGTGGCCAGGTATGCGTGGTCGCCGGAGCCGCAGCGCGGGCAGGCCGGGCCGCCCGGCCAGCGCAGCCGCGCGACCAGCGCCACGGCGGCGTCCTCGTCGCCGAAGCGCGCGATCGCGTCGTCCAGGGACATCTGGTGATTGTACTACCTCAGCCAGTCGAGGTGAGGTAGGTATATCGGTCAGCCCAGCTCGAACGTGATCTGCTTGGTCTCCGTCAGCGCGTCCGTGATCCAGCCCGCCAGCTCGCGGCCGGCGCCGGACTTCTTGGCGCCGCCGAACGGCGCCATCTGATCCCAGTAGTTGGTTGTCTCGTTGATGTGCACGGTGCCGTGGCGGAGGGCCTCGGCGGCGCGCCAGGCGGCGCGCAGGTCGTTCGTGAACACCGCCGCCGTCAACCCGAACTCGGTCTCGTTGGCGATCTCGAGCGCCTCGTCCAGCGTCTCGAACCGCATGATCGGGGCGACCGGCCCGAATGTCTCCTCCTGCGCGATCCGCATGTCGCTGGTGACGCCGGTCAGCACCGTCGGCTCGTGGTACTGGCCCTCGCTGCCACCGCCGGCGACCATGGTCGCCCCCTTCGAGACGGCGTCGGCCACGTGCTGCTTGGTGCGCTCCAGCGTGGCGGGCGTGGACAGCGGGCCCATGTCGGTGGCGTCGTCCAGCGGGTCTCCGACCCGCAGCTTCGCCACCCGCTCGACCAGCGCCGCCACGAACGCGTCCTGCACCGACGAGTGCACCAGGATCCGCTCGGCCGCGGTGCAGCACTGGCCGGCCAGGTAGAAGCAGCCCGTGATGGCGGCGTCGGCGGCCTTCTCGATGTCGGCGTCGGCCAGCACGATCTGGGGGCCGTTGCCGCCCAGCTCCAGCACCCGGTTCTTGAGGCCGGCGTCACGCGCAACCTGCTCGCCCGTTGCCACCGAGCCGGTGAACACCACGGAGGCCACGTCCGGGTGGCGCACCAGCTGCGAGCCCGTCTCACCCCGCCCGTGCACCAGGTTGACTGTGCCGGCCGGGAATCCGGCGTCCTCCAGCAACTCGACGAACATGCCGGCGCAGAGCGGCGCGAACTCCGACGGCTTCCACACGACCGTGCAGCCGGCGGCCAGCCCGTACACGATCGGGATGCCGGCGATGTCGACCGGGAAGTTCCACGGGGTGACCGCGGCCACCACGCCGACCGGCTCCTGCACGACCAGGATCCGCTTGGTGCCCGCCCGCTCCTGAGTCGAGGGCAGCACCTGCCCGGCATGCCGCAGGATGTCCTCGGAAGCGCGCCGGAAGTGGTCGGCCGTGTACTCCTCCATCTCCTCGCGCGACTCGCGGATGGTCTTACCCATCTCGCGCGTGATCATCTGGGCGATCTCCTCGTTACGCTCCATGCACAGCGTGTAGGCGCGGCGGCAGAGGTCGACCCGCTCCAGGATCGGTGTCGCGCGCCAGGCCGGGAAGGCAGCGGCCGCCGCCCGCACGGCCGCGTCCACCTGCGCCTCGCTGGAGGCGGTGACCGCGCCGACGGTCTCGCCGCTGCCGGGGCTCGTGACCTCGATCCGCTCGCCGTCGCCCTCGATCCACTGCCCGCCGATGTAGGCGCCGTTCCGTGTTGCGATGGCCATCATGTCCTCCTTGTCATGCGCGAGGGCGCAGCTTGTGTGTGTCGTAGATGGGATGGTCGCCGACGACGCCGGTCGCGGTGCCGCCCCGCTCCAGCTCGACGTCGAAGCGGGCGCCCGGGACGATCAGCGGGGCGTCGACCACGACCATCGCGATCAGCCGCTCCAGGGTCGGCGACCAGCAGGCGCTGCGCACCTCGCCGACCGGCTCGCCGCCGCAGCGCACGTCGCCGCCCGGCACGGCCGGCTCGTCGCCCGAGACGGTGACCGTGGTCAGCCGCCGGGCGGGCGCGGCCGCGATCCGGCGCAGGGCCTCCTGGCCGCGGAAGGCCGGCTTCTCGAGCCGGATCACGTGGTCGAGGTTCATCTCGTAGGGGTCGGTGTCGCCCGGGAAGTAGTCGGCACCGATGAAGATCAGACCCGACTCCTGGCGCAGCGTCTCGACCGCGTTCAGGCCGTAGGGCGTGACCTGCCCGGTGCCGAGCAGGGTCTCCCACAGCGCTTCGGCAGCGTCCGGGCTGACGTAGAGCTCGTAGCCCAGCTCGCCGGAGTACCCGCAGCGCGCGAGCGTGACCGTCACGCCGGCCAGGTCGACCGGCTCGGTCAGGAACCGGTAGTAGCCGAGGCCGGACAGGTCGAGGCCACCAAGGCGCTCCAGCAGCGCTCGCGAGCGCGGTCCCTGCAGCTGCAGGTGCGGCAGCTCGTGGGTGTGGTTCGAGAGCGCCACCTCGAGCCTGGCAGCGGCCTCACGCAAGGCCTCGCCGTCCGACTCCAGCGCGGTCACGACCCAGCAGCGGTCGGGCGCGAATGCAAAGACGGTGCCGTCCCCGAGCATGCGGCCGTCGTCGTCGCAGAACGCGCCGTAGCGGACCTGGCCGGGACGTAGCGAGCGCATGTCGTTGGTGAAGCAGCGGTCGGCGGCGACCAGCGCGTCGGGGCCGTGGAGCACCCACTTCTGCAGCGGCGACTCGTCCCAGACGCCGCAGGCGGTGCGCACGGCCCGGTGCTCGGCGTGGGCGTTGCCGAATCCGGCAATCCAGTCCCAGCCCTGCCAGGCGGCGAACTCGGCCCCCGGAATCCGCCGCTGCACCGCGTCGAAGGTGGTGCGTGTCAACGTCGTCCCGCCCATCGTGGTCGAGTCTACGCCAGAATAGGCGGATGCCACCCACAGGACGACCTGCTGAACGCCGCCTGGAGGCGGTCGAGCGAGCCATGAAGGTGCTGGACGCGTTCCTCGACGTGCCGGGCGAAGCCGGCACCAACGAGCTGGCCCGCCGCACCGGCATCAACGCCAGCACCGTCTCGCGCCTGCTGTCGACGCTGGTGGCCGGCGGGTACGTCGAGCACGTGCCCGAGAGCGGCCGCTACCGGTTGGGACCGCACCTGATCCGGCTGGCCAACCACATGATGTCGAGCCTCGACCTGCGCACGCTGGCGCGGCCGCACCTGACGGCGCTGGAACAGGCCACCGGCGAGACGGCCACGCTCTCGATCGCGGGCGAGCGGGAGGCGGTCACGGTCGACTTCGTCGCCAGCCGCAAGGCGGTGGCCAGCATCGCCCAGGTGGGGCGGCCCAGCGTCGCCCACGCCACCGCCACAGGCAAGGTGATGCTGGCGTTCGGGGCCGGCGCGACACCGGACGGCCGGCTGGAGCGGTTCACCGATCGCACACTGCCCGACGCCAAGATGCTTCGGCGCGAGATCGCCGACGTGCAGCAACAGGGCTGGGCGCAGGCGGTGAAGGAGCGCGAGGTCGACCTGAACGCGATCGCGGCGCCCGTGTACGGCGCCAACGGGCGGCTGGCGGCGATCCTCGGCGTGCAGGGGCCGGCCCAGCGGTTCGGCCGCAAGAAGCGCGAGGCGGCGCTGCCGCTGTTGCTGGAGCGAGCCGCTGCGCTGTCGGCGGCCCTGGGCTACAATCCACGGGTCCCATAGAGAAACGCTATTGCCATAGTGGCAATGGAAGGAGATCTGAGCATGTCGCTGCCCTCATCCGTCAAGTACCTGGTGATCGGAGCCGGCATCCACGGGCTGTCCAGCGCGTGGCACCTGGCCAAGGAGCAGTCGGCGGCCGGCGAGACGCCGGACGTGCTCGTGATCGACAAGACCGGCGTCGGCGCAGGCGCGTCCGGCATCGCCTGCGGGGTCGTTCGCAACAACTACTACCAGCCTGCGATGAGCGAGCTGATGGCGGCCAACGTCGAGGTCTGGGAACAGGATCCCGCGGCCTTCAGCTACCACCCGGTCGGCTACGTGGCGCTGGGCGCGGAGCGGCAGGTCTCGGACCTGACCGAGGTGCACGAGCGCCAGCAGAACATCGGCTACCCGTCGCAGCTGATCGTGGGTGAACGCGAGGTGCGCGACTACATGCTGGGGATGTTCCCGGACTGGCGGGCACAGGGCGTGCACGTCTGCCTGCACGAGCAGAAGGGCGGCTTCGCCAACAACATGGCCTCGCTGCAGGGCCTGGCCGGCAAGGCCACGGCGGCCGGAGCGCGGCTGATGGACGGGGTGCGCGTGACCGGCTTCGAGTTCGACGGCTCGGGAGCGGTGACCACCGTCCACACCGACCAGGGCGACATCCAGGCAGAGCAGGTGATCGTCGGCGTCGGCCCGTGGGTCGAGGAGATCTGGACGATGCTGGGGCTGCCCAACCGGCTGGACGTGCGCACGCCCGAGGGCGAGGTGCACCGCGACCAGAACATGTGGACGTACTGGTACCTGCAGGAGGGCGAGATCGACGTCGACCCCAAGCTGTTGTCGCTCGAGGACGGCTCGATGCCGCCCGTGCTCCACGTCGACTCGGACGCGCCGCTCTACGACGACGAGCGCACGCTGATCACCGACGAGTTCTGGGGCAACTACTTCAAGCAGGATCTGCACGGCGTCCAGGGCGGCGCGGCGCCGGTGGTGGTGGGCGAGACGTTCCAGGTCGACCCCTACCCGACCGCCTCGGTGCAGGAGGGCTTCGCCGACATGTGGTGCGCGTCGCTGTCGCACTGCATGAAGCGGTTCGAGGGCAAGCGCGCGACCTACAAGAACATCCGCTCCGGCGGCGTCGGCTGCTTCACCGTGGACAGCTTCCCGGTGTTCGACTACATGCTGCCCAACGTCTACGTGATCGCCGACTCCAACCACGGCTACAAGATGATCGGGGTGGGGCGCGAGGTGGCCAGGGTCGTGACCGGCGGGCACTCGAGCCTGCTGTCGCCGTTCCGCTACGAGCGGTTCGCGACCGGCGACCTGCACCCGGTCTCGAACAGCCCGTACCCCTGGTCGTGAGCGTGGCCTGATGCCGCGGGAGCTGTCGGCGGGTGGCGTGGCGGTGCGGCGCATGCGCGGGCGCTGGTGGTTCGCGGTGATCGAGCCGAACGGGCGGCCGGGCGTGCTGGCGCTGCCCAAGGGGCTGATCCACGCGGGCGAGGGCGCCGGCGAGACCGCGGCCCGCGAGGTGCTGGAGGAGACGGGGCTGCGCTGCGACGTCGACCGGCGGCTGACGGACGTGCGCTACGTGTACACCCGCGGCGGCCAGCGCATCTTCAAGATCGTGGTGTTCCACCTGATGCGCTACCGGTCGGGGCGGATCGGCGACATCGAGCCGGCGATGCGGCTGGAGGTGGCGTCGGCGCGATGGCTGCCGCTGTCTGACCACAGGCGGCTCAGCTACCGGGGCGAACAGGGTGCCGCGCGCGAGGCGGCGGAGCTGCTGGGAGCCTGAGCGAAGCGGCGGGCAGCATCAGGGAGCGCCCGCCGGGCCGTGGCGGACGCTCCTGGGAGTCGGAGTCCGCGCCCATCTGCGGGGGGCGCGCGACGAATCTACAGCATCTCTCGTACGGAGGTCAGTGAGCTGGCGGCTGCCAGCCCTCGAGCACCGGCGCGTGCCAGTCGTCGCCGACGATGCGCGAGCCCTCCACCCAGGAGCCCAGCTCGGGCTGGGGGAACTTGCAGTGCTTCTGCTTGAGCTGGATGCCGTAGCTGTTGCCCGACTGCAGGTGCTTGATCAGCACCTTGCGCGCGATCTCGTTCTCGCGTCCCTCGGGGATGTCGAAGTACAGCTTCAGGAACGAGTTCGAGTAGCGGTCGAACACGGCCGGCAGGCCGTCCTCGACCAGCAGCTCGACGTCCTCCAGCCAGTTGATGTCCTGGCCGGGCGTGGCGGCCATCAGGTCGACGTCCTCGACCAGGCTCATGTCCTCCTGGTAGGGGAAACGGTGGCCTGACAGGTACTCGGCGTCGATGCCGACGGTGGTCTTGTCGGGTTCCTTGGTCATGGTCAGTCTCCGGCCGCGTGCAGCGGCGTGGTCGTGTTCTGGCCGTCGTCCACGTCGTCCTGGTGCTGGCGCTCGACCAGCTTCTTGATCTCGTTCAGCGTGCGCTCCTCGGTGACGCCGGGGATGTAGGTGGTGCCGGCCAGCGGCACCCGCGCCATCGCCGCGGCCTCGGTGGTGAGGGCGCAGAGGTCCTCGGGCTCGAGGCTGTGGATGTTGGTCTTGCCACAGGCGCGGGCCAGCATCTGCACCTCGAGCGTGAGCGTGTGCAGGAAGTTGTAGACGCGCTCGGCGGCCTCGTCGACGACCAGCCGCTTGCGCAGCTCCGGGTCCTGCGTGGTGATCCCGACCGGGCAACGGCCGGTGTGGCAGTGGTAGCACTGGCCGGCCGGCACGCCGATGGTGCCCTCGTAGTCGGTGACGCCGGGGATCTCCTTGTTGCAGTTCAGCGCCATCAGCGCGGAGTGGCCGATCGCGACCGCCTTGGCACCGAGTGCGACGGCCTTGGCGATGTCGCCGCCGTTGCGGATGCCGCCGGCCACGACCAGGTCGATCTCGTCGGCCAGGCCGACGTCCTCGAGCGCCCGGCGCGCCTCCGGG
>JAICYJ010000014.1 GCA_025934255.1 Thermoleophilia bacterium | reverse complement strand
AGGCCGGGGATCAGGTGCATCCAGGTCGAGTCGGTTGAAAGATTCGCCATCGAGGCGATTCCGATACTGGTCACCAGCATGCCGAACCCGAGCACCGCGCCGGGCGGGAACCGCTCGACGACCGAGCGGGTCGCGAGCGGCACGATGAACAGCAGCACGGTCGAGGGGAGAAGTCGCGCGCCTCCTGCCAGGGGCGAGTAGCCCAGATCGTTCTGCAGGTACAGGGTGATGTACGGGTACATGGCAAACATCCCCGCGCCGATCGCAAACGTCGCGAGCGACACGCCGACGAACCCGCGTTTCCGGAACAGGGACAGGTCGAGCATCGGCCGCTGATGGCGAAGCTCGGCCACGATGAACGCGATCGCCAGCAGCGCGGAGCCCCCGAACAGCGCGAGGATCGTTATGCTGCCCCACCCGTCGTCATTCCCGCGCAGGAGCCCCAAGATCATCAGGAACAGCGCTCCCGCAAAGGTCACCAGGCCGGCGATGTCCAGTCGCTTGGCATCCGGATCGCCGATGTTGACCATCTTGACGGCGGCCAGCGCGACGGTGGCGATGCCGATCGGCACGTTCACGAAGAAGATCCACCGCCAGCCCAGAGTGTCGGTCAGAAGGCCGCCGACCAGTGGTCCGGTGGCCACCGCTGCGCCAACGGTCGACCCCCACGCGGCGATCGCACGCCCGCGATCGGGGCCCTGGTAGGTCTGCCCGATCAGAGCCAAGCCGGTGGCGAACATCGCACCACCGCCGAGACCCTGGAGAGCACGCGACCAGATCAGGACGTTCGTCGTCGGTGCCAGCCCGCATGCAAACGACGCCCCGGTGAACACCACCACGCCGACGATGAACACCCGCTTTCGTCCGAACCTGTCCGCCAGCGCACCGCAGGTCAGAATCACGCTGGCCAGTGACAGCGCATACGCATCGATCACCCACTCGAGATCGGTAAAGCCGGAGTGCAGATCCCGCTGGATCGTCGGCAGCGCCACCTGCACCACGGTCACGTCGACGAGCAGCATGAATGTCGCCGCGCACAGCGCGACCAGCGTCCACCATCGCCACCCACTGGAGTCAGCCGAGCTCATACCTGCACCGTAGCCATAAGGACGCGACGCTGATGTCGGCTCAGATCGGCGTTGGCAGGCCCGAGCGGCTGCTCGACGAGAGGCGGCCGGCGTTGACCAGCGCCAGTGTCACAAGCCATCCGAACACGAACCCACCGACGTGGGCGAAGACGACCTGTCGACCGATCCTCCGCTCCGACGCCACGCTGACCTGCGCTGCCGGTCGTGCGGGTACTCGATCTCGGCGTATGCCGATGTGCCGGCCCGCTGCCCGATGTGCTCGGCCAAGCGGCCGTGGGCGACCCTGGGCCGGCCATCCACAGCGCGTGCGGCGTTCACGCCGGTGGACTGACCTCCGCCGACGGTCGCAGGCTCCCTCGCTCCACGGCGGCGACCATGGCCTCGCGCTCTCCCGGCGGCACCCACTCGATCCACCAGTCGGCACCCGCCGCCGCCACCGCCCGGATGTGGTCGCGCTCGGCCTCCCAGTCCTCCCGGCGCCCGCTTCCTCCGACGGCGATCGTAAACGGGCGATCGCCGGTGATATGTCCCCCGACGACGTGCACGCTTTGCGCGCGGCCTGCCACGGGCCGCCGCGGGTCTCCTTATAGAGACAGGAGCCATCCCAACCGCAGCGCTCGCCGCGTCGGACGCGGGTTCGGGTAGCCGCCGCCGACCCAGATCGGTATGCGAGGTTGCTGCACCGGGCGCGGCAGGAAGGTCACGTCGTCGACCTGGAAGTGCTTGCCGCGAAAGCTGAACGGCCCGCCGGTCCACAGCCCGGCGACGATCTCGAGCCCCTCGTCCAGCATCTCGCCGCGTGTCCGCGCGTCCGGCTCCTCACCGAACGACACGTAGCTGGGATCGGCCGCGATCGCTTCGCCGGTGTCGCCCAGGCCGACGCCAAGGATCATGCGCCCGCCTGAGAGCTGGTCGACCGCCGCCGCCTCGCGGGCAACGTTCCAGGGCCGCCGCCGCGTCAACGGCGTCACCTCCGTGCCCAGCCGCATTCGCCGGGTGCGCACCGCCACAGCCGCGAGCACCGCCCACACGTTGCACGTCGGCGTCGCACGATCGCCGCCGTAGCAGACGTAGTCCTCGAGGAACAGGCCGTCCCACCCAGCGGCCTCCGCCCGCTCTGCCAGATCGACGAGGAAGCGCGGGTCTCCGCACTCTCCACCGGTCGGCAGTGACAGCCCGTATTGCACGTCTCACCTCGCCTCCGTTCGCGTTGAGGCGGCTGAAGCGCGTGCCCCCTCATCGCCGTGTCGGTGCTCGTGACGGTGGTCGAGCCAGGAATCCTGGGCCGGGTAGGTCGCCAGTGCCAGAATCACGCCGGCGAGCAGGGCGCCGATCAGAGCGGCGCGGCGGCTACGGTCTCCCGCGACGGCCGTGGCCCCGTGGCGCCAATCCGCTAGCCCCACCGGTAGCACCCGAGTCAGGTACGCGAGGATGTGGATCGCGATCAGCACACCCCAGACCGCGAAGCTGACCGCGTGCAATTGAAGCAGGGGCCCACCGCCGTGTCCGTGAATGATGAGGGCGACGCCGCTCCCGAAAAGCGTCAGCGTCGACAGGATGAGCAGCGGTGCTAACAGGCGCAGGGGCAGCCGCGGCGGCCCTTCCAACCGGTATGGCCTGCTGTTCGTGTAGTAGCGGATGAATCGCCAGCCGGTGCTGGTGAGCTTGAGGGTCACGGGCGGGATCAGCAGCAGCCCCAGGAAGATGTGCTCGGGCAGATAGGAGCTAAGCGCCAGCGCTGTCAGCGCCTCGATTCCGAGCATGACGAGGAGCACCAGGCCGACGGACGATGTCAGTCGCTCGTTCCCCGGCGGTCCCCATGCGCGACTCTGGGCTGCCCAGCGCTGCCACCGCGCTTCCATGTCTGTGGGGGCCGGGATGTCTTTCATACGTCTGCGGCGTTGCCCGCTGCGAACGCTAGCACCGGCACGTCCCCGGCCGTCCTCAGAAGGAGCCAGGTCTCGCCGGCCCAGGCAACGCGCCGGTGGCATGACCGCGTGGCCGGGTCATCTCGGTCGCAGCGCTTTCCATCGCCGGGCGCCTGTCCCGAGGATGGGACTCGTACCAGGTCGCGTAGCGGGCGGCAAGCGGGCCGGCCGTGAGGCCATGGGCGAGGACGGAGAGCCCGACGGTCAGGTAGACGGCAAGTACGATCAGGTGCTCTTCCGGCAATCGTGACTCCTCGACCACGATCACGGCGAACACGATCGATGCCAGGCCGCGAGGGCCGAACCACCCGAGGAAGCCCAGCGTGGGACGTCCCGCGTGCGTGCCCCACATCGCGATCGCAACCGGGATCATGCGCACCAGCGTCAGGCTGAGCACGGCGTAGAGGATCAGCTGCCAGCTCAACGCGGTGAGCGTGGGGCCGAGAAGGACCGCGCCGAACAGGATGAAGGTGACGCCGCTGAGGACGTCGCCCACCTCCTCGGTCAGCCGATTCAGCTGCTCCGGGTCACGTCCCAACCCGAGCCGGAAGACGACACCCGCCACGAACGCTGCGATGAAGCCCGACCCGTCCAGCGCGCTGGCCGTCCCGTAGGCGAGGCCGGCCCCGGCTGCCGGGATCACCGGATACCACTGGCCGGCGATCAGGCCCCGCGTCCCTGCGGCGCGGATGATCACGGCGATCGCGACGCCTGCAATGGCTCCGCCGGCCACCCCGTAGCCGATCTCCTCGAACAGCAGCCTGGCCGTGCTGCGGCCCCCGGAGATGTCCGACTCCAGATCGGCGATGGCGACGGCGGCGAACAGCAACGGCACGCAGATGCCGTCATTGAGCCCGCTCTCGACGTTCAGCCCCTGGCGGATCCGCTCCGGGACGCGCGGTTCGGTGACGACCGCCTGCCCCAGCGCGGCGTCGGTCGGCGCCAGCACGATGCCAAGGATCACCGCCTCCCAGACGGTGAGCCGGCCGAACAGCACGGCCGCCGCGACGGCGCCCAGCAGGATCGTCAGCGGCAGGCCGACCGCCAGCAACCGCAGCGGCACGCCCACCGCGCGGCGAAGATGGCTGAGATCGACGCGCGAGGCGTCGCTGAACAGCACCAGCGCCAGCGTGGCCTCCGCCAGGATGCGCACCACCGAGTCCGTGCTCGAAAGGTCGATCCCGTCGAGCGCCTTTGGCCCGACCAGCAGCCCGAAGCCGACGAACAGCATCGCGGGCGTGATCGGCGTGCCGACCAATCGCTGCGAGACGGCGGCAACGCCGAGGAACGCGAGCGACACCATGACCAGGGCCCACTCCATCCGGGACATCATGGCGGTTCCCGCCGCTCCGCGGGTCGGTAGAACTGCGCTGCCTAGCGCAGCCTCCAGAGCAGCTTTGCCGCGCGGGTCGGGGCTTTGGTGCGCGAGAGGACGGTGACGGCGACCAGCGCAGCGGCAGCGACGGGAATCACGATTTTCGCCTCCCTGCGCAGCTCGGCCACGTCTTCAACGAGCCGTTGCCGCTCGGCCGCGATCTCCAGCCGGATCTGCTCAGCGCTGCGTTCAGGCATGCGTCTTCAGGGTGTCGGCGGTGCGCCTGGCCTCATCGACGGCCTGGCTGGGCACTGGCGGCGAGGCGGCGCGGGCGAACCGCCGCGCGAGCAGGAGCAGGACGGCCGCGATCAGCAGCACGGCCACTGCGACGATCAGCAGCGAAAGCCACAGCGACAGCGTCTCGTTCAGCCCTGCGGCCGCCGCAGCGAGCAGCAGTCCGATCGCGTAGAACACAAGCACGGCGGCGGTGATGCCAAATGCGGCGGCTTTGCCGAGCGCCGCCGCCTTGCGCTTTGCCTCCACCTGGCCCAGTTCCAGGATCAGGCGGGCCAGCGACGTCGCCCTCGCCTTGACCTGCTTCACCTGCCTCACGATCCCCCGCATGGACTGATCCTATCGGTCCCGTGGCGGTGCCCGAAGGATGGTTTTCAGCCCGACCGCTGTCAGCAGCGAGACCCATGCCGCGCCCAGCGCGTAGCCTCCCAGCACGTCCGTGAACCAGTGCGCGCCGAGGTAGATGCGCGAGGCGCCCACCGCGAGCACCACCACAGCAGCGGCGATCGCCCGCAGCTGCAGCCGCGGTCGCCCTGTCAGCCAGACGAGGACGAGCAGCATGGCAGAGAAGGCCATGCACTGCGTGGCGTGACCGGACGGGAACGACCAGTGCGAGTACGTCCCGAGCGCGTCGGATGCCGGTGGTCTCGGCCGCTCGGTGATCCGCTTGAAGATGTTGTAGAGCGCGGTCGATCCGGCCAGACTGGCGGCCAGCAGCGCTCCCGCCCGCCAATCGCGTTCGCGCCGCCACCAGTCGAGGGCGAGCACGAGCGTCGCCGGATACAGCACGGCCGCCGATCCCAGCCACGTCACGGTTCGCATTGCCGACGTCACCGCGGAGCTGCGGTGCTCGCCGACCCACGTCAGAACCGATTGGTCAACCGACAGGGTGTCGCTGGCCGAGACAACAATCGCCAGCGCCACGAAGACGATCCAGCACGCCGCCGAGATCGCGGCCGCCAGAGTGACGGCAGATCCGCCATCGCCCGAGCCTGCATGCGAGGGTGTTCGCACCCTCCCGATCGTATAGGTGGCCCCGACCGCCCGGAACGCCGCAGGGATTGGGGGCTGTGAGATCCTTGCCTTCGCGCGCTGCGCGACGCCACCGATGAAGCGAGCCGAATGAAAAACGCCGATCGTCGTCGCCGTGGCTGAGGCGGCTGGGGAGAAGACACCGAACTCGATCACAGGCCCGGCCGGGGTTCGCATGCTGCGCGAGTACCGGCGGGAGTGGCTGCCCAAGGACGTGGTCGCAGGCCTGGTGCTGACCACGCTGCTCGTGCCGCAGGGCATGGCGTACGCCGAGCTTGCCGGCCTCCCGGCCATCACCGGCCTGTACACGTCGATCCTGTGCCTTGTGGGCTATGCGATCTTCGGCCCGTCGAAGATCCTCGTGCTCGGCCCGGACTCCTCGCTCGGTCCGATGATCGCGGCGACCACCCTGCCGCTGATCGCCGCCAACGGCGATCCCGCCCGAGCCGTCGCGCTGGCTTCGATGCTGGCGCTGATCGTGGGCGCGATCATGGTCGTCGGAGGCCTGGCCAGGCTGGGGTTCGTCGCGGATCTGCTGTCGAAGCCGACCATGATCGGCTACATGAACGGGCTTGCGATCACCATCCTGGTCGGGCAGCTGCCGAAGCTGTTCGGCTTCTCGACCGATGCGAACGGCCTCGTGGACGAGACGCGGGCCTTCGTCGACGGCGTCCAGGACGGCGAGACGGTCGGGGCTGCGCTCGCCGTCGGCGTGCTCGCCCTGGCGGTGATCGCCGTCCTGCGCAGAACGCTGCCGCGCGTGCCGAACGTGCTGGTGGCCGTGGTGGTATCGATCGCCGTCGCCGCCGGCTTCGGGCTCGAGCAGCACGGAGTCAAGCTGGTGGGGACGCTTCCGGAGGGGTTTCCGCCGCTGACCGTCCCGGATGTGCACCGCTCCGACCTGCTCCCGCTGGTGGCCGGCGCGTTCGGGATCGCACTCGTCTCGCTCGCCGACACGATCGCGACATCATCGGCATTCGCCGGCAGGTCGGGTGAGGAGGTCGACGGCAACCGGGAGATGGTCGCGATCGGCGTCGCCAACCTCGGCGCCGGCTTCTTCCAGGGCTTCCCGGTCAGCACCAGCGGGTCGCGCACGGCCGTGGCGGAGCAGGCCGGCGCAAAGACGCAGGTGACCGGCCTGGTCGGCGCGATCCTGATCGCGGCCATGCTGCTGTTCGTCCCCGGTTTGTTCCGCGACCTCCCGCAGCCGACGCTGGCCGCGGTGGTGATCACGGCGTCGCTGTCGCTCGCCGACGTGCCGGGCACGGTCCGGCTCTGGAAGCAGCGGCGTTCCGAGTGCGCGCTCTCCATTGCCGCCTTTCTCGGCGTCGCCTTCCTCGGGGTGTTGCCCGGGATCGTGGTCGCCGTCGCGCTCTCGGTGATGAACCTGTTCCGGCGCTCCTGGCTGCCCTACCACGCCGTGCTCGGTCGCGTGCAGAACCTGCCCGGCTACCACGACGTCACCAGCTACCCCGAGGCTGAGGTGCTTCCGGGACTGGTCGTGTTCCGTTTCGATGCGCCGCTGTTCTTCGCGAACACCCGCACCTTCCGTGAGCAGATCCTGCTCCTGGCATCACGCGAACCGGCGCCCGTCTGGATCCTGATCGCGGCCGAACCGATCACCGACGTCGACACGACGGCCGCCGACATGCTGGAGGATCTCGACGAGGCGATCAACGCGCGGGGGGTCTCGCTCGTGTTCGCCGAAATGAAGGACCCCGTCCGCGCCAAGATCCTGGCCTATGAGCTGACCCGTACCATCGACCCGAACCACTTCTACCCGACGCTCGACAGCGCCGTCGCCGCGTACCAGGAGCAGACCGGTGCGCGCTGGACGCGGCAGGAGCCATGACCCAGAGGGACTCTCATCAGCGCCGCCCGGCCCAGGAGCGCACGTGCGAGGTGCGATGGATTCGCCCCGGCCGCCACGGTAGCGAGATCGCCCGCTGGTTCTCGCGCTTCGCGCAGGTGCCCGAGGCGCGCGACGACGACTATCTGATCTCCCCCCGTATGCCCGGCCTGTCCATCAAGATCCGCGGCGGGGCGAGCTTCGAGGTGAAACAGCACCGCGGCGTGGTGGGAGAGCTCGACATCGCGGGCGCGGCTGCGGGCAGCATCGACTCGTGGATCAAGCGGTCGATTCCGCTCCCCGGCGGCGTCGACCTCTCGCACCCGCTGGAGGTGGCGGCCTGGCGGAGGGTGAGCAAGCGCCGGCAGATCGCCAGGTTCCCGATCGATGCCTCGGGCGGAGGCGCGGGCTCACCGGGTGCCCCGGACTGCTCGGTGGAGCTGACCGAGGTGGAGGTGATCGGCCAGTCCTGGTGGACGCTTGGATTCGAGGCCGGGGGCCGAGGTGCTCTTGGACGCATCAAACGCGCGGCGGCCGTAGTCTTTGCCGAGCCGCTCCCCACGGCTTCGGCGTTCAAGGCAGAGGAGGCCTGTTCCTACGCCGAGTGGATCGAGGGGCTCGGCCATCCGGGAGGGACGAGATGAGCAAGGGCAAGAAGCAGGACGAGGCGGACGGCCGCGCGGCTCGGATGAAACGCAAGCCGTATGAGGCCGAGATGCGGCGGCTGCACGGCGAGCTGGTCGCGATGCAGGAGTGGGTGAAGGCAACCGGCGCGAAGATCTGCATCGTCTTCGAGGGCCGCGACACGGCGGGCAAGGGCGGAACCATCAAGCGGATCACGGAGCGCGTGAGCCCGCGCGTGTTTCGCGTCGTTGCCCTGCCGGCGCCGACCGAGCGGGAGCAGTCACAGCTCTACGCGCAGCGCTACATCCAGCACCTCCCCGCCGGCGGCGAGGTCGTGATCTTCGATCGCAGCTGGTACAACCGCGCCGGCGTCGAGCGGGTGATGGGCTTCTGCACCGAGGAAGAGACGACCAGATTCCTCGAGGGCGTGCCGCTGATCGAGCGCACGATGGCGGACTCGGGCATCCTCCTCGTCAAGTACTGGCTCGAGGTCGATGCCGACGAGCAGACGCGGCGCCTCCAGGCCCGGATCAACGACCCCCGCAAGGTGTGGAAGCTGTCGGACATGGATCTCAAGTCCTACAGCCGCTGGTACGACTACTCACGCGCGCGCGACGCGATGCTGCAGGCGACCGACACGCCGTGGGCCCCGTGGTACATCGCCGACACCAGCGACAAGCGGCGGGGCCGGCTCAACATCATCACCCATCTCCTCGACCAGGTTCCCTACCGACCGCTGACGGTGAGCGAGGTCAAGCTGCCGCAGCGGCAACGCCCGGGCGGCTACGTCGAGCCCAACCTGCCGTTGCGATGGATTCCCGAGCCGTTCTGATGCGCGACCAGATCATGGCGGCCGTCTCGCTGCTGGCGGCGGCATCCGCGGCATTGGTGGTGGTCGTTGCGGCGCTGGACAACAGCGGGGGACTGGTCGTCGCCCTGCTGGGAGCGGTCGTGCTGATCGGCGCGGGTTGGGGGGCCGTGTCGCGCCGAGGCGCCGGTCGTGCCGTCGCGCTCGTGGTTGCGGCCTGCGGGCTGGCCCTGCTGCTGGCGTCGATCGGGATCGCGGATGTCGAGTGGTGGCGGGCGCTGGGGGCGGCGGTGCTCGGCATGGTGTCGGTGGCCGCGGCCAGGTCGGCTCTGCACACCGGCATCCATGAGCTTCGGGCCGCGCCAACCCCAGGCAGCCCCGTGCCGGCGGCAAGGCAGCCGGTGCTGCTGATGAACCCGAAGTCCGGTGGCGGAAAGGCGGTGCAGTTCGATCTGGCCGGCGAATGCGCAGCTCGCGGCATCCGGGCGGTGGTGCTTCGCCAGGGCGATGACCTGCTCGAGCTCGCCGAGGATGCGATCGCCGGCGGGGCCGACGTGATCGGGATGGCGGGAGGTGACGGCTCCCAGGCGTTGATCGCCACCGTGGCCAGCCGCCACGGGATCCCTCACGTGGTGGTGCCGGCGGGAACACGCAACCACTTTGCCCTCGACCTCGGCCTCGACCGCGATGACGTCGTCGGCGCTCTCGATGCCTTCGCGGACGCGGTGGAGCGCACGATCGACCTGGCCGGCGTGAACGGACGGGTGTTCGTGAACAACGCGTCGCTCGGCCTGTACGCGAAGATCGTTCAGTCGCCGGAGTACCGGGACGCCAAGGTGCGGACGGCGGCCGCCATGCTGCCCGACCTGATTGGGCCGGATGCCCAGCCGCTCGACCTGCGGTACACCGGCCCGGACGGGACCGCGTACGAGACCGCGGACATGGTGCTCGTGTCCAACAACGCCTACCAGCTCGACGATCTGTCCGGCAGAGGCACCCGCGAGCGGATCGACCGGGGGCTGCTCGGCGTGGTCACCGCCCGCATCGAGGACACCCGTGCGGCCGAGCAGCTGGTCGCCCTCAACCTCGCCGGTCAGATCCGCAGGTTCTCGGGGTGGCATGAGTGGACCGCGCCGCGGTTTCGCATCGACTCCGGCGGGCCGGTCGACATCGGGATCGACGGAGAGGCCATGACCCTCGACCCGCCGCTCGTGTTCGAGAGCCTGCCGGCCGCGCTGCGCGTCCGGCTGCCCGGCCACGCCCCGGGGATGTCTCCAGCCGCACGCCGCCTCTCCCGCTCCACGGCCGGCGAGCTCTGGGCCATCCTCGCCGGCCGCGGGGCGACTGGGATAATGGCTGCTGACGAGGCGACGACACAGCCATGACCGACGCCCCCGACGCCACCACGGAGGTCGACATACTCCCGCCCTACGCACGTGATCCACTGGACGTCGTCGCGTCGGCGCGCTCGGATGCCGACTCCGGCCTGACCGGCGCCGAGGCGGCAGAGCGGCTCGCCCGGCTGGGCCCCAACCAGATCACCGGCGAACCGCCGCCCTCGGTGTGGGAGGTGGCGGTAGCCCAGCTGCGTGACCCGATGAACATCATGCTGATCGCGGTCACGATCGTCAGCGTGGTGATCGGCCAGGTATCGACCGGCATCATCGTCGCGCTGCTGATCCTGCTGAACGTCGTGCTCGGCTCGCGCCAGGAGCTGAAGGCACGGGCCAGCATCGATGCGCTGGCGAGCATGCAGGTGCCGCAGGCGCGGGTGGTGCGAGACGGCTCGGTGGCGCAGGTGCCGGCCCTCGACGTGGTGCCGGGTGACATCGTCCAGGTGGAGGCGGGCGACATCGTCCCCGCGGACGGACGCATCATCCACTCGGCGACGCTGGAGACGCAGGAGGCTGCGCTGACCGGGGAGAGCGCGCCGATCGGCAAATCGGCGACGACCCTGGCGGACGCGGAGGTCGCGCTGGGCGATCGCTCGAACATGTTGTTCCAGAACACGGCGGTGACCCGCGGTACGGGAGCGATGGTGGTGACCGCCACCGCGATGCAGACGGAGATGGGCCAGATCGCGACGATGTTGTCGTCGATCAGCCGCGCGCGCTCGCCGCTGCAGAAGGAGCTGGGATCGCTCACCAAGGTGCTCGGCATCGTTGCCTGGGGCGCGGTCGCGTTCATCGTGATCGTCGGCGTCGCCCGCGGAGAGGAGTTCAAGGACGTGCTGTTGCTGGGCACCGCGATGGCGATCTCGGCGATCCCGACCGGCATGCCCGCGTTCGTCTCGGGGCTGCTGTCGATGGGCGCCCGGCAGCTGGCCGACTCGCGGGCGGTGGTCAAGAACCTCACCGATGTGGAGACGCTCGGCGCCACCAGCGCGATCAACACCGACAAGACCGGCACGCTGACGATGAACGAGATGATGGTGTCGATGATCTACGCGGCCGGCGCCTGGTTCCACGTCGCGGGCGAGGGCTACCGCAAGACCGGGGCGATCACCGCCGTCGCCGGCCAGCCGGTGCCGGACTTCACCCGGCTCGGCCTGGGGCTGGCGCTCGACAGCGATGCCACCGTGGGCAACGACGGCACGGTGGTCGGCGACCCGACCGAGGCCGCCCTGGTCGTGCTGGCGGCGAAGCTGGGCGTGGACGCCGAGGAGACGCGCCGCGCCTACCCGCGCATCGCCGAGGTGCCGTTCGACTCCGACTACAAGTTCATGGCGACGTTTCATCGCGTCACGCTGGACGGCGCCGAGCACGTGATCGAGCTGGTCAAGGGCGCCCCCGACGTGGTGCTGGCACGCTGCAGCGAGTCGGGCGGCCCGCTCAGCGGCTCGCAGCAGCCGATCGAGCAGACTCGAGCCGGAATCGAGGCCGCGAACGCGCGGATGGGCGAGCAGGGTCTGCGGGTGCTGGCGTTCGCCGCCCGGCTGGTCGGCGACGGCGAGCTGCGGGCGATGGAGGACGACCCGATGTCGCTCACCCAGGAGCTGTCGTTCGTTGCCATGGTCGGCATCATCGATCCGCTGCGCGCCGAGGCCAGGGCGGCGGTGCAGACGGCGCTCGGCGCCGGCATCGACGTGCGCATGATCACCGGCGACCACGCCGTCACCGCCCGCGCCATCGGCGAGACGCTCGGCCTGGGGCCCGGCGCGATCAGCGGTGCCGAGCTGCAGGCGCTCTCGGACGATGAGGTGGTGCGGCGCCTGCCCGAACTGCACGTGTTCGGCCGCGTCACGCCCCAGGACAAGCTGCGCCTGGCGCGGCTGATGCAGGAGCAGGGTCTGATTGTTGCGATGACCGGCGATGCGGTCAACGACGCGGCGGCGCTCAAGCAGGCCGACCTCGGGGTGGCCATGGGCAGCGGCAGCGAGGTGACCAAGCAGGCCGGCCGCATGATCCTGACCGACGACAACTTCGGGACGCTGGTGCACGCCGTTGAGATCGGCCGTAGGGTCTACGAGAAGGTCGTGTCGTACGTCCGCTACCAGATGACCCAGCTGCTGGCGCTGGTGTTCCTGTTCCTGGCGGCCACCGCCTTCGACATCAATCACGGCGTCGCGCTGACGCCGCTGATGGTGCTGTACCTGCTGGTCTTCGTGACGGCATCGGGCGTCGTGGTAATCGCCGTCGATCCCGGCGCGCCGGACGTGATGCACCGCCCGCCGCGCGACCCCAGCCTGCCGATCACCAACAGGGAGGCGATCACGCTGTGGGTCGTCTACGCCGCCACCCTGTTCATCGCCGCCCTGATCCCGCTGGTGGCAGGTCCGGACGACCCGCGCACCGATGTCGCGACGGCGTCGCTGACCATGACCTTCGTCGTGATGGGGCTGGGCACCATCTTCAACGCCCTCACCAACCGGCGTGACCCGGCCAGCGGCCTCGACCCGCCGCTCTTGAAGGCGCTCGCGATCTCACTGTTCCCGCTTGCCATGGTGGTCTTGGCGACCGAGCTGCCGGGATTCCAGAAGGGGCTGCTCACGACCTCGCTGACCGGGCATCAATGGCTGGCGTGCTTCGGCCTGGCGGCGCTGCTGCCGCTGGTCGTCGAGGCCAGCAAGTTCCTGCGCCGCCGCGCCGCCCCGGAGCCCTCGCTGCTCGACGCCCAGCGCGCGGTCGCGCCCGGACGCGCGGTCGACGAGCACCAGACCTGAGTAGTCAGAGCGTCCCCGCGCTCGTCGGGCCGGTGCGAGCGGTCAGCCGGGCGAACACGATCAGGTTGTCGTGGTAGTGGCCGGTGCTCGGGTCGAAGCTGCCGGCGCACGTGATCAGACGGAGTCCCGGGTAGCGAAGCGGGCCGTAGACGAGCCCTGTCGGGAAGCTGATCTTGGGGTAGACGGCGGTCGAGGTCACGCGGTAGCGGTCGGTGGCGCCGTTTCGGTGGGTCACGAGCACGGCCTGACCGGGCACCACCTCGTGGAGACGTCCGAACACACCCTCGGTCCCGCCCCAGTTGACGTGACCGATGATGACCGCGGCCCCGCGCCCGCCGGGTGCCGTGCCACCGCTCCACCAGCCGGCGTCGGCGGCGTTGGTCGGCACCTGCAGCGTGGAGTCGCTGTTCAGGCCGAGGCTGACGATGCTCGCGTCGACCGCGATCGCCGGCACCCGGATCCGCATGCCCGTGCGCATCAGGTGAACGTGGTTGCTGGCCGGCAGGATCGGCGTCGTCCGCGCCGGGTGACCGACCGCGGTCGCGGCCGGAGTGCCGGCGGGAGCGGAACCGCCGCCCGGAAGCGCGGGTGCGACGATCGCGGCGACGACCATGACCAGGGCGAATCCGCCCAGCAGCCGCGATCTGCGAACCCTCACGCGCAGCGCCGGCAGCACGAAGGCCAGCGCCGCTGCCAGGCCGCCGAGCGCGATCAGCGCCAAACCCCGCGCCGCGTGGCCGGCCGGCGCCGGGCGGCCACCGGTCTGCACCCCTCCCACCGGGACCCCGCCGTCGACGGAGCCGGGACCGTCGCCGCCGTTGCCACCCGTCTCCGGCGGCGGCGCTTCCGCTGGGATGGTGACGGTCGACGGGTCGGACTGGGCAGAGGCGCCGCCGCTGACGCCGACGCCGGTTGCGGTGGCGGTGTCGACCACCTGGCCCGCGTCCACGTCCGCCGGGCTGACCGTGTACGTCTGGTCGGCCGTGCAGGTCAGCGAATAGCCCGGGGAGAGCCCGGGCGCAGCCGGGGCCGGGCAGGTGACCGAGCCCAGCGTGGGGTCGTCAACCGCGACCGATGTCAGGTCGACGTTGCCGATGTTCGTGACGAGGTAGGAGTAGCTGATCGTGTCGCCCTGCCGAGCTCCCGACTGGCGAGAGGCGGGCGACACCGCTCCGTTCTTTGCGATCGCGACCAGCGGCGTCGCCGGCGCGGTCGGGATCGTTGCCGTCGCGGGATCGGACGCGCCGGAGGTGCCGCCGATCACGCCCGTGCCGGCCGCGGTCGCGGTATCGGTCACGAAGCCGGCGTCGACGTCCGCAGTGGTCACCGTGTGGGCGTTGTCGGCGGTGCAGATGACCGAGCCGAGCGGGGCCAGCGGCGGCGACGGTGTGGGACATGTGACCGGCCCGATCGCCGGGTCGTCGACCGTCACCGCGGTCAGGCTCACGTTGCCGGTGTTGGTGACCAGGTAGGCGTAGTGGATGGTGTCGCCGACCGTGGCGCCGTGCTGGTCGCCGATCGGATCGACGATCGCGAGCTTGTCCAGCGAGACCGAGACCATCGTCGCAGCCGGGATCGTCACCGTGGACGGGCCGGACGGTGGTGACTCGCCGCCGCGGATCCCGGTCCCGCTGGCGGTTGCCGTGTCGTTGACCTGTCCGGCATTGACGTCGTCCTGGGTGACCGTGTGCGGCGTGTCGGCGGTGCACGTCACCGAATCGCCCGGCGCCAGGGACGGCGACGGCGTCGGGCACGTGACCGGGCCGCCCGTGGGATCGTTCACCGCCACCGACGTGAGGCTGACGTTGCCCGTGTTCGTCACGCGGTAGGAGTAGGCGATGGTGTCATCGATGAGCACGCCGCCCTGATCGGCCGGGGGTGAGACGGCGCCGCTCTTCACGATCGAGACCTGCGGCTGAGCGTCCACCGTCGGGATCGTCACCGTCGCCGGGTCTGACCGGGGGCTGGTGCCTCCCACCTCTCCGACCCCTGTGGCCGTGGCTGTGTCGGTCACCTCGCCGGCATCGAGGTCGTCCTGCGTGACGGTGTGCGGCGCGTCCGCGGCACAGGTCACCGAGCTGCCAGGCGCCAGTCCGGGCGGCGCCGGTGTCGGGCAGGTGACGGAGCCGATGGCCGGGTCGTCGACCGCCACCGACGTCAGGTTGACGTTGCCGATGTTGGTGACCAGATAGGCGTACTGGATGGTGTCGCCGAGGGCGGCGGCGTCCTGATCGGCAACGGGGGAGACGACGCCCAGCTTGTGGATCGCCACCTCGGGCGCGGGCGGCTCCGTCTGGACGATCTCGGTCGAGGGATCCGACGGAGGGCTGGTGCCGCCGGTGCCGCCCTCGCCGGTCGCGGTGGCGGTGTCGGTCACGAACCCGCGTGCGACATCGGCGGCGGTCACGACGTAGGCACTGTCGGCGGTGCACGTGACCGACCCTCCGATATCGAGCCCGGGCGGAGCCGGCGTCGGACACGTGACCGAGCCGAGCGTCGGATCGTCGACCGCGACCGAGGTCAGGACGACGTTTCCGATGTTCGTGACGAGGTAGGTGTAGGAGATGGTTTCGCCCACCCGCAGCGGGCTGCCGAACCCGTCCGACGCGACTCCCGTTTTGATGATCGACACCAGCGGCTGGGGACTCTCGGTCGGCGTCGTCGTCGAGGATGGCGGCGAGACGGTCGGCAGGGCCGTGCCCGGCGGCACGCCGCTCGCGGTGGCCGTGTTCGTGACCGATCCGGCGGCCTCGTCCGCCGCGGTGACCGTGTAGACGTTGTCTGCGGTGCAGGTCTCCGAGGCGCCGGTGGCGAGGGTGGGGCTCGGGCATGTGATCGATCCGGCGGTCGGGTCGGAGACGCTGATGCTCGACAGCGGCAGGACGCCGGTGTTGGTCACGGTGAACGTGTAGGCGATCGTGTCTCCGGCATCGGTGAGGCCGTTGCCGTTCACGTCCGTGGGCACCCCAGCCTCCTTCTGCAGCGCGATGCTGACCGGCTTGGAGGTGTTCGTGATCGTGCAGTCGACGAAGTCGCCGATGCCCAGCGTGACCGTCGCCGAGGGTCCGATGTCGCCGGACGGCAGCTCCGGATCTGAGGCGCCGTTTCGGGTGCACGACCACGAACCGGTGTAGTTCGACGGGAGCCCGGAGGTGATCTGCTCTGCGAAGGTGAAGCTGGAACCGACGTCGCTGGTGAGGACGGTGATCGGGCCGGTCGAAGCCGTGTTCGCCGTGCCTGTGTTGGCCGAGCCGAGCAGGTCGTTCGAGGGGAGGGAGTGGACGCTGATCCCGAACGTGTCGGAGGGATCGATCCGGCTTAACACCTGCTTGTTCAGCTGCACGGTCGACACGAGCACACCGAAGGCGACGCCCTGACGTCCTCCGCCAACCATCTGCTGGGCGATCGAGGCCGGCGCCTGAGCGGCCAGCATCGGGGTGCCGGTCTTCGTGTTCGTGACCGTCGCGGAGCACGTGACCGTCTTCGTGCCGACTCCGGTCAGCCCCGAACCCGAGTTGCAGGCGTTTCCGACCGGTTCCAGCAGCGTCAACGGCGTGTTCGCCGTCCACGTTATCGACTCGTCGCGGTCCGTCGACTCCGCGTCGGCGCCCACGAACGCGTACCCCGTCTCCGGCGTGCCACCCGGCCCGGTCACCGTGATGCCGTTCAGCGTCGCCGTGGTGGTGGTGCCGCGCGTCGTCTGGTTCAGCGCCGGCCGCCCGGAAACGCCGGTGTAGTGGCCGTGGTTCCCGAGGAAGGCACCGTTGTACGTCGGAAAACTGGTCGCGTCCACCGGCCCGCCGGACACGTGCAGGTTGAACTTGATGGTGTAGCCGCCGGGCAGCGTCACCGTCATGGGCTGGCCGGCCGGCTTCGACGCCAGGGCCGGGTCGTACGCGGAGAGATCCAGCCAGCAGAGCGTGCTTGCGTACGTCCCCGTCCCCGCCTGCGCGAAGCTGCATCCAGCGGGCGCCAGCGCCGCGGCGGACGTCGCCGGGGTTCCGGCTGGAGCCGCCCCGGCGGTGGTGATCCGTTCGATCCCGAGGATCACGCACGCGCACGCCGCCACGCGCAAGGCCAGTCCCCATTCTGTTGACCGTGGGCCCACACCCACCCCGATTCTGCTCCCCATGCGCCGTTTGCCACGTGGCGCGTGTGCGCGACGCTAGCACCGCTCGGATGTGCCGGCAAGTCGCCCGGCGGGCGGTGCGGCGGATACGGATCCGGTTCCGGCCTAGACTCGTAGGCCGGCCGATCCCGACGCGAAGGAGCCGCCATGCAGCTGACCAGGAACAGCATCGAGACCGCCCGCGGGCCGTCCGACTGGTTCACCGGCGCCGTCTACATCGACGCGCTGGCGGCTCCCTCGGCGAGCTCACGTCTGAGTGCGAACAGCGTCCACTTCACCCCCGGCGCCCGCACCGCCTGGCACACCCATCCCAACGGGCAGACCATCAACGTGACCGAGGGCATCGGCCGGGCTCAGCGCCGCGGTGGCCCGGTCGAGGAGATCCGCCCGGGCGACCGCGTCTTCTTCGAGCCGGGAGAGGAGCACTGGCACGGCGCCGCGCCCGACCGCTTCATGACCCACCTCGCCATGCTCGACGTCGACGAGGAGGGCAACAACGCCACCTGGGGCGAGCACGTCAGCGACGCCGAGTACACCGTCGCGCCGAGTTCGCCCTAGAGGCGAGCCGCCAGCACGATCAGCAGCGCCAGCATCGTCGCGGCGACGAGCGCGCCGCGGGAGAGGCGGGTCAGCCAGCGTCCGGCGTGGTAGCGGGCGACCTGCCCGCCGACCGCGATCACCCGGCCGCTGGTCAGCGCTTGCAGCGGCGCGGCGGGGACGTCGTGCACGGCGCGCTCCTGCCAGACCCGGATCATCTGCTCGGCCTCGCGCCGGTCGCTGCGGCGGTAGAACGGCAGCCGCCGCCGGCGGTCGATCCAGTAGCCGAGTGCATCCAGCGTCTCGGCCGGCCGCGGCCGCAGCAGCTCCGACACCTCCGGGCCCTGATCGGCGTGCCACGTGCGGGACTCGCGCAGCAGCGGCGCGACGATCGCGGCCATGCCCGCCAGCCGGTATCCGATCTTTGCATACCTGATCACGACACCACGAACGGTAGCGGTTAGCGAGGTGAAGCGCCGGTCCTGTCGAAGTGGCCGGTTCTCCACTGCCGTTTCGGGCTGGGAATGGCATCATGTACGTACCGGAGGCGGTTTTCCGGGCGTTTTCGAGCTTTCGAGGGGAGGTGATCGGATATGCGGAAGAACCTGACCCGGCTGACCCAGCCGCTGGTGCGCGAGAACGGCGCGCTGCGACCCGCCACCTGGGACGAGGCGCTCGATCGAGCCGCGAGTGGGTTCGAGGCGGTGCGCGCGGCAGGCAACCCGAACGCGTTCGGGCTGTTCAGCTGCTCCAAGGCGACCAACGAGGTGAACTTCATTACTCAGAAGTTCACGCGCGTCGTCATGGGCACCAACAACATCGACAGCTGCAACCGGACTTGACACGCACCCAGCGTCGTCGGTCTGGCGACGGTGTTCGGGGCCGGGGGCGGTACCAGTTCCTACCGGGAGGTCGAGGAGACCGATCTGATCTTCCTGTGGGGCTCGAACGCTCGTGAAACCCATCCGATCTTCTTTCATCGCGTGCTGAAGGCCGTGAACAACGGCGCGCGCCTGTTCGTCGTCGATCCGCGCCGGACCGGCTCGGCCCAGTGGGCCGACACCTGGCTCGGCCTCGACGTGGGCAGCGACGTTGCGCTCTCGAACGCGATGGCGCGCGTGATCATCCACGCCGGCCTGCACAACCGCGAGTTCATCGACCGCGCCACCACCGGCTTCGAGGAGTACGCGGCCAGCGTCGAGCCCTACACGCTGGAGCGGGCCGCGCACGACACCGGCATCCCGGCCGACGCGATCCGCGAGTCGGCGCTCGCCTATGCCCGTGCCGACAGGGCCATGATCTGCTGGACGCTCGGCATCACCGAGCACCACAACGCGGTGGACAACGTGTTCGCGCTGATCAACCTGGCGCTGTTGACCGGCCATGTCGGCCGCTACGGCTCGGGCCTGAACCCGCTGCGCGGCCAGAACAACGTGCAGGGCGGCGGCGACATGGGCGCGATCCCCAACAAGCTGCCGGGGTTCCAGGACGTCGAGTCGAACCACGAGGCCCGCGCCCGGTTCGAGGCCGCCTGGAACACCACCATCCAGCCGAAGTACGGCTGGCACCTGACGCAGATGTTCGAGGCCATGGAGCGCGGTGAGCTGCGCTCGCTCTACGTGGTCGGCGAGAACCCGGCCCAGTCCGAGGCGGACGCGGCCCATACGCTGCACCTGCTCGAGGGTCTCGACCACCTGGTCGTCCAGGACATCTTCCTGACCCGCACGGCCGAGCTGGCCGACGTCGTGCTGCCCGCCTCGGTCAGCTGGTGCGAGGCCGAGGGCACGGTCACCAACAGCGAGCGCCGCGTGCAGTGCGTGCGAAAGGCGCTCGACCCGCCCGGCCAGGCTCGCGACGACATCGAGATCGTGGTCGAGATCGCCCGCCGGATGGGTTACGAGTGGAGCTACGACGGCCCCGAGGACGTGTGGACCGAGCTGCGGTCGCTGTCGCCCATGCACCGCGGCATGACGTACCCGCGGCTGGCCGAGCTTGGCGGCATCCAGTGGCCCTGCTGGGACGAACAGCACGAGGGCGAGTTGTTCCTGCACGCGCGGCTGTGGGACGAGCCGAAGGCAAGCGGCGAGCCGGCCCCGTTCAACGTCGTCGTCAACGTGGAGCCGGTGGACGAGCTGTCGGACGAGTTCCCGATCCGGCTGACGACCGGGCGCCGTTTGGACTCCTATAACACGGGCGTGCAGAGCGGCGGCTACAGCTCGCCGCTGCGGCGCGGGGAGTCGCTCGACCTGTCGCCGGAGGACGCCGCGAGCCTGGCCGTCGCCGAGGGCGAGCGCGTGCGCGTGAGCTCGCGCCGCGGGTCGGTCGAGGCGCCTGTGCGGATCGACTCGTCGCTGCGGCCGGGACTGGCCTTCATGACACTGCACTTCCCGGATGAGGTAGAGACCAACATCCTCACCATCGACGCGACCGACCCCAAGTCCGGCACCGCCGAGTTCAAGGCCAGCGCGATCCGCGTGGACAAGCTCGACGTCCCGGCCGCTGAGCAGCAGACCGCCGCCGGCGCCAACGTGGCGGCCCGCTAGCCGATGGACCTGCGTCTCACGAACCAGGAGCCGACGGAGGCAGAGCGCGCGGCGGTCGACTCCGTGCTGGGGCCGCCGGACTCGGCCTGGGTGGGCGGCGAGCGGGGAGACGACGGCCACGCCGCCCACGGCGGCCACGCCGCCCGGGCGCAGCGCCACCTGCTGCTGCCGGTGCTGCACGCGCTGCAGGGGCGGGCCGGCTGGATCAGCCAGGCCGGGCTCGGCTACGCCTGCCGCCGCCTGACGGTGCCGCCGGCCGAGGCCTACGGCGTGGCCAGCTTCTACGCGTTGTTCGCGCTGGAGCCGCGGGCGCCGGTGGTCGCACACGTCTGCACCGACATCGCCTGCATGTGCAGCGGCAGCGTCGAGTTGGTGGCCGAGCTCGAGCGCACCATCGGGCCCTCCGGCGAGCGCCCCTCGAACGGCTCGGCGATCTGGCTGGAGAGCCCCTGCCTGGGCCTGTGTGAGCAGGCTCCGGCGGTGCTGGTCACCAGGGCGGGGGAGACGCCCGGCGAGCACTCGATCAGCAAGGCCACCGCGGTGGACGTGTCCGCGGCGCTGGCCGGCACCAGCGAGCAGCGCACCGAGACGCTGGCACCGCAGACCGAGGGCGGCGGCGACGGCCTGCGGCTGCTGCACCGCGTCGGCACGATCGACCCGGGCAGCCTGGACAGCTACCGCGGCGCGGGCGGCTACGAGGCGCTGCGAACCGCGTTTGACATCGGGCCGGCCGGGGTGATCCGCGAGGTGACCGACTCCAAGCTGCTTGGCCGCGGCGGCGCGGCCTTCCCGACCGGCCGCAAGTGGGACGCCGTTGGCCGGAACCCCTCCATGCCGCACTACATCGTCTGCAATGCCGACGAGTCCGAGCCCGGCACCTTCAAGGACCGGGTGGTGATCGAGAGCGATCCGTTCGCGCTGATCGAGGCGCTGACGATCGCCGGATTCGCCACCGCCGCCGAGCACGGCTACGTCTACCTGCGCGGCGAGTACCCGCTGGCCTGGTCGCGGCTCGAGCACGCGATCGAGCAGTGCCGGTCGCGAGGGCTGCTGGGCGACGACGTGATGGGCCGCGGCTTTCGCTTCGACATCGAGCTGCGCAAGGGCGCCGGCGCCTACATCTGCGGCGAGGAGACCGCCCTCTTCAACTCGATCGAGGGGTACCGCGGCGAGCCGCGCAGCAAGCCGCCGTTCCCGGTCGACAAGGGGCTGTTCGGCAAGCCCACCGTCGTCAACAACGTCGAGAGCCTGCTGAACGTGCTCGGCATCCTGCACGACGGCGGCGCCGAGTTCGCCCGGATCGGCACCGAGCAGTCCACCGGCACGCGGCTGTTCTGCCTGGCCGGGTGCGTCCAGCGGCCGGGCCTGTACGAGGCGCCGTTCGGCGTCACGCTGCGCGAGGTGCTCGATATGGCCGGCGGTGTCCGCGACGGCAACGACCTCAAGGCCGTGCTGCTGGGCGGCGCCGCGGGCGGCTTCGTCGGCCCGGACATGCTCGACCTGGAGCTCTCGTTCGAGGCGACGCGCGCGGCCGGAACGACGCTCGGCTCGGGCGTGGTGCTGGTGTTCGACCAGACCGTCGACCTGGTGCCGATCCTGCTCCGGATCGCCGCCTTCTTCCGCGACGAGTCCTGCGGCCAGTGCGTTCCCTGCCGGGTCGGCACCGTTCGCCAGCAGGAGGCGCTGTTGCGCCTCGCCGCCGACCGGCCGCGTGGCAGCGTGGCCGACGAGACCGCGCTTTTGGCCGAGATCGCGCAGGCGATGCGTGACGCGTCCATCTGCGGTCTCGGGCAGACTGCCGCCAATGCGATCGATTCCGCCATCAACAGCCTTCGTGTATTCGAACCCCAGGGAGCCTGAGTGAGCGTCGTCCCCGTCACCATCAGCCACACCGTCGAGCTCGAGATCGACGGCGAGAACGTCCGCGTCCGCGAGGGCGCGACCATCCTCGACGCTTGCCGCGCGCAGGGACGCGACCAGCCGACGCTCTGCTACGGCGACACGCTGACGCCGATCAACGCCTGTCGCGTGTGCGTGGTCGAGGTCGAGGGCTCGCGCGTGCTGGTGCCGAGCTGCGCACGCAAGGCCGAGGACGGAATGGTGGTCAGGACCGACACCGAGCGCGTGCGCCACAGCCGCAAGATGGTGCTGGAGTTCCTGGGATCCAGCGTCGACCTGACCACGGCGCCGAACGTGGACGGCTGGATGGAGGAGTACGAGGCAAAGCCCGAGCGGTACGGCCCGCCGGCGCCGCCCGCACCGGAGGGTGCGCGCGACCGCGCCCAGGCCGGGCACCACCACGCCGGCGACGGCCAGACGGCCGCGACCGTCGCCCAGCCCGTCAAGGTGGACAACGAGAGCTACATCCGCGACTACGCGAAGTGCATCCTCTGCTACAAGTGCGTCGAGGGCTGCGGCACGGACTGGCAGAACACCTTCGCGATCGCGGTGGCTGGACGCGGGTTCGACGCGCGCATCTCGACCGAGTACGCGGCCCCGCTGCCCGACTCGGCCTGCGTCTACTGCGGCAACTGCATCGCGGTCTGCCCGACCGGCGCGCTGATGTTCAAGAGCGAGCACGACATGCGGGAGGACGGCACCTGGGACGAGAGCGAGCAGACCGTGACCGAGACGATCTGCTCCTACTGCGGCGTCGGCTGCAGCCTGGAGCTGCACGTGCAGGACAACTCGATCGTGAAGGTCACCTCGCCGCTCGATCACGGGATCACGCGCGGCAACCTGTGCGTGAAGGGCCGGTTCGGCTACCAGTACGTTCAGAATCGCCCGGACGAGGAGTAGATCGCCGGGGGCTGCGCCCCAGACTGCCCGGGCCGGCGGGGGTACAGTACGCCCAACCCGGAACGATCGGGGCAGGCACGTCGCGTGGAGGTTTGTGGTGGGGCTTCGAACTCGCCGGAGCGCCGGCCAGGAGCTGCAGTTCGTCCTGGCCAGTCACGACTGGTCGGCGGGCGGCTCGCTCCGTGGCGAGGTGCTCGGCGCCGACGAACCGGTCACCATCACGGTCGTGCGGCTCGAGCGCTCCCCCTCGGCAACGCTCTCGTTCGGCGTCAGCGACTGCGAGGTGGCGCCGGTCGACGGCCGCGCGGAGTTCGAGCTGCCGCTGCCGGACTGGCTGCCGCCGGGCTGGTCGGGCGAGCGGACGGGACTCGGGTATGCGCTTCGGGCCCTCAGCGGCACGCGCCGCAACCGCCGGCATGGGGCTGTGCCTCTGGTGATCTCAGGCGGTGAGCAGGCGATCCACCAGAGCCACCATGCCGACCGCGTGATCGCGTCGCACCCGGGACGCCGGTTTCACCTGGAGCTGTCCGACGTCCGCCTGCAGGGCGGCGGCCACATCCAGTGCCGCGTGCATGCCGAGGAGGGGCTCGACGAAGGCAGCGTCGTGGTGGTGGCCCGCTTCGAGGAGGCGTGGCGTACGAACCTGCGGATCCGCAACCGCCGCCACCCGCCGCTGTGGCGGAGCCGGTCGCTGTGGCAGGAGCAGGCAACGGTCGAGCTGGGCGTGGACCGGCGCTGGTATCCATGCAGCTTCGACATCCCGGTCGGTCTGCCACCCGCCGTCGAGGCCCGCACGCTGGCCTGGCGCTACGAGATCGACGCACGGCGTGCACCGCGGCGGGGAGTGGCGGATCGCGCCGCGCTGACGCCGCTGCGGTTCGATCTCGCTCAGCCGCCGTCCGCGTAGCGCACGATCAGCTGGTCGGTCAGCCACTCCACGGGCGCCCGGTCATCGGTCAGCGGGTCGCTCGACGGCGCCTGCGGTCGCAGCCCCTCGGCCAGGTCGGCAGCGGGGTCGAGCGCGGGCGCGGCGGCGGCCAGGCGCGCGCGCAGCTGGGAGGCCGAGACCGGCCGCGTGAACCCGGCCACGATCTCGTTGAAGCCACCCACCCGCCAGCGGTAGACCCTGGGGAAGACCGTGGCCATGGTGCCCGCGATCGCGCTGGGCAGGCGCTCGTCGCCGGGGATCGTGCCGACGTTGGCCATCACCATCCCGCCCGGCCGCAGCCGCTCGTCCGCCAGTTTCCAGAATTCCTGCGTGGTCAGGTAGAACGGGATGTAGGGCTGGCGAAACGCGTCCAGGAAGATCGCGTCGTATCGAGTCGTGTGGGTGGCCAGGTAGGGGCGGCCGTCGGCCGTTGCCACCCGCACCCGCGGGTTCGATGCCAGCCCGAAGTAGCGACGCCCGATGGCCGTGACCTCGGGGTCGAGCTCGATGCCGAACACGTTTGTGGCGGGCCAGAAGGTGCCGTAGGCGCGGCCGACGGTGCCGCCCGCGTATCCGATCATCGCCAGCGACCCGAACCTGGGGCCGTGCATGTCCGGGGCGAGCAGGAACTGGTCCCAGTAGCCACCGGTGAGCACGCGGTTGCGGTGCCAGATCGAGTGCTCGGCCCAGCCCTCGTTCAGGTGCAGCACGCGGCCGCCGTCCGCCGTGGCCTGCACCTGGATGAACTGGTAGGCCGACTCGCCCTCCCAGATCACGCCCGATCCGGGCTTGACCAGGCCCGGCGGCACCAGCGCCAGAGCCACCACCGCGGCCGGTGCCAGCACGTATCGCCAGCCAAGCGCCGGCGTCGCCGCCAGCGCCAGCACGGCGGCCGTGGCCAGCATGGTGCGGCGGGTGCCGATCAGCGGGATCAGCAGCACCACCGGCAGGAACGTGCCCAGGATCGACCCGGCGGTGGACAGCGCGTACAGGCGCCCGGCGATCTCACCCGCGCGCTCGACCGAGTCGACCGCCAGCCGCACCGCGAACGGCGAGACCATCCCGAGCAGCGTGATCGGCACCGAGAACAGCGTCATCGACGCGAAGAAGGAGCCCAGGAAGGCGCCCACCGACGCTTGCGCAAACGCGCCCACTGCGGCCGAGAGCAGCGGCTCGGACACGAACGGGATCACGGCGATCGCCATCGCGGCGCACACGATCAGCCGGCACATGTAGGGCAGGCTGGGATGGCGGTCGGCCAGCCGGCCGCCCCAGAAGTACCCGACCGAGAGGTAGATCAGGATCAGGCCGATGATGTTCGCCCAGATCAGGATCGATGCGCCGAAGAAGGGCGCCAGCAGCCGCGAGGCGCACATCTCGGTCGCCATCGTGCCGGCACCGGCGACGAACACCAGCGGGTAGAGGAGTCGGTTCACCTGGCGCGCAGCCTATCTCCGGCTCGGAAGCGGCGACATACCACGGATCACTGCCGTCTCGGCGCTACTCGAAGAGCATCAGCGCGAGGGCGGCGAACACGAGCAGGATCCAGGTGATGCTAAGCGCGACGCTCAACCATGCAACCAGCAGCCAGCGAGGCCACCGGTTGCCAAGGCGGGCGATCGCGAGCACGCCCAGGATGATCCCCACGAACGGCGCCTGCAGCCCGAGGTGAAACGGGATCGGCGGGAGCGTCAGCGACGCGGGAACCAGCAGCGCGCAGGCCAGTGAGGCGCTCGCAGCCGTCCTCGCGCCCGCCGAGCGCGTCTCGCCGCCGGTGTCTGCAGCCACCGTGCCTGCCTCCCCGGTCGCGACCGCAGCCTGCCGCTGCATCGAGCGGAACGTGATCACGAACACCACGATCAGCACCAGCCCCAGCTCCATGATCATCACGCACCTCCTCATCGCGGACACCGAACGTGCCCTTCACCGTAGGCGGCGAGGCGCCGCATCCGCGAGGGGGATATCCCTACATCGCCTGGTCGGCCAGCACCTCGCGGATCACGTGCCGGGCATCGCGTACGAATACGGGTTGGTGTGCATGTAGTAGGGAGGGCGATCAGCGCGAACGAGAGCGCCCAGCCGCGGCCCCGCGCCCAGGTCGCGCCGGGCCAGCGGTGCGCCACGCGATCCGTCCCGCCCGGCGATCGGGCCGCCCGCACGGGATCGGCTATCCGCTCGACGTTCACGCTCTCGCCCGCCAGCCAGCGGTGCACCGCCCAATGCCAGGGATAGCCGACCCGATCAATGGGGAGATCCGCCCACTGCGGGAACTGGTCGGCCAGCAGCCGGCGCACCAGCGGTGGGTCGGTATCCACCTCGTCGGCATGCATCTTCCCCGGCATCGGCGGGGCCGATCCTAGCCGGGAGCTTCTGGTAGAACCCGTCCGGATGGATGACCTGGGAGACCGGCGGGTGGAGTCGTTCCGGTCGCTGGCCGAGTCGATCCTTGCTCTGCCCGGCGGCGTGCGGCTGGTGGCGGTCGACGGCTACGGCGGCGCCGGCAAGTCCACGTTCGCCGCTCGGCTGGGGGCTGCGCTGGGCGGTGCTGCGGTCGTGCACACCGACGACTTCGCGACCGGAGAGTCCGGCGTGGAGTGGTGGCCGCGGCTGGAGCGCGAGGTGATCGTGCCGCTCTTGGCCGGGGAGGCCGCGCGCTATCGCCGCTGGGACTGGGAGGCGAAGCGGCTGGCCGAGTGGCATACGGTGGAGCCGATGGCGGCGGTCGTGATCGAGGGCGTCTCCAGCGCCCGGCGCGCGGCCGCCGACCGGCTGGCGTACGCGATCTGGGTCGAGGCTCCGGCGGAGCTGCGCCTGGAGCGGGGACTGCAGCGCGACGGCCGGGAGGCGCTGTCGTCCTGGGATGCGTGGATGGCCGAGGAGGTCGCCCACTTCGCGCAGGACGGCACCCGCGCACGCTGCGACCTGGTGGTCGACGGCAGCCCGGGCATCGACCACGATCCGGAGAGGGAGTTCGTGCGGATCGGCGGCCTATGATCCCGGGCATGTCAGCCGTCGAGCGCCCGCCGTTTCCGCCGTTCACCGAGGAAGATGCGTGGAAGAAGGTGCTGGCCGCCGAGGCGGCGTGGAACACGCGTGATCCCGATCGCGTCGTGCTCGCCTACACCGAGGACACGCAGTGGCGGAACCGCGACGAGTTCCTGTCCGGGCGTGACGAGGTGCACGCGTTCCTCGTGCGCAAGTGGGAGAAGGAGCTCGACTACGTCCTGCGCAAGGACCTCTGGACGTTCGCAGGCAACCGCATCGCCGTGCGCTTCCAGTACGAGTGGCACGACGCCTCCGGCTGCTGGTGGCGGTCGTACGGGAACGAGAACTGGGAGTTCGAGGACAACGGGCTGATGCGGCGCCGCGAGGCCAGCATCAACGACGTGTCGATCGAGGCGGGCGACCGTCGCATCGACGGTCCCAGGGCGGAGGGCGACGGCGCCGGCATCCCGCTGCGCTGAGGATGGCGTGACCGACCCGGCACCCGCATTGACGCTCGAAATCTGGTCGGACGTGGTCTGCTCCTGGTGCTACGTGGGCAAGCGCTACCTCGAGCAGGCGTTCGAGCAGGTGCCCGACCGCGAGCTGATCGACCTGCGCTGGCGCAGCTTCGAGCTGGATCCGACGCTCCCAGCCGACGCCGGATCGGCCGACGAGGAGCTGGCCCGGCGCCGCGGCATCAGCCTCAAGGAGGCGCGCGCGATGCACGAGGAGACGGAGCGGATGGGTGCCGAGATGGGCCTCACGTTCGACTTCGCTCGTGCCCGCCGTGGCAACACCTTCGACGCGCACAGGGTGCTGCACATGGCCCGCGCCGCCGGCGTGCAGAACGCGGTCCAGGATCGGCTGATGTCGGCGTACTTCGCCGAAGGGGAGCCGATCGGCGACCCGGCGGCGCTGGCCGCTGCGGCCGGCCGCGGCGGGCTCAACCCGGCGGCCGTGAGCGAGATGCTGGCGGGCGACGACTACGTCGTGGACGTCCGCACCGACGAGACCGACGCCCTCGAGCTGGGCATCAGCTCGGTGCCCTTCTTCGTCTTCAACCGCCGGTACGGACTGGCCGGCGCCCACCCGCCCGAGGCGATCGTCGAGACGATCGAACGCTCCCGCCGCGGCGACTAGCGGTCTGAAAATCGGCTGTTCGTCACACGCTCGCAACAACGGCTCACGCCGCTCGCTCAGCCATGCAACCCCCGGCGCGCTCTTAACGGGCTCAGAGCCCGACTCGGGCGGCGTGGGGGATCCGGCACGGGATCGTTACGAGTCGTTGCAACCATGTGATGCGCGGCCGCGTGGTTGTGCAGTGGCCGATCCGGGGCCGTGATGTTCGTGCCGGCCCGACCGTACGGATCGTTGCGTATGGCGGTGGGATCGTCACCGCGGCGCGCGCTTCGTTGCAGGATTGCGTGTCACGCGCCGGTCACGGGCGCTGCAACGCCGCATCGCCCAGCTCACTCTGTCGCGAGCACCAGCCGGTTGCCGGACGGGTCGGACACGGCGGGGCCGTGCTCGCCGTCCTCGGCGGCGTGGCCGGCCCGCTCGAGGCGGTCGAGCACGCGGTCGCGGGCGGCGTCGTCCGGCAGGACGATCGTGGCGTGGCGCAGTGCGGCGGTGCCGGCCGGCGGCGGTGAGGCGCCGCGGCTCTCCCAGGTGTTCCCGCCCAGGTGGTGGTGGTAGCCGCCGGCCGCCAGAAAGGCGGCGCTGTCGCCCAGCTGCGCCATCAGGCCGAAGCCGAGCAGGTCGCGGTAGAAGCCGACGGTGGACGCGATCTCGGCCACCTGCAGGTGCACGTGTCCCATGGTGGTGCCGCCGGGCAGCCCGTCGAACCGCTCGGATGCCGGGTCGTCCAGCTCGCCCAGCAGGTTCTCCACGTCCAGCGGCTCGGTGGTCATGCGCACGCCCACCTGGTCCTGCCAGATCTCGCGCGGGCGGTCCCAGTAGATCTCGATGCCATGGTGGTCGGGGTCGCGCAGGTACAGCGCCTCGCTCACGAAGTGGTCGGACAGCCCCACCAGCGTGACGCGGTCACGGGCGGCGTGGGCCAGCCAGCGGGCCAGGTCGTCGCGCTCGGGCACCAGCAGCGCGAAGTGGTAGAGCCCGGTGTGGCCGCGCGCGGACGGCGCACCGGGTAGCTCGGTCAGCACCAGCAGGCCGCGGCCGCCGGTGCCGAGCGTGGCCACGCCGTCGTCCTGTGCGACCACCTCGAGGCCGATCTGCCCCTCGTAGTAGCGGATCGAGCGCCCCAGGTCGGCGACGGTCAGGTGCACGGCGCCCATGTGCGTCTCGGGTGCGATCTCGGCGGTCGTCGTGGTGGCCGTGGCCTCGAGCTGCTCGGGGTCGCGCGGCCCGGTGCCGGGATCCCTGATCGGCTGGTCGCTCATGCGACGTAGGCTAGCGCCTTGGCCGTAGGATGCCCTGATGGCACGGACGCTCCGGGCAGCAGCTGCGGGCGCCGCCGCGGCCGGCGTCTGGGCCGCGGCAGAACCGGGCCTGCGCCGGTTCTCGCACTCGCCTCACAGCGAACCGCGCCTGGTGGGGCGGATGCTGGCGCCGGAGCGGTACTGGTTCCCGGTTGGGCTGAGCGTGCACGTGCTGAACGGGGCCGTGTTCGGCGTCGTCTTCGACCGGCTCGGCGGCCGCGGCATGCTGCGGGCGGTGGCAGCCGCCCAGATCGAGAACGCCTGCCTGTGGCCGACGTTGCTGGTGTTCGACGCCCTGCACCCGGATGTGCGCGACGGCAGCTGGCCGGAGCTGTTCGGCGACCGGCGCGTGCTGGTGCACGAGGTGGCGGGCCACGTCGTGTTCGGCGTCGCGCTGGGCGCGCTGCTCCGAGACTGAGCGGCGGGGGCGCGGTCGCAGCCGCGCCCCCGCTCGATGCTCAGGCCGCGGCGCGCAGCTCGGGCTGCTCGACGGCCTGCTCGGCCGCTCGCCGCCGCCGCGGTATCGCCAGCGCGATCCCTGCGCCGATGGCGACCACCACGGCGCCCACCGCCACGGCCGGCACCAGCCCGTCCACGAAGTGCTGTGGCGCGCCGTACCCGCCGCGATCCGAGAAGATCGTGCCGAGCACCGCCACGCCGAACACCCCGCCCAGCTCGCGGATGGCGTTCGCCGCGCCGGAGGCCTTGCCCTCGTCGCGCCGGGCCACGGAGCCCAGCACCACGTGCGCCGACGGGGCGAAGTAGAGCGCCATCCCGACGCCGGCCATCATGAACGGGATCACCATCTCGATGTACGGGGTGCTGGTGGTGCTGATCGCCGCCATCCACGCCAGCGCGCCCGCCTGCAGCGCCATCCCGGTCGCCATCAGCGGCCGCCCGCCGATGCGATCGACGTACGCGCCGGCGATCGGCGCGATCAGCATCGGCATCGCCGTCCAGGGCAGCGTGGCCACGCCCGCCCGCAGCGGCGTGTACCCGTGCACCAGCTGCAGGTATTGGGTGAGCAGGAAGATCGAGCCGAACATGCCGAAGTACATCAGCAGCGACGCTGCGTTGGACGCCGCGAAGGCGCGGCTGCGGAAGAAGCGCATCGGCAGCATCGGGGCGGACGTGCCCAGCTCCCAGGCCACGAAGCTCGTCACCAGCACGGCGCCGGCGCCCAGCGCGACCAGGATCTGGGGATCGGTCCAGCCCAGCGTGTTACCGCGCACCAGCCCCCAGACGATCCCGAACAGCCCGCTGCTGACGAGCGCCAGCCCGGGGATGTCCAGGGAGCGATCGGGGCCGTGGCTCTCACGCAGCCGCGTCGCCGCCAGCGGCAACACGGCCAGCCCGATCGGGACGTTCAGCCAGAAGATCCACTGCCACGAGATGCCCTCGACCACCGCGCCGCCGACCAGCGGCCCGATGGCCACGCCCAGCCCGCTGATCGCCGACCAGAATCCCAGCGCCAGGCCGCGGCGCTCGACCGGGACCGCGTCGGACAAGAGCGTCAGCGTCAGCGGCAGCACCATCGCGCCGCCGAACCCCTGCGCCGCGCGTGCCGCGATCAGCCAGTTGACGTCGGGCGCCAGCGCAGCGGCGGCCGACGATGCCGTGAACACGGCCAGGCCGACCACGAACATGCGGCGGCGGCCGAATCGGTCACCCAGCGCCGCGCCGGTCAGCAGCAGCACCGCGAAGGTGAGGGTGTAGGCGTTGACCGTCCACTCCAGCTCCTGGATGCTCGCGCCCAGGCTGCGCTGGATGGTGGGCAGCGCGGTGGTCACGACCAGGTTGTCGAGGACGACCATGAACAGCGCGGCCGACGTGATGGCGAACGTCCAGAGGGTGCGTGTGCGAGAAGTCATCTCCGGATCCTCCTTACTAAGGTAGTGGTTACTCACTCACAAACGATGCGAAATAAAAAGGCGCGTGTGCCTGCTAGCGCTTGAGCTTCTCGAGCATCAGGTCGCCCATCAGCTCCTGCATCCAGGCGCCCTTCACGGAGGGCGCGTCCATCGCCGCCATAACGTTCAGGAACATGCCGGTCGAAAACCAGGTGCGGATCTGCTCCGCGTCGGCGCCTGACATGTCGGCGACCTCGCGGTGGAGGTGCTCGTAGCAGCGCCGCACGGTGTCGCGCACGTCCGGGTCGTCGCAGGCGGCGTACGCCTGCATCTGCATCATCAGCTTGGGCCGGTCGGCCAGCAGCTCGCAGTAGGCGATGCCCATGCTCTGCAGCCGCTGCTCCGGCGTGTCGCCGTCGACGGCGTCGCGGAACGTCTGCTCGGTGCGCCGGAAGCAGCGTTCCACCGACGCCAGGAACAGCTCGCGCTTGGTCCGGAACAGCCGGAACAGGTAGGGCTGGGAGATGCCGGCGCGGCGGGCGATGTCGTCGGTCGACGCGCCGTGCAGGCCCTTCAGGCCGAACTCGATCATGGCCGCGTCGAGCACGGCGTCGCGGCGCTGGTCGGCGGTCTGGCGGGTGGTGGTGGCGGCCATGCGAACTAAGTTAGCAGTCACTCACAACAATGTCAAGGCGAGGGCTACGACCGTAGCGCCGGTGATCAGCCGCTTATGGTGTCGCTGTTTCGCGACACAGTTGCCCGGCCTGCTGGTCGCCGGGTTCGCAGAGCTGGTGCCAGTCACCTTGCGTGTCGGTGATCACCGCGATCGTGTAGGCGCCGGTCTGGTCGTTCAAGAGAATGGTGCAGGTGAGTTCCGTGGCGCCGGCCTGGTCGGCCTGGCACATTGCCTGCTGGACGATGCCGCTTGCCTTGCCGGTTGGGGCGTAGGCGACGGTCTGGGCGCCACGTAGCTGCGACTCGACGGTGCTGCTGACCGCCAGCGGGTCGGTCGGTTGGGGCTGGGTATGGCCGTGCGTCGCGTAGACCATGTACAGCAGCGTGACGCACAGCGAGATGACTCCGAGGCCGGATAGCGGTCGGTATGGGCGTGTTTGCCAGGGCCACATGGTTGTAGTTATCTGCCGAAAGGGTGCGATCCCATCTCCCCCACAGGGGTGAGTCGTGCCACGCGGCACGGTAGGCTCGCGCGGTGATCGAGCCCTTCAACGCCCAGCTGCCGGTGCGGATCAGGTTCGGCCCGGGCGTCGTCGGCGGGCTGGCCGAGGTGATCGGCGGCCGCCCCGCGCTAGTGGTGTCCGAGCCGCCGGTGCTCGCGATCGACGCCGTCGCCGCGGCGGTGGCGGGCCTGCCGCTGTACCAGAAGCAGCCGGGCGAGCCGACGCCGGAGCTGGTCGCCGACGCCGCCGCCCGTGTGGCGGATGATCGGCCGCAGGTGCTGGTGGCGGTGGGCGGCGGCTCGGCCATCGACCTGGCCAAGGCGGCGAGGCTGGTGGCCGGCCAGGGCCGGCCGATCGAGGCGTTCCTGGCGGGCGAGGCGGCGATCGCGGTGCCGTCCGTCGACCTGGTCGCGGTGCCGACCACCTCCGGCACCGGCAGCGAGGTGTCCGGCGGATCGGTGGTGGTCGACCCCGTGCTTGGGCGCAAGCTGGGGGTGGCGCATCCGCTGATGCGTGCCCAGGATGCGTTGGTCGACCCGCTGCTGACCTTGGCGCTGCCGCCCGAGCCGACCGCGTACACCGGTGCCGACGCGCTGGCCCAGGCGATCGGCGGCGCGATCGTCTCGAACGGCAACCCGATGTCGCTGGCCGTCGGCCTGGAGGCCTGCCGCCACGTCGCGGCCGGCCTGGAGCGGTCGGTTGCCGACGGCTCCGACGTCGACGCTCGCACCGAGCTGAGCCTGGGCAGCCTGATGGCCGGCCTCGCGATGAACCTGTCCGACTCCGGCGCCGACCACGCGCTCGGCCACGCGATCGGATCGACCCTGGGGCTGCCGCACGGCCTCACGGTCGGCCTGGTGCTGGCAGAGACGCTGGAGGTGAACCGTCCCGCCTGCGCCGGCCGGCTGGAGCGGGTTGCGGACGCGCTGGGCGAGCCGGACGACAGCAGCGGCGACGGGTCGCGGGCGGTGCGCGCCGTGCGCCGGTTGCTGGCCGCGATCGGGCTGCCCACGTTGCGCGAGGCGGGCGTCCGGGAGGGCCACATCGACCGCCTGGTGGAGCTCTCGCTCGCCGACTACTGCCTGACCGTCAACCCGCGCACCTGGACGGAGCGCGATGTCCGCGCCGCCTACGCCGCGGCGATGGCGCTCGACCGGCGCTGACCCGCGGAGTGGCTCATGGCCGGGGCGGATTCAGCCGATGCAATCCTCGAGATCCTTGAGCACCGACATGGCTCCGAACGATCCATCAGACCAGGACGCGGCGGTTATGCTGGCCTGCCTGGGGACGGCCGACCAGGCGCACCTGGACGCGCTCTGCAACCGCGTCTACCAGCAGCTGCTGGCCCCGGTCAGCGTCGACGGCGCCGACTTGAAGGTGTCCGGCAGCGTCGGCCTGGCGCTGTTCCCGCGCGACGCCGGCACCGGCGACGACCTGATCCGCGTGGCCGACGTGGCCATGTACAGCGCCAAGCAGCACGGCCGCCGCCGCACCGCCTGAGCGCGGACTCAGACGGCCAGGTCGACCCCGTCCCGCGCCAGGTTCTCGGCGAAGGCCGCGGCCCGCTCGTCCCGCGGCTGCGACAGCTCGCCGGCGCTGCGGAACTGGGGCCCGATCTGGCGGCCGCACTCCAGGTACAGCGGATAGGTCTCGTTCGCCAGCTGCTCGGCCGTCTCGGCCGGGAGCGGCTCGGCGGTCACCACCAGCAGGTCGATGTCGGAGTGCATCGGCGAGCCAGCGTCCCACATGTCGCCGCGGGCGGCCGACCCGAACAGCACCAGCCGCAGCAGCGAGTCACCCAGCCGCTCGCGCAGCAGCGCGCAGTAACGGAGCAGGCAGTCGCGCTCGAGCGGAGCCAGGTGCCGGAGCGGATCGTCGCTGCCCGCGGCCGGCGTCACATCTCGACCTGGATCTCGCCGTCCTGCTCGCGCACCGGGTAGGTCTCGAGCGAGGCCACCGCGGGGCCCACCAGGGCCTCGCCGGTGCGGATGTTGAAGACGGCGCCGTGGCAGTAGCACTCGAGCTGCTGGTCGGTGAGCGTGCCCTCCGCGAGCGGGCACTCCTCGTGCGTGCACCATCCCTCGAATGCGTAGAGGCTCCCGCCGCTGCGGGCCACCACCACCGGCTCGCCGCGATTATCGGCCTCGAGCATCTCGCCCTCGGGCAGGTCGGCGGCCGCCGCCACGCTCGTCCAGTCAGCCACGTATCCCCTCAGTCCCATCTCGCGTGCAGCGCCAGCGGCGCCCGGAACTCCCAGCCCGACAGCTCGACGGGCTGCTCCGCGTCCAGGCGCAGCCGCGGCAGCCGCTCCAGCAGCAGCCGCAGCGGCAGGCGCACCTCGTGGCGTGCCAGCGACGCGCCCGCGCAGTGGTGCGCCCCCAGGCCGAACGCCGCGTGCGCGCCGGTGCGGTGGATGTCGAACCGCTCAGGTTGCTGCCAGTGACGCTCATCCTGGTTGGCCGACGCCAGCACGGCGGCGATCACCGTTCCCGGCCGAAGCGTCACGCCCGCGATCTCGGTGCGCTCGGTCACCTGACGCGTCTGGGTGCCCACCGGCGAGTGCCAGCGAAGCGCCTCCTCGACCGCGCCGTCCAGCAGCTCCGGCTGCGCCCGCACCTCGGCCAGCGCCTCGGGGTGCTGCAGCAGCGCCCACAGCGCGATGCCGAGCGCGTGCCCCGGCTCCTGCATGCCGCCCAGCAGGATCAGCTTCAGGTTGGCCAGCACCTCGGGCTTCGACAGCCGCTCGCCGTCCGGCGGCTGGGTGTGCAGCATGTCCGACAGCACGCTTCCGTCCGGCTCCTGCTCCAGCCGGTCGAGCAGCGGCAGCACGCGATCGTCGACCTCGGCGCTGGCGGCGTCGGCGATCGCCTGCTTGCCGGGGTCGGACTCGAAGTTGGAGCCGCCCAGCGCCAGCGCCCCGAACCAGCGCCGCAGCGTGTCCGCGTCGGCGTCGCCGAGGCCCATCACCGAGCCCAGCGCCAGCACCGAGACCGGCTCGCAGTAGGTCGCCATCAGCTCGCCGCCGCCGTCCGGCTCGATCGCGGCCAGGTGCCGCTCCGCGATCGGCTCGATCACCGCCGGTGCGTAGCCCGCCACCACGCGCGGCCGCATGGCCGGGTCGATGGTGGCCCGGATCCGGCGCTGCTCGCCGCCGTCCACGGTCAGCATGTTCTGGCCCAGCGTGCGGGTCAGCGGGGAGGAGCCGACGTCGGCGGTGAACAGCTCCGGGTGGCGCGCCACGTGATGGACGTCCTCCCAGCGTGTGACCAGCGTCAGCTCCACCGCCGGCACGTGGCAGACCGGCGCCTCGTCGCGCAGCCGCCGGTAGATCGGGAACGGATCCCGCTCCAGATCGGCGACCGTGATCGACCCGGCGAACGTCTCGATCGAGCTCATAGGTGGTGCGTGTACTCGGCGAACTCCCAGTCGGTCACGTACTTGCTGGCGCGGTCGAGCTCGGCGCCCTTGATCGTCAGGAACGTGCCGACCAGCTCCTCGCCCATCGCGTCCTTGATCACGGCGTCCGCGTCCAGCGCCGCCAGGGCCGCGTCGAACGTGCGCGGCAGCGGCGTGCAGTCCTCGGCTCCGGGCTGCTCGTAGATCAGGCCCTCGAACGGCTCCGGCGGCTCCAGCTCCCGCTCGATGCCGTCCAGGCCTGCGAACAGAGCGGCCGCGGCCGCCAGGTAGGGGTTGGCGGCGCCGTCGCCCAGGCGCAGCTCGATGCGGGTGGCGCCGCCGCGCTCGCGCGGCACCCGCGCCAGGCACAGCCGGTTGTCGTGGCCCCAGCTGACCAGCGTCGGCACCAGCGCCTCCTCGTGGATGCGGCGGTAGGCGTTGGTGGTGGGGTTGAAGAAGGCCATCAGCGCCGGGCCGTGCTCGAGCAGGCCGGCCAGGAAGTGGTGGGCGACGTCGGACAGCCCCTGGTCGCGGTCGCCGTTCAGCAGGTTGGCGCCGGAGTCGTCCGACAGCGACAGGTGCAGGTGGAAGCCCGACCCCTCGTCGTCGTTCCAGGGCTTGCCGATGAACGTGGCCAGCAGCCCGTCGATCGCGGCCATCTCCTTGACCACGCTCTTGAACAGGTAGGCCCGGTCGGAGGCGTCCAGCGCGTCGGAGTGGCGCAGGTTGATCTCATACTGCGAGCGGCCGAACTCGTGGTTGGCGGCGTAGGCGCCGAGGTCCATGTCGACGCACGCGTGCAGCATCCGGCGCAGCAGGCCGCGCGGGTCGGCGACGGCGCCGACCGTGTAGACGTGGCTGTCGTTGTCGACGTAGCGGCGGTAGCCGTTGGGAGCCGAGGGGTCGGGCTCGCACAGGTAGAACTCCAGCTCCGGGCCCAGCACCGGCACCAGCCCGCGTTCGGTGTACCCCGCGATCGCCCGCCTCAGCACGCCGCGTGAGTCGACGCCGTAGGGCGATCCGTCCATCCGCTCCAGGTCTGCCAGGCACAGGGCCACCTCGGGATCCCAGGTCAGGCGGCGCAGCGTGGAGATATCTGGGCGCGCCACGATGTCCTGGAAGCCGTGCTCGAATCCGGCCACCACGTTGTGCCGCAGGTCGACCGTCATGATCGCCTCGCAGTGGGCCGCGCCGTCGTCGGCCAGGTGCTGGAAGAACGAGACCGGGAACTCCTTGCCGCGCGCGATGCCGTGCAGGTCCGGGTAGCTGAGCCGTACCGTGTTGACGCCGGCCTTGATCAGCTGATCGAGCGTTTCGGCCATCTACCGCCCTTTCCGAGAGTTGAATTGCAGTGTTTCACGCCGGCGTGACCCGCACCGGCATCGTCTTGTAGGCGTTGGTGAAGTTCGAGTGCATGCGGCTGGCGGGCGCGGTCGGCTCGACCGCGGAGACGCGCGGCAGCAGCTCCTCGAACATGATCCGGGTCTCCAGCTTGGCCAGGTGCGCGCCCAGGCAGAAGTGGGGGCCGCCGCGGCCGAAGGTGACGTGGTTGTTGGGCTTGCGGGTGATGTCGAACCGCAGCGGATCGGGGAACTGCTGCTCGTCGTAGTTGGCCGACACCAGCCAGGTGACGACCTTGTCGCCCTCGCGGATGCGGACGTCGTGCAGCTCGGTGTCGGAGGTGGCCGTGCGCCGGAAGTGGATCACGGGCGAGCTGTACCGCATGATCTCCTCGGTGGCGGTGCCCATCAGGTCGGGCTGCTCCCGCAGCCGCTGCATCGCCTCCGGGTTGTCCATCAGCGCCTGCATGCCGTGGGCGATCGACTGGCGCGTGGTCTCGTTGCCCGCCACCACCAGCAGCAGGAACATCGTGTCGAACTCCTGCTCGGTCAGCCGGTTGCCGTCCTCGTCCTCCCACATCACCAGCTTCGAGACGAGGTCGTCGGTGGGATGCTCGCGCCGCTCGCGGGCGATCTCGTGGCCGTAGTTGTAGAGCTCCATGGCGTACGGGCTGCGGAACGGGTAGAGGCGGTACTTTGCGCTCTCCGGGCTGGCCGGGTGCAGGCCGCCCAGGTCGGGATCGGTGTTGCCGATCATCTTGTCGCCCCAGGCGATCAGCCGCTCGTCGTCGGACAGCGGCACCCCCAGGATCCGGCACAGCACCTGGATCGGCAGCTGCTTGGCTACCTCCTCGACGAAGTCGAACTCGCCCCGGGGCAGCGACTCGTCCAGGATCTGGCGGGTGAGGTCGCGCAGCAGCTGCTCGTACGCCGCCACCGCCCGCGGCGTGAAGCCCTTGTTCACGATCGCGCGCAGGCTCGAGTGCTTGGGCGGGTCGGTGTCCAGCATCGACTTGCGGGCTTCGATCTGGTCGGGGTCGAGGTCCTCGAGCGCCGTGGCGCCGGTCTCCGACGAGAAGGTGCGCCAGTCCTTCAGCACGGCCACCACGTCGTCGTAGCGGGTGATGCACCAGAACCCCTTGCCGTATTCCCAGTCGTACCAGTGCACCGGCGCCTGGTGGCGCATCAGCGTGAACGTCTCGTGCGGGATCCGTTCCGCGAAGGCATCGTTGTCGAGGTAGACATCGGCGAGGGGCTGGGTCATGCGGTACTCCCATCCAGGATCTGCAGCGTCTTCAGGTCGGAGTAGAAGTCGAGCGCGTAGTCGCCGCCCTCGCGGCCGATGCCGCTGATGCCGACCCCGCCGAAGGGCGCGGTCAGGTCGCGCACCAGGAAGGTGTTGACCCAGACGGTGCCGGCGCGGACGGCCCGCCCCACCCGCTCGGCCCGCTCCTGCGTGCCGGTGTAGACGATCGCCGATAGGCCGTAGCGGGTGGAGTTGGCCAGCTCGACCGCCTCGCGCTCGTCGCGGAAGGTCTGGAACGTCAGCACCGGGCCGAACACCTCCCGCTGCACCACCTCGGAGTCGTTGGACCGCGGCTCGATCAGCGTCGGCTCGTACCAGAGGCCGCCCATCTCCGGCTGCCGGCCGCCGCGCACGATCGTGTCGCCGTTCGCCCGCGCCCGCTCGATGTAGCCCTCGACCCGGGCCAGGTGGTCGGGGTGGATCAGCGGCGAGATGGTGGTGCGATCGTCGCGCGGGTCGCCCAGCACCTGCGCGTCCACGCCGGCGTGGAACCGCTCCAGGAAGGCGTCGCGGACCGACTCTTCGACCAGCAGGCGGGTGCCGGCCAGACACACCTGCCCGGCGTCGTCGTACTGGCCCGCGGCCTTGGCGGCGGCCGCGTCCAGGTCGGAGTCGGCGAACACGATCAGCGGCCCCTTGCCGCCCAGCTCGGCGGTGAACGGCACGATGTTGGCGGCGGCGGCCAGGCCGATCGAGCGCCCGGTCTCGGGTGAGCCGGTGAAGCTGATGCGGCGCACGCCGGTGCTCGAGACCAGCGCCGCGCCGGCCTCCTCGCCGATGCCCTGAACGACGTTGAACACGCCGGGCGGGAACCCGGCCTCGGCCGTCAGGTCGGCCAGCAGCGAGCACGACAGCGGCGCCCACTCCGGCGGCTTCAGGATTACGGTGCAGCCGGCGGCCAGACCCGGCGCCGTCTTCCAGGTGGACAACATGAACGGGGCGTTCCAGGGCGTGATCACGGCGGCCGGACCGCTGGGCATACGGATCACCCTGTTCTGGGTCGAGTTCGAGCCCCACACGCGCTCCTGGTAGGACGCGGCCAGGTCGGCGTAGGCACGGAAGTTGCGGGCGCCGCGGGCGATCACGCGCGCCTTCAGCGAGCGCTCCAGCATCGCCATGTCCAGGCACTCGACGGTGGCGATGCGGTCGATGTTCGCGTCGATCAGCTCGGCCAGGCGGCGCAGCTGGGCGGCGCGGCCCTCCGGCCCCAGCGCAGCCCACTCAGGGAAGGCGGCGCGAGCCGCGTCCACGGCCCGGTCGACTGCGCTCTGGTCGCCGCGCGCGACCTCGGCGATCACGCGCTGGTCGATCGGCGAGATCACCTGGAACGTCTCGGCGCCCTCGACCCGCTGGCCGCCGATGAAGTGGCCGGACGGGACGGTGATGTTCGCGACCGTGCTCACGTCCGGAACTCCATCAGGCCCAGGTCGAGCACGCTCATGCCGCCGTCGACCGGGATCACGGCGCCGTTGACGTAGGCGGCCGCCGGCGAGAGCAGCCAGGCCACCAGCCCGGCCACCTCGTCGGCCTCGCCGGCGCGGGGGATGGGCATGTGGGCGTGCGCCAGCCGGTAGGCGCCCTCGCGGTCGGTGCCGTGGAGCCCGGCCAGCTCGTCCATGGCGCCGTCGGCCATGGGGGTGCGGATCCAGCCCGGGCAGACCGCGTTCGCGCGCACGCCGCGGGGGCCGAAGTCGACGGCGATCGACTGCACGAGCATGTTCAGGCCGGCCTTGGACGCGCAGTACGCCGATGAGTCGGGCCCAGCGCGCAGTCCGGCCAGCGAGGAGACGGCGACGACGGAGCCGCCGCTCTGCTCGAGGTGGGGGAGGGCCGCGCGGGCGGTCAGGAAGGCGCCGGTGAGGTTGGTGCGGAGCACCGCGTCCCAGCTCTCCGGCGTCTGGTCGACCACGCTGCCCGAGTGCGACACACCCGCGCAGTAGACCAGCGCGTCCAGGCCGCCCAGCTCCTCCACGGCGGTGCGGACGGCGGTCTCGGCGCCGGCCGGTTCGCCGCAGTCGCCGGCCACTGCGATGCCGCCGATCTCGGCCGCCACCTGCGCCAGCGGATCCAGCCGGCGACCGGCCACGACCACCCCGTAGCCGTCGGCCGCGAGCCGCCGCGCGACGGCCGCCCCGATGCCGGTGCCGCCCCCGGTGACCAGCGCCGCCGGGCTCATTCCGGGATCGTCTCGAGGTCGTCGACGGTGTAGGCGAACTGGAAGCGGAAGCCCTTGCCGACCCGCAGCGGTGCCAGCGCGTCGTGTTCCTCGCCGGGCGCGGCGTATAGCGCCAGCGTGGCCGCACCCTCGTGGATCTGGGACGCGGAGCGGTTGCTGGAGCGGGCCCGCACCAGCTCGTCGACCGCCGGGTCGTCCCACCGGCCCGCCGCCAGGCGCGGGAAGTGGCGGTGGTTGACCAGGGGCGGGTCGTTGTGGGTGGGGCCGGCCTCGCTCAGCCGGTCGGGACTGACCGTGCCCTCGGCCAGCAGCCGGCCGTTGGCGGTGAGCGTGCCGGCGAAGATGCGGCCCTCGGCCCGGCAGTCGAGGCCGAAGCTGCGCGTCATGTGCACCTCGCCCAGCTTCTTGGGAAAGCCCTGGATCCAGCCCCGGATCAGGGCGAAGTCGCGGTCGACCCAGATGTAGGGGCAGGTGGTGACGTGCTCGTCGCCCAGCATCGCGTTGGCGACGATGAAGAACTCCTTGTACTGGCTGCGCACCGGGTCGAGCAGCTCCTCCCCCGAGTCGGAGCAGGACTGCCAGTCGACGAACAGGGCGGCGCAGCGCCCCGGGTCGTCGGCGAACGGGGTCAGCCGCGGGGGCAGCACGGCTGCCACCGCGGCCGGGTCGGCCCAGAACTCGATCACCAGGAAGTCGCCGACGTAGTGCCACGGCGGCGAGGGGATGATGGACGCACCGCCGTGCGGCGAGAGCGGCAGCGAGTAGCCGCGAGGTCCGTCGCTCATGGCCGCTCCAGGGAGCCGACCACCTCGTACATGACCGCGTCGTCGGCCGGCGACACCTCGATGCCGAGCCGCTCGCGCGCCTCCTCGATCTTCGCCATCGCGGCGTCCGCGGCATCGGCGTCCTGGAACACCGTCACCGACACCGCCGAGCCGTCCTTGGCCAGGCAGTGGTAGAGCGCGGTCACGCCCTCCACGCCACGCAGCGCCTCGATCACCCACTCGGAGCGGTCGAGGCCGAGGTCGCCGCGGCCCGCGTCGAAGCGGGCGACGCGGACGATCACGAGGGCTCCTCCAGGAACTGCTCGACCAGCGACTCCGGGAACGACTTGTCGGCGATCTTGTAGGCCAGCGCCGTCATGCGGTAGGAGTCGGACAGGTAGAAGCGCTCGTAGAGCTCGCCGCGGCCGCCCAGGTCGCTGCCGATGTAGTCCCAGGCCAGGCGGAACAGGCGGATGCGGCGCTCGGCGTCGGCGCCCGCCGCCTGGTAGTACTTCGCGATCTCATCGGCCAGCGGGCCGTCCATGTCGGCCCGCGACGGCGTGGCCATGAAGCCGCCGCCGCCGATCAGCTGCAGCAGCTCGTTCACGTAGGGCAGCCACTTCGGCATCTCCCCGCGCAGCGCCAGGAACGGGCGGTCGTCCGGATACCAGACGCCGCCCTCGTCCAGGTGCGAGCCGGCCTCGGCGGAGATCAGGCCGGAGCGGGTCAGCTCGGTCATGTTCCAGATCTGGCCCAGCTTCTCCTGGATGTGGTCGAAGCGTACGACGCCGGTTGTGTTGGCCAGCATGTGGCCGAGACCGAGTGCGAACGACAGCTTCACGTAGGCGCGGGTGAAGGCCTGGTGCATGATGTGGCCGCGCCAGCCGGTGTCGGTGATCACCTCCGAGTAGGCCTCGGTGTCGCCGCACAGGAACAGCCGGTCCTTCGGCACCTCCACATTGTCGAAGATGACGACGGCGTCCATCTCGTCGAAGCGGGACGACAGCGGGTAGTCGAACGTGGAGCGCTGCTTGGAGTAGCTGTCACGGCAGATGAAGCGCAGGCCGGGCGTGCCCATCGGCAGCGCGAAGGCCAGTGCGTAGTCGCCATCCTGGGGGCGGATGTCGGAGCCGGGGTAGATGGTCAGCTCGTCGGCGTAGGGGGCGAGCGTGGCCAGCATGCGGGCGCCGCGCACGGTGATGTGGTTCTCGGTCTCACCCACCTTGTGCAGGGCGACCTCGCCCGCCGCCTGCTCGGCCTCCGGCTTGCTGCGGTCGACCTGCGGGTTCATGATCGAGTGGGTGGTGGAGAGGTCGCGGTCGCGCATCAGCTTCTGGTAGGCGACCAGGTTGGCGGCCCCCTGCTCGTTGCCGCGGCGCGCCCACACGTCGGCGCGGCCGGCGAAGCAGGCGAAGGTGACGTTCAGGTAGTCGGGGGTGCGGCCCATCATGCCGGCGGTGAGGGCGGCGGTCAGCTCGATCGCGCGGCGGCGTCGCTCGAGGTGCTCGCGGCTGCGCGGGATCAGGTGGGTGACGTTGACCAGGCGGCCGTCGTCGGGCGAGGGCGCCAGCATCTCGTCGGCGTGCTGGTGCTGCAGGTCGTAGACGCGGGCCATGGTGCGCGCCGCCTCGGCCAGCTGCGGGTGCTCCAGCGGGTGGGTGATCTTCTCGCCGTTCAGCCAGATCTCGCGGGCGTCCCCGCGCAGGCCGTCCAGGAACTGCTGGCCGGTGCGGGCGGCTGTCGGCGTCTGCTGCTGCGCGGTTGCCATCAGGCCTCCTGGTGTGTCAGCGGGGGCAGCTGCTCCCCCTTGGCGAGCAGGCCGTCTCGTTCATAGCGGACGGCCTCCTCGTCGAATCGGAAGTATGACCGCGGCGGCAGGATGCCCCAGACGTTGCTCGAGTGGGGGGTGTCGTCCCAGTCCCGCGGCTCGTGATCGGGCTCGAGCTGCTCCATGTCGCAGTAGCACTCCACGATCAGCTGCTCGTCGGGGATGCGCACGTACCCGCACAGGTTCTGGGCCAGCGCGTGGCGCAGCGGGCCCCAGACCAGCCAGCGGCCGTGCTGGCCGAGGTGGTCGAACACCACCCGCAGCTCGCCCCAGTCGACGTACTCGAACGCGAAGTGGTGGAAGTGGTCGTAGTCGTGCTGCACCAGCGCCATCGAGTGGTGGTCGGAGTTGATCGAGAGCCAGTTGCCGGCGCCCAGCAGGCGGTCGGAGATGCGCATGCCCAGCACGTCGGTGTAGAAGGCGGTGGCCCGGTCGAGGTCGGTGGTGAGCACGTTCACGTGGCCGAGCTTGCGCGGGTGCATGCCCGGCAGCGTCTCGGTCGAGCGTGCCACCGGCGGCCGGCGGTCGCCCTCCTCGCGGTACGGCATCAGCTCGACGCCATACCCGTCGGGGTCGGCGAAGTGGAGGGCGCCGTCGTGGTGCTCGTAGTCGACGCCGTGGTGGTCGAGCTGGTCGGCCGCGTGCTCGAGCGTGCAGCTGCGGCGAAGCTCCCAGCCGGTGTGGTCGTGGCCGGGGACACCGGCGCCCACCAGCTGCAGCGAGTAGGGCTCGTAGGCGCAGCGCAGGAAGGCGTGGTGGCCGACCCGCTCCACCTCGGTCAGGCCGAACTGGATCGCCCAGCGCTGCTCGGCCTCGTCCAGGTTGGCGACCCGCAGCGCCACGTGATCGATGCGGCGGATCTCGATCATGAACGCGTCACTCCCTCCTGTACCGCTCGCTCCGCCTCATCCTCGGGCATGGCCAGAGCGACGTGCAGCGTGTTGGCCGAGACCTGCAGCTGGTCGCCCGGCCCGGACAGGTCGACGTCCCAGTCGACCACGGTGTTCGAGAGCCGGCCGAGGCCGGTCACCTCGACCTCGACCACGTCACCCGGCTCCATCGGCCGCGAGTGGGCGGGGGTGCCCGACAGCACGACATCGCCAGGCAAAAGCGTGATCACCCGGCAGAGGTCGGCCAGCAGGTAGGAGATGGGCCAGATCAGGTCGGCGGCGGAGCCCTGTTGTGCGACCTCGCCGTTCAGGTACGTGCGGATCTCGAAGTCGGTGGGGTCGAACTGGTCGGCCGGCACCAGCTCGGGGCCGATCGGGCAGAAGCCGTCCTGGCCCTTGACGCGCAGCATCGAGCCGCGGTCGGCGTGGCGGAAGTCGTGCAGGCCGACGTCGTTTGCGCACGCGTAGCCGGCAACGTGGCCGAGCACGTCCGCCTCGGGCACGCCGTGCATGGCGCGGCCGATCACGACGGCCACCTCGCCCTCGTAATTGAGGAAGCGGGCGCCGCGCGGGCGGCGCAGCCGGCCGCGGTGGCCGTTCAGGGTGGTCGGCGGCTTCATGAAGTAGGAGGGCTCGGGCGGCGTGCGCGCGGCGTACTCCTCGACGCGACTGCGGTAGGTGAGGTGGGTGGCGATGATCTTGGTCGGCTCGACCGGTGCCAGGAAGTGCGCAGTCGACTCGTCCAGGCGCTCGCCGGAGTCGAGGACGACGCTGCCGCCGTCCAGCCGGCCCCAGCTGGGAGACCCCTCGACCAGCACCCGAACCCGTCGCTCAGACACGATTGGATACAATATGCGCTTTGCTGCTGGAGGGCAAGCCCAGCTCCCCGGCTGGTGGACGCGGTTACGTGACCGAGTCTATCCCTGCTTCGGGGCGAGCTCGTCGCGCCAGCGGCGGAGGGCGGCGACGCCGGTTTCGACCTGGTCGCGGGTGAGGTCGTGGCGGGTGACGTTGGGGATGCGCTGCAGCGGGCCGGTCAGCGGGTCGTCGCCCGCGGCGGCGTTCATGAGCATGCGCAGCGGCAGGTTGTGGCTGACCACCAGCACCACCGGCCCCGGCAGCCTCAGCACCCGGCGCCATCCGGCCAGGAAGCGGGTGGTGGCGTCCAGCGCGCTCTCGCCGCCGGGCGGGGCGGCGGTCAACGGGTTGTTGCGAAGCCAGGTCGTGTAGGCGGAGACGGGGCCGTCCTCGAACGGGCCGACGCCGATCTCGGCCAGCTGGTCGACGACGTGGGTGGAGACGTCGCGGTCGGCCACGATCGCCGCGGCGGTGAGGCGCGTGCGCAGGGACGGCGCGACCACAAGAGCGTCGATCCGCTCGCCGGCGAGGTCGCGGCCGAGGCCGCGGGCGGCGCGCTCACCGGGGGCGGTCAGGCCCACCTCGACGGTCGAGTCGGGGTTCATGCGTCCCTGGGCGCTGTACGGCGTCTCGGCGTGGCGGACGAGGATGAAGCTGTTGACCATGCACTCATCGTGTCGCATGGGTCGGCTGTCCGTCCAGCGCGGCGCGGCCGGCGCGTGCTGGATATGGTTGGGCGGTGACCGAGCAGGAGGACGGAATGGACAGCGCGACGCGGCACGAGCGCGGCCTGGCGCGGCTGAAGGAGCTGGGCGACGAGCCCGGCGGCGACGCCTTCATCGAGCGGATGGGCAGCCCGATGGGCGACTGGCTGGTGGACTGGGTGTTCGGCGAGGTGCACACACGGGACGGGCTGACGGCGCGCGAGCGGGAGCTGATCATCGTGGCGGTGCTGACGGCGATCGGCAGCTCGGATCCGCAGGTGGCAGCCCACATCCGGGCGCTGCGGGCGATCGACGTGCCGTGGCAGGAGATCGAGGAGACGATCCTGCAGACGGCGCCCTATGCGGGCATCCCGCGGGCGATCAACGCGCTCAAGGTGCTGCGGACGGAGCAGGGACGATGAAGGCCGTGCGGTTCCTGGATCCGTCGGGCGACGTCAAGCTGGGGCGGCTGGACGGCGAGGTGATCTTCGACGCGGGGCCGGCCGGGCCGCGCGGGTTCGTGCCCAGCGAGGAGGGGTGGCGGACGATCGCCGACGCCTCCGGGCTGGCACATCCGATCGAAGACGTGCGGCTGCTGCACCCGACCGAGCCGGTGAAGCTGCTGGCGATCGGCCTCAACTACCGCGACCACGCGGAGGAGGCCGAGCTCGAGATCCCGGACGTGCCGGTGGTGTTCGCCAAGTGGACAACGTGCCTGATCGGCCACCGCCAGACGATCGTGGTGCCGCGCGAGGAGACGCGGCCGGACTACGAGGGCGAGGTGGCGGTGGTGCTGGGGCGGGACGTCTACCGGGCAGACGACGCGACGGCGCGGGCGGCGGTGGGCGGGATCACGGCCTTCCACGACGTGTCCGGGCGGCGGGCGCAGCTGGAGACGCCGCTGCGGCAGTTCACGCTCGGCAAGAGCTTCGACACGTTCGGGCCGATGGGGCCGTGTGTCGCTTCGCCCGAGGGCGTCGACCTGGCCGACATCGACGTCTCGACGAAGGTGAACGGCGAGCAGCGGCAGTCGTCCAACACGCGCAACCTGATCTTCTCGGTGGTGGAGCTGATCGTCTACCTGTCGCGGGGGATGGTGCTGCAGGCCGGGGACGTGCTGGTCACCGGCACGCCGGCCGGGGTCGGCGACTCGCGGGTGCCGCCCGTCTACCTGAAGGAGGGCGACGTCGTCGACATCACCGTGGGCGGGGTGGGAACGCTCTCGAACCCGGTCACGCTCGAGCGCTGATCGCTCAACTCGTCGCTCAGCCCAAGCCTCAGAGGCAGATGCGGCGTGCGTCGACGCTCCGGCACACGATCTCGACAGGTGTCACAGCCGCCGTGACCACGATCTGTGGGGAACAGCCAGTTCGGCCTCGAACAGGGCTCAGAGCCCGATCAGGTCCCCGATAGGGGTTCGGTGCAGCATCGTTGCTGGTCGTGACAAGGCCGTGATGCGGCCGGGCGGCCGTCAGGCGCGGAACACGGGGCGGCCGTCGACCACCGTCAGCAGCACCGGCAGGTCGACCAGATCGTCCGCGTCGCAGTCGACCGGATCGGCCGCGAACGCCGTCAGGTCGCCGCGGTAGCCGGGCATGATCCGGCCGGCGACCGCCGTGTCGTTGACCGCCAGCGCGGCCTGGGTCGTGTAGCCCTCGAGCGCCTCCAGTGCCGACAGACGCTGTTGCTCGCCGTAGCCGCCCGCGTCGCGGTTGCCCGGCCGCCGTCGCAGCCGCGCCCAGGCCATGCACTCTCGCGGGTCGAACCCGGCCACCGGCCAGTCGGAACCGAGCGCCAGCACCGCGCCCGATCGCCGCAGCTCCGCCGTCCGGAAGCCGCGGCCCGCGCGCTCCGGCCCCAGCGACCTGCTCCAGGGATCGCTCATGTCCGGGGTCATCCACTGCAGGTGACTGACCTGCTGCGACGCCACCACGCGCTCCGGTGCGAACCGTGGCAGCTGATCGTCCTGCAGCGTCTCGATGTGCTCGACGCGGTGCGGCCCGCGCGCCACCGGTCCCGCCCGCCGGTAGGCATCGAGCGCGCAGCGCACGCTGCGATCGCCGATGGCGTGCGTGATCGACGGCATCCCGGCCTCGGCGAAGCGCGCGATCACCGCGGCGTAGCGCTCCGGGTCCGGCCAGTTCGGCTCGGTGCCGCGGCCCTCGGTGTCAGGCTCCTCCAGCCACGCGGTGCCCGACTCGACAACGCCGTCGATGAAGAACTTCGCCCAGCCCGACCGCCACAGCCGCCCCGACTGTGCGCCGGCCGCGATGGCCGCCCCGATCTCCTCGTCGCTCATCGTCGGCTGCACCGTGAACGGCACCACCTGCCGCACCGTCAGCCGGCCGCTCCCCTCCAGCGCCCGGCAGTCGTCGGGCGTGGCCCGCGTGCCGTCCATCATGTGCGAGGCGGTGAGACCGACCCGGTTCATCGCCGCCAGCGCATCCGCGATGTAGGCCAGACGCTGCTCGTCGCTCGGCACCGGCATCGCCTCCACCACCAGCCCGATCGCCTCCTCGCGCAGCTCGCCGGTGGGCCGGCCGTCGGGGCGGCAGACGATCTCGGACGCGTCGTCGAAGCTGCGCGCTCCCGTGATCCCGGCCGCGGCCAGCGCCGGCGGCGTCGCCAGCGCGGTGTGGAAATCGAAGAACGTGAGCAGCGCCGGGTTGCCGCCGACCGCCTCCTCGAACAGCTCTCCGCTGGCCTCGATCCCGTCGAACACCCGGTACTCGAGCGAGAACCCGGTCACCCACTCGCCCTCGCCGCAGTGGCGCCGCTCGGCCGCCAGCCGCTCGCGCACCTCGTCCACCGTGGCCGCGCCGGCCAGGTCGGCCCCGCGCGTCTCCAGCGCGCCCAGGAACGGATGCATGTGGCTGTCGGTCAGCCCTGGCACCACCGCCAGGCCGGCGCCGTCGATCAGCTCCGCGCCGGGCCGCCCGCTCGCCGTGCGCACCTCGTCGTCGTCACCGACCGCGACGATCACGCCGTCGCGGATCGCGACCGCGTTCGCCCATGGCCGGTCGGGATCGAGCGTGCGGATGCGCGCACCGATAATCGAGAGCGATCTCATCACGCAGCCGGACCTACCGGCGGGTGCGCGGCCACGTGCGTGCGGGTCAGGTGTTCCGCCAGGCCCGCGTCCCCCGCGGCGACCGCGTCGGTGATGCACTCGTGCTCCTCGGCCCAGGCCAGCGTCCCGGCTCGCTCACCCGCCTGCGCTTCGTAGATCGGTACGCCGATCCGGGGGACCCACAGCATCTCGGCGAACCGGGTCAGGTGAGGGTTCCCGGACGCCGCCGCCAGCGCCAGGTGGAACTCGCGGTTGGCTGCGTAGCCGGCCTCCCGGTCGTGCTGGGAGGCGCGCTGTGCCGCGATCGCCCGGCGCAGCCGCGCGATCGCCTCCGCATCCCGGCGCTCTGCCGCCAGTCGCGCGGCGCCCGGCTCCAGCGCGACTCTGGCCGCCCATGCGTGGCGGATGTCGCCGAAGTCGAGCTCGGACACCGTCGCGCCCCGGTTGGGGGAGAACTCGACCAATCCCTCCGTCGACAGCCGGCGCAGCGCCTCCCGCAGCGGCGTCCGTGAAACGCCAAGTTCCTCGGCCAGCGAGGCCTGCCGCAAACGCGTCCCGCGGGCCAGATCTCCCGCAAGAATGCGCTCTCGCAGGGCGGCATAGACGTGATCGACCACACTCTCGATGCGCAGCGGGACAACGGTGGCTGGCGACTCCGGTACGGCCATGGTCTTTGCATACATTACGCCGTCTGATTTCCGAATCAAAGCCAGCTTTCTGCACTTGACGGCGGCGGGGTACCGTGCGAATGTATCCAAGTTGTCTTCAACCGAGGAGGGAGTCATGTCAGAGCCCGCACCTGCGCCGGCCACGGGAGGCGAACTCGGTGAGCGACGTTTGGGCACCATCCACGCCGTTGCACAGGCCCTCGCGATCGGGCCCATGTTCTCGACGGCGGTCGTCCTGGGCTTCGTGTCTGCTCCGGTCACGGGCGCTGGGTTCAACACGGCACTCGCCGTGCTCGTCGCCGGTCTCGGCGTGGTTGCGATCGCATACGCGATCTCGCTGTTCGCTCGCCAGTACCAAGGCGCCGGGGCCGTATACGAGTACCTGGTACGGGGCGCACATCCCGCGATCGGCATCCTCACCGCGGGCGTTTTCTTCATGGGCACATTGTTCCTGGGCGGTGGCGGCATCTACCTGGGGCTTGGCATCCTCACCAACCAGTTCTGGACCGAGCACATCACGAAATCGAACGTGCCTGCGTGGTGGCTCTTGTCGCTGCTGTTCCTGGCACTTGTCGTCGCGCTGAACTACATTGGCGTGCGGATCGCGATAGGGGCCATGCTCACGTTCGCCGCACTCTCGTTCACCCCGATGCTGATCCTGGCGATCGCGATCATCGCCCAGGCCAACAACTCGCTCGATGTCTTCAACCCCAGCACCACGTCGGTGCATACCGTGTTCAACGGCGTGATGCTGGGCATCCTGCTTTTCGTCGGCTTCGAAGCTGCGGCATCGCTGGGCGAAGAGAGCCACGATCCCGCCAGATCGATCCCGCGCGCGCTGATCGGCACGGTGGCTGCCTCCGCGGCCTTCTACGTGGTGATGGCCTACGCAATCTCGATCGGGCTCGGCAAGGCGGCGGTCGACAAGGGCGCCTGGCTTGATCCGACCGCGCTGGACAATCTCGCCACCCAGTACATCGGGTCGTGGTTCGCCACCATCATCGACCTGGTCGTGATCCTGGACGCCACGGGGCTGGCGTTGGCGATCTGCGTCACCATCGGACGCGGCTACTTCGCACTGGGTCGCGACGGCCTGCTACCCTCGTTTTTCGCGAAGACGTCGCGGCACAACACGCCGTGGGTGGGGAACCTGGTGGTCGTGTTCGGTGGCGGCGTTCTGATTCTGGTCGGGCTCTACAGCCACACGCTCGACCGGTTCGGCCTGCCCCGCAACTTCGCCGCATTCTTCGTGGCTGCGACGGCCGGATCGTTTGCGGTCGAGCTCGTCTACCTGATCCTGGCGGTGGCCGCGATCGGCCTGCTGGTGCGCACGAAGGCACTCTGGTGGCAGTACCTGATCGTGCTGGTCGCAGTTGCCACGCCGGTGCTCGGGTTCTACGGCGCGCTCAACCCCGATCCGCACAGCACGCTCAACCTGAACTGGCTGGCGTTGTACTGGGCGCTGGGAGTGGTGGTGGTGGCGGTGGTCTGGTTCGGGGCGGTTCGGATCATGCGTCCCAAGCAGGTGGCCAACGCGGCCTCCTATGCCGCGCAGCACCATGGTGTGGCGCCGCTGGACGAGAACCTCGACTTCACGCCGGCTCCGCCGGACACGACCATCTGATCCACTAACTCGCGTCGCCCGCCGGCCCTCGCCGGCGGGCGAGGCTGTGCTACAACTCCAGTGAGCGCCTTGTAGCAGGAGGCACAAGTGCGGATCGCCGAGATCATGCAGACCAACCTGGTTGCGGTCTCGCCGGCGACCACCGCCGTTGAGGCGGCCGGCGTGATGAAGGAGCGGCGGGTGGGCGCCTGCCTTGTGATGGATGGGCCGCAGCTGGCCGGGATCTTCACCGAGCGTGACCTGCTGTTCGCGTTCGCCGACGGGCTGGACGTGCGCGAGCGGCCGATGACCGAGTTGATGACCCGCCAGGTGACGCTGGCGCCGCCGGACGCGGACGTGGTCTGGGCGGCGGACACGATGAAGCGTATCCGCGCGCGCCACCTGCCGGTCGGCGAGGACGGCAAGGTGGTGGGCATCGTCTCGCTGCGCGACCTGTTCGCCGCTGCTGAGGCCGTGCTGCGGCTCGATCCGCGTGGCCGGGACGCGGCGCGCGAGATGCTGCAGGCGGCCAGCCGCTGACCAACGAGGAACGGAGGCAGAGATGCAGACATCGGACAGGACGATCGCGCTGATCCTGGTGGGCGTGCTGGCGGTGATGCTGTGGCCGATATGGCTGGCAGCGGTGGCGGCCGAGCGGCAGTTCACCTGGACGGTGGTGGCGTCCGCGCTGATCCCGCTCGCGTTCAGCCTGCTCGTGATCGCCGCCGCGCTGCGGCTGCCGTCACGGCTGGCGCACCCCTACCAGCACGGCATCCACGCGCTGGGCGAGCGGCTACACGCCGGTACCCACCGACACGCCTGACAGCGTCTCGGCGAACACCTCGGCGATGCGGCCGATCTCGGCCTCGTCGATCACGAACGCGGGCGACACCTGCAGCGAATGGCCGGCCAGGCCGCGCGTGAGCACGCCCCGCTCGCGGCAGCCCTTGACGATCCGGTCGACGACCCCGGGCTCGGCGGCGCGCACGTCCGGCGCGATCTCGACGGCGGCCAGCAGGCCGACGCCGCTTCGCACCTCGCTCACCTGCGGCAGCTCCGCCAGCGGCCGCATGGCCGCGTCCAGCACCTGCTCGAGCCGCGAGACGCGCTCCAGCAAGCCCTCGCGCTCGAGCACGTCGAGGTTGGCGAGCCCGGCCGCGCACACGCTGGGGTGGCCGGAGTACGTGTAGCCGTGGCGGAACAGCGCCGCACCAGGCGTCGTCCAGAACGGCTCCTGCAGGCGCGGTGAGGCGATCACGGCGCCCAGCGGCAGGTAGCCCGACGTGATCCCCTTGGCGCAGGTGATCATGTCGGGCGTGATGCCGAAGCGGTGGCAGCCGAACCAGGTGCCGAGCCGGCCGAACCCGCAGATCACCTCATCGGCGATCAGCAGCACGTCGCGGGCGCGGCACAGCTCCTGCACCCGCCGCCAGTAGCCGGGGGCCGGCGCGTAGATGCCGCCGGCCCCGATCACCGGCTCGCCGATGAAGGCCGCGATCTGGTCGCCGCGCTCGCTGAACAGGCGCTCCAGCGCGTCGGTGTCGTCGCTGCCGACCGACGCCGTGTCGGGGATCAGCGCGCCGATGCCCTCGCGGTTGGCGGCGATCCCGGCCAGGCTGGTGCCGTACGCGTTCATGCCGTGGTAGCTGCGCTCGCGGTGCACGATCGTGCGCTTGTCGGGCTTGCCGAGCGCGTGCCAGTAGCGCAGCGCCAGCTTGCCGGCCGTGTCGACCGCGTCCGAGCCGCCGCTGGTGAAGAACACGGCGCCGTCCGCGAACGGGGCCAGCGCCGCCACGCGATCGGCCAGCTCGATCGCCGGCCGGTTGGCGGTGCTGGCGAAGATGTCGTAGACGGCCAGCTCGCGCATCTGCGCCGAGACGGCGTCGGCGATCTCGCCGCGGCCGTGGCCGATCGAGCAGTACCAGAGGCCGCCCTTGGCGTCGATGTACTCGCGCCCAGCCTCGTCCCAGACGCGCGCGCCGTTGCCCCGGCTGACCACGAACTCATCGTCCTTCACGCTCGCCATGTCGGCGAACGGATGCCAGAGGCTGCTCATCCGGTGGACGATACCAACGCCTGGAACAGGCCCGCGCCGGTGCCCTCGGCGTCGGCATCCGGGTGCCAGAGCACGCCCACGCAGAAGCGGCGGCTGGGATCCTCGAGCCCCTCCACGATGCCGTCTGGGTCGGCGTGGGCGGCCGCCACCAGGCCCTCGCCGATGCGGTCGATGCCCTGGTGGTGGTGCGAGTGCACGGTCGCGCGCTCGCCCACGATCTCGCGCAGCCTGCTGCCGGGGACGGTGACCAGGTCGTGCACGCCGTAGGTGGAGTCGTCCTCGCGGTGGGGCCGCTGGTCGATGTGGTCGGCCAGGTGCTGGATCAGCGTGCCGCCGCGGGCCACGTTCAGCACCTGGATGCCGCGGCAGATGGCGAGCACCGGCAGGTCGCGGTCGAGCGTACGTCGCATCAGCGACAGCTCGACCGCGTCGCGGCGCTCGTTGCGGGGGCCGGTGCGCGGGTCGCGCTCGGCGCCGTACAGCTCGGGGGCGACGTCGTCACCGCCGACGAACACGACGCCATCCAGCAGGTCGAGCACGTCGTCGGGGTCGTCCGCAAGGTACGGGTCGGCCGGGATCACCAACGGCCGGCCGCCGGCCAGACGGGTGCCCTCGACGTAGCCGTGGAACGTGACCGTCGCCCGGCCTGACCACTTGCCCAGCTGCACCGGCGCCCAGTAGCTCGTGATGCCGATCGTGGGGCGGCTCAATCTCCCGCCGCCGGCGCCGGCGTCGCCGCCAGCGGGACGTCGACGGCCTGCTCGCGCACCGACTTGCCGGCCAGGTAGCCGATCACGGCGAACGCGATCACCACTGCCAGCGTGCCGAGCGTGAACACCTCGAAGCGCAGGCGCGAGACGCCCCAGTAGCCGGCGAAACCGTAGTCGGCGCCGAACACGTACTCGAGCGTGTCGGGGAAGATCGCGACCCACGAGCCCATCACTACCCACAGCGTGCACAGCACGCCGATCGCCCAGAGGCCGACGTTGCCGCCGGGCACGCTGAAGACGCGCGGCACGTTGGCATGGCTGTAGCGCAGCTTGATCAGCGCCGGGAAGATCAGGATGTAGGACACGAGCGTGGTCGAGATGGCCATGTACAGCACCACAGAGAAGGTGTCGGCCTCGCTGCTCGAGAGCAGCCGCACCGCGGCCACCATGAAGATGGTGGAAGTGACGCCGGACAGGACGTTCACCCGCACCGGGGTGCCCAGCCTCTCGTTGAACACGCCGAACCAGGGGAAGAAGGCGCCGTCGTAGGCGGCGACGGCCTGGATCCGGTCGGAGCCGATCATCCAGACCGCGCCGGAGGTGATCACCGCGAAGATGAAGCCCAGCGCCATCAGGTCGGTGAGGAAGTTCTGGGCGCCGCCGTAGACGCCGAACATCTGGTGAACGGCGTCCATGAAGCCGCCGATGCCGGTGATCTTCGACGCTGGCAGCACCGCCACGATGCCGAAGATGGGGATGGCGTAGGCGATCGAGGAGATGACCGCGCTCTTGGCAACCGAGCGGGGCACGTCGCGCTGCGGGTCCTCCATCTCCTCGGCCGCGCCGTTCTGCAGCTCGAAGCCGACGAACCCGAAGATCAGCAGCGGCACCAGGCCGATGAAGATCCCGGCCGTGGGCGAGAAGTCGCCGAGGCCGTAGCCGTGCACGCCGTGCTTGATCGCGTAGACCACCACCGTCAGCGAGAAGAACCCGAGCACCAGGAACCGCACGATCGCGCCGGCGTTCGGGATCCACTTGCCGTGCTTCAACGACACGATCGCGACGCCGATGCTGATCCAGATGAAGATGAACTTGAACGCGTAGTCGCCGAACGTGCCGCTGCCGACGCCGTGAATGTTGGAGCTCCAGGTGTCGGTGGCGATGAAGCAGAGCGATCCGCCCACCCAGAACGGGTTTGTCACCCAGTAGAGGACGGCGCCGATACCGGCCGCCAGCCGGCCCCAGGTCAGCTTCATCCACTCGTACGGGCCGCCCTCCTGCGGGAAGGCGGTGCCCAGCTCGGCCATCAGCAGGGCATACGGGAACATGAACAGGACGACCAGGACGACGACCCAGGTGAAGGCCTGCGCGCCATAGCTGGCGGCCTGTCCCAGCAGGTCGAGGCCGACGATCGCGCAGACCGTGAAGAAGACCATGTCGAGGTGGCCAAGGCTCTTGACCAGCTTGCGCTTCTCGGAGAGTGCGAGCTCGGTGGTGTGCTCTACGGGTGCTGCTGGCGTGGCCATGGGGTCCTCCGGATCGGACGCGGAACACCCTTGACGCTACGCCTTGCGCCGCTCGCTGTCTAGATGCAGTGTTACTCGCCGACGAGCGCGTTCAGCGAGGCCGCGCCGCGCTCGACGACGGCCGGCTCCAGCCGGCGCAGGCGCCGGGTGACCTTGCGCTCGAGCCGCTGGCCCGCGGCGGTGGCAAGGTCGCGGCCGGACTCGGTCAGCAGCGTGCTGCCATGTGCGCCGCTTCGCTCGACGTAGCCGCGGGCGGCCAGCCGCAGTGCGATCTGCTTGGCCTGGCTGGTGCTGGCGGCGAGCAGTTCCGAGAGCGCGCGGGTGGTGACCGCCTCGCCCTCGGGCGCGTCGCTCAGGAGCAGGAGTGCATAGAGCTCCATCGGGCGCAGGTCGACGTCGCGTGCCGTCTCCAGCACAGAGCGGTCAAGTGAGCGAAGAAGCCGCAACCCCGCAGGCACACCGGTGGGTGCCGCCGGCGGAGCGTCGTGGGGGGAAGTGACAAGCGCGAGCCTGACGGCGCTGCGGCTGGTGGAGTGTGGAGCACCCATGCGGCTGCATCTTCACCCACCGACCGCTTTCGCGCACTCGCCGTTTTGTGGTAATTGCCTGGCAGATTTTGGGCAGGTGGCATCAGGCCGGTCCCTGGGCGCACGGTTCGACCGCCCAGAAGAAGTACGCCAGCACCGCCACGAACGCCACCGCCATCAGCACCGTCAGCAACACCCGCCAGGACGTTGACATGGCGGTCGAGCGCCGCGCGATCGAGGTGGAGACGACGCCGATGACGGTCACCCCGACCACCGCGGCCGAGATGAAGCACTGGGTCTCCCAGGTGGAGGCGGCGGGCAGGGACACGGCGGGAGGCTAACGCGCGCAGCCGTCGCCGACCGAACTCGGCTCAGAATGCGCCGAGCAGCAGCGGTACGACGAGGCTCACGCCGACTGCGTAGATGGCGTCGAACCAGACGACACGCAGCGCGTTGGCAAGTCCAATCAGACCGGCGAAGCCTCGTGCTAGGGCCAGCGTGGGGCCGTTCCCGCGGGCGGCCCTCACCTGTGCGGTGAAGTTGGCGGCGTCCTGTCGGCTCGGGAATGCGTGCATGCCGATCGAGTAGCCGAGCCAGGCGAGCACGATCAACACCGGATCGTGCAGCTTCGCGTCGAACACGATCAGCTCGTATGCGACCGACAGCGTCAGGGTCGAGCAGAGGATCGTGTTGATGAGCAGCGGCCCGGCGGAGATCAGCAGTGCCGCCCGGAGTGACTTCGGGGGTCCGTGGACCACATACCCGGCCGGGTTGGCGACGGGGCGGAAGTACGCGACGTCATAGACGGGCGTATCGGTGACGTCACAGAAGAAGCGGTGCGCGGCCTCGTGCACGATCACGCCGGGGAACGTGCACAGCGCAATCAGCCAGCCGGGAAGGAACATCAGGACCCCGATTTCGTCGGCACGAAGTACTTCTGATACTCGGCGGGCATGGTCTGCGTGAGCGTCTGCCACTCGCTCGGCGACAGGCGCATGTTGCGTAGCAGGCGCATCGCCGCGTCAGGCTTGCCCGCTCCGAAGTCGGCCTCCGCTAGGTCGATCGTGATCTTGCGCTAGGTCGGGACGCTGCGATGCGCGTTGGCGAGCGTGGCTGCCGCGGTCACATAGTCGTGCCCTGACATGTCCGCCTCTCCCGCACGCATGTCCCGCGCCGCCTGTACGAGCGTCGGTGCCTGCACGAACGAATAGCCGGCCGCCAGAACTGTGACGAGGGCAGCCAGGACGATGGCGATCGGATACCGATGCTTGGGCAAGCGCGGTGGTGGCTCCGCCGGGACAGCCTGGGCGGGACCCGGTGATTCGGCCGCCGCTGCCCCGCATGTTCGGCAGAACAGATCGCTCGCCTCCGGGAACCGCGAGCCGCATTTCGTGCAATACGCCATCCCGCGATGTATCGGACAGCGGGCCGGCGTCTTGAGCCCCCGAAGGACCAGGACACCCGATCAGGTCAAACGCGTCCTAGATTCGAAAGACGTCACTACGGACGCCGACGCCCCTACGTTTTCGCGCGCCGAAATGCGGCTGGGCAGACAGCAAACAGCAGCTTCATGCGGATGAGAGGACTTGAACCTCTGTTATGGCCGCCTGGTTGCGCGGTAACCGCCTGGTTGAGCGGGAGGCTCGTCCACCGACGTCCGTAAACGTCCACCGTTCCGCTACCTCGACCGCTACCAGAGGGTTTTGAACGATTCCTCCGTTTCTTCTGCTGGGCGACCCCGGTCGAGCACGACGTGCTGGCCGTGACGTGAGTTGTGCAGTTCAAGGTCAGGCTGGATGATTGCGCGATGACCGCCAACGAGGCGTTGAAGTATGTGCTTCGTGATGTTGTGGGTCCCGCCTTGTCGTAGTCTTCGGCTCGCCAGTCTCCTCAGCGGCCATGGCCCGCTTCGCGTCGACGCCTACGCGGCTCGGTCGCGCTGATCGAGCCCCAGAAGCCGTAGCTTCTGCGTCTGCGGGAGGGTAGCCTGACGGTGATCGCTGATGGGATTCATCGACTGGGATTTCCAGCTTGACGGGCTGCTCATGGATGCGCGAGATCTCGCGTTCGCGAGGACGTACTTCGCCGAGAAGTTGGGTAGGTTCGACCCCGACTGGCTCGCGAGCCCGTCGGGTTACGCGGGCGGGCTCTGGCGATCGTCGGCGGTACCCGTAGCGTGCCAACTCATCGACCTTGCGGTAACGCTGAAGCACCTCGCTCCTCAAATCACTCAACGTTCGGAGCCGATTCTGGGCGACTATCCCCTCACTGTATAAAGCCTGACCAGCATGGCAAGAAGAAAGGTCGTTTACGGCTTCGGGAGGGGCAGCTTCTCGAAGAGTTCGTAGCTCCGGTCGTCGAGGGCGAACTTGGGCGGCCACGAGACAAGCCCGCTATCCCCAGGGACGATCCTGACCGCGGCTTCTTTTTCCACACCGCCATGGTCGACGACATCGAGAACGAACCCGCCAGCCTTGCCGGAGCCGATGACCTGGAATACGAAATGCGCAACTTGCAGGGTGAGCGCGTAGAGGGTGGTACTGCCCATCGGCTCGGTGTAGATCAGCGGCGAGTAGCTGATGCGGCCCCCTCCCTTGGCCCTGAATCCGCCGTACCGGGCGAGGAAGACGGAATGCCCATCCGGGATGATCCCGGCCCGTAACTCGGCGCGGTCATCCGCTGAGAATGTCCGGGCTGGGGTGGTGAACTCGACCATGGCCGCCGTTTTGAGTGCCCACCGCCCTAGGAGTGCCTGCCCGTCTGGGGCCATATCGACGCTCGTGCCGTCCATCATCGCGGCGATGGCTTCTCGGCAGTCTTCTTCGAGATCATGCATCCAGCCGGTGTTGCAGGAGCGGCAGGCGCGTCGTACTCGGGTGTCGATCAGCGGGACATGGCGCGGGCCTCGCGTGATCATGCCGTGGACATCGAATCCGTCTCCCCCTGTGCTGGCGAGTAGGTGCCGGGAGAGCCAGCGTGGGATCACGTGTTCGCGTGTGAGATCGGTTCCATCGCAGAAGGCGCAGCGTCGGGCCACGGCGCTACCGTGTCACCATGACCGAGGAGCCCGATCGGCCGGCAAGGACGCAGAAGACGGACGCGGGTGCGGAGATCCCTGTCCCCAAGCGGCGCGAGTTCTTCGATAACCTCAAGCGGGCCACCGCACCGGACAGGAAAGAAGACCAGGAGGGCGAAAACCGCTCACCGTGAGCTGCCCCGAGCATGACCCCGACCAGCTCGACTCCTTCCGTGTTTCGTTCCCGGGTCCGTTCACGCGCCACGAGGTAGTGGTCGACGGCTGGTCTGTACCCTTTTTGGCCGCTCATCCCTGTGGCGACCATGACGAGTCGGTGATGCTGGCGCTCGACGGCAGGCTGGCGATCACCGTGACCGTTGAGGAAGCGGAGCGGTTCGTTCCGTTTTTGGCCGATGCCATCGCGGTCGCCCTTGGCTATACCTGCCATCCAGACGAAGACGCGGAGCAGCCGCTTGTAAAGCAGCCGCAGCCGCGCCCGGTCCGGATGCATCAAATCGCCGGTTAGAACCTAGGCAGTCTGAGCAAGTTGTTGGTGGCCGTCTGGTCGGGATGCGTCGTGATGTAGTCGCGTGCTCCACAGAACGGGCATGCGTGGACGTAGACCAGCGCCGGAGGACTGGCCGCCGTGTAGTACTGGTCGCCCAGCCGGATCCGCGAGATAACCGTGGACCGCGCTTCTATGATCCCAGTGCGGAGCATCACCGCCGCGATGTGTTCGTGCCGCGAAGGCACGGGCGCGCCTTCGACGCGCACCTTCGTAATGAACTGCGTAGCCATTTCGGCTACCTCCTAACGTTGCCGCCTTGGCCGCAGGGTCTCAATCCCACGTTGAAACCAGAGACGGATCTAACCGTTAAATTGGACCTTGCGTCGGACGTTGCTATCGGCTGTCGACTGACCGGGGTCCTAAGATGGTCGCTGGGCTTTCGCGAACCCACTCCTAACGCGCTTGCGACCCGGGTCTTCTCAGCCCGGGTCGTGGCGTCTAAAGAGCCTGGGTGCTCGCGCCGCGATGGATCAGCGTGAGGAACATCGCCCGGGGATCGTCGCGGTGGTTGTACCGCCACGTCCACTCGTTCAAGTAGCCCTGCAGCCACTTCCGCGAGATCGAGTGATGCGCGCCGCGGACACCCATGTTGATGTTCCCGAAGAACCCCTCGGTGGTCTGCGTGTGAACGTCCCCGCTCACGTAGACCTTGGCCGAGTGGTTCACGACATGGTGGTCGTACTCCCGGATAAGCCGCCGGTAGCCAGGCCAATCGTCCGTGTACAGCGTGGACGTTGGCATGACGAACTGGCGGACGTGCCGGTACGCCGCTCGACTATAAGGTGTGATCTTGGCGACAACCTTGCCACCGCGCTCGACAGCCGCGAGCACGGGCGTCTTGCGGGCCTCATGCTCTTGGCGCGTCTTCTTGGGGTATGCCTTGGCCTTGCCGCCCACCCAAGTCTCATCGGCTTCGACCGCGCCGCGAAGCTGCAGGTCGTCGTCCTGCACCATCAGCTTGTTTCGGATCAGGTTGAACATCCGCCAGGCGGTCTTGTAGGTGACGCCAAGCTCGCGCTCTAGGTGCTTTGCGGAACGACCGCGGCATGTCCGGTCAATCGTCGAGTTGGTTGAGGCGGTGGCTGGTGTCGGCTCGCTCGAGGTAGGCGGCGAACGCTGCCGCCGCGTCGTCGAGCGCGGCGGGGAACAGGTGGCCGTACCGGTCGAGGGTGATCGCGACAGACGCGTGCCCGATCAGTTCGGAGACGACTTTCACCGACCACCCTGAGGCGATCCACATGCTGGCGGCGCTGTGCCGCGACTCGTGCAATCCGATCTCCGAGAGCTTGGCCGCCTTCCAAGCCGCGCGGGCCCTCTTCATGACGCTCGCAGGGGCGAACACGCCGCCGTCGGTCGCCCGCCACACGTATGCGTCGTCCGCTGGCAACAGGCTGGCCTTGAGCGCCGCCAGGGCGTCGTGCGCTGGTGGTGCGATTGGGACCTCGCGCCGACCGGCTCGCGTCTTTGGCTCGCCGGTCTCCTCGGCAGCCATGACCCGCTTGGCGTCAACCGGCAGGTTCTCCTCGACCCGGATCCGGCCGCGCGCCAGGTCGACGTGACGCCACCGCAGTGCGCGGAGCTCGCCGGCGCGCAGCCCGCAGTAGAGCGCGACCGACCAGAGCGCTCGATCGTCGAGGCGGGGAAGCGCGGCGATTAGGCGAGCGGCTTCGGCTGGATCGGCGACGCGGTCGCGGCGCT
>JAICYJ010000125.1 GCA_025934255.1 Thermoleophilia bacterium | reverse complement strand
GGTGCGCTGGCTTCCCTTCCGCCAGGGAGGCGACGTTGTACGGATAAAGCACCACTGGCTGATGCACGGTCCGACCCTCGCTCAGCGGCACGCGCCGCTGGACACCCACGCCGATCAGCAGGCGCTGCGGAACGCCTGCAGGTAGGTCTTCGAGTGGGAGCGGTATTCCTGCGCGAAGGTCGCAGTTGGTCGATCCCTTTCGCCAGGATCTCTTTCTTGGCGGAGCGCATCGAGGACCTCGGCGTGCTGATGCGCCGTCTCACGTTCTAACGACGCGGGCTTCTCCCGGGACTGCACCGCTAGGGTCTCGACCTCCTAAGAGCGTCAGTGAGCATGGTCTCGGTCCGGGTCCTGCCCTGGGTAACCATGTGTTCGGCCTTGACTTTCGCTTTGCAGAGGAGCTGCTCACAGGTCGTGCGGGCCTGGCCGAGCATCCCGTCGGACTTCAGTCTTGGCCTCGCCGGTCACCGTGTCCGCCATCTCTGGGCCAGGTCTGCCTATGTGCGTTCGTTGTGGCCGGTGGTGGTTATCCAACGTAGGACGCGGTTGATGTCGGATGGTGAGATGATGCCGACCAGTACGCCGTCGGAGAGCACGAGGGCGCGTCCTTCGGCGCACTGACTGAGTCGGGGCAGCAGAGCGGCCGCCGGCTCGTCCGGCCAGGCCTGCGCTACCTGCTCCATGGGGCAGGCGATGTCTCGTAGTCGGGTGGTGGCCCGGTCTTGTGGCTGCACGTGCCGGATCTGGTTGAAGGTGACCAAGCCGACCGGTCCTCGTCCGTTGTCGGTCACGGGGAACGTCGAGTGCCGGTGCCGGATGAGGTCGCTGCTGAGCAGATCTGCAACGGTCATCGATGCTGATGCGGTGATCGGGTTGGGAGTCATGACGTCGCGGATGGCTAGCTGGCCGAGCTGGTTGCGGACGGTGGCCTGCTGGCTTTCCGCAGTGGCCGCGCCGATGACAAACCAGCCGATCAGCGCGAACCAGAGAGCACCGAAGTCGGCGCGGGCGAAGAAGGTAATCAGACCTACCGCCACGAGGACCCAGCCGAAGACCTCGCCCGCTCGACTGGACCACTGGATGGCCTTGAGCCGGTCGCCGGTGCGCCACCAGATGATCGAGCGCAGCAGCCGTCCGCCATCCAGAGGCGCGGCGGGGATCGCATTGAACACCGCGAGGAGGATATTGATGGCACCCAGCCACCCGAAGCCGGCCACGACGAGGTCGTGGTAGCCACTGGCCGAGAGCAGCTCAGCCACGATCAAGAACACGGCGCCGAGCAGCAGGCTTACCAGTGGGCCGACCCCGGCGATGCGCAGGTCGGCGCCGGGGTTTCGGGCTTCCCCGGATAGCCGGGCCACCCCGCCGAACAGCCACAGCGTGATGTCTTCCACGTGGAGGCCATTGCGGCGCGCCACCAGTGCGTGTGATAGTTCGTGGGCCAGCAGCGAGGCGAAGAAGGCCAGCGCGGTGAGAAGTCCGGCAATTACGTAAGCGGTGGTGCCGTACTGCGGGTAAGCGGCCGGGAAGCGCGACGCCGCCAGCCCCCAGGCGATGAGCGCGAAAATAACCAAGACGCTCCAGTGGACCCCGATGCGGATCCCAGCGATGCGCCCCAGACGAAAACTTGCTCTCATACTGATCACATAACCACGGACCGGGATTTGCGAGCACAAGCCGACGTGCCCAGTACCGGCCCCGGAGGCATACGGGACTACCGGAGGTCAGACTCGCTGCGCTGACAGGACAGGCACAACCTCGCCTGCCGAACGACCTCCAGCACGGCGAGGGAGATGTCCGGGTGGCAGGCGTGGCAGCATCCGTGGTGCCCAGCGGCCATGCTTGCCAGCGCCAGTTCGATGTCGGCCATCGCCCGCCGAGCTCCCTCAGCCATTAGGGTGGCCATCTCGCGTTGGGCTTGAGCGGGGGTGGCGCACGGTTAGCTCCGCGCTTACCGGTTGCCGGGACGGCCGGCAGCGGCGGTCGGAACGGTCACCGCCACGCTGAGTAGGACGACGCTGTCGCGACAAGCGGTGTCCCACGCCTGTGCGGGCTGTTCGCGGTGCTGGAGGGCATCAAGGTGCTCGCGCTGCCCGTCCTCGGGGTCGTCCTTGCCACGTCGGTCCTGCTGTGACCCGGTCAACGCCCGGGGCGGCACAGCTCCCGCGCGACCTCACCGAGCGTGAGGACGTCGAGGTTCTGGTCCGCAGCTTCCACACCGATCCGCCGACCCCGCTGCTCGGCCTGATCTTCCGCGACGTGGCCTGTATGGACCTCGACGCGCACCGTCGGTGATCTGTAACTTCTGACAGACCGTGCTGTTCCGCGCCGGGCTTTACCGGCGCAACGCGCTCCCAGGTCCACGCCGACCTGCATTCGGCCGCGGCGCTGCGCGCCGAGCACTTCGCTCGCTGGCTGGCGCTATGGACCGCCACCGCCAACGATTCCTTCGCCGGCGAGAAGGCCGAGCTGGCCAAGACCCAGACGGCCCGCATCGCCTACTCCCTCAGCCGCCGCCTGCTCGGCGAGTCCGGCAGCGAGTTGGTCACCATCCAGCGCCAGGCGCGACGCTCACCCCGCCCCTAGATAAAAGGATCGTCATCCTCTAAACTCGAAGATGTTGGCTGGCGGACAGGGAGAGCGGATGACGTACGTGATCGCCGAGCCGTGCATCGACGTGCTGGACCGCAGCTGCATCGAGGAGTGCCCGGTCGACTGCATTTACGAAGGCGCCCGGGCGCTGTACATCCACCCCGACGAGTACGTGGACTGCGGCGCCTGCGAACCGGTCTGCCCGGTCGAGGCGATCTT
>JAICYJ010000092.1 GCA_025934255.1 Thermoleophilia bacterium | reverse complement strand
GCGGCGCGGCTAGTGTTGGCCCATGCCACGGACGGTCGACCATGACCGCGCCCGGCGGATCGCCGTTCGCGCGCAGCTCCTCGATGGATCGGCGACCGGCGTCCTGGACACGGTGCGGCGCCTCGGCTTCCTTCAGATCGACCCGATCGCGACCGTTGCAACGCCGCAGGAGCTGGTGCTGTGGAGCCGGCTGGGAGCGTTCGACCGGGGAGAGCTCGACCGCCTGCTCTGGGATGAGCGGCGGCTGTTCGAGTGGAACGCGCTGATCTGGCCGATCGAGTCGCTGCCGATGGTGCGGGCCTGGATGCGCGGGTACCGCCGCGCCAACACCACCGCCCGCGAACGCTGGTGGCGCCAGTTCCTCGAGCAGAACAAGGGCTTTCGCCGCTACGTGCTGCACGAGCTGGGGCGCCGCGGGCCGCTGCTGTCACGTGACCTCGAGGACCGGTCGGTCGAGCGCGGCCAGCGCCACCGCTGGCACGGCTCGCGCCACGTCGGGCGCATGCTCGAGATCCTGCAGCTGCGCGGCGAGATCGGGATCGTCGGCCGCAGCGGCGGCCAGCGGCTGTGGGACGTGGCGGATCGCTGGCAGCCGCCCGACGATCGCCCGCTCACCCGCCGCGAGGCCGACCGGCTGTTCGCACAGCAGCGCTTCCGGGCGCTGGGCGTGCGCCTGGTGAAGGGCGAGTGGCGGGCCCATCCCGAGGTCGCGGACGACCCGGTCGGCGATCGCGTCACGGTGCTGTCGCCGTTCGATCGGCTGATCCACGACCGCGCCCGCGCCGAGGCGCTGTTCGGCTTTCGCTACCGGCTGGAGATGTACGTCCCGCCCGCCAAGCGCGAGTACGGCTACTACGTGCTGCCGGTGCTTCGCGGCGACCGCATCGTCGGCCGGATCGAGCCGCGCTTCGACCGGCGCACCGGCGACATGCAGGTGCTGGGCCGCTGGGGCGACACATCACGGGTCGATCCGGTGCTGGAGCGGCTGCGCGGCTTTCTGCAGGCGACGGCGGCCTAGCCGTCAGGCATGCACATCGACCTGGGAACGCTGGTCGTGATCGTCGCGCTGGCCGCCGCCTCGCCGCTGATCGTCGACGTGATGCCGCGCATCGTGCTGCCGGTGGTCGTGGTCGAGATCCTGCTCGGGATCATCGTCGGGCCGCCGATCCTGAACCTGATCCACGTCACCGGCCTGGCACAGGTGCTCGCCGACTTCGGCCTCGCCTTCCTGTTCTTCCTGGCCGGGTTCGAGCTCGACCTCAACCAGCTGCGGGGAATGCCGGCCCGGCTGGCGCTGACCGGCTGGGGCGCGTCGGTGGCGTTGGCGCTGGTCGTGGCAGGGCTGCTGGAGGCGCTCGACGTGGTCGAGAGCACCCTGTTCGTGGGCGTGGCGCTGACCACCACCGCGCTCGGCACGCTCGCCCCGATGCTGCGTGACAACGGCGATGCCGAGGGACGATTCGGCGCGCTGATGGCCGCCGCCGGCGCGTTCGGTGAGGTCGGCCCCATCATCCTGATCTCACTGCTTCTGAGCGAGACCTCCAACCGTGGCATCTCGGCGTTGCTGCTCGTGGCCTTCGGTCTGATCACGGGCGCGGCCGCCTTCGCCGCGCCGCGGCTGAAACCGGTGCGCATCCTGCAGGTGCTCGAGCAGACGATGGAGCGCACCGGGCAGTTCGCGGTGCGCCTGGCGCTGCTGATCCTGATCAGCCTCGTCTACCTCAGCTCACGGCTGCATCTCGACCTCGTGCTGGGCGCCTTCTCGGCCGGCCTGTTGGCCTCGATCGCCTGCGGGCCACGCGCCAAGCAGCTGATGCAGCCGCGCCTGGACGCGGTCGGCTTCGGCGTGTTCATCCCCATCTTCTTCATCGTCACCGGCATGCAGTTCGACCTGAACGCGATCACCAGCAGCGTCTCCGGCATGCTCAAGGTGCCCCTGTTCCTGGCCATGTTCCTGGTGGTGCGCGGGCTGCCCTCCCTGGTCATCTACCGCTACGCGCTGACGGCGCGCGACCGGGTGGCGCTCGGCCTCTACGCCAGCACGGCGCTGCCGCTGGTGGTGGCCGTCACCTCGCTGGGAGTCAAGGACGGCGAGATGCGGGCCAGCACGGCGGCCGGCCTGGTCGGCGCCGCCATGGTGTCGGTGATGGTGTTCCCGCTGTCGGCGAACGCGGTCCGGCGGCGCGGGAGCGCGGCCGACACCCCCTCCTAAGCAGCTCCGCGACCGCCAATGCGCCCCGGTTGCCTACGATGCGGCGATCATGACAGTCCGCATCTTCAGGGCCGCGTGCACTATGCCTGGGTGGTGGCCGCGGCCACGTTCGTGCTGCTGCTGCCGCTGCCGCACGAGTTCGGCTGGTCGGTCGCGGGCGCGCTGGGCGTGACGGCGGCCTCGCTCAGCCTCAGCGTCGGTCGCCGCGGCCTGCTGCGGCCAACCCCCTCACCTGCGTAATGCCTCGCCGCCCCGACCACGTCGACCCGCCCGACCCGCCGCTCAGCGACGGCACCGTCACGCTGCGGCCGATGCGCGAGAGCGACCTGCCGGGCCTGATGGAGGAGGGCCGCGACGAGACCACTCGCCGCTGGGTGAACGTGCCCATCCCTTACACGGAGAAGCACGCGCGCGAGGAGCTGACGCAGCTGATGGGATCGTGGGACGACCCGACAGCGCCGCTCGCGTTCACCATCACCGAGTGCGGCAGCGACGAGTACCGGGGCGTGATCCTGCTCTCGACGGAGCGGCCGCCCGGCATCGTCGAGGTGGCCTACGGCGTGCATCCGGCGGCGCGGCGCAGGGGTCTCGTGACCCGGGCGATCCGGCTGGTCTCGCCGTGGGCGTTTGAGGCGCTGGGCGCCGCGCGCCTCGAGGGGCGCACCGACCCGGAGAACATCGCCTCGCAGCGTGCGCTCGAGCGGGCGGGCTTCACCCGCGAGGGGCTGGAGCGGGGATCGCGTTCGGTGCAGGGCGTGCGCAAGGACATGATCTGCTGGTCGTTGCTGCCCTCCGACCTGGGCTGAGGCGTTTAGCGGGCACCGTCCCGAGGTATCCGATGCGCATGATCTGGCTTCTGCTCTTGATCCTCGCGATCCTGGTGTTCGGCGTGTTCGGCGCGATCAAGCTCGCCTTCTGGGTGCTGCTGCTGGCCGTGCTGGTCGCGGTCGTGGCCGGCTTCCTCGGCCGCGGGCTGTTCACCGGTACCAGGTAGACCTAGGGGAGCTCGGTGCGGGCAAGGCTGCGGGCGGCGCCCCACGCCGCCAGCACGACCACCGCTGCCAGCACCAGCGCGGATGGCACCAGGCCCGCCACCGGCGGGGCTGACTGGGGCAGCGCGTGCGCGACGAAGGCACTGCCGTAGGCCGAGATCGAGAGCTTGGCGGCGGACGCCGCATACGTGGCCACCGACCCTTCCCACAACAGGATGTAGATGACGCCGATCACCACCGGCCGCCGCGTCTTCAGCGACAGCCAGGACGAGGCTGCGCAGTAGGCCAGGCTGGCCAGCACCACGCCCACCAGCGGCCAGCCGATCAGGCGCAGCGACGCCGCCGAGCCCAGGCCGAGCAGACCGCTCAGCACCAGGCTGGGCACGAGCAGCACCAGGGACGCCGTCCAGGCCGCTGCCACCTTCGCGACCACCAGCTCCAGCCGCGGCTGCGGCGTCGCCACCAGGTACAGGATGGTGCCGTCCTCCCGCTCGTCGCCGAACGCGCTGACGCCGAACACCAGCGCCACCAGCGCCGCCACGGCCGGCACGAACAGCTTCTGCACGATGCCGGAGTAGAAGTCCACCGTGTCGCTGCCGCCGGGACGCGCCAGCGCGTAGATCAGCGAGGTCGCGACCGGCGCCAGCACCACCACCGCCAGCATGATCGTGCGCCGCTGCAGCAGCAGCGCGCGCAACGTCAGCCGGTAGACGGGCAGGATCATCGCGCTTGCCCCCGGGCGCGGTCGTGCAGGTACGTGTAGACGCTCTCCAGGTCGTCGCCGACCGGCCGGATCAGGCGCAGCAGTGACTGGGTGCGACCGGCCGCCGCCGGCAGCTCGCGGCTCAGCTGGGAGGGCTCGCTGGTCTCGACCTCGATCGCGCCGTCGCTGATCCGCACGGCGTCGACCGCCGCGCTCGACATCAGCTCGCGCGCCAGCGCGCGGGCGTTGTCAGCCGTCACCAGCACGCGCCGCGGCCGCTCGCTGATCAGCTGCCGGATCCCCGCCGTCGAACCCTCGGCCACCAGGTGGCCGTTCACCAGCACCAGCACCCGCGGAGCCATCCGCTCCACCTCGTGCAGGACATGGGACGACACGACGACGGTGCGGCCCTGCTCGCCGAGCCGGATCAGCAGGGCGATCACGTGCTCACGCTGGGTCGGGTCGAGGCCGTTCAGCGGCTCGTCAAGCAGCAACAGGTCGGGCTCGTGCGCGATCGCCTGGGCCAGCTTCACCCGCTGGCGCATGCCGTGCGAGAACCCGGCCACGCGCCGGTCGGCGGCCGGTTCCAGCTCGACGGTCGCGATCGCGCGGGCGGCGGCTTCACGGTAGTCGGGCACCTTGTGCAGGCGGGCCGACAGCTCCACCACCTCGCGCGCCGTCAGGAACGGCCACGGCGGGCTGTGGTCGGGCACGATCCCGACTCGCCGGTAGACGTCCGGGTTGCGCCGCGGGTTGTCGCCGTAGATGCGCACGGTGCCGGTGCTGGGCGTCGAGAACCCCGCGCACAGCTTCAGCGTGGTCGACTTGCCGGCACCGTTGTGGCCGAGCAGCCCGACCACTCCCGCGTCGGCCGTGAACGAGACGTCGGCCAGCGAGACGGTGTCCCCGTACCAGCGCGAGACGCCGGTGAACTCGATCGCCGGCGCGCTCATCCCTCGTCCCTCCCGTATCGCACCGCCAGCACGATGACAGCCACCACGCACACCTCGACGACGGTCGAGCCCCACACCACGGGGCTGATGTTGCCCGGGTCGGAGTACTTCGGAAACAGCCCCTGCCCGGCCCGGATCGGCGCCGCCGCCACCGCCAGCAGCCGGAAATAGCGCGCGTTCAGCGCATGGCTGAGGACGCCGCCCATCACCGTCGAGATGGCCAGGAACGCCAGGTACCCGCCGACTGCGAACGCGCGCCGGCTGGTCAGCGACGAGATCGCCAGCCCCACCAGCCCATAGAAGGTGGCGACGATCAGGCTGGAGACGATGATGCGGGGGAGATCCAGCCAGTTCGCCTGCAGGTAGCCGACCGGATGGACGGAGAACAGCACGGTGCCGACGTAGAGCAGCAGCACCGGCGCCAGCGTCACCAGCAGCAGCGGCATCAGCGCCGCCGCGATCTTTCCCAGCACGTAGTCGAGGCGGCCGATGGCGGTGGAGAAGTAGAGCGACAGCGTGCGGTCGCGACGGTCCGGACAGACCAGCTCCGGGGTGATCACGACGCTGAACACCAGCACCACGATCGCGATCGTGCTGATGTAGTCGGAGTACGGGACGGCGTTGGCGACGCTACGGCTGACGCTGCCCGAGCCGAGGATCGCACGCAGGCCCAGCACCACCAGCGCCGGCGCGAACGCCAGCAGCGTCAGCGAGATCGGGATCACCTTGGCCTTCCAGCCGCGGCGGGCGCCGAGCGCGCGAAGCGCGCTCCAGTGCGCGAGCGACCAGATCGCGGCCAGCCGTCCCGCTCGCGGTCCCTGGTAGGTGGTGAACGCGGTGTCGACCAGCCGCGCTTCGCTGCTCATCCGATCGCTCCGATCAGCGACTGCTCGATGGTGGGGCCGGCCGGGCGCAGCTCGTGCAGGCCGGCGCCGCTGGCAATGGCGGCATCCCGCACGCCGCGCAGCACCGCGTCGGCGTCGTCGCCCCGCACCAGCAGCCACTCGCCGTCCGGCCGCACGGCCAGCCCCAGCGCGGCGGCGGCTGTGGCGAACGCGTCGGCGTCGCCGATGATCTGCACCTGCACCTCGCCGTTGTCGACGCGATCGGCCTGCGCCAGCCGCTGGGTGGCGACGATCTTCCCGTCGCGCAGCACCAGCACCGAGTCGCAGGTGCGAACGACGTCCTCGAGCACGTGCGAGGACATGATCACGGCGATGCCGAGGTCGGCGGACAGCCGCCGTACCAGCGTCAGCATCTCCTCGCGGCCGGCCGGATCAAGGCCGTTTGTGGGCTCGTCCAGGATCACCATCGCCGGCGAGTGCACGATCGCCTGGGCCAGGTTCGTGCGCTGTCGCATGCCCACCGAGAACGTCCGGATCAGCCGCGAGCGCTCCTCCTCGAGGCCGACCTGGAACAGCACCTCGGAGGCGCGCAGCACGGCCACCCGGCGCGGCAGGCCGCGCAGCTCGCCCATGTGGACGACCAGGTCACGGGCGGTCATGCCCATCGGCAGCGAGCTGTGCTCCGGCATGTAGCCGAGCCGCCGCCGGATGTCCCACGCGTGCTCGATGCCCATGCCCATGACGCTGATGCTGCCCTCGTCGGGGCGGATCAGGCCCAGCATCGAGCGCATCAGGGTCGACTTCCCGGCGCCGTTGGCGCCCAGCAGACCGACCGCCCGCTCGGTCACCGACGCGGACACGTCATCCAGCGCCACCACGTCGCCGTAGCGTTTGCTGACACCGTCGATCTCGACGAGAGCACCCGCCGCGGCGGCCGCGCTCAATGCAGCGACTGTGCTGCGCTGAGGATCGTGTCGGCCGTCTGGAACCCGGCGATCGTGTAGGTGACCCGGCCCTTGCTGAACTCAACGACGCTGCCAAGCGTCGTCTCGAGCTCATGCCCGGCCGCGCCGTTCACGGACACCGGCGACATCACCGGCAGCACCGCGGCGCCCTGGCCACCGGCCCGCTTCTCGTACACCAGCAGCGCATCGAGGCCCTTGCCGTAGACGATCAGCGCGCCGTCGCCAAGCGACCGCACCTCGCTGCGCGGCCGGCCGGCCAGCGTGGCCGGGGCGGTGAGATGGAACTGCACGGCCTTTGCGACCGCACCGGCTCCGGAGACCGAGTGCACGTGCTTGGCGGCACCCTGCACCTGCTGCTTCGAGGGCAGGTGCAGCGCCTCCGTGTGCGTGCCCGCGGGCAGCGTCAGGCTGGTGGCGCCGGCCGAGAGCTTGCCGAAGCGGATGTCGGTCACGACCAGCTCCAGCGCGGGTGTGCTCGAGCCGCGCGGGGTGATGGCGAAGCGCAGCGGCACGCCGCGTGCGGCGTCCCAGGCCAGGGCCAGCGAGCCGACCAGGCCGGAGGGGTGCCGCGATCGCACCTGCACGGTGTAGGCGGGGCGCCCGGCCACGTTGCCCGGGATCGCTCCCGAAAGCACGGCGTCCTTGCCGAAGCCGGTGAGCAGCTTGCTGATATCGGCCACCGACGGCGGCGCGTGCGCGGCCGCCGTGCTCGTGTCACGCATGTGCGAAGGCAGCGCCAGGCGGTAGGCGGCATGGTTCTTCGGGTTGTAGAAGGTGACGGAGCTGCCGTCATAGGCAAGCTGGGTGGAGCCGAGCTGCGAGTGCACCGACACGCGCACCTTGCCGCCCGCTGCCCAGACGGTGCCGGTGGCGCCGGCCAGCGGCCCCGAAGAGAGCAGGGTCGAGCTGCCGGGGATCAGGTGCTGGTGCACCGCGAAGTGCGCAGTCACGCCTGCAGGCGGCGCCGCGGTCGCGGCGTCGTGCAGCGCAACGGCCAGCGGCTTTGAGGGCGGCACCTTTCCGTGACTGGCTGTCAACGCCATCGCCGTCACGCTCACCGCTCCCAGCATCACCAATGCCAGACCTGCCCAGCCCAGCATTCGCACCGATGAACGCTTGCCCCTCCCCATCTCCGCTACCTCCCAGTGTCCCGCACAGCGTAGCTCTTGAACATGAGAGACCGCTTATCTAAGGGTGCCTCCTCACACCTTTCCGGCCGTCCGTGTTCGGAGGATGTGGCGCGGCCCTGCTCCACGCGCCCCAAGTCGATAGCATGGCCATGCCAATCGACCGACAAAGGACGGGGGCGGACGCGTGAGCAGCGACCAGCCGGTGGAGGGTAAGGCGGCCGAGAACACCGAGCAGAAGGCCGAGCGGAAGGCATCCCGCCGCCGGCGATGGATGGTCGGCAGCCTGATCGCCGCGGCGTCGCTGGTGCTGATCCTGTCGGTGCTGGCGCTGTGGATCCGGCGCGTCGTGCTCGACTCGGACGGGTACAACACCACCACCACCCAGCTGCTGCAGCAGCCGGAGATCCAGCAGGCATTGGCCACGAACCTGGTCGACCAGCTCTACGCGAACGTCGACGTCGCCACGCAGATTCAGCCGCTCCTGCCCAAGCAGGCACAGCCGCTGGCCGCGCCCGCCGCGGCCGCGCTGCGAGACTACGCCTACCGCGCAGCAGCACGCCTGCTGGCCTCAGACCGCGCCCAGCAGGCGTGGATCAAGGCGAACGAGGTCGCCCACGCACAGCTGGTGCTGGTGCTGGACGGCGGCGGCAGCCGCCTGAAAACCGCGGGCGGCGAGGTCTCGATCAACACCAGCGGCCTCGAGCAGAACCTGGCCGGCCGTCTTGGGCTGAGCCCGACCACGACCATCGCCGGCGGAAAGATCGTGATCTTCACCTCCGACCAGCTGTCGCTGGTGCAGACGCTGGCGCACTGGCTGAAGGTGCTGGCCTGGGTGCTGCCGTTCGTCTCGCTGGCCCTGTACGCGCTGGCGGTGTACCTGGCAACCGGCTACCGGCGCCGGGCCGTCCGCAACTGCGGGATC
>JAICYJ010000136.1 GCA_025934255.1 Thermoleophilia bacterium | reverse complement strand
GTGCTGATCGTGTTCGACGACCTGTCCAAGCAGGCCGAGGCGTACCGCGCCATGTCCCTGCTGCTGCGCCGCCCGCCGGGCCGCGAGGCCTACCCGGGCGACGTGTTCTACTTGCACTCCCGGCTGCTGGAGCGCTGTGCGAAGCTCTCCGACGACATGGGCGCCGGCTCGATGACCGGCCTGCCGATCGTCGAGACCAAGGGCAACGACATCTCGGCGTTCATCCCGACCAACGTCATCTCCATCACCGACGGCCAGTGCTTCTTCGAGACCGACCTGTTCAACTCGGGCGTGCGCCCCGCGGTGAACGTCGGCACCTCGGTTTCCCGGGTCGGCGGCGCGGCGCAGGTCAGGGCGATGCGTCAGGTGTCCGGCTCGCTGCGGGTGGACCTGGCCCAGTTCCGTGACCTGGAGGCCTTCGCGGCCTTCGCCTCGGACCTGGACGACGCCTCGAAGGCGCAGCTGGCCCGCGGCGCCCGGATGGTCGAGCTGCTCAAGCAGCCGCAGTACACCCCGTACTCGGTCGAGGACCAGGTCGTGTCGATCTGGTCGGGCACCTCGGGCGAGCTGGACGAGGTCCCGGCCGAGGACGTGCGCCGCTTTGAGCGCCAGTTCCTCGACAACCTGAAGTCCTCGAAGCCGGAGCTGCTGCAGAGCATCGCGGCGACCAGCGAGAAGCTCTCCGACGACACCATCGGGCTGCTGCGCTCCGCGATCGACGGGTTCAAGGACACCTTCGAGAAGAGCGACGGCACGCTGCTGCGCGGCACCGCCGCCGCGGTGCGTCCGCTCGACCCGGAGGATGTGGGCCAGGAGACGATCACCCGGCACACGAAGGGCTGATGACCGTGTCGTCCATCGTGATCGGGCAACAGTCCGGAAGGGAGGGCTAGGCCGTGGGAGCCCAACTCCGCGTCTATCGGCGGCGCATCGCGTCCGTCTCCTCGACGAAGAAGATCACCCGCGCGCAGGAGCTGATCGCCACCGCGCGCATCGTCAAGGCGCAGCAGCGGGTCGCGCAGTCGACGCCGTATGCGCGCGAGCTGACGCGCGCCGTGTCCGCCGTCGCCTCGCACTCCAACGCCCGGCACCCGCTCGTCGGCGAGCGGCCGCAGCTGCGCCGCGCCGCGGTGCTGCTGGTGACCGCGGACCGCGGCTTCGCCGGCGCTTACAACACCGCGGCGATCAAGGAGGCCGAGCAGCTGATCGCGCTGCTGCGCGGCCAGGGCAAGGAGATCGACCGGTACGTGATCGGCCGCAAGGGGATCTCGTACTTCCGGTTCCGCGGCATCGAGCTGGCCGGCAGCTGGAGCGGTTTCTCCGACAACCCGCAGTACGGCGACGCGGCCATGATCGGCGACGCGCTGATCGATTCCTTCGAGAAGGGCGGCGAGGACGGCGGCGTGGACGAGATCCACGTGGTCTCGACTCGCTTCGTCTCGATGCTGTCGCAGACCCCTGTCGCGGCGCGGTTCCTGCCGCTGGAGATCGAGGAGACCACCGAGGCCCCGGCCGGCGGCGTCTTCCCGCTCTACGAGTTCGAGCCCTCACCCTCCGAGGTGCTCGACGCGCTGCTGCCGCACTACGTCAAGGCCCGGCTGTTCAACGCCCTGCTACAGTCCGCGGCCTCCGAGCACGCGGCCCGGCGCCGGGCGATGAAGTCGGCCACCGACAACGCCTCCGACCTGATCACCCAGCTGACCAGGGCGGCCAACTCGGCCCGGCAGGCGGAGATCACCCAGGAAATCAGCGAGATCGTCGGCGGCGCGAACGCCCTGGCCGACGCTTCCGCGGGGAGCGAATAGGACACCATGACGACCACCGACCAGACGACCACGACCGGCGTCGGCCGCGTTGCGCGGATCATCGGTCCCGTCGTCGACGTGGAATTCCCCGTCGACGCGATGCCGGAGATCTTCAACGCCCTGACGATCGACTACGACTTCCAGGGTGAGATCAGGACCCTGACGCTTGAGGTCGCCCAGCACATCGGCGACAACATGGTGCGCGCCATCGCCATGAAGCCGACCGACGGCCTGGTGCGCGGCAGCGAGGTGAAGGACAGCGGCGGGCCGATCAGCGTGCCCGTCGGCGACATCACCAAGGGCCACGTGTTCAACGTGACCGGCGACGTGCTCAACCTCAAGGAGGGCGAGCGGTTCGAGGTCACCGAGCGCTGGCCCATCCACCGCAAGGCCCCGGCGTTCGACCAGCTCGAGGCCAAGACCGAGATGTTCCAGACCGGCATCAAGGTC
>JAICYJ010000108.1 GCA_025934255.1 Thermoleophilia bacterium | reverse complement strand
CGGGGCCGGTGCCGACTTCGTCTGGGCCGACAACCAGGCCCTGCTCGACCGCGAGGTCGAGCCATGGAGCGACCTGCCGTTGTGGCTGGGCGGTGATCCCGAGCTGGAGTGGATGGACTGCGTCGACCCGGCACCGGCGATGGCGGCCGGGCTCAGGCACCGGCCGATCGACGAGACGATCGCCGACACCCTCGCCTGGCACCGTGCCAACCGCGACGCGACGGGACGGTCCGGCTTCCGCATGTCACGCGAGCGTGAGGCCGAGCTGCTGGCGGAGTTGGCCTGAGCGATCCCGGAGGTGGGTCGTCAGCCGACGGCGCGGCGCAGCTCGAGCGGCAGCGAGAAGTGGACGTTCTCGTTGACCAGCTCGTGTGACTCCACCTGGGTGGCGCCGAGCTCGCGGAAGTAGTCGACCACCCGCTCGACCAGCGACTCTGGAGCCGAGGCGCCGGAGGTGATGCCGACCGTGTCGACGCCCTCCAGCCATGCCGGCTCGATCGACGACTCGTCGTCGATCAGGTAGGACGCCACGCCCATCTCGCGGGTGACGTCGACCAGCCGGTTCGAGTTCGACGAGTTGCGCGAGCCGATCACCAGCACCAGGTCGACCTCCGCGGCCAGCTCCTTGACCGCGTTCTGCCGGTTCTGGGTGGCGTAGCAGATGTCGTCCTTCTTGGGCCCGACGATGGCCGGAAAACGCTCGCGCAGCGCCGCGATGATCTCGACCGTCTCGTCCATCGAGAGCGTGGTCTGCGTGATGAAGGCAACTCGCTCCGGGTCGGGGATGTCCAGCTCCGCGATCTCCTCGACCGTCCCGATCAGGCGGATCGCGTCGGGCGCCTCGCCCATCGTGCCGACCACCTCTTCGTGGCCCTCGTGGCCGATCAGCACGATCGTGTAGCCGTTGGCCGCAAACCGCTTTGCCTCGACGTGCACCTTGGTCACCAGCGGGCAGGTGGCGTCCAGCACCTGCAGCCCGCGGTTGCGGCTGTTCTCATACACCTCCGGCGCGACGCCGTGGGCCGACAGCACCACCACGGCGCCCTCCGGCACGTCCAGCTCGGAGTCGACGAACACGGCACCGCGGTCGGCCAGCTCCTGGACGACGTGCCAGTTGTGCACGATCTCCTTGCGCACGTACACTGGAGCGCCGAAGTGGTCGAGTGCGCGCTCCACCGTGTCGACGGCGCGGTCGACGCCGGCGCAGTAGCCGCGCGGCGACGCGAGCACGAGGCGGGTCGGAGTCACATGCTGATGCTAGCCGCTGGGCTCGCGCAGCGGCTCAGCGATGGGCGAAGTCGACCGTCCAGACCACGGCGTCGCTGTGGCCCAGGAAGCGGCCGCTGCGGCGGCCGATGCCGACCCATCCCCAGCTGCTCGAGAGCAGGTTGGCGCGGTGCTCGGGGCTCGCCAGCCACATCCTGACGGTGGTCCGCGGTGAGCCGTAGGTGCCGGTACCCCACGCCAGGTTCTCGCCCGCGCCCCACGATCCGATCGTCGTGAATCCCGAGTTCACGACCCGGCGGTAGAGCGTCGAGCCGGTGGGGCTGGTGTGCGAGAAGTAGTCGCGGTTGACCATGTCGTTGGAGTGATTTTGAGCGGCGGTCCGCAGGCCGGGCGCGATGTGCAGCGCACTCAGGCCGTGGTCGCGACGCACCTGGTTGATCTCCAGGAACAGCCGCCAGCGATAGGTCCTGTTGGCATTGGCGGAGGCAGGCGCGGCCACCGTCAGCGCAAGTACGACGGCCAGCAGCAGCGACCAGGTGAGTGCCCGTAGCTTCATTACCGTTCTCATCGGCCGAACGGCGGCCGCGATTAAGTCAGAACTCTGTAAACATGTGCCGGATGGGGCTGGGATACCGCAGAGCGACGCTGGACGATCTGCCCGCGCTGACCGACGTGATGACCACCGCGTTCATCGCCGATCCTGCCTGGGGGCCGTACTCGTTCCCCGATGATGCGCGGCGCGAGCAGCAGTCGTCCGCGTTCTGGGAGCAGGGGCTGCGCGCGGCCCTGCGGTTCCCCTGGACGCTGGTCACACCCGGGTGCGAGGCGGCCGCGGTCTGGATCCCGCCCGGGGAGCCGGAGATGACGCCCGGCCAGGAGCGCGAGATGGAGGCGCTCACCGAGCGGATGCTGGGCGCCGAGCAGACCGCGGTGGTGATGGACATCTTCACGCGACTGGAGGCCGTGCACCCGCACGATCCTCCCCACTTCTACCTGAGCCTGCTCGGCACTCACCGCGATCACCGCGGCGCCGGCATCGGCATGGCTCTACTCGCCGACACGCTCGCGCTGATCGACGCGGAGAGCATGCCGACCTACCTGGAGTCGACCAACCCGGCCAACGACGCCCGCTACATGCGCCACGGCTACCGGCCGGTGGAACAGGTGACGCTGGCCAACGGCCACCGCATCACGACCATGTGGCGCGACGTCCCAACCTAGGCCGTAGGCGCGGGCGGGTCGGGGTGCGGCGGCGCGGGCGGGTTCGGCTCGTCCGGCTGCGGTGGATTGGGGTGCTCGGCCATGGTGCGCTCCTTTGTCGTTGCTGTGGGCGGTACCCGCGCTCGGGGGCTCGTAACCGCGGCCGGGCTCGCGTCAGCGTCCTCACCACCGCGGGAGCTGCCGCGCCGCCGGCGGCCCCGGCCGTGCTATCTTTGGTCCGCCTAACCCTTAGGGCACCCTAAGACGATGACGGAGAGAAACGGATGAGCTCGACGCACGTGGCGATCCTGGGAGCGATCGCCGGCTTCACGATCTACCTGGGCTTGCCGCTGGGCCGCGTGCGCGGGCTTTCCGTCCGTACCCGTGGCATCCTCTCGATGCTGGCTGCGGGCATCCTGCTGTTCATCTTCTGGGACGTGCTCACCGCTTCCCACGACATCCTCGAGGGGAGCCTGGCTCAGGCCAAGGCCGGCGACGGCTGGAGCACCTTCGCGGCGCAGTTCGTGATGGCCGCCGTCGGCTTCGCGGTCGGCGCCTTCGGGCTGGCCTGGCTGGAGCGGACCGTGATGCGTCTGCGCCCGCGCGCGCCGATGGCGGGCGGCAGCGCCGGGGCGGCCGTGATCGGCGGCGCGGTTCCCAGGACCGCGGATCTGGCTGCCGACGCGCGCCGCGCGTCGCTGACGATGGGCATGCTGATCGCCGGCGCGATCGGCCTGCACAACTTCTCCGAGGGCCTTGCGATCGGTGTCTCCGCCCGTGCCGGTGAGATCGGGCTGGCGACCACCCTGATCGTCGGCTTCGCCATCCACAACGCCACCGAGGGGTTCGGCATCGTCGGCCCGCTGAACGGCGTCATCCCCAGCTGGAAGTGGATCGGCCTGGCCGGCCTGATCGGCGGCGGCCCCACCTTCGTGGGCACGCTGGTCGGCTACCAGGTGTCGTCGCCCGCCCTCGAGATCTGCTTCTACACGCTGGCCGCCGGCGCCATCCTGTACGTGGTCGGCCAGCTGTGGACGACCGCGCAGCGCAAGCTGTCCACCGATCTGATCCTGGCCGCGCTCGTGGTCGGCTATCTGATCGGTCTCTCGTCCGACCTGATCATCACGTACGGCGGGGGCTGAGCGCCTCCACGGGCGGGCGGGATCCGGGCGCCGTGGGACAATCGCCCCGTGACGATATGGATCCGCCGGGCGGCGCTGGCCGCCCTGCTCGTCGTGCCGTTCGCCACCGTCTCCACGGCGGCTGCCGCCTCGACCGACGAGGCGGCGCTGGCGGCCCGGTTCGCGCCGGTCGTGCGGCTGGTCAACCAGCCCGAGACGTGCGGCCCGGGCGCACCCTACGTGCCGATCGACGTGAACCTGCTGTTCGACGAACCGACCGTTGCGCTGCGCGGGCCGTGGGGCCCGAACGACCTGGTCAAGGTCGCGCCCAGCGCCGATGATCTGGCCGGCGGGCTGTTCGACTACCACCTGGACTTCCCCGGCAACGCGCTCGACCCCGGATGCACCTACCTGGACTGGTCGCGCCGGCTCAACCAGGGCCACCCGCCGACGGTCTACGCGCACGTCGCCAGCGACCCGGGCTACCCGGGGCAGCTGGCGCTCCAGTACTGGATGTTCTACGTCTTCAACGACTGGAACAACCTGCACGAGGGCGACTGGGAGATGATCCAGCTCAACTTCCACGCCTCGGATCCAGCCCAGGCGTTGCACCAGACGCCGTCCGAGGTCGGCTACAGCCAGCACGAGGGAGCGGAGCGGTCGGCGTGGGATGACCCCAAGCTGCAGCTGGTGGGCGGGACGCATCCGGTGGTGTACCCGGCCGACGGATCGCACGCGAACTTCTACGGCGAGGCCCTGTACCTGGGCGCGTCCGGATCGCAGGGTGTGGGGTGCGACGACACCCGCAACGCGGGCCTGGTCACGCACCCGGCGGTGCAGCCGATCCCCACCGACCCGTCGCAGGCGGCCGCCGGGTTTCCCTGGATCGGGTTCCAGGGCCGCTGGGGCGAGCAGCAGCCGGCCTTCTTCAACGGGCCCACCGGTCCCAACCTGAAGGAGCAATGGACAGAGCCGATCCGCTGGTCGCAGAGCTGGCGCGACCGCGCCTACGCCGTGCCCGCCGGCGGAGCGGCGGGCACGCGCACCACCGACTTCTTCTGCGGCGCCATGGCCGGCGGCTCGCGGCT
>JAICYJ010000052.1 GCA_025934255.1 Thermoleophilia bacterium | reverse complement strand
GTCGGTGAAGGTCGTCGCCGCAGTCCCAGACAGGTCGCCGGTCGCCGTCACGCTGTAGTCCGACACGAACGTGTTCGGCAGGTTGAAGACATCCTGGATAAGCCCGCTGTCGTCGGCCGTGACGTCGGCACTGTGGTTCCACGTGTGCCCGTTGGCGTCGTCCACGAAGACGTGCACGCTTTCACCGGGCGTCCAGTTGCCACCGTTCAGCGTGACCGTCGACCCAGGCGCGTAGTCAGCCTGGTCACTCTGGATCCACGGATTGGTGGTGGATCCTCCGCCGGTGCCCATGGCGAACGCGCTGCTCGAGCCTGCAACCGACAACGACGCCACGGCGATCATCATGAGAACGCAGATGACGCTTCGGCGCCGAGCGTTGCTGTTCGTGAACATGGTCATCGGTGGAGCCCTCCCCGGGAGCTGTGTGCGAACGAAGCGTGCGAGAGCCGGCCCGCCCTGTGGCACGCCGGCTGATCGTGGTTGAACTGGTGCGACCTGGTGGTCATTGGAGCCTGGACCCTTCGAGGTGTCCGATTCTGCCGCTCACAGGTCCTGCGAGCGCCTGGTGGTGAAACCGACTCCAGTCTCAGGTCGAGAGACATCGACGCCAATCCCACACGCGGGTGAGATTCACGTAGTCCGTTTGGGGGATGCCAAGCCGTCGCTGTGCGCCGTGGAGAACGGCCGCCTCGTAGGACGGATCGGTGTATGAAATGGCTCTCATGGCGCCCGCGCGCGAGCCGGCGCAAGCTGAACGCAGAGCCATCACGATCGCCGCCGCAGGCGCGTGACGGTTAGAGCCGGGAGCGGGACTCGAACCCGCGACCCTTCGCTTACAAGGCGAAAGCTCTACCAGCTGAGCTATCCCGGCGACACGCCGATTCTAACGGGGTCGACCTCGACTCGACCCTCAGGCGGTGATGCGCCGTGCCTGCAGGTGGGTGAGCACCTTGCGCTTGACGCGCTGCAGGGCGTTGTCGACCGTCTTGGGGTCGCAGTCCAGCAGATCGCCGATCTCCTCGTAGCTGCGGCCCTCGAGATAGCAGGTCAGCACCTGCGACTCGAGCCCGGACAGCGTGCTACCCAGGCACTGGAGCAGGCTCTGCAGCTCCTCGGTCGAGATCACGCAGCTGGCGGGGTCGTCCACGGCCGGGCCGGGCAGGGCGTCGCCGAGCGTGCAGTCGGCCTCCGACTCCTGGCCGGCCGGCGTGTGGCTGAACGAGACGTAGCTGTTCAGGGGCGCGTGCTTGTAGCGCGTCGCCGTCTTGATGGCGGTGATGATCTGGCGCGGGATGCACAGCTCGGCGAACGAGCGGAACGACGTGTCACGATCGGAGCGGTAGTCGCGGACGGCCTTGAAGAGGCCGACCAGGCCCTCCTGGATGAGGTCGTGCGAATCGCCGCCGGCCAGGAAGTAGGAGCTCGCCTTGAGGCGGACGAAGCCCTCGTAGCGGCGGATGATGGTGTCCATCGCGCGCTCGTCACCGTTGCGGGCGGCAGCGATCACTGCCACCTCGCCGGTGTCGCGCCAGACACGCGGCTGCGTCCGCGCCACCGCTGCGTTTGACCTAGCCACCAGAGCACCTCCGACCGAAGAATGAAAACGAGGACAGATAAAGACTCGATCAACCTCAAGCTGAAGGTCAAGTACAACTTGAGGTTTGAGAGCATAGCGTGTCCATCGGCCATGTCAAGGACCGTTTTTGCAACGCCGTGGGCGTTGCACGGTGCCTATTCGCCCCGGCGCAGCCGCTCGAGGGCGGCACGAACCTCCGGGTCGACGGTGTCGGCCAGCTGGAAGCGCTGCGGCCCGCGCTGGGGCGGTGCGTCGGGCGCGGCCGGCGCGGCCAGGCGGTCGACGTACTCGCGCGCGCTCATCGCGTGCACCCCGCCCCGCTGCGCGACGTGCCGCAGCACGGTGTCCGAGGAGACCACCGTCACCTCGCGGTCGTGCTGGCTGCGGTGGGCCAGCCGCTCGATCAGCGTGTCCGCCGTCTCGGTGCCGGCGTAGCGAACCGTCGTTGCGCCGAGCTTGTTGTCGCGCCCGTGTCCGTCGAACACCAGCACCGTCTCGGCCCCCGACCGCGCCGCGTGGTCGACCACGGCCGCCACCAGTTCGGCTCGCACCCGCTCGTACTCCTCGCTTCCGCCGCGGACGTGCGCGACGTTGTCGCCGTCGATCACCCACAGCGGCGTCCGCGCGTCAGCCACCGCGCCGCTGCCTGACCGCCTCGAACAACAGCACCGCCGCCGCCGTACCCACGTTCAGCGACTCGACCCGGCCCCGCATCGGTATCGTCGCCGCCGTGTCGCAGGAGTCCCTGACCCGCGGCCGCAGTCCCCGCCCCTCCGCTCCCAGCACGAACACCGTGCCGTCGCGGTAGTCGTTGCGGTCGTACGGCAGGTCGCCCTCCGCATCCGCCGCATAGCTCCACAGCCCCGGCCGCCGCGCCCGGATCAGCATGTCCGCCAGGTTCTCGACCTGCGCGATCTCGAGGTGCTCCACCGCCCCCGCCGACGCCCGGCACACCGCCGCTGTGACCGCCGCTGATCGCCGTCTGGTGATCAGCAGGCCGTCCGCTCCCGCCCCCTCGCAGACCCGCGCCACCGCCCCCAGGTTGTGCGGATCGGTGACCTCGTCCAGCGCCACCAGCAGCGCGCGATCCCGCTCCAGCAAACGACTTGCGTCCACGTACGGGTACGGCGTCACCTCCGCCACCAGCCCCTGGTGGTCCTCGCTTCCGGCCAGCTCCGACAGCCGCTCCGCCGAGACCACCGCCACCCCCGCCGGCAGCCAGTCCGCCCCGCGCGCCGCCCGGTCGCTGCAGTAGACCCGCAGCACCTCGCGCCGGCCGCGCAGCGCCTCGCGCACCGGGTGCGTCCCGTAGACGACCTCAGCCGTCATGGCGGCGATACAGCACGGTGCCGCCGGCGGTGTCGCGCACCTCCCAGCCGGCAGCCTCGATCTCGGCGCGCACCGCGTCCGCCCGCGCGAAGTCCCGCTCGGCCCGGGCCGCGTCGCGCTCGCGCGCCTTGTCCAGCAGCTCGGCCGGCGGCTGCTCCTCGTCCGCCAGCCCGCCCAGCCCCAGCACGTCCAGCACCTCCGCCACAGTGCCCGCCGCCTCGGGCGGGGCGTCGAACAAGAGTGCCAGCGCCCGCGGCGTGTTGAAGTCCTCGTCGAGCGCTTCGCACACGGCCAGCCGCAGCGCCTCGTCCCTTCCGTCGCCGCCGTCGCGCAGCCGGTTCCGCAGCGTCTCGGCCGCCCTCCGGGCCTGCTCCAGCGCCTCGTCGTCGTAGTCGATCGGCGATGTGTAGTGCCCGCGCAGCAGGAACATGATCAGCGTCCCGGCGCCCCACTTCTCAACCGCGGCGTGCAGCGGCTCGATGTTTCCGACCGACTTCGACATCTTCTCGCCGCTCAGCCGCAGCATCCCGTTGTGCGCCCACACCTGCGCGAACGGCCGCCCGCTGGCCTCGGACTGCGCGATCTCGTTCTCGTGGTGCGGGAAGATCAGATCGCGGCCGCCTCCGTGCAGCGCGAACGCGCGACCCAGCCACCGCTCCGCCATCGCCGAGCACTCGATGTGCCAGCCCGGGCGCCCCCGCCCCCAGGGTGACTCCCACCAGGTGTCCTCGCCGGGCTTGTTGCCCTTCCAGAGCGCGAAGTCGAGCGGATCGCTCTTGTGCTCACCCGGCTCCGCCGACCCGGCTCCCTCCAGCAGCTGGTCGATGCGCTGGTTGCTGAGCATCCCGTAGCGGTCGAAGCTGCGCACCGCGAAGTAGACGTCGCCGCCGGCCTCGTAGGCATGGTCGCCCGCGATCAGCTCCTCGATCAGCGCCACGATCTCGGCCATCGTCTCGCTCGCCAGCGGCTCGCGGTCGGGCCGCCCCAGACCCAGCAGGTCGGTGTCGGCGATGTAGGCGTCGGACATCTCGCGCGCCAGCGTGTCCGACGGCACCCCCAGGCGGACGGCCGCCGCGTAGATCTTGTCGTTGATGTCGGTGATGTTCTCGACCAGCAGCACCGGCTGCCCGCGCCACTCGAGGTAGCGCTTCATCAGCTGGAACACCACGAACGGCCGCGCGTTTCCGACGTGGATGCGGTTGTAGACGGTGGGCCCGCACACGTACATGCCGATCACGCCGTCGGCGCCCGGCTGCAGCTCGCGCAGCTCGCCCGACAGCGAGTCGCGGATCCTCATGCCGCCCGCCTGATCGCCTCGTCGCGCGGCAGCGCCGCCAGCACCGCCCACAGCTCCGGCCCCCGCTCCCGCCCCGTCAGCGTCATCCGCGCTTCCCGCAGCGGCACGCCCGCGCTGCGCAGCTCGTCGACCAGCGCCCGCGCGTCCTGCTCGGACAGCCGGTCGGGATAGCGCTCCCTGATCGTTGCCAGCTCAGGCAACGAATGCTGGAGCGGCGCCTCGGTCACGCACGCCACCAGGTCGCCGGCCTCCGCCAGCGTGTGGGCGCCGCGCAGCGCCGGCGCCATCGCCGCCACCAGCTGCGGATCGGTGCCCGCCGGTGCGAACCCGAGCACCCGCGCCACCAGGTCGTCGTCGTGCAACCGCGAGATGTGGGCGGTGGAGAGCGCCCGCAGCCGCTTGCTCTCGAGTACCACCTCACCGCGCGCCAGCCGGTCGATGTCGAACCGCTCCACCAGCTCCGGCAGCGACATCACGTCCCCCGGACCGGAGCTGGCCACCAGCCCCAGCAGGTTCACGATCGCCTCCGGCGGGTAGCCCTCCTCGCGCAGCGCCGCGATCGAATCGGCGCCGTCACGCTTCGACAGCTTGCCGCCCTCGCCGCGCACCAGCGCGTGGTGCAGGTACTGGGGCGGCTCGGCGCCGAGCGACCGCACGGCCGCGATCTGCAGCGCCGCATTGGGCAGGTGGTCGTTGCCGCGGACGACGTGCGTGATGCCCATATCGGCGTCGTCAACGGCCGACGCCCAGCGGTAGGTGGGCCGGCCGTCGCTGCGCACGATCACGAACTCGGGCAACCCCGGCGACGACAGCCAGACCGCTCCGTCGCGAGCGTGTGCGCCCTTCGCGGCAGCCGCCTGCTCGAGGTGGCGCTGGCGGCGCTCGCTCTGCCGCACCGGGCCCTCGTCCCAGCCCAGTCCCAGCCAGCGCAGGTCCTGCTCGATCGCCTGCTCCGCCCCCTCCACCGCGCGCCCCTCGTCGGTGTCGTCGATGCGGAGCACCAACTCGCCGCCCTGCTGGCGAGCGAACAGCCAGTTCGCAACTGCCGTCAACGCGCTACCGAGGTGCAGCGATCCGGTTGGGCTGGGAGCGAAGCGGACGCGGACGGTCATGTCGCGCCTACGCTAGCAAGCGCGCCTGGGCCTCCCGCAGCATGCGGTCGCGCAGCGCCGGACGCGAGTCGAAGAGCGCACGCACCGCGCTGGCCGGCACCACCAGCACGCGCGCATCCTGCTCGACGATCGCCGAGGCGGTGCGGGCGCCTCCCTCGAGCAGCGCCACCTCGCCGAACAGGTCGCCCTCACCGAGGCCGCCGACGCGGCGGCCGCCGCGGGTGATGGCAACGGTGCCGCTCAGGATCACGAACAGCGAGCCGCCGGTCGCCCCCTCCCGCACGAGCACCTGGCCGGACGGCGCGTCCTGCTCGGTGCCGGCCTCGCGCAACGCCTCCCAGTCCTGCTTGTCGAGACCCTCGGCCACGGTCGGATTGTCTCAGGAATGGGTTCTCCTGGGATTAGGCCCGGATTTGGGTGACCTGAATCACCGCTCCGCGGGAGTACGATGGTGGCATGAGGCGGCCGTTCACGTGCTCCCTGGCAGTGCTGGCAGTTGCACTGGTCACGGCGGCGCCGGCGGGGGCGGCGACGGTGGTTCACACCTGGCGTGCGAACCTGGACGGCGACTCGCATCGGGAGCTCGTCCAGCTGATGAAGAACGGCACCCCACCGATCGGTCACCGCTGGTTGCGAGTGGTCGACCGCGCAGGCGGCAATCGGGTGTTCGTCCGGATCAGCCCGCGAGTCGAGTTCATGACGGTGTCAGACGTCAAGGTCGAGGACATGAACGCTCGACCCAGCCGCGACGAGGTGCTCTACTTCGGGAACATCGGTGGCACCGCCGGGTCTCCCACCTACGCCGGCATCCGCGGCTGGAACGGGCAGCGAGTGCACCGGTTCTGGACGTACGCCCCGCCGTATCCGAAGCTGCGCCACAACGGCCACACGTACAGCTACGACAGCGTCACGATCAAGCTCGCCCAGCTTGCCTCGGCCCATGACCCGGCGCTGGAGATCAACCTCCACCAGGGGGAGCTGACCGGGAGCGCGCCGCTCTGCTGCCCGCAGTTCGAGCTGATCCGCCACTATCGCTACCGACCCGCGACACGCACCTGGGTGCTGTACGAGCACCGCTGGCATCGCAACTGATCGGCGCTCGTCGTCGGGTGTAGGAGCGGTTGGGGTTCGAGGCTTAGCCGACGGTGAGCTTGTCGATGTGCGACTTCCCTGTCGAGCACTGGAAACGCTCGAAGTAGAGCGAGGTGACACCGGCGCCTTCGTCAACGGCGAAGGTTCTGAAGCTGTCATATCCGTTCGGCAGCCTCGCCAGCAGCGTGTCCGTGCCGGATTCGTATTTATGCAGCGACACGTGGGCGCCACAACCGATTCCGCTTCGTGCATAGAAGACCGTGCCCGTGGGCGTGACCGACGATGCGTACTGAAGCTTGCCGGTCGGCACCGGGATCTTGGTCTTGGTCTGGGTGGAGATCTGGTACCGGAACACGTTCTCGGTGTGCGCGAGCGGGGTGTACCGATCCCACGTCGCGAAGTCGCCGTTCACCTGGCCCGGCGACAGCAGCCTTCTCGGCTTGCCGATCTGCTCGTCCAGGGTCCGCGTCTCGGCCGTATTCGTATCGTGCAGAATGACTCGACCGTTCACCGGGCGAGAGCCCCACTGCTGGCCGTAGAGGATCCAGTCACCCGAGATCGTCGGCTGCCACTCCCACATCTTGCTATTCACCCCAGCCGGAGCGGATCGGACGTGGGTGACCAGGTCAAACAGCCGCAGGTTGGACTGACCGTTGCGGACGCTCTGATAGATCATGGTGGTGCCGTCGATGCCACCGCCGTAGGCCAATCCCTGAGTGTTCACCTTGAACCGCCGCACGCCGGCCGGCTTCACGTACACGTCGAACTGGTCGGGATGCCCCGGTCGCGACTGATCGTACGCAAGGTACGTACCACCGGGTGTCGCCGAAGCGCCGAACTGGCGACCCTTCGCCGTCACCACCGGCTGCGGAGTGAGCAGCGTCGCCCATGCCACGCCGGCGCACACCAACCCGGCCACGAACAATCCGAGGGCAGCCGCCACTCGCCAACTACGACCGTGAAGAATCATGTCGCGCCTCCTCCTCTTTACCGCGGCGAATACCGCCGTGGATGGCTTTATGCAACCAGTGACGCCGCCGAACCGCATCAGGGGAACCCCCAATCACGGCCGCTAGGCTGCACACCATGCAGGAGTTGCTTTTGGCTTGGTACAGCCAAAACGGGAGAGATCTGCCGTGGCGGAACACGCACGACCCGTACGCGATCCTCGTCTCGGAGGTGATGCTGCAGCAGACGCAGGTCTCGCGGGTCGTCCCGCGCTACCTGGCCTGGCTCGAGCGCTGGCCGGACGCGGCCGCGCTGGCCGCCGCGACGCCGGCCGAGGTGATCGAGGCCTGGTCGGGGCTGGGCTACAACCGCCGCGCGGTCAACCTGCACCGCTGCGCGCAGGCGGTGTCGCAGCGGGGTGGGTTTCCTCGGGATCAAGCCGAGCTGCGCGCGCTGCCCGGCATCGGTCCCTACACCGCCGCCGCCATCGCCTGCTTCGCCTTCGGCGACCAGGTCGCCGCGCCCGACGTCAACGCCCGCCGGGTGCTGGGCCGCGCCTTCACCGACCCCGACCTGCTGCCACCGCCCGACCGCGCCTACGAGTGGAACCAGGCCCTGTTCGACCTGGGCAGCGGCATCTGCATCGCCCGCCGCCCGCGCTGCGAGCTCTGCCCGCTGGCGGCCGGCTGCCCGTCGGCCGGCATGACCTTCGCCCCGCTGCGCAAGCAGTCCCGCTTCGAGGGCTCATTCCGGCAGCGCCGAAGCGCCGTGCTCAAGCGGCTGGTGGCGTCGCAGCGCGTGGCCGTTGCCGTGCTGGACGACACCGAGGCGCTGGACGCGCTGGTCGCCGACGGCCTGGCGCAGGTATCCGGAGGCGTCGCCACCCTGCCCGGTTAACGGTCGGCCAGCAGCCTGTCGACCAGATCCGGCAGCTCGTGCAGCGACGCGATCTCGCCGTCCGGGTGAACGCCCTCCGGCACCGGCCGTCGCGACCGGTTCAGCCACACCCCCAGCATCCCGTAGGCCTGCGCGCCCTCCACGTCGGTGCCGATCTCGTCGCCCACGTGCACCCAGCGCGCGGCGTCGGCGACGGCCAGCTCGGCCGCGCGCCGAAACGGCGCCGCCGCGGGCTTCATCTCCCCCACGTGCTCGGCGTGCACGACGAACGCGAACCGCTCCGCCAGCGCCAGCTGCTCGAACGGGAAGTTGCCGTTCGTGATCGCCCCCACCACGTGGCCGCGCGCCAGCAGCTCGTCCACCACCGGCTCCACGTCGGAGTGCACACCGACCACGTCGGCGCGCGCGGCCAGCAGTTCGTCGCCCAGCCACTCGGCCAGCTGCGGGTCGCCTCCCACCGATTTCAGCGCTTCCCGGAACGACTCACGGCGAAGCTGCTCGAGCGTGCCCTGCATCGCCTGCCCGACCAGTTCCCGATGGCGATGCAGATCCGCCACCGTGAGGCGGCCCGCGAGCTCAGGGTGCCGCCGCTCCAGCGAGCCGATGGCCGCGGCCAGCGCCCCGTCCATCATCGGGGCGAACTCCCACAGCGTCCCGTCCAGGTCGAAGGAGACGACTCCCGGAGGCACCTACTGCGGCCCCTCCAGCAGCGCCACCGCCTGGCAAGCCGCCCCTTCCCCGCGCCCGGTGAACCCGAGCAGGTCGGTGGTGGACGCGCGCACTGTCACCCGCTCCCGATCGACGCTGAGCGCCGCCGCCAGCGCGTCTCGCATCGCCGCTCGGTGCGGCGCCAGCCGCGGCTCCTGCATGATCACGATCGCGTCCACGTTGACGATGCTCCAGCCGCGCTCGGACAGCGTCGCCCACGCCCGCCGCAGCAGCTCCACGCTGGACGCACCCTCCAGCGTTGGGTCATCCGACGGGTACAGCTCGCCGATGTCGGCACCGCCGGCCGCCCCCAGCAGCGCGTCGGTGACGGCGTGGCTGATCAGGTCGGCATCGGAATGCCCCGCCAGCCCACGCGCCGACGGGATCTCGACGCCGGCCAGCACCAGCCGCCGCCCGTCCGCGAACGCGTGCGCGTCGAAGCCGATCCCCACCCGCAGCCGCTCAGACATCGAACACCTCCTGCCGCCGTTCCCGGCCATCGAACACCGTCAGCGTCCGGTACCCCGCCGCATGCAGCTCTGCCAGCGCCCGCGGGAAGTCGCGCCCCACCCGCTGCGGCGCGTGCGCGTCCGACCCCAGCGTGACCGGCACGCCCCGCTCGTGCAGCATCGCCAGCAGCTGCGGATCCGGGTAGAGCTCGTCAAGCGTCTGGTGGTACCCCGCCGACGACACCTCGGCACAGACCCCGGCGGCCTCGAAGGCGTCGGCGATCTGGCGGTACAGCGCCTGCGGCTGGTCCGGCCGCTGCCCGAACACCTTGGCCAGGTCCGGGTGCGCCATCGAGTCGTAGATGCCGCTCGCCGCGGCCAGGCAGAGGTCCTCGCAGTAGAGGCGCCAGACCTCGTCCGCAGGGTATCGATCCCAGATCGGGGCCAGCTCCCAGTCCACCGCCAGCCCGCCCACCCAGTGCACCGAGCCCAGCAGGTAGTCCCAGTCATATCGCCCAACCACCTCGCCGATCTGCTGCTCGCGACCACGCAGGTAGTCGACCTCGAGCGCCACCTTCACCGGCAGGCCGGCGTCCCGCGCCGCCGAGACGGCGCCGTGGTAGCGCCCCAGGTCGCCCACCGCATCGGCCTGCCAGAGCGCATGGTCGAACCAGTCGCGCGCCTCGGCGAAGCGGTAGACGTGGTCGGTGAAGCCGATCTCGTCGATTCCTGCTGCGGCCGCCGCCGTCACGTAGCGGCCGACGTGCTCGAGCGTGAAGCTGTCGTCGTCGTAGGGCACGTCGTCGTCGACCAGGTGCATGTGGTAGTCGGTCAGCACCGGCGACGGGCCTCCGCCAGGTCAGCAGGCGTGGTCACCTTGAGGTTGGCGGGGTCGCCCTCGACGACCGCGACCCGGCCGCCGGCCACCTCCACCAGCGATGCGCAGTCGGTGGCCGCCGCCAGCACCTCGGCCGGCTGCGCGTATGCGCGGCGCAGCGCGTCGGCGCGGAACCCCTGGGGCGTCTGCACCGCCACCAGCGTAGAGCGATCGGGTGTCTCCACCACCAACCCCGCGCTGACGCGCTTGACCGTGTCGGTGAGGGGCACGCCCGGCACCGCCCCGTCGGCCTGGCCGAGCGCCTCCAGCACCCGTGACACCAGCGCGGGCGTCGCGAACGGCCGCGCCGCGTCGTGCACCAGGATCAGGTCGGCGTCGTCCGGCACGGCGGCCAGCCCGGCCGCAACCGACGCCGCCCGGGTGCTGCCGCCGGTCACGGCCGCGGCCACCTTGCCGGCGACCAGATCGTCGGCCAGCAACGTGGCCGGCTCCTCCCAGCCCTCGGGCACCACCAGCACGATCCCGTCCAGCGCGGAGTGGCCGTCCAGCATCCTGACGGAGTGGGCCAGCATCACCTCGTCGCCCACGCCCACGAAGGCCTTGGGCCGGTCATCGCCCAGCCGGCGCCCGTCACCCGCCCCCACCACGATCGCCCAACTGGTGAGCAGATCGGCCAAGGTCAGTCGTTTTCGCCGGCGATCTTCGTGAAGATGATCTTGCCGGAGGGCTGCTGCAGCACCGAGGTCACCTGTACCGGCAGCGTCTCTCCGATCCGCTCGCGGGCCCGCTCCACCACGACCATGGTGCCGTCGTCCAGGTAGCCGACCCCCTGGTTGGACTCCTTGCCCTCCTTGATCAGCAGGACATCCAGCCGCTCGCCGGGCAGCACCGCCGGCTTCAGCGCGTTCGCCAGGTCGTTCACGTTCAGCACCTGCACGTCCTGGATCTGGGCCAGCCGGTTCAGGTTGAAGTCGGTGGTCAGGATCGGCATGCCCCGCTCCTTCGCCAGCTTCAGCAGCTTCGCGTCCACGTCGGACACCTGCGGGAAGTCGACGTCGGGGGTGGCCACCTGCACGTCGGTGCGCAGATCCTGCACCACCTGCAGGCCGCGGCGGCCGCGCGCCCGCTTCAGCGGATCGGCCGAGTCCGCTACCTGCTGCAGCTCCTTCAGCACGAACTCGGGCACCACCAGCTCGCCGCCCAGGAAGCCGGTTCGCACAATGTCAGCGATGCGGCCGTCGATGATGGCGCTCGTGTCCACCAGTGTCGAAACGTTGGAGCCGTTCTCGAGGTCGGGGTCGCCGTCGCCCAGCGAATGAACGCCCACCAGGCGCAGGATGCCGCGGTGCTTCTTGGCCGCCGTGAACGCGAACAGGTAGCTCAGCACCAGCACCATCGGCAACAGCACCCAGTTGCCGATGTAGGGCAGCGCGTGCACGGGCAGATACAGCAGCGCAGATACCAGCAGGCCGACCAGCAGGCCGATCGCGCCAATCGTGAGCTCGCCCGCACTGCGGGCCTGCGCCGCTCGTTCGACCCTCTTGAACCCGCGCGCAAGTCCCTTCCCCGCTAGTCCACCGACCATCCAACCGACGGCGAACGCGAGGAAGACGATGATGCCAAACACGGTGTACGCGTAAGAAGACGAATCGAAGTGGTTTACCAGATCAAAAGTACGACCCGCGTAAACGGCACCAAGCGCGGCCAAGAGAGCGAGGACGATTCGTGAAACCAGGATCATCGCCTTGCTCCCTCCTCGGGAGGCGTATATCGCCCATCTGCCGGCTCAGCCGTCGCGGCCTCCGGGGACGGGCTTGGGACAGTGTGTTCTAGGCGCGCGCTTTTCGCGCTGCGCCGATCTCTTCCAGCACCTCCTCGAGGAATTCGCGCGCCTCCTCCTCCTCCATGCCCTTCGCGTACATGAGCTCGGAGGCCAGGATGCGCTTGGCCTTGGAGAACATCTGCTTCTCGCCGGTGGAAAGGCCCTTCTCCTGGTCGCGTTGCGCGAGGTTGCGCACGACCTCGGCCAGCTCGAAGATGTCCCCGGTCTTCATCTTGTCGCGGTTGTGCTTGAACCGGCGGTTCCAGTTCTTCGGCATCTTGGTGCCGTCACCGCCCAGCACGCCCAGCACCTCTTCGACCGTCTCCTCCCCGATCACCTTGCGGAGACCGGCCCGGTCGGCGCTGTCGGAGGGGATCATCACGGTCATATCGTTGTGAATGATCTGGATCGTCAGATATTCGCGCTCGTCACGCTCTTCCTTGCGTACGACCGTGCCCGCGCCGTGATGCGGGTACACGACCTTGTCCCCAACCTCATACACGTAGCGTGTGACCTCCTCGCCGGCGTCGGTCCGGCAGTTTTTGTACCCCTAGAGGGGTAGATCATACCAGATTCGGGGCATCCGGGCGAACCAGCCAGAGTACGCAGAACTGGTTGCAAAACCGTCGAAAACTAACTATCGCAAGTCGTATTAACCATTAGCTAACACGCTGGCTAATGGACAGAATCCACACGAGACGTTATCATCGATCCGTGCTCGCGATCGAGTTCATCGACACCAGGCTGGGCCCGGATCTGGACGACGCCGGCGTCACCACCCGCTGGCTGTTTCACCGCGGCATCCGAAGCGAGCCGACTCCGGCCGACCTGGCCGAGCTGGCACGGCTGCAGTCAACCGCCGACCACCTGCTGCGCACCGCTGTCACGGGCGAGGCCGCCGACGCGGGCGCCATCGACCACCTCAACGCCTGCAGCGCCGCTGCGGCCGTGGCGCCGCAGCTGAACTGGCCGGTCAACGGCCGTCCCCGCATGTGGCTGAGCACCAGCGGCGACTCCGGCGCGCACGTGCTAGGGGTGATCGCCCGGTCGGTGATCGAGCTTCTGACCGGCGAGCGGGCGCGGCTGCGCGTGTGCGAGGCCCACGGCTGCCGGCGCGTCTACCTGTCGGCCAGCGCCCGCCGGCGATGGTGCAGCGACGCATGCGGCAACCGCGTGCGGGTCGCCAGGCACGCCGCCCGGCGGCAGCTCACAGGTTGAGGTAGCGGTCGACCAGGTTCTGCTCCTGCAGGCGCCGCAGACCCTCCCGGATCTCACGCGCCCGCACGCTGCCGACCCCGTCGACCTCCTCCAGCTCCTCGATCGAGGCCCGCACGAAGGCCTCCAGGCCGTTGAAGTGCCCGACCACGTGGTCGATCACGTGGTCCGGCAGCCGCGGCACCTTCGACAGCACCCGGTAGCCGCGTGGCGCCACCGCATAGTCCATCGGGTTGACGGTGCGCGGGTAGCCCAGCGCCGCCGCCAGCTCGTCGAACTCGAGCAGCGCCTGATCGGGCAGGCCGGCCAGATGCTCGAGCACGCGACCGGCGCCGCCGGTCGCCTCGAACACCTCGTAGTCGCGGATCAGCGCCAGCTTGTCGGCCGGCACCCACTCGGTCATCTCGTCGAGCTGGATCTTGATCAGCCGGCCCTCGACGCCCAGCTCGGCCACGTTGCGCTCGATCTCGTCGACCATGCGGGTGGTCATCTCTCCCCGCTGCAACGCGGTCAGCACGTCGTCGAGCATCACCGCGCTCTGGAACTCGAGCGCCGTCAGCCGGGTCGACACCTGCTCCAGCCGCGCCCGGTAGGTGTCGAGCGTGGTCAGGGCCTGGTTGGTCTTGGCGAGCACCGCCGAGATCTCCTCCAGCTGGTAGCGGGAGTCGCCCACGTAGACGGTGACGACGTCGCGCTGCTGGCTGATCGAGACGGCGATGGCGCCGGTCTGCTTGGCCACGCGCTCGGCGGTGCGGTGCCGGGTGCCGGTCTCGGCCGACGGGATGGTCGGATCCGGCATCAGCTGGACGTTGGCGTAGACGATGCGGGTGGCATTCGAGTTGAGGATGATGGCGCCGTCCATCTTGGCCAGCTCGTACAGCAGGTAGGGCGAGAAGGCCTGATCCAGCCGGATGCCGCCCGAGAACAGGAACGACAGCTCGGCCGGCTCGCCGATCACGATCAGGGCGCCCTCGCTGCCGCGCAGGATGTCGTTGATGCCCTGGCGCATGGTCGTGCCCGGCGAGACGCGGCGCAGGGCATCCATCAGCTTCGGATCCTGCCGCGGGTCGGACACCATCTCGCTCACGCGAATGCCTCCTCGATCGCCTGCTGCAACGTGGCGGCGGTGCGCACCGTCACGCCGGCCAGGGACACCGTACCAGCCGGGGCCAGCGCCTCGGTCGATCCCAGCTTGGCGGCCTCGGACAGACGCCGCTCGCTCTGGCCCACCGCCCGCACGGCGCCGGTCAGCGCCAGCTCGCCGAAGCAGGCCAGCCCGGCCCTGGGAGCGACCCCTCGGTGCGCCGACACCACCGCGATCGCGACCGCCAGGTCGGCGGCCGGCTCGTCGATGCGGACGCCGCCGGCCACGTTCACGAAGATGTCGCTTGAGCCCAGCGCCACCCCGGCGTGGCGGCCCAGCACGGCCACGATCATGGACAGCCGGTTGCGGTCGATGCCGGTGGTGGCGCGGCGCGGCATGGCCAGGTCGCTGGGCGCTACCAGCGCCTGCAGCTCGAGCAGGATCGGCCGGCTGCCCTCGATCGCGGGCAGCAGCACCGAGCCGGGCCCGGCGGGGCCGTCGGACGCGAACGCGGCGGAGGGATCGGCCACCGCCACCAGGCCGCGGTCGGTCATCTCGAAGATGCCGATCTCGTTGGTCGAGCCGAAACGGTTCTTGACCGCCCGCAGCACCCGCAGGAACCGGTAGCGGTCGCCCTCCATCTGCAGCACGGCGTCCACCAGGTGCTCGAGCACGCGCGGCCCGGCCACCGTGCCCTCCTTGGTGACGTGGCCGACCAGCACGATCGTGACGCCGTGGCCCTTGGCGATCCGCAGCAGCCGGTCGGCCGCCTCGCGCACCTGCGCGACGCTGCCCGGCGATGAGGCGAGATCTGCCGACGCCAGCGTCTGCACCGAGTCGATCACGCAGATCTCCGGGCGCAGCTCGACGATCGCCTCGCAGACCGTCTCCAGCTCGGTCTCGGCCAGGATCGAGATGTGGTCGACGCCGCCGATGCGCTCGGCCCGCATCCGCACCTGCGCGGGCGACTCCTCGCCCGACACGAGCAGCGTCGAGCGGCCGGCGGCGCCCATCGCCGCCAGCGCCTGCAGCAGCAGCGAGCTCTTGCCGACGCCCGGTTCGCCCCCGACCAGCACCAGCGACCCCGATACCAGGCCGCCGCCCAGTACGCGGTCGAACTCGTCGGAGCCAGTCGAGATGCGCCGGGCGGCGTCCGGCTCGACATCGGCCAGCGCCTGCGGGACGGCGCGCGGCCGGGACGGCCGAGCGCCGCCCTTTGGAGCGCGCTCGCGCACCTCCTCGATCAGCGTGTTCCACTCGCCGCAGGCGGTGCAGCGACCGAGCCAGCGCGGGCTCTCGAAGCCGCAGGCGGAGCAGGTGAAGGCGGTGAGGGTACGTGACATGGGCCCACCATCATGGCAGCGGGTGCGGATGGCGCTGGTCACTCCGTGGATACGTCCTGGTCGGCCTGCAGCCGCTCCGGCACGACCGCGCGGAAGCACCAGCGGGCGTCGCGGGCCAGCCGTGCGACGTGCTGCGCCGCCTGCGGCTGGCCGGACATCGCCAGCTCCCGCTCGTAGGCGGCCAGCAGCTCGGCCAGGTCGTGCTCGCCGCCCGCGTCCAGCGGCCGCAGCGCGACGCGCGCTGCCCGGGCGAAGCGGCTGCGGATGGCGGCCTCGTCCAACCCCAGCTCGGGCTCGTGACGCAGGTAGACCACGCCGCCGGTCATCCCGGCGAACGCCCACGGCCCTACGTCGCCCAGCACCACCGCGCGCCCGGCCGTCATGTACTCGAACGCAAAGCCCTTGACCTGTGCGGCCGCCGCAGAGACGCGTGACCGCACCGGCCATGCCGGCTCCCCGCCGATCAGCATGTCCGCACCCGACAGCCGGATGCCAGCGCGCGCGTCGGCCTCGCCCTGCACCATCAGCAGGCCCCGCTGGGCGCCGTAGCCAAAGCCCTTGCCGACCGAGCCGCCGCGCATCGTGCCGCCGGCGTCCGGCGCCTTCAGCACCACGACGTGGGCGCCGCAGGCGCCCTTGGCGACGCCATCCTGGCCGCCGCCTCGCACCCGTACCGGCAGCCCGTCGGCCGCGAACGCGGCCAGCCCCGACCCCGCGACTGCGCAGGTCTCGAACTCCGGCTCCGCGACGGCCGCCACCAGCGGGCGCTCCCCGGCCGCTGCCGCCGCCGGCACCGGCGCCGCCATGACGAGTGCCGAGCGCAGCCGTGTCGCCAGCTCCTGCGTCATCAGCGGCCGCCTGCGGCCGGGGCTGCGCGGCTCGGCCGCGACCGCGGGCTGCAGCATCGCAGACAGGTCGATCAGGTCGAGGCCGCGAGCCTGTGTCAGCAGGTCGCTGCGGCCGACCAGCTGCTGGGCGGAGTGCGCGCCCATCGCTGAAACGAGCCGCCGCAGCTCGGCAGCCGTCTCGTCGAGGAAGCGGCACAGCCTGGTCGCGCCGTCGCCGGGATCGACCGCCAGGAACCGCTTGAGGCCGCGGGCCGCCGCCTCCCGCTCGTCCTCGATCTGGGTGGCGATGCCAACGTGGCACGTGTCCGACTGGCAGCCGCGGCAGATGGTGCAGCCCAGGGCCACCATCGACATGGTTCCGAACCCGACCCGGTTTGCGCCCAGCAGCATCATCTTCAAGACGTCGGCGGCGGTGCGCACGCCGCCGTCCGCCCACAGCTCCACCGATCCGCGCAGGCCGGCCTCGGAGAGCGCGCCGTGGGCCAGGGTCAGGCCCAGGTCGGAGGGCAGGCCGGCGTGGCGCAGGGCGTGGCGGCGGGCGGCGCCGGTGCCGCCGTCGTAGCCCGAGAGCGTGATCACGTCGGCGCCGGCCTTGGCGATGCCGACCGCGATCGTGCCGATCCCGCTCACGACCGGCACCTTCACCCCCACCCGCGCGCCCGGGTTGGCGGCGCGCAGCTCGGCGATGATCTGGGCCAGGTCCTCGATCGAGTAGAGGTCGTGGTTGTTGGCCGGCGAGATCAGGTCGACGCCGGGTGCGGCCGACCGCGCCGCCGCCACCTTCGGGGTGACCTTGGTGCCGGGCAGGTGGCCGCCCTCGCCGGGCTTCGCGCCCTGCCCGATCTTGATCTCGATCATGCCGCAGGAGCCGAGCATCCGCGCGTTCACGCCGAAGCGCCCGCTGGCCACCTGCTGGGCGCGGTTGCGCGGGCTCGACCCGATCAGCTCCGGCAGCTCGCCGCCCTCGCCGTTCATGGCGATGATGTCGAGGCGGGCGGCCGCGGCCAGGTAGGAGCGGAACGCGGCCTCGCCCTGCGAGCCGAACGACATGGCGCTGATCACGAACGGCAGCGCATGGTCGCCGACCGACAGGTCGGGAGGCCCACCCGCGGGCACCGCCGCCGGCATCGCGTCCAGCAGATGCCGCAGCGCGACCGGGTGCTCGCGCTCGACCGCGGCCGCCTGAGCCGCGAACTCGTCGTAGCCGCCGCGGCGGTCGGCGACGGCGGCCGCGGCCTTCCACAGCTTGGGCGCCATCCGGAACACCTGGCGAGGCCGGTCGGCCGCGACCGCGACCGGCCGGCGGCGCCCCGGCAGCAGTGCCGGGCAGGGGAACTCGCGCGCGGCCGCCGGGTGCAGCCCGACCGAGGCGAAGGCCGGCCCGTAGCCGGCCAGCTCGTGGGTGCCCATGGTGGAGAGCACCTTCTCGATGCCCTTCTCGAGCGCGGCGCGGAGCCGGGCGCAGCGCCCGCGCCCGGCCAGCGCCCACAGCGCGTAGGGCTCCACGGCCACCGCTCCCGTGCCGAGCGCGAGCACCACGTCGTGCAGGTTGCGCAGGCCGCCGGCGGCCAAGGCCAGCGACGCGTCGCGGGCGAGGCCGCGCTCGCGCAGCCGCCGCATGGCCATCGCCAGCGCCAGGTGCGGGTCGATGTCGGCGGCCAGCCGGTCGTCCAGCAGCACGAGTTCGACGCCGCCCGCCACCGCGCGCTCCGCCTCGGCTGCAACGTCCGGAGTGAGGCCGATCCGCGTCCAGGGCAGGCCCTCGCGCGAGCCCAGCAGGGGCGATCCGAGCTGCCACATGCAGGCCGGCCGTCCGGGCTGCGGGCGTCGCCCGGCAAGGACGCGCAGCGAGAACTGCTCGCGCTCGCGGTCGCGGTCGATAGCCGGGTTGGTGACGACCGCTACCTCCTGCTTGAAGTGGTCGGACACGGTCGGCGCCCCGTCCAGCGCGGCCAGCGGGCCGTCGTACCCGAGCGACCCGATCGGCTCCTCGCCGGTGTCGGCCATCGCCTCCAGCATCGCCAGGTCGTCGCGCGTGAACCCGTGCGCGGCCGCGTCGACCGTGTCGACCACGCGCAGCGGCACCCGCGGCCGCGTGAACCGGGACGCCAGCGCCACGCCGGCCAGGGGGCTCGATCGGGAGGGGGACCGGAAGCCCCGCGGCCGGCGCAGATCGATCAGCACCCGCTGGCCCGCGGCCACGGGCACCGGGTCGTCGTCGAGCTCGCCGATGTCCAGCACGCCCGGCTCGGACGACAGCCACAGCTCGCCGGGCGTCCGCAGCTGCCACAACGGTCGCAACCCCAGCCTGTCGACGGCGCCCACCACCAGCTCCCCGCTGCGGCCGATCAGCGCGGCCGGGCCCTGCGCCAGCGGCCCGCACACGGCGCGGTGGTAGCGGTCGAGCGGGCCGCGCGGCTGCACCGGTGGCAGCAGCATCGCCAGCACCTCGTGGAGCGGCAGCCCGCGGTCGAGCAGCACGCCCACCAGCAGATCCAGGTCCTGGGTGTCGCTGGCTCCGCGCAGCGGCTGCGCCCCCAGGCCGGGCAGCTCCAGCCGCAGCCGCCGGATGGTGTTGATCTCGCCGTTGTGGGCGAGGCGCCCGAACGGCTGCACGCGCTCGAAGGCGGGCAGCGTGTTGGTCGAGTAACGGCTGTGGGCGATCGCGACTCGCGTCGCGAACAGGGGATGCTCGAGGTCGGCGGCGAACGGCAGCAGCCGCGAAGGGTCGCCGAGCACCTTGTAGACGCACGACGAGCGCGACAGGGAGGCAACGTGCACGCCCTCCTGCTCGAGCGCCATCCAGTGCCGCATCAGCGACATGCCCTCCGGCACCCGCAGCGCCGCCTGCCACAGCGGCGGCGTGCCGTCGCGGCCGCCCGGTCCGACGGCGGCGCGATCGACGTCCTGCTCGACCAGGGCCACCAGCTCGACGCCGAGGGCGCGCAGCGCCGGCTCTGGATCGTCGGCGGCCAGATGCGCGATGGCGAAGCCGGGCGAGAAGGGCAGGTGCGAGCGCAGGCGATCGGCCCACAGCCGCCGCGGGATGTCGACCTGCACACCGCAGCCGTCGCCCTCCTCGCCGACGCTGCCCGCGCGATGGGCCATCGCCTCCAGCGCTCGCAGCGCGTGGCGCAGCGGCCAGGCCGACGCGCGCCCGTCGCGCGCCACCACAGCGGCCAGCGCGCAGGCGTCGTGTTCCGGCTGATCCCTGCGGTCCGTCTTCAAGACGGTAGTGAATCATATGACTCGGCTCACTGCAACTTGTGAACCATTTGTTACGGAGCGGTTAGGTGGGCCCTGCGACTTCAGGGCGGAGATTCGATGTCCGAGCGGAGCAGGCTAAGGCCCGACCGTTCGATGGGCTGGCGGACCCACAACCACCCGTCCGGCGCGTCCTCGAGTTCCAGGCCGCGAACGTCGACCTGCCATATGTCGACCAGAGGATGCTGTCCGAACTGGGCGAACGCCTCGGCCTCCTCAAGCGAGCCACAGAGGAACACGGCATCGGCTTCCGGCCGGTGGACCCAGCCGGGCGGCGCGCCCGGCCCGAGAGCGATCCCACCCACGTCCCCCATCCAGGCCCAGTCGAGACCGTGCTGTTCGATCGACGCACGGTTCACGCTCGCGGACACGTGCCAACATGCATCTCCGTGAGGCCAGTCCACGTTCAATACGTGCCGAACTGCTTCCAGAGCCGCTCCGCCAGGTCGCGGCGCTTGTCGCCGCCGCGGGACCGCGCGGCGATCGCGGCCGCCAGCGCCTCGATCAATACCACGCCGGGTGCGGCCGTGTCGAACTCGCCGGCCTCGGCCGGCGCGCATACCAGCAGGTGCGTCGCCAGGTCGGCGGCCGGGGCCAGCTGGTCGTCCGTGATCAGCACCACCGGCGCGCCCGCCTCGTGGAAGCTCTGCACCACCTGCGCGGTGATGCGTGCGTAGCGGCGGAACGTGAAGGCGATCAGACGGTCGCGCGGCTCCAGGTCGATCAGCTGATCGGCGATGCCCGGCTCGCCCGCGGCGATCGGCCAGGTGTTGGAGAGCAGCGGGTTCAGCAGGTAGTAGGCGTACTCGGCCAGGGCCGCCGACTTGCGGTGCCCGAAGATGCCGATCTTACCGGTGCCCTTCCCAAGCAGGGCCACCGCCGCGTGGAACTGGGCACGGTCGACGCCGGTCCGCATCGCCGTCAGGTCAGACCCGGCGCGGGCCGCCACCGCGTCCACGACATCGCCCGAGCCGTCCTCTTGCGGCGGCAGCGACAGCCTCGCCACAGCCTCCGCCCGCAGCGCGTCGTGCAGCTCCGCGAATCCGCCGAACCCGACCCGCACCGAGAACCGCACCACGGCGGCCTTGCTGACCCCGCTCGCGGCGGCCAGCGATTCGGCCGTCTCGAAAGGCGCCTCCGCCGGGTGGTCGAGCAGCCGATGGGCGATCCGCAGGTCGTTCGGCGAGAGCTGATCGAGCTGCCTCCGGATGCGGCCGGCGACCTCGGTCACGGAGCGGCTCGGTCGGTCATCTCGGCCATCCTAAACGACGAGGGGGGCGCCACCCTCGGCGCCCCCCATGGTCGTACTTCGATCGCGAGTGCCCGGCTACTCGTCAGCCGGAGCCTCGTCGTGCGGCTCGCCCTCGCCATCATCCGAGGACGGCACCTCGGCCGCCACCAGATCCTCCGGCGGAGCGTCCGGCACGTCGACCGGATCGATCAGCTGCAGCGAGACCTCCTCGTCGCCCTCCACGTGGTCGACCAGCACGGTCGAGCCAGGCTTCAGGTTTCGGGCCAGGACGAAGTCGGCCAGCGGATCCTCGATGAAGCGCTGGATCGCTCGCCGCAGCGGGCGCGCGCCCATGGTCGGGTCGTAGCCCTTCTCGACCATCATCTCCTTGGCCGCCTCGGTCAGCTCGATCGAGACCTCGTGCACCTTCATCTGCTCGCGCAGCCGCTTCATCAGCTGGTCGACGATCATCTTGATCTCGTCCTTGGACAGCTTGTGGAAGACGATCACCTCGTCGATGCGGTTCAGCAGCTCGGGGCGGAACACCTTCTTCAGCTCGCCCATGATCCGGTTCTTCATGTCGTCATGGGAGACGCCCATCTCGTCCTCGCCGACGCTGAAGCCGAGCGTGGTGTTCTTCGCGATCGATGCGGCCCCGATGTTCGAGGTCATGATCACGATCGTGTTCTTGAAGTCCACGTGCCGGCCCTGGGCATCGGTCAGGCGTCCCTCCTCCAGCATCTGCAGGAGGATGTTGAACACGTCGGGATGCGCCTTCTCGATCTCGTCCAGCAGCACCACCGAGTACGGCTTGCGGCGCACGGCCTCGGTCAGCTGGCCGCCCTCGTCGTAGCCGACATAGCCGGGAGGCGAGCCGACCAGCCGGGACACGGCGTGCTTCTCCATGTACTCCGACATGTCGACCTGGATCATCGCGTCCTCGTCGCCGAACAGGAACTCGGCCAGCGTGCGCGCCAGCTCGGTCTTGCCCACGCCCGAGGGGCCCAGGAAGATGAACGAGCCGGTCGGCCGCTTGGGATCCTTGATGCCCGCGCGGGCACGCCGGATCGCCTTGGACACGGCCTCGATCGCCACGTCCTGGCCGATCACGCGCTTGTGCAGCTCCTCCTCCATCCGGATCAGTCGCTGCGACTCGGCCTCGGTCAGCTTGAACACCGGGATGCCCGTCCACATCGAGACGATGTCGGCGATCTCCTCCTCGGCGATCTGAGCCTGGTCGGCCTCACCGGACGACTTCCAGTTGTCCTCCATCTCGCGCTTCTTGAGCGTCAGCTTGCGCTCGGAGTCACGCAGGTTCGCGGCCTTCTCGAACTCCTGCGACTCGATCGCGGCCTCCTTCTCCTTGCGCACGGTCTCGATCTCCTCGTCGAGCTCCTTGTGCACCGGAGGGGCGGTCATCAGCTTGATGCGCATCCGCGACGCGGCCTCGTCGATCAGGTCGATGGCCTTGTCGGGCAGCTGCCGCTCCTGGATGTAGCGGTCGGACAGCTCCGCCGCAGCCTGCAGCGCCTCGTCCGTGATGCGGACGCGGTGATGGGCCTCGTAGCGGTCGCGCAGCCCGCGCAGGATCTGCACGGTGTCGTCGATGGTCGGCTCCTCGACCTTGATCTGCTGGAAGCGGCGCTCCAGCGCGGAGTCGCGCTCCAGGTACTTGCGGTACTCGTCGAGGGTCGTGGCGCCGATCGTCTGCAGCTCGCCACGGGCCAGCGCCGGCTTCAGGATCGAGGCCGCGTCGATCGCGCCCTCGGCCGCACCCGCGCCCACCAGGTT